>NZ_JBNNWD010000008.1:0-322880 GCF_050280885.1 Pseudomonas sp. NPDC086566
CCGGCCTGATCCTTGGTGGCTCGATCAGCCAGAGCAACTTCCTCGGGACCGGTAACAAGGTGTCCATCGGCCTGACCCGTTCGGAGTACCAGACCAAGTACAACTTCGGCTTCGTCAACCCCTACTTCACCGAAGACGGTGTCAGCCTGGGCTACAACCTGTTCTACAGCAGCACCGACTACAGCGACTACTACGATGACGGCGTGTCCTACTACGCAATCAACAGCTATGGCGCGGGGGTGAACTTCGGCTACCCGATCAACGAAACCTCGCGCCTGACCTACGGCCTGACCCTGCAGCACGACGACATCAACCCGGGCACCTACAGCGCCGACGAGATCTACGACTTCATCCAGCGCGAAGGCAAGAGTTTCAACAACCTCAAGGCCTCGATCGGCTGGTCCGAGTCGACCTTGAACAAAGGCGTGCTGGCCACCCGCGGCCACTCCCAGGCCCTGACCCTTATGGCGACCACCCCAGGCAGCGACCTGTCGTTCTACAAGCTCGACTACAACGGCCAGACCTTCCTGCCCGTGAGCAACGACACCACCCTGCGCCTGCACACCACCCTGGGCTACGGCAACGGTTACGGTTCCACCGACGGCCTGCCCTTCTACGAAAGCTACACCGCCGGTGGCCAGGGCTCGGTGCGCGGGTTCAAGGACGGCACCCTCGGCCCGCGCAGCACCCCGGCCACCGGTACCTATTCAAGCGCCGGCCAGGCCTATTACTCCGACCGCGACACTGACGTGCTCGGCGGCAACATTCTGGTCACCGGCGGCGCCGAGTACATCTTCCCGATGCCGTTCATCAAGAACCAGAGCCAGCTGCGCAGCTCGGTGTTCGTCGACGCCGGCAATGTCTACTCCGACACCTGCTACCTATCCACCACCCAAGGCTGCGGCAATGTCGACCTCAACCAGCTGGCCGTGTCGCTGGGCGTCGGGGTGACCTGGTACAGCCCGATGGGGCCGCTTAGCTTCAGCCTGGCAGCACCGCTGAAAAAGCCGGATAACGCCGAAACGCAGATCTTCCAGTTCTCCCTGGGCCAGACCTTCTGACTCAGCGCACACGCCTTACCGGTTTTTACCCTCGCTTAACCCAAGTTGACCGTCACCTTGCCTAAGCTGAGAGACATATGAACATGCCTTGCAGGTAACCCCATGCCACCCTTCGTCCCCACCGCCCTGGCTTCGGCATTGCACCAAGAGAGCCCCGCCTCGCAACTCGACCTGTTGCAGCAATGCCTGAGCACCCTGCTGGGCCCACGTTATACGGTCATTCTCGCTGCCAGTGGCGACGACGCCAGCCACTATCACCTGGCGATCCAGCACGGCCAGAGTGGCTTGTCGCTGGAAGACAACGGCAGCATTGGCCCCGGTTTCGCCGAGCGCTTGCTGGCCCTAGGCGGGCAGGTCAAGGCCATGCTCGAGTCACAAACCTTCGCCCGCATGGGCAGCGACGACCCGACACGCCCGTTGGTCTGGCTCAGCGACGTGTAGACGCTAAAGCGCTGAACGAACAGAACTTTTCCCCAATTACTTGTCTATCTGGACATGCTCACGCAGGTGGTGGCGCAGCCTCACGGCGCTGCCCACCGCATGTTCAATGACAACCTTGGGGGGTGCCTTCAATCATGAAATTCTCTTTCCCGAAGTTCCTGCTCTCTGGCCTGTTCGCCTTGGCGGCCATCGGCTCTGCGTCCGCCACGCCGATGCACGTTACCCATGTGGGCCTGGCCACTGAAAGCACCGTTCAAGCGCCCGCCAAACCCGCCCAGACTCCCTGGCCAAACCTGGCCAGCGTGGCCAACGGCCAGCCAGGGCCACTGCTGGCCCATGATGACCGCTACTGGCGCGACGGCCGCTGGCACTACCACAGCGAAGACCGCCGCCGCGAAGAATGGCGCCGGGCGCAATGGCGCCGGGAACAGGCACGCCGTGAAGCCGAGCGCCGTCACGAATGGGAACGTCGCAACGAGCGGGCCCACCATTATGATCGCGATCACCACTACTACCGCCGCTAAGCGCTGGCGCTCATTTGTACCCGGCAGTCCCTTCGACTATGTTCACTGCAGCCAGCCACTGGCTCAACATCGAAGGGACTCCAGGCATGAAAGCAAACCGGTTCAGCTTCTCTCCACGCCTCCACGGCCTGGCCGCTGCACTGCTGCTGGCACTGGCCGGCTGCAGCTCGATCAACGCGCATACCACCGAATACGTCGGCGTGCCGCACTTCACCCCGAGCAACGCGGCCAACGTCGAAGTACTACGCCGCGAACCCACCCGCAAACATGTGCGCCTCGGTGAAGTGCTGGTCGACGCCAGCGTCGAGCCAGCACCGCCGATTACCGAGGTGGAACAGAAGCTGCGGGAAGAAACCGCATCCATCGGCGGTGATGCCGCAGTGGTGGTGTATGACCGCATCCAGCCAGTGGCAGCCTATGTCGAAGGGCCTCTGTGGGACCGTGATATCCGCAGTGTCGAAGGGCGCAAGCTCAAGGCGATCGTGATCAAGTATCAATAATCACAGCTGCGCTCGCAGCTCATCGGGTGCCGAGCACGACGCCCTGGGCTTTCAGGCTCTGCAACAGCGCCAGGCCGTGTGCCTCGATGGCAGCGGGTTCGACGCCTGCTGCCGCGGCCAGCGCCGCCAGATGTCCGCGCCCGCTCATGGGCTGGTCCTGCAACGACTGCAACAGCGCATGGGCCAGCGGCGCAAGGCGCGAAAAGGCCACCTTGTGGTCTTTTCCTCGGTGAGCCAGCAGCAAGGTGGGCTCATCGGGCGCCTCGCCCGGCAGATGTTCCGGCCCGATATGGCTGACCGGCCAGGCATAAGCCAGTGGCACAGCCAGGCTGGACAGCACCGGCACGCCAACGAGCAGATCACCCTCCGGGGCATGCTCAGGTTCGGCGGCATCACTGAGCAACAATGCCGTTTCTATCCACTCGTAATGGGCAAGTTCAGCGATCCACCCGGGCTGGTCGCCTCGCCCTTGCAGGTATTCGACCCACTCGCCGCCCACTTCGGTGAACAGCGGCGTGTGGCAGCGATGGTGGGCGTAGAAGTTTTCGCACAACCCCTGCCAGTGCTCGGCAGCGAGACTGGCATGCAGCACCGGAAAGCTACCCGCCAGCAATGCTTGCAGGTTGCCGAAGAACAGCTGCCGGTACACCGCCAGGCGCCGCGCTTCTATACCGGGCGGTGGCGGATTGGCCTGCGGATCGCGGATATGGCCAGCCATGCGCAGTTGTTGTTCGCGCAGTGAATCAGCCATGGCGCACCGCCAAGGCCTGCACTGTAGATTGCAGGCTGCGGATATGCTCCACCTCGACCAGCAGCTCGGCCAGCGGTGGCAGGTTGAAGTCGCGCTCGAGCAAGGTCGGCACCGGCCCCAGGTGCTGGTAGGCACTGGCCAGCAGTCCCCAGACATCAGGCTTGACGCTGGCACCATGGGTGTCGATCTTCAGGTCCGGCGCTTCGTCGTAGTGCCCGGCCACATGCAGGCAGACCACCCGCTCGGCCGGCACCTGGGCCAGGAACGCGGCAGCGTCGTAGCGATGGTTGCAGGCATTGACCACGATATTGTTGATGTCCAGCAGCAGGTCGCAGTCGGCTTCACTCAACACCGCCTGCAGAAACTCGATTTCGCTCATCGCCTGATACGGTGCGGCGTAGTAGGAGATGTTCTCCACGGCAATCCGCCGACCGAGGGCATCCTGGACTTCAGCAATGCGCTGGGCAGTATGGCGCACGGCTTCTTCGGTGAACGGCAGGGGAATGAGGTCATACAGATGGCCGTCATCGGCGCAGTAGCTCAGGTGTTCACTGAACAGCGGTACCTGGTGACGGTCGAGAAAGGCGCGAATCTGCCGCAGGAAGCCATGGTCCAGTGGTGCCGGGCCGCCAAGCGACAGTGACAGGCCATGGCAAGCCAGCGGATAGCGCTCGGCCAGTTGCGCCAGGCCTTCGCCGAAGGCGCCGCCGACGCCGATCCAGTTGTCCGGGGCGCATTCGAGAAAGTCCACGGCGCCAGCGTCCATGTTCAGCAACTCAGGCAGCAGTGCACGGCGCAGGCCCAGGCCCGCACCTTGCAGATAAGAAGTAGTGCTCATCGACAGGCTCCTTGTGGTGCAGCGCCCTCCCCGGCACACGGCCTGGGGAGGTTGCCGCTGCGGGTCATTGCTTGGCCTGGCTCAGCTTGCTGTACAGGTCGGTCGGGAAGGGATTGCCGTTGGCGTCGAACTGGTGCTTGCGGAACTGGTAGACCTCGGCTTCGGAAAGGTAGCCGTCGTGGTTGGCATCGATGGCATCGAATTCGGCACCGGCCTTCGGCGCGACCGCCAGCAGCTCGGCGCGGGACACGCGGCCGTCATGGTCGGCGTCAGTACGGGCGAACGAAGCGTCGCCGCACTTGCCTTCACCGCATTTGCCTTCAGCCTGGGTAGCCTTGGCACTGCTGGCGCCACACTTGCCCTCGCCGCACTTGCCTTCGGCCTGGGTGGCTTTGGCCTTGGCGCCACTGGCACCGCACTTGCCTTCGCCGCACTTGCCCTCCCCGGCCTTTTCCGCAGCCGCCAGCTGGTAGCCTTGCGGCAGTGGCTCGACGGCAAACGCCGAGGAAGCCAGGTTGATACCGCCCACCAGGGCGATGCTCAGCAGGCCGAGGCGGGTCTTGTTGGGGAACTGGATACGGGACATGGTGTTTCTCCTGATAGTCGTACGGTCATGCCTCAAGGGCGAAGAGCCAGGGAACGCAAGCCGCAGGGCTTGTTCGTTCGGGCTGGTTCATTTGGCCCCAGGGATGTATCCCGGGCGTATCAGCAGAGCGAAGGATTTGTAAGCAAGTTGGCGTAGCAGGCGCCTTGATACAGAACGATACAAGCGCCTGCCTGGGTGCAGAGGTCAGCGGCGGCCCAGCAGCCTGGCCAGGGCAAAGGTGGCCGCCACGGCCAGCAGCACAGCGACGGCAATGGCCGGCACGGTACCCCACTGCGCGATGAAGCTGTGCACTGTCAGGTAGAACCCCAACACGCCCACGCCGCCAATGGCGTTGCCGCGCACGATCGCGCCCAATTCATGGTGCCCGCCCTGAACATGGGCGAACACCGCCAGCGGCCAGGCGATCACCGGGATCGGCGCCAGCAGGCCGCTGGCCACCGGCCCGAGCCATTCGGCGCTGGCGGTGATCGCCACCAGCAGCGCGGTGGCCGTGAGCATGCGCATCGGGATCACCCAGCGCGGCAGTTGCACCACCTTGGCATCAGCGGCCGGCGCCGGTTGCGAGGTGACGACGATGATCAGGGCGAGCAGCGCGAGGGTCACCACCACCGACAACGCCAGCCAACCCAGGTGGCTCATCAAGGCAGCCATGGCCGCGTAAACCGCCAGCGCGGCGATGCAACCAGGCAATGCACCGATCCGTCGCGTCACCTGGTAGTAGAACAGGTAGGTCGCCTGCACCGCCGCCAGGCCGGCCAACGCTCCAGGCACTGCCTGCAAGGCAAAACCAGGGCCCTGTTCGAGGCTCAGGAACAGCACGACCAAGGCTGAGGTAACCGGCAGCCCGGACAGCAGCCCGCCGATTTGCGTGCCCCAGCGCCTGGCCGCCAGCGAGATGGCCAACATGAGCGTGGGAGTGATGAGAAACTTGAGGTAGAAGGCGGTCATGGCAAGCCAGAGCATGTCGATAAGGAGAAGGGCCAGGTGCATCGGCGCCCCCATGCTAAACGATGCGCGCTGGCTTTTCGCGGTTTTCTCAGGCGCCCGACTGCGCGAGTTCGGCCATCACCTCGGCCCGCGTGGTCACGTTGCCGAAGTGGTGCTTCCAGAGGTCGGTCCCCAGTTTGCCGGAGCGGTCCAGCGATGAGCCGACGGTCAGGTCGGTCACCAGGGTCGGGCAGAGCCCGGCATCGAACAGCGCAAAGCCCGCCGCCAGTACGCAGGTTTCGGTCTGCATGCCGCACACCAGCACGCGCTGCACACCCAGTTGGCGCAGGTGGGCGATGGTCTCGGCGGTCTGGCCATAGCCATGCTTGATGAACACCTGGTCCACCTCGACCAGGCACTCGTCCTCGGCTGCCGGGTGCCAACCGAGCTGGCGCTGGAACGGCGTCACCTGCTCATCGTGCAATTCGACCGAGGCGAACGACGGAATCCTCGCTGACAACAGACGAATCCCGTCCACCAGCCATTCGGGGGGGCTGAAGGTGGACTGGACATCAACGATGAGCAGAACCTGCTGCATGAACGACTCCTGGATGCTCGAAACGGCCGCGGAGTATATCTGTTTGCAAGGCCGCAGGTGGGCGCTTCAGACCCTGAACCGGCCCACCAGGGCCGTCATCTCCCCAACCAGCCCTGACAACGCCTGGCTGGCCTCGCTGGTCTGCTGCGCACCCGCCGCCGACTGGCTCGACAGCTCGCGGATGTTCAACAGGTTGCGGTCCACCTCACGCGCCACCTGCGCCTGCTCTTCGGCTGCGCTGGCGATCACCAGGTTGCGCTCGTTGATCTCGCCGATGGCGCTGTAGATCCCCTCCAGCACCTGGCCTGAAGCCAGGGTGACGTCCAGTGTCGACTGGGCCCGGCTGGTGCTGGCCTGCATCGAGGCGACCGCCGCCTCGGTCCCCTGCTGCACGCGGCCGATCATCTGCTCGATTTCCTGGGTCGAGGCCTGGGTGCGGTAAGCGAGTGTGCGCACCTCATCGGCCACCACCGCAAAGCCGCGCCCGGCATCCCCGGCGCGGGCGGCCTCGATGGCTGCGTTGAGAGCCAGCAGGTTGGTCTGTTCGGACACCGAACGGATCACCTCGAGCACCTTGCCGATATCGCGCACCTGCCCCACCAGCTGCTCGAGATGGCCGCTGCTGGTCTGGATCTCGCGGGTCATGGCCTGGGTGCCGTCGATGTTGTCGCTGACCTGCTGACGGCTTTTCTCCGCCAGCTGGTTGGACTCATGGGTCGCTTGGGAGGTCGTGACGGCATTGCGTGCGACCTCTTCCACGGCCGTGGTCATTTCGGTGACGGCGGTGGCCGCCTGTTCCAGCTCCTGGCCTTGCTGGCGCAGGTTGTTGGCGCTTTCCTCGGTGACGGCATTCAAGGCTCCTGCCGCATCGGCCAGCTGTCGGGTGCAACTGCTGATCTTGCCCAAGGTATCGCGCTGGCTCTGCTGCATACGTTCCAGTTCATGGAACAGCTGGCCGATCTCGTTGCGTTGCCGAGCCTGCACCGGCACGCTCAGGTCGCCACTGGCAATACGCTGGAAATGCCGGCCCGCCTCACGCAGCGGGTGCAGCACACGCTGGGCGATGAAGGCCCAGCACAGGCCGGCAAGCACCAATGTCACCGCCAACAACCCCAGGCTCAGCTGCTGCGCACGCTCCAGGCGACGGTCGGACTCCTGCATGATCTGCTGCCCGCGCTCGGTCAAGGCTGCGACCAGTTGCTGGCGCAGCGCCTGCAGCCGGCCCATGGCGTTGCCGGCGTCGGTGTTGACCTTGAAATACTGCTCCAGCGAGCGTTGGCGCGTAGCTTCGCGCTGCCCGTCCACCGCCCTGGCGTACTCGGCGAAGGTGGCTTGCAGCTCGCTGGCCACTGCGTGCAGCGCCGGCTCGCGGGTGTTTTCGACGAACTCGTCGACCAGCTTCTGGCTCTTGTCGTTCAGCTCGACCGACATCGCCATGCGCTTGTTCGCACTCTCGTCGTGGCCACCGAGCTGCTCGATGAAGCCCGAAGACACGTTGGCACTGGAGCGGATCGCCATCAGCAGGGCATTGTTCAGCCGGTCCGACTGGTGCGCGGTCTGATCGAGTTCGGTGATCTGTTCGTCGCTGCCCAGCGCCGCACGCCAGGCACTGACGGTGGAAAACAACAAGGTCAGGCTGAACAACAACAGCACCCAGAACATTCCGGTACGGATCTTCAGGTCGGCAAACATGCGTGCGGTACTCCTTTTGTGCTGGCTGATGCCACTTCTGGTCGAGGTTTCGACGGTGGGTCAGCAGCTATCGGAGTCGCCGCCGCAGGCTTGAGCGCACCAATACGGCTTGTGTTCGGTAACCGCACAGATGTTGCTTGCCGTGGGCTTCTGGCTAGGGCGTGGTCGCCGGTAGCGCGTTGCTCTGCCCGAGCCGTTCGTCATAACGCAACAGGCGCCCGGCGTTGGTCAGCACCAACAGCGTACTGAGGTTGTGCAGCAGCGCGGCGATCATCGCACCCGCGGCGCCCAGCAGGCCGAACGCGGCGGCGACCACAATCGCCAAGGTCCAACCCAGGCCGATCAATACGTTCACCTGAAGCGTGCGTCGGCACTGGCGGCTGAGGCGAATGCAGGTCGCCAGGCGCCGCAGGTCGCCGTTGATCAGCACGATATCCGCCGCCGCCAGGGCAATGTCGGCTCCGTTAGCCCCCATGGCCACCCCGACCACGCCGGCCTTCAGCGCCAGCGAGTCATTGATGCCATCGCCCACGACCAACGGGCGGAAGCCCAGCTGCAGCTCCTGGTTGACGTGGTGCATCTTGTCTTCCGGCAGCGCTTCGGCCACCACACGCGTCATGCCGACCTGCCCGGCAATGGCTTCGGCGACACGGCTACGGTCGCCGGTCAGCAGCAACTGACGCTGCAGGCCAAGCTCGCGCAGCTGCTGCATGGCCTCTGCAGACTCTGCCCGAACGTTGTCGGCCAGCAGCAGCCAGGCAAGGAACTGCCCGTTTCGCGCCAGGCCGGCAATCGGGCCGTCATGCTCGGGCACCGGCGGCACCACCAGGCCGAGCTGGCGGAACAGCTCCGGGCGGCCCAGGGCCGCTTCACCCTCGGCCGTGTGCGCCACTACTCCAAAGCCCTGGCGTTCATGAATGTCCAGCAGCGCCAGGTGCTGCTCATGGGGTACCAGCGCCGCCAGGGCGCGGCTGACCGGGTGGCTGCTGGCGGCGCCAAGGCTGGCCGCGAGCTTGACGATTTCGCCCTGCGGCACGGTCGCCGCAGTACCGACCACATTGCGCAGACGCAGGTCGCCATAGGTCAGCGTGCCGGTCTTGTCGATCACCAGTGACGACAGGTCGGCCAGTTCCTCGAGGAAGGCCGAACCGCGAATCAGGATGCCATGCCGGGCAGCGACGGCAATCCCCGCCACCGCTGTCGCCGGCGCCGACAGCACCAGCGCGCACGGGCAGGCAGCCACCAGCACGGCCAGCATGGCCTGGGCATCGCGGGTGATGAACCAGGTCACGGCGGCAATCAGCAAGACCAGCACCAGGTAGCGCCCGGCGTGGCGTTCGAGCAGCCGGGTGATGGGCGGTTTGGCTTGCTCGGCGCGCTGCATCAGGGCGATAACCTTGCCCAAGGTGGAATCATCGCCAACCCGGGTGACTTCTACCCGCAGCAGCCCATCCAGATTGATCGAACCGCCGTGGACATCCATACCACTGGCCACCTCCAGCGGCACCGCCTCGCCGGTGATCGGCGCGGTGTCCAGGCTGGCCTGGCCTTGCAGGACACGCCCGTCTGCAGGCACACGGTCACCGGCGCGCACCTCGACCTGGTCGCCTGGCTTGAGGCTGGCATTATCGACCTCGCGCACCTGGCCATCGGCGTCGATCAGCCGCGCATGGCTGCGGGTCAGTTGCCCCAACGCAGCAATGGCCTCTTGCGAACCCAGCACACTGCGCTCTTCGAGCATGTGACCGAAGATCATGATGATCGGCAGCAGCGCCGCCGTGGCCAGGTCGCCGGTTGCCCAGGCGCCCAGCATGGCCAGGGCGATCAGTTGATCGGTGAGGCCATGCAGGCTCGGGTGCAGCAGGCTGTACCAGGCCGAGCGCAATACCGGGACGGCAACCAGCAACGAGGCGGCGCCGAGCAGCAGCTGGCTGACCCCCTCCTGGCTCGGCGCCAGCCAGCGCCAGGCCAGCCCCAGTGCCAGCAACCCCAGGGCCAGCATCGCCAGGCTCAACTGGCGTGCGGCTGACCGCTGTTCGGCCTGCGACAGCAAACCGGAGGTGAGGTGGGTATGGGCATGGTGATGGTGCCCGTGACCCTGACAATGGTGAGTACTCATCGCGAGCCGCTCCAGAAATGGGAATAAAGCGTCGAACTCATTGCGCTGGCCCCTGCAGGATCATGCGCCCGGCGTCATCCTTGTTGACGGTGGTGACCGACCCGGCGCGCGCCAGTATCGCCGGCACCCGCTCGCGGTAGAGGCGCAGCAGCAATTGCGGATCCTGTTGCTGGGCCAAGCCAACGATCGTCGCGGTGGCGGCCTGGGCGCGGGACAGCCGCTCGCTGGCTTCGGCCTGGGCCACTTGCACGGTGCGGTCGGCGGCCTGGGTGGCCTGCTGCAGTTGCCGCGCAGCATCATTACGGGCCCTGGCCACCGCCTGCTCGGCCTGCTGGCTGGCGGTGAGCACCGCATTGAAGGCGCTGACGGCCGACCATGGCAGCGACGACTGGATGTCGACCCGCACCACCTCGACCCCCAGGCTGGCACCGGCCGAACGCAGCCGGGCAAGGCTGGCGTTAATGCCCTGTTGCAGGTCGCCACGCAGACGCTCACGCTGGCTGGCCAGCCCGGCATCAGCGCCAACCAGCTCAGGGCGCGCGACCAGGATCGCGTCCATGTCGCGCGAGGCGCAGACCTGCACAGCATTGCGCTCCACCAGGCGGTCCAGCGCGGGCTCCACATGCGGCCCCTGGCGCGCATAGGCGTAGGGATCGCTGACGGTATAGAACACCCGGACGTCCAGCTGCACCGCCCCGGCATCGCCGGTCAACAGGTAACCGGAGCCCGCCGTGGCATCGCTGGCCAGCGTGCCATCCTTGTCGGACTTCTGTGCAAGTTCCGAGCGCAGCAGCAAGTCCACCCGGCGTTCGCTGACCCGCGCTGCCGAAGGCAACATCACCACCTGCTCGAAGGGTTCGGGCCAGGCCAGCAACAAGCCCGCATTCTGGATGCGCTCCTCGACCCCCAGGCGCAAGACCACCGCACGGTTTTCCGGCCCTATCTGCCGCACATTGCCAAACAGCCAGCCCACCGCTGCCAACAACGCCACCACGTACAGCGCCACGAAACCGATGCGCCCTGATTGCAGCCAGGGGCCGGCGGGCAGCCTGGCCGACAACGGCTCACGGCTGGCCATGGGCAACCCCCGCAGGCAGCACAGGCCCCTCTGCCAGCGCGCGGAACGGTGCCGCGTCGGTGCGCAGCACCAGCTTCGTGCCAGGGTTGATGACCGACCCGAGGGTGTCGAGCGAACGCAGCAAGGTGTACAGCTGCGGCGCACCGGCATAGGCCTTGCCGTAGATGTCCGCGGCCTGCACCTGCGATTGTGCCTGGATCTGCGCGGCCTTGACGCTGGCGTCGGCCTGCAGGATGCGCGCATCACGCTCGGCAGCCGACTGGATCTCGGCCGCTTTTCGTTTGCCTTCAGCGGTGCGCTCGGTGGCGATGGTCTCGCGTTCGGCGCGCATGCGGTCCACGGTGGCTTCGAGGGTGACCTTGGGCAAGGTCAGGCGCTCGATGCCCACCTGCACCACGCGCACGCCGTAGCTGGTGATCAACTGCTGCTCGATCTGCTCACGCAGGCGCTGCTCGAAGGCATCGATGCGCACCCGGCTGGCATCGACGTTGACCAGATCGGCCAGTTCGAAACCGCTGGCCGTGGTTTCCAGGGCCGAACCGACCAGGGTGCGAATCTGCCGCGCCGCCTCGTCAGGCTGGTTCTGCACCGCGCGCATGAACAACTGGATGCTCTGCGGATCCGCTGCCACCTGCCAGGCGACATAGGCCTGCACGATGATGCGCAGGCCATCCCGCGTGCCGACATCCTGCAGCCCGCTGGAGGTCGTGCGCAGGCGCAGGTCGACCGGCACTGCGGCCTCGAACGGCACGGGCCAACGCCAGTTGAGCCCGGGCTCGATGAGCACCCGCGACGGGTTGCCGAAGCGCGTGATGACCGTTGCTTCGCCGACACGAACCTGCACCAGACAGGCCGTTGCGGCCATGATCAGGACCAGCAGCAACGCTACCCCGACCCGTACCCAGGCGGGCCGGGCACGGTGGTTGGTATCAGCATGGTCTTGATGGTGGTCGTGGTCGTGGTCGTGGTCATGACCATGTGCGGTATGGGAACTCACGGGTTACGCTCCTGGGTACGGCCGGATGCGGGTTTCGGTTGCGATGGGTCGATGGGGGCGGCAAAGCTGCGCAGATCCAGGGTCGGCGCCTGGTTTGCCGCCAGCCGGTGATCGATGATCAGGCTGCTCGCGTGCGCCATGCCTTGGGCCAGCCGTTCCAGGTACTGTTCGAGGATGAACGCCTGGCCTGCATGCCGCCAGGCGGTATGCTCGGCGTCGAAGCGCAGCGCGGCAGTGTCGGCGCTGGTCTGGGTGTCATGGGCGTCGGCCATGGCCTTGTCGGTCAGCGACGTGGCGCTCTGGCGGGCTTCGTCAAGCTTCTGTGCGGCCCGCCCACGGTCACGGGCGACCAACGCCTGGGCGGTGATCTGCGCGGCCTGCACGGCATGATAGGCGTTGGCCGCACCGGCTGGCGGGTGGATGGCCTCCACAGAGGTCGCCAGCAACTCCACCCCGGTGTCCATGCGGTCGAGGTCGGCCTGCACCGCACGACCGATGTCACGGCCAAGTTCGGCACGTTCGGCCCCCAGCAGGCCATCCAGCGAGCGCCCGGCAAAATCGTGGACCAGCACCCGATTGGCGACGCTGCGCAGCAGTTGCTCGACATTGGCCGTGTGATAGGCCGCCGCCAGCGCGGCGGCGTCGCTCAGGCCGATGCGGTAGATGAAGCGTACATCCATGTTGACGATCTGGAAGCCCTGACGCCCGCCATCGGCACCGGCGATGACTTGCGAATTCTCACTCAGGTGGGTGGCGTCCCACAGCCGGTTGGCGGTTGCCGGCGGCGCACCATCGGCTGCGGCCAAGGGCTCGCTGACGCCCTCGGCCGTCGTGGTCGCCAGTTCATGGATGATGCTGTTGTCGACCTGCAACACCTTGCCAAACGGCCACGGCAAGCCGACATGCAGGCCAGGCGGATAGACCGCCACGGGGTTGCCAAAGCGTTCGTAGACCCCACGATTGTTCGTCGGCACCTCGATGATGCCGGTCAGCAACCAGCCGACCAAGGCCACCAGCGCGGCCACCGGCAGGAACGCCCGGCGCATGAAAGCGAAAGCCCACACCTGGCGCAGGTCGATGCCCAGGCGCTCATGCAGTTCATCCTGCAGCACGGCCAATGGCCGCGGCGGCCATTGCAGCAAGTCGCCCGCCAGGCTGCGCGCCACCAGCGCCGGCTCTTCATCCGGGCGCGAAGGGCGGAACATGGCCAGCACTGCCCGGGTCAGCAGTTCGAGCGCTGCCAGGCCGGGCAACAGGCCGATCAGCACGGCCAGACGGGCCGGCCACAGGCGTTCACCGTCAACACAGACCAGGCAGGCAATGCTCAGTACCTGCACAGCGATGACCAGCCGCAAGCTAGCGGCAAGCGCTGCGGCTTCGGGCCAGGTCGCCTCGCTTTCAGCCATCAGGTGGCGTTCGAGCACGACCAGGCAGAACGCAAAAACGGCCAAGAAGCCGATGGCAACCCAGGTCACCTGCCCTGCCGCCGTCGGTGTCGGCAGATCGAAGCGCCAGCTCCCCGTCACCAGCAGCAGTGCCAGGCACGCCAAGCCAATCAGCCAGGGGGTTTCTGCGCCGAGCCTGCGCCATTGCCGTCGGCAGGCATCGGCCACGTCCCGGCACCAGCGATCAAAGCGGCTGAGCGACTCGGGCTCGACGCTTTCGCTGGCTGTGCGCCAGAACAGCAGCGGGGCCGGCACCTGGCCCATGGCGGTCGCGCGCCAGCTGGCCACCTGCCAGGCCGACTGCGCGGCGCCCGCCAATAGCAGCAACACGGCGCTGTTGACGGCCAGCAGGGCACGCCAGTACGAGTCCGGGCTGAAAATGCCGATCAGCCCCTGCAGTAGCGCCAGCAGCAGCGCAGCTGCCAGCGCCAGGTACATCAACTGCCTCAACGTGCGCGCATGGACAGTCGCACGCTGAAATCGCGGGTACGCATCGAGGTCGGCGGCCTCAGTGTCTAGATCGACTCTCATTAAGACTCCAGGAATACCAGGCTTCGCAAGTCATGAGCCGAGGGAGCTGACGGCCACCGGTGACGAGCGGCGTAACGTTATAACGGCAAACGTAAAAAATTTGTCGCAAAACGTAAAGTTGGTATCTGGGCTTGCAAGTGTATGCCGCGCGGGCGGCGCTCGATCTCACAGGCGCCATAACTGCCACGGCGAACACTTCCCGGCCTCCCCTCAAACGACTTGCTCAGACGCTCCGCGTCACGCCCCCATCAACCCTGATGTTCTGCCCGGTGATATAGGCAGCACCGTCGCTGGCGAGGAAGGCGATGGTGGCGGCGATCTCTTCGCTGGTACCGTAGCGCTTGAGCGGTACGCTGTCGCGGCGCTGCTCGGTGGCCGGCAGGCTGTCGATCCAGCCGGGGAGGACGTTGTTCATGCGCACATTATCCCCGGCAAAATTGTCGGCGAAGATCTTGGTGAAGGCGGCCAGGCCTGAACGGAACACCGCCGATGTGGGAAACAACTCAACCGGCTCGAACGCCCAGGCGGTAGAGATGTTGATGATGACCCCGCCCTGCTGTTTTTGCATGTGAGGCGTCACCAGCCGCGTCGGGCGGATGACATTGAGCAGGTAGGTGTCCATGCCCTTGTGCCAGTCCTCGTCGCTGATTTCCAGGATGGGTGCACGGGGGCCGTGGCCGGCGCTGTTGACCAGCACGTCGATGCGCCCCCATTGCTCGACCACGGCCTCTACAAGGCGCTGCAGGTCCTCGACCGACTGGTTGCTGCCAGTGACGCCAATGCCGCCAAGCTCGGCGGCCAGCGCCTCGCCCTTGCCCGATGAGGACAGGATGCCCACCTTGAACCCGTCAGCGGCCAAACGACGTGCCGCTGCTGCGCCCATGCCGCTGCCACCGGCGGTGATGATTGCCACTTTTTCTACAGACATGTTGCCTCCTCGGGTAATGGAACTGCGCAGGTGCGAGTTCCATCACACTAGCAGCGACCCACTGGCAGAGGGAGGCAGTCAAGGTTTGCGCATGCAGTAGATTAACTATCGCCTACCTGCCTTTTCAGCCACGCCCTGACAAAGCCCAGCGCTGGCGCCTCCTGCGCCCTGCGTGGCCAGACCAGGTAGAAGGCCTTGTCCAGCCGCAGCTGCTGGGCAAACACCTGCTCCAGCCTGCCCGCAGCGATGTCGTCCGTGACGAATGCATGGCTGGCGAGGGCGATACCCTGCCCGCCGATGGCAGCATCGATGGCCAGCGATGTCTGGTTGAAGCGCACACTCTTGGCCGTCGGCTTCGGATGCGCAGGGAACAACGCGGCGGTGAATTGCGGCCAGAAGTTGTGCCCATCGTGCAAGGCGACGTATCGCTGCAACGCGGCAAAGCTGTCTGGCCTGCCCATTTCAGCCACCAGTGCCGGGCTCGCCACCGCGACGATGCGCTGCTCCATCAGCAGCTCTGCGTTCAGCCCGCCAGCGAACGGCGGCTGACCGTAGCGCACGGCGATGTCGACGCCATCGGTATGGAAGTGTGCAAGGCGTTCGCTGGCCAGCAGACGCAGGTCGATGTCGGGGTAGGCCTCGGCGAAATGGCCGAGCCTTGGAATCAGCCACTTCGAAGCAAAAGTCGGCGTCACGCTGACCGTGAGCTGGGAAGGCGCCGGGCGCAGCAGCCGGGTGGCTTCGTCGATCATGCCCAAGGCGCTGCGGATACTCGCGGCATAGCCACGCCCGGCGTCGGTCAGCCTGACGCCCCGTGGCAGGCGCTCGAACAGGCGTACCTGCAGGCTGGCTTCCAGCCCGCGCACCTGCTGGGCGACCGCCGCCTGGGTGACGCCCAGCTCCTCGGCGGCGAGGCGGAAGTTCAACTGACGCGCCACCACTTCGAACACACGCAGCGCATTGAGTGACGGCAACCCGGGAAAACCAGCAGCCATGGGAATGGAATTTCTATCGGCGAAGGTCTACCGAGGCTACCGCCGTCATCGCAGGTTTGGAAGCGCTGCCAGTCGATCATTCATCGCAAAGGCCCCGACCAGGGGGTATCCTGCCCCCGAGGCTGGGGTCAGGGTTTGCTGCGCCAATAAAGGGTGAGCGCCACCGCATCCACGGCCAGCACGATCATCACCACGAGGAACATGAAGCAGTGGTCTTCCACGAGCATGGGCGTATCCCCCGCCTGGTCAGCTTTACAGTGTTACCAGCAATTCCTGTTCCATGGCGCTCAACGGGAGGCGTGAGTGTTTTCATCTGAACGGCTGAAGGGCCTCGACGTCTTTGTCGCGGTCGCTGACCTGGGCAGTTTCACTGCCGCGGCTGAACGGCTTAACCTCACGGGGTCGGCTGTGAGCAAGAGTGTCGCGCGCCTGGAGCAGCGCCTTGGGGTACGGCTGTTCAACCGTACCACCCGCACCTTGGCGCTGACCGAGGCGGGTATCACGTTCTACCGCACCTGTACGTCGGTACTGGCCGACCTGGAACAGGTGGAGCATGCGCTCAGCGCCGAGGGCGACGAGCCTCACGGCAAGGTGCGGATAGACTTGCCAGCCTCGTATGGCAGGTTGCATGTGCTGCCGCTGATCCTGGAGTTCATCCACCAGCATCCGTTGCTGCGACCGCACATCTCGTTTACCGACCGCTTTATCGACCCGCAGCACGAAGGCATCGACATCGTCGTGCGCATCGGCGGCGCGGATGCCTGGCCAGCCAGCCTTGGCCATCAGTATTTCGGCGCCCAGCGCCTGATCTTCTGCGCCTCACCCGACTACCTTGCCCAGCACGGTGCCCCGCAAAGCGAAGCTGATCTCGACCAGCATCACTGCGTCGGCTATGGTCACGGCGACGGCCAGGTCAGCCCGTGGTTCTTCAAAGGCCGGCAGCCGGGAGAGATGGAGCGGCGAACGCCGCAAGCACGCATCGCCGTGGGTGATGGCGAAGGCGAAGTGGCCGCGGTGCTCGCCGGGCATGGCATCGGTCAGCTACCCACCTGGCTGACCCAGCGGCACGTCGATCAGGGCACGCTGGTCGAGGTGTTGCCTGAACTGGCAACGGATGGCCTGCCCATGAACCTTGTCTGGCTGAAAAGCCGCGAGAACCAGCCCAAGGTCCGCGCCCTGCTGGACTATTTGCTGCCACGGCTGACACCCCATGGCAGCCGGCCTGGTGGCAGCTGACCGCCCTGCCCTAGCGCTCAAGGTGGCGAATGACCAGCGCCAGCAGCGTTGCGAACAGCGCAACAGCAGCAGCCACATAGCCGAGGTAGCCGACGCCGAGGTTCGACACGGTCATGCCGCCGACGATCGCACCCACTCCAATGCCGGCATTGGCCGCCGAGACATTGCTGGTGCCCGCCAGCGCCTGTGCGTGGCTGACCGAATGCATGACCCGCACCTGGCTGACCGGGTAAAGCGCTGTATTGGCGATGCCCCACAGCCCAAGCGCAACACAGAACAGCCAGCCGTCTTGAGCCAGCGGAACGGCCGCGGCCATGCCCAGCGCAAGCAGCACGAGAAAGCCGATGGTGGCTTTGATCGGCGACTGGTCGACGGCCCTGCCGCCAAGCCAGTTACCCAGCAGGCCAATCGCGCCAAAGCCCATCATCCACCAGCCGACATCGGCCGGGGCCACGTTGGCGACACGCTCGAGGATGTCGGCCAGGTAGGTGTAGGCGATGAACATGGCACTGAACACCACCACCGAAAGCAGTACGTTGGCCAGGAAACGCGGTTCCCTGAAAATCCGTGCCTGCTTGAGGAAATCCACCTTGGCCGTGCGCGCCACGCGCGGCATGCAGACCGACATGGCCACAGCCATGAGCAACGACAGCCCGGCGAGCAGCCAGAAAGCCCCTCGCCAGCCGATCGCATTGGCCGCCACTGTACCCAGCGGAATGCCCAGCAGCATGGCCGCCGAAATCCCCAGATACACCCTTGAGATAGCCCGCCCCGCCCGCTGCGGCCCGGCCAGTTGCCCGGCGGTCTCGCTGGCCGTGCCCCAGAATACCGGCAACGCCAGGGCAGGCACCACGCGGGCCACGGCAAGCAGCCAGACGTTGCTCGAAGCGGCGGCAACGGCATTGGCCACGGCGAACAGCAGCAAGATGCCGATGAACAGCTTCTTTCGCTCAAGGTGCGACAGCGCCGCCGTCAGCGGCGGACCGAAAACCATCACGGTAAAGGCAAACAGCGTCACCAGTTGCCCGGCCACCGCAATCGAAATGTTCAGGTCCCTGGCCAGCGCCGGAAGCAGCCCTACGATGAGGAATTCAGTGGTGACGATGAGAAACGCAGAAACGGCCAGGATCGCGATGCTGATTCCTGCGTTTCTGGAAGTGGAAGCAACCTGTGCGGTTGATTCGTAAGCGGACATTGGGAAGCTCCTGTTAGTGGCCTCCCAGTTTATTCATTCCCAAAAAACAATTATTGGCAAATGATCACATGAAAATGGAATGTTATTCATCAATAGAGCAGTGACTGGCCAGTAAGCTGCACCCAACCTGAGGCGCTGCTCCCGGGCGGCAAAGCGGGCAGATGGCTGGCCATTGGCATTTGGCAAATGGCTACTACACTGCATTTGCCCACGAATAATGTAGGGCCTTAGCGTCTGATGATTACAAGGAGAGAATCATGCCCGCCAGCTCCAGCCTCACGTGCAATTTCAGCATCTCCAGCAGCCTCGACCTGGGTGTCTCGTTCGCCAGCGACAATGGCGGCGCCAGCTACGGTGGCCAGATCAGTATCTTCACCCCCGCCACTGCCGGCCCTGTCACCACCGGCCTGTGGGACAGTGATGGCAATGTCTTCTTCACCCTGTACCTGACGGACAACCCCGACATCAACTGCGTGATCAACTCCGGGTCGCAGCCTGGCACCTGGGAGCCTTACATCGTTGTGGCTCAAGCTGCTGGACTCAACTGTGAAATCGGCAGCCCGCAAGGGAGTGGCGAGAACCGCTACGACTACACGCTGAGCGTGTCCCTTGCCGGCAACCTTCAGCAGAAGCCTACGTGACCGCCCGGTCACGCTGATGATCTAGCCACGCCGTCAATAGTACGCACGTCACCTGGCCTGGGGGCTGACGCCCCTCGCCCGCTGGCGCGGTTTCCGTGTGCACGGGCATTTGCCGGCCGTGCACTGCGGCGCGTTCGTTCGCATGATGTCAGGGAGAATCCGCACATGTACCAGCAACAGGTCAACCATCCGGCCAACCTTGGCGCCGAGCCCATGGCCACCGAGGTTTACGAGGCGATGTACGAAGTCTTCGAGCAGATATCGACTTTCTGGGGCAACCTGCCAGCCCCGCAGCAGTACAAGTCCAGGTTGTTCGTGTTCATGGACAACCGCATCCGGTTGCATCCTGAGTACCGCAGCATCTACACCCAGGCCAAACACACCCTGGACGCGCTGATCGCCGAAGTGGGCAAGGCGCAAGCCTACAAGACCCTGTTCACCGACCCCGCCGCCAACCAGAGCCCGCCGGAAACACCACTGGCCTTGGCCAGGCAAAAGGTCTCCAACGAGTTCATCGCCTTCCAGGTCTCGCAAGGGGGCTTCAAGGCCTTCACCGGTGCAGTGAATTACCTCAGCTACATTGCCGGCGCATTCATCCCCGGTGAACCCGCGCCCTACAGAACCACCCAGGAGTCGCCACGATGAACACGGACGTACTGATCATAGGGTCGGGGGTTGCCGCCGCCGCGCTGGCCAGCCGCCTGCTCCAGGATGACCCGCAGCGCGACATCCTGATCATCGAAGCCGGTACCCGGGTCAAGATGCAGGACCAGGCGCTGTGGGACGACTTCATGGTCTCGGGCAACGCCTACGCGAAACTGCCTTACTACAAGTACAACGATCTCGCTTATCCGGAGCGCGATGCCCCCGGCGAAAACCGCAATGTCGGGGCGACGGTGGTGCCGCTGGCCGGTGCCAGAGTGATGACCTACGGCGGCTCGACCATCCACTGGGGCGGCTGGTCGTTTCGCCTCAAGGCCGAAGACTTCAGGCTGAAAAGCAATACTGGCCAGGGCGCCGACTGGCCACTGGACTACGCCGAACTGGAACCTTACTACCACCAGGCCGAGTGCTACATCGGGGTGTCCGGCGACTCCAGCGACCAAGACCCGCCTCGCTCGGCGGACTACCCTTTCCCCGCCTTTCCCTACACCCTCGAAGACCAGCCTGCCCACCAGGCGATGACGGCCCTGGGGATGAGCACCGCTCACGTGCCGATCGCGCGCCACGGCAGTACCGACACCACTTCGCGCCATGCCCCCTGCAAGACCACTGGCACGTGCAAGTACTGCCCGTTTGGCGCGCGCTATGCCGCCCCTAACTACCTGAACGACATGCTCGACTGGGGCAACTTCCCCAACCTGCGGGTGCTCGACAACTGCGTTGTCGAAGAGGTCCTGATGGCCTCGAAGCAGCGCGCCAGCGGCGTTGCCTGTCTGGACAAGATGAGCGGCCAACGGCTGACCATCGATGCCTCCACGGTCATCGTTGCCGGCGGTGCCATCGAATCGCCCAAGTTGCTGCTGCGCTCGCGCTCGGCTTACTGGCCCAACGGGGTCGGCAATGACCACGACCTGGTTGGCCGCTACTTCATCACCCACCCCTACTTCATCTTCACTGCCACGGTAGACGACAACCCGCAGCGCCTGCAGCCGGAAATGGACTTCCCGACGCTGTGCAGCCGCTACTTCGACAGCCCGCAGGAGCAGGCCAAGGGCAAGTTCATCCTGATCAACCCGCCCAGCACGTACACCAGCCTTGTCAACGGCAAGACCCTGAGCATCGCGCAGATGATGCAGAGCGGCATGCTCCGCGCCGACATCGATGCTGCAGTGCGCGGGCCTGCGCAAGTGCAGATCCACGGCATGCTCGAGATCCCCAGCGAATACCACAATCGCGTGACCAACCTCGACATCCGCAACCGTATCGGCCTGCCGGAAACCATCGTCGACTACTCCCAGTCGCCGGACTTCAACACCCGCATCCAGGAGATTGGCGACCACATCGCCAAGATCTTCGAAGGCATGGGGGCCACGCCAGCCGGCCCGCCATCGATCTCCTGGCGAGCCGACCACTCAGCCTGCACCTGTCGCATGGCGGACAATGCGCAAGACGGGGTGATCGATAAGCACCTCAAGCTGTTCGGCGTCGACAACCTGTACGTCTGCTCCAACGCTGCGTTCCCCAACACCGGCGCGGTCAACCCGACGCTGACCCTGACCGCCCTTGCGCTGCGGCTGGGCGAGCACCTGGCCGCGGCGGCGCGCAAGCCCTGACAATGGAGGTCACCCATGAAGACGCTGGAACAAGAAAAGAGCGAGCTGAGCCAATGGCTGCACACGGCCATGGGCATCGAACTGTCGACCATCCCCCTCTACATGACGGCACTGATCAGCATCAAGCCCGGCAAGAACCGGGTTGCAGCAAACCTGATACGCAGCGTGATGATGGAAGAAATGCTGCATCTGTTGCTCGCCGGCAACCTGCTTTCGGCCATCGGTGGCCGCGTGCAGTTCAGCGAACAGAACGTGCCATCGTTCCCATTGACCCTGAAGTTCCAGGGCAAGCAGTTCAGAGAACGTGAATTCGAGGCCAACCTCGCCCCGTTCAGTGCAGCCAGCATCGAGGTCTTCACCGAGATCGAACTGCCCGAAGGCTGGGGCCAGCCACCGCAACTGCAGGCTATGCAGGAAATCGACGTGCCAGGCTATACCATCGGTGAGTTCTATGATGCCCTGGCCCACAAGCTGGCAGCCCTGTGCGAAGTCTACGGCGAACGGGCCGTTTTCAGCGGCAATCCACAGCACCAGCTGGGGCTGAACTACTATTGGGGCGGCGGCGGCAAGCCGATCGTGATCACCAGCCTGGCATTGGCTCGGGAAGCGATCGAGGTGATCGTCACCCAGGGCGAAGGCACTCGCGGTGCGGTGTATGACGATGACAGCTACTTCAGTCAGCCCGAGGAAGTCGCACATTTCTTCCGCTTTCGCGAAATCCAGTTCGCCCGCCACTACCGACCCGGGGACGACCCACGACAGCCCCCCACGGGCGCGGCATTCGAGGTGGACTACGTTGAGGTGTACCCGATCAAGGCCAACCCAAAAGCGACGGACTATCTGGGCGACCCGGAAATGGCGGCACTCAACGAGCAGTTCAATCGCCTTTACTCACTGATGCTGTACCAGATCGCCGAAGCGCTCAATGGGGCCTCCGGCGCCATGTACACGGCCATCCTCAACAGCATGCACGACATGACCGGCACCGCCCTGCAGATGGTCGCCACGCCGATTGCCAACGACCCCGACGGGCACCATGGTGCGCCCACTTTCGAATGGGTGCCGCCGGCGCTCTGAGTCCCGCGCAACACCGAGAGTGCCGCCTTGAGGGCGGCACTCGCTTTTCAGCTCAGGCTCAGCGCGCCTTGCCGGCGACCGCCACCGCTGCCGACTGGCGAGCCTTCTGCGCGGCCAGGATCAGCTGGTAGTTGCGATTGCGCAGGGCGGTATTGCCGCCGACCCGCTGGTTGGAACGCACCGCCAGCACTTCGGCCTGGTCGTATTGCCCCTGTTCAAGGCGCAGCACGCCCAGGTAGTGCAGCGTGGCAGGGTTGCCCGGCTGGATCTGCAGGGCACGTTCCAGCGTGGCGGCGGCCTGGTCCAGCTTGCCTTCCTCATACTGGCGCGAGGCGGCCTCGATCAACTGGGTCGAGGCTTTGTTGCTACGCGCCGGTGCCGAGTATGAACCCGCCTGCACGCCTTGGCAGGCCACGGTGCTGAACAACAGGAACAGGGCGGGCAGCAGGCGCTGGCTTGGCATGGGAGCAGGTACTCAGAGAAGCATCAGGTGAATTCGGCGAGAGGCTACAGACCGGGCCCCCGGCATGAAGTTCCCGAGGTACAATGCCCGACCTACGCTGCACATCAGAGATGCCCGATGAACCGCCAGAAAAAACTCAAACAGCTGCTCAAGGCCCATCAGAAAAAGGCCAATGCCAAACTGGCGCCCAAGAGCAACAAACCGAAGTACATCAGCAAGGCCGACCGGCTGAAGCTGGATGCCGAGGCACCTGCCGCTGCCGGCACCGATACAGCCGCCCTGCAAGCCTGAACCCAGGCGATAGAGCAATCACGGCTAGGCACGACCAGGGCTGATCGGCAGATGCTAGTGCTCACCGCACTTCCAGAGACTCCGTACGTTGACTGACATACAGCCCAGCCCTGCCTACGCCAGACGGTTCGAAGCCGTGCTTGCCTACATCGACAGCCATCTCGAAGGCGACTTGTCGGTGAACGCCTTGAGCCGGATCGCCAACTTCTCGGCGTATCACTTCCATCGGCAGTTCTCCGCGTACATCGGCATTCCCGTTTCGCGGTATGTACAGCTGATTCGGCTTCGGCGCGCGGCACATCAACTGGTCGCCTCGCCTGCAACACCTGTGCTGGAAGTCGCATTCGCAGCGGGTTTCGAAAGCCCCGAGGCGTTTTCCAGGGCGTTCAAGCGGGCTTTCGGCAGGGCGCCCAGTATGTTTGCCAAAGCCCCGAACTGGCAGGCCTGGAGTACGGTATTCGTGGTCCCTCACTTGTCCAGGAGCATCAGCATGCAAATACGTATCGTGGAATTTGCCGAAACCCGCGTGGCGGCACTCGAACACCATGGCGCACCGGGCCTGCTTGGCGAAAGCGTCGAACACTTTCGCCAATGGCGCCTGCACAGCGGTCAGTCGCCGGTAGCCCAGAGCCGCACCTTTGGCATTCCATACAACAACCCTGACACCGTTCCCGGAGACGATTTCCACTTCGCAATCTGTGGCGAAATAGCTGAAGCGGTAAGGCCCAATAGCTTCGGCGTGCAGGAGCGGGTCATCCCTGCCGGGCGATGTGCCGTCATTCGCCATGCAGGCTCGCCTGACCATATCGGCGAAACCCTCTACCCGCTTTACCGCGACTGGCTACCCGGCAGCAACGAAGAACTGCGCGACCATCCGCTGTTTTTCCATTACCTGAGTGTCTACCCGCAGACGCCGCTGGATCAGTGGCAAACGGATGTATACGTGCCTTTGATGTAGGCGGCACATAGCGACACGCGGGGACTAGAGTGGCGCCGAAGCCGCCTGGCGGCGCATGGTGAGAATCGCCGTACCAAAGCCGATGAAGGTCGTGCCGACTACCCGGCTCACCCAGCGCGACAGCGCCGGCCGGGTGAGCACACCCTTGGCCCGCGACGCCAGCGCCGCATACAGCGTCAGCGAGATCAGCGACAACGCCACGAAGATCCCGGTCAGGGTCAGGAACTGCGGCAGCAACGCCGCGCCCTGGTCGATGAACTGCGGGAACAGCGCGGTGAAGAACATGGTTGCCTTGGGGTTGGTGACAGCAGTCAGGAACGCCGACTTGTACAACTTCAGCGGGGTCGGCTTGCTCACCTTCGCGGCCGCCTGGTCGACCAGCATCGGGCCTTTCTTGAGCAACTGCCGGGCACCGAGGTAGAACAGGTAGCCAGCACCGATCAGCTTGACCGCGTTGAACAGCATTTCGGAACTGGCCAACAAAGCGCCGAGCCCGAGCATGGCCGCCGCCGACAGGCAGAACAGCCCCGTGCCATTGCCCAGCGACGACCAGAGCGTACTGCGCTGGCCATGGTTGATGCTGTTGTTGATGGCCATCAGCGTGGCAGGCCCCGGGCTGGCGATGGCGATTGCAGCGACCAGGGTGAAGGCAAGAAGCGAGTGGGTATCCATACGGCAAGCTCACGAACGTTGCGAAGCCTGCATCTTACACAGTCCAGCGGTTTCAGTCGTTGCCCTGGCGCTTGGCGTTCTTCTTGCTGATGGCCTTCATCCGCGTGGCCGCGCGTTGCACGGTGGCCATCTTCTCCGGGCGTTTCATGCCGCGCCACTTGCGGATTTCTTCACGGGTGCGGCCGCAGCTCACGCACAACTCGCTGTTGAGCTGGCAAAGCGCGACGCAGGGGTTTTCGATGTCTTTGGCCATGGCGGGCTCCAGTTGCGGGCGCGAATCATACCCTGTGCATCACAAGCTGCCGCAACCTGCGGAAAAAATCCTCCGCTTGGGCCTGCTTGTGGGCCAAGACAATTTTCACATCCGCTTCACTAACGGGCCACAAAGCCGAGGATAAGGTGCAGCCAGCCTTGTCCCCGGAGTGGCAGCATGCTGGAAAATGTAATCGCGACGCACCCGCGCCTTGTGCGCCTCAAAGGCCGTAAGCTGCCTGCTGCCTGGCTGCTGGCCGTGGTGCTGGCCTTCACGGCGTTCGGCCTCTGGCATGTGCTTCGTGCGCATGTCAGCAACCTGGGCAGCGCGCAGCTGATGAGCGAGCACGGCGTTTACAGCGCCTGGAACAGCGGCCAGGTGATTGTCCTGATCCGTCATGCCGAACGCTGCGACCGCTCCAACCATGCCTGCCTTGGCGACCCTGCCGGCATCACCGTGGAGGGCAACCAGGCCGCGACCGCCGTTGGCGAGGGCATCAGCCAGCTGGGCCTGGCCGACGCCGATATCCTCAGCAGCCCGGAGGTGCGCACCCAGCAGACGGCATCAGCCGTGTTTGGCAAGGCCATCGAAACCCAGGACTGGCTGGCACGCTGTGACAGTACCTTTGCCAACGCTGCCCTGGCTCACAAGCGCGAGGGTCATAACCTGGTGCTGATCACCCACAGCGGCTGCATCGACCACCTCGAGCGGCAGCTGCGCGTCGCCGGCGGCGAACGGGTTGCCGGCTATGCCAGCGCACTGTTCGTCAGCAAAGACAGCAACGGCAAGGCCCACTTGCTCGGGCAACTCAACGCCAACCAATGGCAGACACTCAACCGCAGCACAGGGATGTAAGCATGCCCGTTTCTCCACGCACCGCGTTCTACGTCAACAATTTGCTTTTGCCGCTGCTGCTGGCGGTGATCACGTTCCTGCTGTTCGATCTCACCGAACTCGACCGCTGGATCAGCAACCTGTTGCTCGATCCCGTCAGCGGGCAATTTCCGCTGCTGCATGACCAGTTGTTCGAAAAACTGACCCACAAATGGCCGCGCGTGCTGCCGAACTGGACCGGTGAGGCGGCGATCATCGGTTCGCTGCTGTCGTTCATCTGGCCGCGCCTGGCCAACCACCCCGACGCTCTGATCACCCGTGGCCTGAATGCCGCCAGAATCAGCCCGGTGCTGCGTTTCACCCACCGTCATCGCCGCGACTTTCTGTTCGTGGTGGTGGCATTTGCCCTGTGCACCACGGTCATTCACTACCTGAAAAGCCACACCAGTGTGTATTGCCCGGTGGAAACCACCCTCTACGGTGGCCCAGAGGCGCGCGTGGAGTGGTACGAGCACTTCAGCTGGTTCAGCAAGGCCGGTGAAGGCCGTTGCTGGCCAGGTGGCCACGCGTCCAGCGGTTTCACCCTGCTGGCGCTGTACTTCGTGGCGCTGCGTTACCGCTGGCAGCATGCGCGCAAGCTGCTGGTGGCCATCCTGCTGATCGGCTTCGTCTACGGCACCACCCGCGTACTGCAAGGCTGGCACTACATGTCGCATACCTTCTGGGCCGGCATCTTCGTGTGGCTGACCACCTGGGCCACCGCCCTGGGCTTCTATGGGCGCGAGGCGCTCCAGGCGCCCGCTCGGTCCCCCTCGCACAAGGCGACGGTGAACGCCTATGCTTGAGCAGTGCCACTGCTCAGGATCAGCGACATGCCCAACCCCGAAGACGCCCTGCTGCACAGTTGGCAGCACAATGCCCGGTCGTGGATAGATACGGTGCGTGGCGGCCTCATCGAGAGCCGCCGGCAGGTCACCGACCAGGCAATCCTGCTGGCGATCCTCGGTCGCCAGCCTGAGCGTGTGCTGGACCTGGGCTGCGGCGAAGGCTGGTTGCTGCGGGCGCTGGCTGATCGTGGCATCGAAGTGACTGGCGTAGATGGCGACGTCGTGTTGGTCGAGGCGGCGCGGGCCGCAGGCTCGACGCCCGTGCACCAGGCCAGCTATGCGCAGCTCGCCGCGGATGAAGTGGATATTGGTCGTGGCTACACGCTGATCTGTGCCAATTTCGCTCTGTTGCAACAAGACATCATCCCCTTGCTGGCGGCGATGAAAGCTCGGCTGGCGCCCGGTGGCGTGCTGGTGATCCAGACCTTGCACCCTTGGAGCGTGGCAGACGGGGATTATCAGGACGGCTGGCGCGAGGAGTCGTTTGCCGGGTTTGCCGGGGACTGGCAGCCCATGCCGTGGTACTTCCGGACCCTGGCCAGCTGGCTGAATGCCTTGGACATGGCCGGGTTCCGGTTGCTGAGCCTGCAGGAGCCGCAGCATCCGCAGAGCCCGCTGCCGCAGTCTTTGCTAATGGTGGCTGGGTAGCCTGCTCCGGCCTTTTCGCGGGTAAACCCGCTCCCACAGGTGCGGCGCAATACCTGAGGGCGGTGATACCCCTGTGGGAGCGGGTTTACCCGCGAAAG
This sequence comes from Pseudomonas sp. NPDC086566, assembly GCF_050280885.1. Lineage (NCBI taxonomy): Bacteria > Pseudomonadati > Pseudomonadota > Gammaproteobacteria > Pseudomonadales > Pseudomonadaceae > Pseudomonas > Pseudomonas sp. NPDC086566. The sequence goes on from NZ_JBNNWD010000008.1 coordinate 27,562, forward strand.
GGCCGGAACAGGCAACATCGCTCTTGAGTTCCTTTATAACAACCCGCTAGCCTGCGCTCCTCCTTCCTGGATGGACCCTGCCCCATGCAACCCCGCGATATCGGCGCCTACCTGTTCCTGGCCATCGCCTGGGGCTTTTCCTTCCTCGTGGTGCTCAAGGTGGTGCACGCCTTCGGCTGGGTCGGCGCGGTCAGCCTGCGCGCCTTCATCGCCGGCGGCACCCTGGCCATTCTTGCCGCCTTGCTGGGCCGTGCCTTGCGCCTGCGTCCGCTGCTCAAACCCTTGCTGGTTGTCGGCGCCACTACGGTCGCCGGGCAGCTGATCGGCCTGTCCTATGCCACTCCGCGCATCGGCACCGCGATGTCGGCCATTCTGGTCGCCACCATTCCGCTGTTCTCGATGATCATCGGCCGAATCTGGGGCATCGAGAAAATCACGCCACAAGGCCTGGTCGGCCTGCTATTGGGGGTGCTGGGCATCGTCATGCTGGTGGGCTTCCCGGCGCAGCCGGTCACCGAAGACTTCATCCACGGCTGCCTCGCCTCGGTATTTGGTTGCCTGTGCGCAGCCTTCGGCAGCAACTACGCCAGCCTGCACCTGCGCGGGCAAGACCCCTGGACCGTCACCGGTGGCGCTTTCCTCGCGGGTGGGGTACTGACCTTGCCGTTACTGCTGGTCGTGCCGGTGCCGAGCCTGCCGCAGGCCAGTGACTGGCTGTACCTGCTGCTTAGCGGCAGCGTGATGAGCGCCACCACCTACGTGCTGTACTTCGGCCTGGTGGCGCGCATCGGTGCAACGCGCACCATCAGCGTCGAGTTCGTGGTCACCCTGGTGGCCGTGCTGGTTGGCGCGCTGTTCCTCGGCGAAGCCCTGAGCCTGCTGCAGGCCGCTGGCGGCCTGGTGATCCTGCTCGGTTGCATGCTGGTGCTGGGCCTGCTGCCGGGGCGCAAGCGCCGCCTGCCCAGTTAACGCTGGGCAGTGGCCACGTCGGCAGGCGGGGTCAGTTGCAGCACGCGATTGCGCCCGCCTTCGGCGAGCAGGTAGCCACCCTTGCCATCGGCGATGATCGACTGCGGCGCCTTGAGGAAGGTCAGCACCACGTGCTGGGTGCCATCAGCGTCCACCCGCAACAAACGTGCGCGGTGGGTATTGTCTTCGCTGATCCACAGGCCGCGCTGGTCGCACATCAGGAAGGTCGGATGGCGCAGGCCCTCTACCACAACCGGGTCCCTACCGTCCTCGGACAACGCACGAACGATGCCGGTGCTCTTTTCGGTGTACAGCAGGCGGCCATCGGCGCAACGGGTCAGGCCCTCGGTTTCGGTCAGCCCCGAGCGCAGTACGTCGAGCTGGCCGCTGGCCCACTCATAACGCATCAGGCGCCCATTGCCCTTGCGGTCTTCGATGGCATACAGGTGATCGCCATCGTTATACAGCCCCTGCACGCTGTCGCCGTCGAACAGGCGGGTGACCTGACCATCGCGGGACAGGCTGACCGGCGCGTGACCACCTTCCTGGCTGAACACCCAACCCTCCTGTACCGCGACCATGCCGTCGGGCTTGGACAGGTTATCGATCAGCACCACGCGGTCGCCGCTGGCGCTGATCTTCAGAATGCTGCCTTTGCCATCATCCAGCTCGCGGCTGACCAGCAGGCTGCCGTCGGCCTGGGGCAGCAGCGAAGCGGCCTTGGCCACGTCACGATGCAGCACCTCGACCCGCCAGCCACTGGCGGCCTGCACCGGGTAGAACGATTGCCAGGCGAAAAAACCCAAGGTGGCAGCCATCAGGCCGGTAGACACAGTCAGGGCAATGCGGGTGCTGCGCCAGCGCAGGATGGGCATGAACGGGGCTCCTATTGTTGGGCCCGAATCCTAGCAAGAGGATGTGAAAATTTCGTCAACGACCAGGCAATCACAAAAGGATATAAAAAGAACAAAACATTCTAACCAAATGGAATTAAAAAATTGAAAGCCACACGCCATCTCCTTAGGCTGGGTACACCGTTTCCCACCCTGCTCAAGGAGCGTCGCCATGCCCTTCTCCCCCCTGCGCCGCCTGCTCGTCGGAGGCCTCCTGGCAACTGTGGCCAGCAGCTTGCTGCCCTGGTCCAGCGCCTTCGCCGAAGACATCAAGACCCTGCGTATCGGTTATCAGAAATTCAACAGCATCAACATCCTCAAAGGCAGCGGCGCGCTGGAAAAGGCCCTGGCTCCCCAAGGCGTGAAGGTCAGCTGGCACGAATTCGCTGCCGGCCCGCAGCTGCTCGAAGCGCTGAGTACCGGCGCCATCGACCTGGGCCACGCGGCCGACGCGCCATCGGTGTTCGCCCAGGCTGCCGGCAAGCCAGTGGTCTACCTGGCCGCCGAACAACCCTATCCGCGCGGCATCGGCCTGGTGGTGCGCGAGCAGGATCATCTCACCGCAGTGCAGGACCTCAAAGGCAAGCGCGTGGCCACCGGCCGCGGCTGGAACGCCCAATACCTGCTGGCGGTGGCCCTGGAACAGGCCGGCCTGAGCTATCAGGACATCACCCCGGCCTATGTCAACAACGCCGCCGATGCCGTCGCTGCCCTGCAATCGGGCAGCGTGCAAGCCGTTACCCTGTGGGACCCTTTCCTCGCTGCGGCTGAAAGCCAGCCAGGCCTGAAAAACCTGCGCGACGGCAGCGGCCTGACCAACAACCGCACCTTCTACCTGTCTACCGCCACCTTCGCCGACCAGCACCGCGCGCTGCTGAAGACCTTCTTCAGCGAGCTTGGCAAGGTCAGCCAGTGGGCCAACGCCAAGCCCGCCGAAGTCGCCGCACTGCTGGCGCCGCAACTGGGCATCAGCGCCAATGTGCTGGAGGTGGCCAGCGAGCGGCGCAACTATAACGCCGTGGCCATCACCCCGCAGATCATCGCCGAGCAGCAGAAACTGGCCGATACCTTCCAGGGCCTGGGCCTGATCCCGCACAAGTTGCAGGTGGCCGATGCGATCTACCCGGCTTCCGTATTGCCGTGACCAGGGAGTGAAGGCAATGCCCCGCCACATCCGCTTCAACGCTTTCAGCATGAACGCCGCCAGCCACCAGTCCCCGGGGCTGTGGCGTCACCCGCGCAACACCAGCGTGGCGTTCAACCGCCTGGACTACTGGACCGACCTCGCGCGCCTGCTGGAGCGCGGGTTGTTCGATGCGCTGTTCATCGCCGACGTGCTGGGCATCTACGACGTCTACCAGGGTGGCCCGCAAGCCGCCCTGCGCGGTGGCGTGCAAGTGCCGGTCAACGACCCGTTGCTGCTGGTACCGGCCATGGCCGGGGTCACCGAGCACCTGGGGTTCGGTGTGACCTTTTCGCTGACCTATGAACACCCCTACCCATTCGCCAGGCGCATGTCCACGCTCGACCACCTGAGCAATGGCCGGGTCGGCTGGAACATCGTCACCGGCTACCTCGACAGCGCCGCCCGCAACCTGGGCCTGGCCCGGCAGCTGGGCCATGACCAGCGCTACGACCTGGCCGAGGAGTACCTGGAGGTGCTGTACAAGCTCTGGGAAAAAAGCTGGGAAGACGATGCCGTGCAACAGGATCGCGAAAGCGGACGCTACATCGAACCGTCGAAGGTGCACGCCATCCATCACGCTGGCGAGCACTTCCAGGTGCCCGGCATGCACCTGTGCCAGCCTTCGCCACAGCGCACCCCGGTGCTGTTCCAGGCCGGCGCCTCGGCGCGTGGCCAACAGTTCGCCGCCCGGCATGCCGAGTGCGTGTTCATCAGCGGCCCGACGCCCGCCGTGCTGCGCCGCTACGCCGACGGCATCCGCCAGGCCAGCGAAGTGGCCGGGCGTGGGCGGGACGAGGTGCTGATCTATGCCCAGGCACTGCTGATCGTCGCGCCGACTTCACAAGAGGCCCAGGCGCGCTTTGCCGAATACCGCCGCTACGTCGACCTGGACGCCGCGCTTGCCCTGCTGTCGGGCTGGACCGGCATCGATTTCGCCGGCCTCGACCCGGATGCGCCCATCGAATACGTCGAGAACGATGCTGGCCGTGCGGCCCTGGCGGCGTTCACCGCCGCCGACCCGAACCGCCGCTGGAGCGTGCGCGAAGCCGCCGAATTCGTCGGCCTGGGCGGGCGTGGCCCGGTACTGGTCGGTTCGCCCGACGAAATTGCCGACCAGCTGGAACACTGGCTCGACCAGACCGGCATCGACGGTTTCAACCTCACCTATGCCGTGCAACCGGACGACCTGGCCAATGTCGTCGATCTGCTGGTGCCGGAGCTGCAGCGCCGTGGCCGCTACCCGCTGAACTACGCCGACGGCACCTTGCGCCACAAGTTGTTCGGCCACGGCGACCGGCTGCCTGACGCGCACGCCGGGCGCCAGGTTCGCATTCAGTAACTGAATGCCGAGTATTTCAACATTTAATTTGTGGATGACGCGGACTGCCCCCTATGCTGTCCGCACATCCCCTGCACGCACCGGCCGGTGTGGTCCAAAGCACGGGGAGAGAACAACAAGTCGAGACTGCTCATGTCGAACCACTCCTACTTCGCCCCCCACGGTGGGCACCCAGCTCAGACCGAGCTGCTGACTGACCGTGCCATGTTCACCGAAGCCTATGCCGTCATCCCTAAAGGCGTGATGCGTGACATCGTCACCAGCCACCTGCCGTTCTGGGACAAGATGCGCATGTGGGTCATCGCCCGCCCGCTGACCGGTTTCGCCGAAACCTTCTCGCAGTACATCGTCGAAGTAGCCCCGGAAGGCGGCAGCGAGCGCCCTGAGCTGGACCCGAACGCCGAAGCCGTGGTGTTCATCGTCGAAGGCGAGCTGGACATCACCGTCGAAGGCAAGCACCACACCCTGACCCCAGGCGGCTATGCGTTCCTGGCCCCAGGCGCCGAGTGGAGCCTGCGCAACAATAGCAAGGCCAACGTCACCTTCCACTGGCTGCGCAAGCACTACCAGAAAGTCGAAGGCCTGGCCGTACCGGAGTCGTTCGTCACCCACCGCGACAACGCCACCGTCATCGAGATGCCGGGTACCGAAGGCCGCTGGGTCACCACCCGCTTCGTCGACATGGCCGACATGCGCCACGACATGCACGTCAACATCGTCACCTTCCAGCCTGGCGGGGTGATCCCGTTCGCTGAAACCCACGTCATGGAGCACGGCCTGTACGTACTGGAAGGCAAGGCGGTATACCGCCTGAACCAGGACTGGGTCGAAGTGGAAGCCGGCGACTTCATGTGGCTGCGCGCCTTCTGCCCGCAGGCCTGCTATGCCGGCGGCCCAGGCAAGTTCAGCTACCTGCTGTACAAGGACGTCAACCGTCATGTGCACCTGACCCTCAACCCACAGCGTTGAGTTCAGGCTGATGCCGAAAGCCCGCCACCTGGCGGGCTTTCTGTTTGCCGCGCATACTGACTAGCCCAGCCCTAGCGCGGTACACGCCATGAACCGCTGCCTGATGCTTGCCCTGCTGCTTGTCTCCATTGCCAGCCTCGCGGCTGACGACTGGAACATCGCCTACGACCGCGAAGGTATCCGCGTCTACCTGGCTGCGGCACCTGATTCGCCCTACCAGCAGTTTCGCGGCGTCAGCACCATGAAAGCCAGCGTGCGCACCCTCACCGACCTTCAGGAAAACCTGCGGGTGGCCTGCAAGTGGCTGTATGCCTGCGAGCAGATGCGCCTGCTGCAGGTGGAAGGCGACACGACCTGGGTCTACCTGACCACCAACCTGCCATGGCCGACCCTGCCACGCGACATCATTCTCAAGGTGCGCACCGAACGCCTGGATGATGGCTCCCTGGTGCGGCACCTGAGCGCCGAACCGAACCGCCTGCCAGAAGAGCCGGGGCTGATCCGCGTCCAGCACCTGTCGGGCGAATGGATCATGAAGCCGCTCGGCGAACGGGAAACCGAAGTGACCTATAAGTTGCAGGCAGACCCTGCCGGGGACGTGCCGGGCTGGCTGGCCAACCGCTTCGTGGTCGATGCACCGGTGGTCACGCTGCGCACATTGCGTGCGGTAGCCGAGCGCCAACCCTGAGCAGCCCTATCGCCCTGCCGCGTTTTCTGCCACTGTCTGCGCGCGACGCGGACCAGCGCGTCGCGCCTTGCCAGGACGTCGCATGAAACCACAAGAAAATGGCAACACGCACAAAGGCTACCGACGGATCATCGCGTCCATGACCGTGCTCCTCGAATTCGAAGCCGTCGCCCGGCACAGCAGTGTCACCCTCGCGGCCCGTGAACTGGGCGTGACGCAAGCGGCGGTGAGCAAGCAGATCCAGCAGCTTGAGTAAAACCTCGGGGTACAGCTGTTCCAGCGCCTGCACCGCGGCATCCGCCTGACCAGTGAAGGCCAGGCGATGTTTGCGGTGATGTCCGAGTCATTGCAGAAAGTCGCAGCGATGTTCGACCGCCTCCTTCGGCCAATGGCTGGCTAAGGGATAGATTCAGAAAGCTGGCAAAAAGCACTATCTTTTTGACGCCCTCGGGACAACTCAACCTTCACGGCGCGGGAACGTATTTTATTTCAATTTCGGCATCCTTAATCTTCCAATTCGCTGAAGAACAACTGAATTTAGCAATCAATCTTTTGTTCTTATTACGATGAAAAGTCAGAGCGCCGTACCAATTAATCATCATCACATCTTCAAACAATAGACCAATTACTACTTTTCCAGGCTCCCAATCGGCCAATGGGACAATCGGATAGTTACCGTCTTTTACGTCTTCGACAGGCCCAGTGAAGTTCACAACTACCCACTGTGGCTGTTCGCCAAATAAGCCGACGAGCTGGTCGTTTTCGTAAAAGGCACCATGCTCACTAAACTTCGAGGCATTACCTTCAGGGTCAATTATTTCGATTTGAATCCTTTGCTGCTCAGCAGTATACTTTGTCAGCCCTTGCTTGAGATCACAAAGTCTTAGTACGTCCATATCGAGCACCTCCTATTCCAGAAGACCACCCTCTGGCTTGGAGAGAAAGTAATGCTCTTTGATTTCTCTAACAACTAGCAAAAATACCAGGTCCCGAACCGAAGTGGGAACCTGGTCTGACGAATTATTGCCCTCATGCGATTCGATCACCGGGGCGGCTTGCCGACGATAGGATCATAATCGCCTTTCTGCCTTACTGAACCACCCCGCAGGCCACGCGGGCACCGCCGCCGCCCAGCTTCTCGGGATGGTCGCTGTGGTTATCGCCACCGGCATGCACCATCAATGCATGACCTTTGAAATCCTCAGCCTTCAGGCGTGGCGCCAACACTGGGTAGGTGGCCTTGCCGTCGGCACCGACATACAGCGCCGGCAGGTCACCCCGGTGGCCGCTGTCGTCATAGGGGCCCTTGTGAGCGTTGGTGGCGTCAGGGTCCCAGTGCCCGCCTGCCGCACCCGCTGGCACCGCTTTGCCGTTTTCCTCTGCCGCTGCGCACGAACCCTTCTGATGCAGGTGGAAACCGTGCACGCCTGGCGGCAGGTCCTTGAGATCGGGGGTGAGCACGGTGCCGTACTTGTTCTGCTCGATGCTGATGGTCCCGATCGACTTGCCCGGGCCATCCGTGCCGGCCAGCTTCAATTCCACCGTTTGCGCGGCCTGGGCGAGACCGGCCGAGGCCAGCAACGTGGTGAAGATGACTGCTTTCATGTGCGTTCTCCATGGTTGGGGTCAGGCGGGTTTCTTTCCCGCGTAACGAGTGGGACTGCGCAGCTTGCCAGCCATTCCGTTCAGCCACAGACTGAAACACTTCCATAGCCGCCCGGAGCCCGTTCGCGTGTCCCTCAAAGCCTTGCGCACCCTGGTGACCATCGCCCGCCACGGCACTTTCGCCCGGGCCGCCGACCTGCTCAGCCTCACCCCTTCGGCCGTGAGCCTGCACATCAAGACCCTCGAGGACGAACTCAAGGTCGCACTGTTCGACCGCAGCCGCCGCCAGGTGGTGCTGACCGAGGCCGGGCAACTGGCAGTGGCGCGGGCCGAACACATCCTCGCCGCCTACGACGAACTGGCCGACACCTTGGCCAGCGGCCCAAGCCTGCGTGGCCGGCTGCGTCTGGGGGCGATCCACACGGTCCTGGCGCGACGCCTGCCCAAGGCCCTGGTCTGGATCAAGGCGCACCACCCGGAACTGCACATCAGCGTCAACTCAGGGATGTCGGCGGAGCTTGCACGGCGCGTCGAAGACGGCGAGCTGGATGCAGCGATCACCACGGAACCGGTCAGCCCCTACCCGCAGAGCCTGGTTTTCACGCCCCTGTTCGAAGACCGTTTCTGGGCGATCGCCAGCCCCGACCTGGCGGGCCAGAGCCTGCCACAGCTGTTGGCCAGCCATCCGTTCCTGCGCTTCGACAAGCGTGCCTGGGCCGGGCGGCAGATCGAGCAGGAACTTCGCCGCCAGCATTTGCAGGTCAGCGAACAGATGGAACTCGACAGTCAGGAGGCGCTGGCGCGCATGGCGGTGATGGGGCTGGGGGTGGCGATCATTCCCATGGCCGATGACGACCTGCAACGCTTGCCGGCGGCCACCTGCCTGCCCTTTGGCGAGCCGCAGCTGGTGCGGCGGGTGGTGTTGCTGGAACACGAGAAGAGTCAGCGGCGGCACCTGACTGCCGTGCTGAGGGCTGCCATGGACGCCTGAACGTACAGTTTTCCTCAACGGTCACTGCAGAAATCAACGTTTTTCCCAATCGGTCGGCCACGCTAACCTGTGCCCGTACCCGACCACGGAATCACACCCATGCTCCACCTGCTGCTGACTACCCTGGTGCCCATCATTTTGCTGATTGCCCTGGGCACCTTCCTGCGTATCCGCGGCTTTCTTGGCGAGTCGTTCTGGCCGGGCGCTGAACGCCTGAGCTATTTCGTACTGCTGCCGTCATTGTTCCTGCATGGCCTGGCCACGGCCAATCTCGATGGCGTGCCGGTGCTGGGCATGGTCGGCGTACTGATGCTTTCGACCCTGCTGGGGGCCGCGCTGCTGGTGCTCTACCAAGGTGCGGTCAACCACGAGGGCGCTGACTTCACCTCGGTGTTCCAGGGCGGCGTGCGCTTCAACAACTACATCGGTGCCACCCTCGCCGCCGGCCTCTATGGCAGCGCCGGGATTGCCCTGGCGGCGGTGGCCAACGCCGCCATCGTGCCCCTGGTCAATCTGCTTTGCGTGCTGGTGTTCGCCCGCTTCAGCGCACGCCACAGCTCCCCGGCTACGGTGTTGCGGGCCATCTTTGCCAACCCGCTGATCGTCGGCTGCGCCGGCGGCCTGTTGCTGCGGGTCACCGGCCTGGGCCTGCCGGCGGGCCTGGAACCCACCGTCAAGGCGCTGGGCCAGGCCGCCCTGCCCCTGGGCCTGCTGTGCGTGGGGGCGGCGTTGGGTGGCGCCGGCCTCGGCCAACAGGCGCGGCCACTGCTGGCAGCATCGGCCTTCAAGTTCCTGGTCATGCCGCTGACCACCTGGGGCCTGTGCCGCCTGCTGGGGCTGGGTGGCCAGGCGGCGGTGGTGGCCGTGCTGTTCCAGGCCTTGCCGACAGCCTCGTCGTCGTACGTTATGGCGCGGCAGATGGGCGGCAACGCACCGCTGATGGCCACCATCATCGCCTTGCAGACCGTGCTGGCTGCTGTGACCTTGCCCTTGGTGCTCATGCTGGCGCTGAAGTGAAGCCGCTTGGCTAGACTGTGAAGCAGCCCACACTTCGGAAACGCGACCATGCGCCTTTACTGGACGGTGATCTGCCTGACATTGCCCCTGCTCGCCAGCCCCTTGCATGCCGCCGAGAGTGCCAAGGCCGCCGTGGCCGAAGACAAGGCGGAGAAGCTGGAGAAAAAGGTGGTGGACGATGCCCCGCCGCCCAAAAAAACAGAAACCATCAGCCCTGCCGAGGCGCAGGCAGTGGACCCGGCAGGCCAGGCGCCGCTGGACGACAGCATCACCTGCCTGGCCCGTACCCTCTACTGGGAAGCCAAGGGCGCCGACGCCCAGGACATGAGCGCAGTGGCCAGCGTAGTGCTCAACCGGTTGGGCCGAGAGGGGTTTCCCGACACCATTTGCGGCGTGGTCAAGCAAGGCGTGGAGACCAAGGCCTGCCAGTTTTCCTGGTGGTGTGACGGGCGCTCCGATCAGGTCGAGGAAGCGCAACGCTACGACGTGGCCAAGGAGATTGCGCGCAAGGCACTGAACCAGCAGCTCAAGGACTCGACGGGGGGCGCGCTGTATTTCCATGACCGCAACGTGCATCCGGGCTGGGCCAAGGCCTATCGCAAAACGGCCGAAACCCGGCACTTTCTGTTCTACAAACCGAACCAGGCGCTGGCCCGCTGACACGCAATCGCACTTTTCTGGCGTTCCCCGGTCTACTCCCTCTTTTGCCGCCCGCAAGTCATTGCTGGCGTTTTCTTTGCTTTGCACGAGACCGGGCCAAAAGCCTCGCGCTTGTGTAGGATGAGCAGCGCATACCAAGACGCTGCCAGCCACAGGGAGATCCACATGCGCGTCCTGTCATCCGTTGCCGCCTTGTCGCTGGGCCTGATCATGTCGACCGGGGCCGTGGCCGCCACCGGCGAAGAGGCGCAGCTGATCGAATCGATCAATACCTACCGCAGCCAGGCCCAGCGCTGCGGGGACGAGGTGTCGGTGGAGCTGCCGCCGCTCAACAGCGATACCCGTCTGGCACTGTCGCCGGAAGGCACGCGCGACCTGCAACAGGCCATGAGCCGCGCCGCCTACCCCATGGTCAATGTCCAGGCCATCAGCCTGTCCGGCCCACGCGATGCCCGTGCGGCCATGCATGCCATCGAAGAGAGTTTCTGCCAGGTCGTGCTCGACCCGCAGTTTGTCGACATCGGCGTCAGCCAGGAAGGCCGCGACTGGCGCATCGTGCTTGCCCGGCCGTTGCTCAGCGGGCGCCTGGGCGATTGGCAGGCCGAGGGGCAGAAGGTGCTGCAGGCCATCAATGCCGCACGCAAGGCGCCCCGCCAATGCGGTGGCCAGCCATTCGCTGCAGCGCCCGCGCTGAGCTGGAGCACGGCGCTGGCAGGCGTGGCCGCCAGCCATACGCGGGCCATGGCCAACCAGAACTTCTTCGACCATATCGATAAGGACGGGCGCACCCCCGGTGACCGGGCGGAGCTGGCCGGCTATCTGTATCAGCAGATCGGCGAAAACATCGCCGCCGGGCGCGACACCGCGCAGAAGGTGGTGGATGGCTGGCTCGACAGCCCCGGCCACTGCGCCACCCTGATGAACCCGGACTTCCGCGAAATGGGAGCGGCCTATGCGGTAGACCCGAAGAGCGATGCGGGCATCTACTGGACTGGCCTGTTCGGCACGCCGCAATGAACGCGACACCGATTCAGAAAACACACGTGAATGGCTGAGGCGCACACCATGGCGTTGGATACCTGGCTCATCTACCTGCTGGCGAGCATCGGCCTGTCGCTGACGCCCGGCCCGAACAGCCTGCTGGCCCTGACCCACGGTGCACTGTATGGTGCGCGCCGGGCGCTGTTCACCATCGTCGGCGGGGTGTTCGGCTTCAGTGCACTGATCGCCCTGGCGATGTTCGGGTTGACGGCGCTGCTGCAGACGTCAGCCTCGGTACTGACCGTGCTCAAGTGGGTCGGTGGCGCCTATCTGGTGTGGCTGGGCATCCAGCTGTGGCGCAGCCCTGGCTTGCAGCTCGAAGTGACCGGGCGGACTGCTCGCCTGAGCAACATGGGGATGTTCCGCCAGGGCCTGCTGTCAGCTGTCGCCAACCCCAAGGTACTGTTGTTCTACGGTGCCTTCCTGCCGCAGTTCATCGACCCGCAACGGGGGCTGTTGCTGCAGTTCGTGATCATGGCGGTGACCTTTGCCAGCGTGGAATGCATGGTCGAATACGTACTGGCGCGCCTGGCCTTTCGTATCCGGCCGTGGCTGACCAAGGGCGGCAAGGGTTTCAATCGCTGCTGCGGGAGCCTGTTCGCCCTGATTGGTGTCGCCTTGCCGCTTGGCCGGTAGTGCTCAAGCGCGCCGCGAAGCCAGCAGGAAGACCACCAGAGCCAGACCGGGCAGCGCTGCCCCCACCAGCGCCACACCGTGCCACCCGTACTGGGCAAACACCGCGCTGGCCACCGCCGAACCCACTGCCCCACCCAGGAAGATGCTGGTCATGTACAGCGCGTTCAGCCGTCCGCGGCTGGCCGGGTGCAGGGCATAGACCTCACGCTGGCCGATGACCATGTTCATCTGCACGGCAAAATCCAGCAGTACCCCGGTCAGCCCCAGACCGATCACGCTGTAGCCGGGTGTGGTCAGGCCCAGCAGCAGCGCCAGGGGCGCCAACACCAGGGCCAGCAACGAACCGGCACGGGCATGGCCGGCGTCGGCCAGGCGTCCGGCCATTGGCGCGGAGATGGCGCCGACCGCGCCGACCAGGGCGAACAAGGCGATCTGGCTTTGGGTCAGGCCGTGCTCACCGGCCAGGGCCAATGGCACTGCGGTCCAGTAGAGGCTGAACGCCGCAAACATCAACGCCTGGTACAGCGAGCGCTGACGCAGCACCGGGTATTGGCGCAGCAGGGCGATCAGCGAAACCATCAGCCCGGCATAACTGGCCTTGTGTTCAGGTACCCGGCGCGGCAGGGTCAAGGCCAACAACAGGATGATTGCCAACATCATGCCAGCGGCGCCGATGAACACCGTGCGCCAGCCAAAATGGTCGGCGACCAGGCTCGACAACGGCCGTGCGAGCAAAATGCCCAGCAGCAGGCCCCCCATGATGTTGCCGACCACCCGCCCGCGCTGTTGCTCCGGCGCAAGGTGCGCGGCCAACGGAATGAGCATCTGCACAGCCACCGAACTGAAACCGATCAGCAAGGCATAGACCAGGAACAGTTGCCCCTGCCCGCTGCTGCTGGTCCCTGCCAGCAACAGGCTGACGCAGGCCAGCACGGCGGTGGTGATCATCAACCGGCGGTTTTCCACCAGGTCGGCCAGTGGCACCAGCAACAACAGGCCCAGCGCGTAGCCTAGCTGTGTCAACGACACGATCAGGCTGGCGCGCTCGGTAGACAGGCCCAGGTCCGGGGCGATCAGCCCAACGATGGGCTGCGCGTAATAGATATTGGCGACGATCGCGCCGCAGCAGAACGCCAGCAGCGCGACCAGGGCACGGCTCAGGCCGGCATGGACTGGCTGGGCAGCAGCAAGGGAGGGATTCATGGGAGGTACCTCGGCATCGGGTTGGAATATGCCAGGCACCTTACCGAGCGCTTGCCTGCGAGAGAATCCAGCCCCGGCGCAACGAGGCTTTGCGCCAGCCGCAACGGTAGGGGTCAGGGCTTGAGCAGGCCTTCGCAAAAGCCGATGAACGCGTTGACCCGCCGTGAGCCGCGGTGATTGGGCAAATACAGGGCATTGATGCTGTCGTTGGCCGTGCCGGGGCTCGCCTGCCAGTCTGCAAACAGCCGCTGCAGGCGCCCGGCCGCGACGTCCTCGCGGACCAGCCAGTCGGCCAGCAAGGCAATGCCGCTGCCGGCCAGCGCCGCTTCGCGCAACAGGTCGGCGTTGGCACTGCGCAGCGGCCCGCTCACTTCCAGTTCCAGCACCTCGTCGGCCCGCTGCAGGCGCCAGGCGCGCGCCTTCTGCCCGTAGCGAAACCGCAGGCAGGCCTGCTGCAACAGTTGCTCGGGGTGCAGCAGTGGGTCACGCCTGGCCAGGTAGTCAGGGCTTGCCACCAGCCAGCGCTGAAAGCGGCCAAGTTGCCGGCACACCAGCTCGCCGTTTGGCGACGGGTCGCCGAGGCGAATGGACAGATCGTAGCGGCCGTCGAGCAGGTCATCGAGCCGGTCGCTCATGTCGATGTCCAGCTCCAGCGACGGGTGACGGGCGAGGAATGGCCCCAGGTGCGGTGCGATCACGCGTCGGCCGAACTCGACCGGCAGGCACAGGCGCAGCACACCGACCGGCTCATCGCCTCGGTCGGCGACACTGGCGTCGGCCTCTTCCAGCGCGTCGAAGATGTCCCTAGCCCTCGCGTAATAACGTGCACCCGCTTCGGTCAGGCTGACCTGGCGTGTGGAGCGGTTGAGCAAGGTCGTGCCGAGCTCCGACTCCAGTGCATCGACCAGGCGCGTCACCGACGAGGTAGCGACGCCGAGCCTGCGCGCTGCCGCAGAAAAGCCCTGGGCATCGACTGTTGCGGTGAACATCTTCATCGCCAGGAGCTTGTCCATAGCTACTCCAGTTTTTGAATTTCGGAACACTCCTACAATCGGCAAGGCGGGTCAAGAAGCGCACAACAGAGCGACCAGGTCCATAGTGGAATCACCTCCGTCAGTGCGAGAACATCCCATGCCCATTACCAACCTGCTCAATGCCCTGCCCCCTTGCGACCCTGCCGCAGCCGAGCGGGTCGATGAACTGCTGCAACGCCCTGGGCTGCGCATCGAACGCATCGTCTCCTGCGGCCAGGCCAGCCCGCCCGGCTTCTGGTACGACCAGGCCGAAAGCGAATGGATCCTGTTGTTGACCGGCAGCGCCGGGCTGCGTCTTGAGCACGAGGATTACACCCGCCTGCTGGTGCCGGGTGATTGCCTGGACATTCCGGCGCGTTGCCGGCATCGGGTGGAATGGACGCCCCAGGGTACCTCAACGCTCTGGCTAGCCGTGTTCTACGACCGTAACGCACCATGGCCCACGTCCTGACGACCTGGCTTTTTCTTCATATCGATCCGCTGCATCGCTCGCAGGTACCTGATATTTCTGCCAGTTGTCGGTACCCACTCGCGCCTCAATACTTTGCCTGCGTGCCAAAAAGTGCTTGGTTCATGACAAAAAGCGTCTGTCCAAGCCGATTGTGCATGCCTTCACAGGCTTCGGGTCGGCAATGATTCAACTGCATGACACAAGCCACAAGCCATGGATCGAATGAGGCCTTGTACATGCGCACCGCAACACTACTCGCTTTGCTGCTCCTGTTATCCGGATGCGGCCCCAAGCCCCCCGGGAATGACCGCAGCGGCAGCGCCACGCCTACCCAACCGGCACAATTACACATCAGCCAGCTGCCCGGCCAGCCATTGCAGCTTCCTGGACAGCTGGCGACCAGGGGGCCTGCTTCAGCCCGTCAGTTGAAGGAATGGTACGACGCCACGCCAGAACGATGCGGTGGCGACGACAAACCTGCACACCTGTGCAGTGGCATCATGCTGCGGGCCACCGATAGCAACCCGGCTTTTCTACCCTGGGACCCCAGCCCCGGTGCGATCGCCTTGGGCGGGGTTTCATTCTCCTGGTTGCGCAGTGATCAAACCTTCACCTCGACCTGGAATGACTGGAACGGCTTCATCCTGTATCCAAACCAGGCCATTCCAGAAGGCAGGATCAAAGACATCCAGGTTCTCTGCAGCTTCCCGACCAATGCCCTGACCTGGAACCGACCCACCCTTCAAGGCTGTGGTCCGCTCACAGGTGTTCCCAATACCGATACCTGCAATAACCTTAAAATCTACGATGCCCCAACCTGGCTGGAAAGGTACAAGCAGGGACCAATGGAAAACATCTGTGGTTGGGATCTTCGAGACAGTACAGTCTCGACGGCGTCCTTGTTCAAGGCATCGATTGATGCTCACCAAGGCCGTACCGGTTCAGCCCGTGCAGTGTTCAACGAGCTCATGCTTTCAACGTGGGAAACCGGCAAGGGCGCTACGCTGCCTATCCACTCCTTTTTCTATCCGACCAGAAACCTTGAGTCTCGCGCCAAAGCCCGATACGACCAAGCCCGCTATTACGAGCAATACGGGCAAGTACTGCCACTGATTCGCCTGGCGCTACCTCGCACTCCAGACTCTACCACCGTGATCAGCTACCTCGAGGGTGACCAGGCAATCGGCCCGGGCGTTGCCCATTACAGCGTGGACTTCGAAGACCTGCCAACCGGGCAGCCCCTTGATGTGGTCTCTGGCGGGCTTGGCTTTTCTACCGCGCTGTCGAAGCACGTCGAAATCAGCAACGTCAGGCAGGACACGCCCCTCGTTGCCGGCAATTACCTGCTGGTCAATCTGGCCGTGGACATTCCTGTGGATGCCATCGAAGGTTCGAGCGGCAAACGCAAGGTGGCATTCTCCTGGGGATGCGATGCGACATGCGCTGTGGTCGACCTGAAGACCGGGCATGAGACCCGCCTGCTCGAAGATGATGACACTGGCCCTCTGCGCTTCGGCCGCGTGGAGATCGAGGTCGATGCGCCTGGCATCCTCAGGGTCCAAGGAGGCTGGGGGGATCAGATCATCATTGACAACCTGACAATTGACTGAGGCCTGCAAGCGGCATGGCATCTGGACTTGAGTATGCCAGCTGTGCAGGCGGGTCCAAATGCCAGGTCGCCTTCCGAGACAAAAGTCGAATACCTCAGGTAAATCAGAATTGAGCTAAACAGCCTGTTTACTGCAATTTTCCCAGCACGATCTAAGCTTAGAGCCACGTTCCGGCAAGTTTAACCCTGCGACAATCAGCCTCATTAAATTATGTACCAACTTGTTAATTAGCAAGCTAAGGGCTTAAACTGCGCTCATTCCACCTGCTGAGATCCCTGGCATGAACGAAACACCGCGCGCCTCTGGCGCCACAACCATCCTCCTGGTCGGCTTGGGCGTGATCGTCGCCCTGCTCGGCCTCCTCCTGGCCGCTGGCGGCGTCAAGCTCGCCGGCCTGGGCGGTTCCTGGTACTTCCTGATCGGCGGCCTGGCCATGGCCATCGCCGGTATTCTCATCGCTCGCCGCAAGCCGGCCGGCGCCTGGCTGTACGCGGCGTTTCTGGTCGGTACCACGGTCTGGGCACTGGTCGACGCCGGCCTGGTGTTCTGGCCACTGTTCTCGCGCCTGTTCATGTTCGGCGCGATTGGCATGGTGGTGGCCTTGGTCTACCCGATGCTCGCCCGCGCCAGTGGCGCCAGCGCCGGCCGGGGTGCATACGGCATCGCCGGTGTGCTGGCCGTGCTGCTGGTGATCGCCGCGGGCAACATGTTCGTCGCCCACCCAAGCGTTGCCCCCACCGGCAAAGGCCCGGGCATCACCCCGGTCGAGGCCGGCAAGGAGCAGAAAGACTGGGCCCACTACGGCAACACCGAAGGGGGCAGCCGCTTCGCCGCGCTGGACCAGATCAACCGCGACAACGTCAACAAGCTCAAGGTGGCCTGGACCTACCACACCGGTGACATCGCCTTCAGTGACGGCAACGGTGCCGAAGACCAGCTGACCCCGCTGCAGATCGGCAACAAGGTGTTCATCTGCACCCCGCACAACAACCTGATCGCCCTCGATGCCGACACCGGCAAAGAGCTGTGGAAGAACGAGATCAACGCCCAGTCCAAGGTCTGGCAGCGTTGCCGTGGCATGGCCTACTTCGACGCCACCGCCGCGATCGCCCAGCCGACCCAGCCGAACAGCTCGCCGATCCCCGTCGGTAGCGTGCCGGCCGGTGCCAACTGCCAGCGTCGCCTGCTGACCAACACCATCGACGGCCGCCTGATCGCCGTTGACGCCGACAACGGCCAGTTCTGCCAAGGCTTCGGCAACAACGGCCAGGTCGACCTGAAGGCCGGCCTGGGTGACGTACCGGACTCCTACTACCAGCTGTCCTCCGCACCGCTGATGGCCGGTACCACCGTGGTGGTTGGCGGCCGTATCGCCGACAACGTCCAGACCGACATGCCAGGCGGCGTGATCCGCGGTTTCGACGTGATCACCGGGGAAATGCGCTGGGCCTTTGACCCGGGCAACCCGGAAGACCGCAAGGCGCCGGCCGATGGCAGCACCTATGTGCGCAGCACCCCGAACAGCTGGGCGCCGATGTCCTACGACCCGGCGATGAACACCGTGTTCCTGCCGATGGGCTCGTCGTCCACCGACATCTATGGTGTCGAGCGCAGCAAGCTGGACCACACCTACGGCGCTTCCGTACTGGCCCTGGACGCCACTACCGGCAACCAGAAGTGGGTATTCCAGACCGTGCACAACGACCTCTGGGACTTCGACCTGCCGATGCAGCCGAGCCTGATCGACTTCACCAAGGACGACGGCAAGTCCGTGCCTGCGGTGGTGATCGGCACCAAGGCCGGGCAGATCTACGTGCTCGACCGCGCCACCGGCAAACCGCTGACCCAGGTCGACGAAGTACCGGTCAAGCCAAGCAACATCCCCAACGAGCCGTATTCCCCGACCCAGCCGAAATCGGTCGGCATGCCGCAGATCGGCGCGCAGACCCTGACCGAGTCGGACATGTGGGGTGCCACGCCGTTCGACCAACTGCTGTGCCGTATCGACTTCAAGAAGATGCGCTACGACGGCCTGTACACTGCGCCGGGTACCGACCTGTCGCTGAGCTTCCCAGGTTCGCTGGGCGGCATGAACTGGGGCAGCCTGTCCACCGACCCGGTGCATGGCTTCATCTTCGTCAACGACATGCGCCTTGGCCTGTGGATCCAGATGATCCCGTCGCAGAACAAGGGCGACGCTGCCTCCGGCGGTGAAGCACTGAACACCGGCATGGGCGCCGTACCGCTCAAGGGCACGCCGTACGCAGTGAACAAGAACCGCTTCCTGTCGGTTGCCGGCATCCCGTGCCAGGCGCCGCCATTCGGCACCCTGACCGCCATCGACATGAAGACCCGCCAGATCGCCTGGCAGGTACCGGTCGGCACCGTGGAAGACACCGGCCCCCTGGGCATCCGCATGCACCTGCCGATCAAGATTGGCCTGCCGACCCTCGGCGGCACCCTGTCGACCCAAGGCGGCCTGGTGTTCATCGCCGGCACCCAGGACTTCTACCTGCGCGCCTACGACAGCAGCAACGGTAACGAAATCTGGAAAGCCCGCCTGCCTGTAGGCAGCCAGGGTGGCCCGATGACCTACGTTTCGCCGAAGACCGGCAAGCAGTACGTGGTGATCACCGCTGGCGGTGCGCGCCAGTCGACTGATCGTGGCGACTATGTGATTTCTTACGCCCTGCCGTAAGGCCGCGTCGCTGCATTCGCGGGCAAGCCCGCTCCCACAGGGTCTGCGCTGACCCTGATGAGAGCGGGCTTGATCGCGAATGGCCTCCCGAAAACAACACGAGACACAGCAATGCCATCCGCTATCCGCATTACCCCAACCCTGCTTCTGGCGCTGGCCAGCACCCCTGCCCTGGCCGACGGCGACCTGCTAACCCGCAGCACCATGACCGGTGACTGGGGCGGCCTGCGCCACCAGCTCGAGGAAGACGGCGTCAAGCTCACCGGCGACTACAGCGGCGAAACCGCCTACAACGCCCACGGCGGCCTGCACCGCTCGGCGCGCTACTCGCAGAACATCAAGCTCGGCGCACAGTTCGACCTGTCGAAACTGTACGGCCTGGAAAACGGCGGCAAGGTCCAACTGACCATCAACGACCGCCGCGGCAACAGCGCCTCGGAAGACCTGGTCGGCAACCGCTTGCCGATCCAGGAAAACTACGGCGGCCTGTACACCCGCCTGACCGAACTGAGCTACGAGCGCACCCTGTTCACCCCTGCACTCAACGTCAAGCTCGGCTACATGGCCATGGGCAACGACCTCGGCGGCCTCGACAGCGGCATCCTGTGCAACTTCATGAACGCTGGCTTCTGCGGCCACCCGCTGAACATGTCCGGTGGCAGCGGCTGGACCAACTACCCCAATGCCCACCTCGGCGTGCGTGTGAAGTACGACCTGTCGCCGGCCTGGCAGCTGCGTGTGGCGGCGTTCAACGTCGACCCGGAAAGCAACGGCAACTCCAGCCGCGCCTGGCACCTGGGGCCCAAGCACACCACCGGTACCGTGGTGCCGGTGGAGCTGGTGTACAAGCTGCAGGGCGAACTGCCGGGTGAGTACAAGCTGGGTTACTACTACGACAGCTCCGACGTGAAGCGCGTCGACAGCAGCAAGGAAGTTTCCGGTCGCGGTGGCCACTACCTGCTGGTCGACCAGGCCGTGTGGAACGATGCCGGTTCGCCCGGCCGCAGCCTGCACGCGTTCGGCCAGTATTCGGCAGCAAGCGAAGCTGCCTCGCCGTTCACCAAGTGGTATGGCGCCGGTGTGGTGCTGTACAAGCCATTCGAAGGTCGCCCACGCGATACCGTGGCACTGGGCTATGGCCGCGCCGTGCCGAACCCGCGTAGCCGTGATGTGCTGGAAGACGCTGCATTCAATGCCGGGCAACAGTTCCCCAACATCGACAATGCCGAGCAGTTGATCGAACTGAGCTATGGCTACCAGGCTACGCCGTGGCTGAACCTGCGCCCGGATGTGCAATACATCATCGAGCCGGGGGCGTTCTCCGGGAAGGACATCGACAACGCGCTGGTCTTCGGCCTGCAGGTCAAGGCGACCTTCTGAGTCACCGGGGCTGCTCTGCAGCCCATTCGCGGCGGAATTGAAAGAACACATTCGCCTGGCACACCCCTTCCCTTCGGTCTTTACTCAACCTTTCAGCGCAAAGGAGAGCAGGCCCGATGAGCACCGCAACGGAAGGCAAACTGAACGTCTGGGCCTTGACCGCCTTGGTGGTAGGGTCGATGGTCGGTGCCGGCATCTTCTCGCTCCCGGCCACCTTCGGCCGTGCCACCGGCGGGCTGGGTGCGATCATCGCCTGGTGCATTGCCGGCTTCGGCATGCTCATGCTGGCCTTCGTGTTCCAGACCCTTGCCCGCCGTCGGCCAGACCTTGACTCCGGCATCTACGCCTACGCCAGCGCCGGCTTCGGCAGCTACCTGGGCTTTGCCTCGGCATTCGGCTTCTGGGCCGGCACCTGCATTGGCAACGTGTCCTACTTCATCCTCATCAAATCCACCCTCGGCGCGTTCTTCCCGGTGTTCGGCGAAGGCAACACGGTGGCCGCCATCGCGGTCTCCTCGGTATTGCTGTGGGGCTTCCATTTCCTGGTGCTGCGCGGGGTACAGCAGGCCGCCGTGATCAACACCATCGCCACGGTCGCGAAGATGATCCCGATCCTGGTGTTCGTCGTGGTCATGATTGCTGCCTTCGACAGCGAGCTGTTTTCGCTGAACTTCTGGGGCACCGCCGCAGCCGGTTCGGCCGCCGACCTGGCACACCTGGATGACTACGGCCGGGTCGGGCATGCCGCCGCCGAGATGCTGCCGCCGGCCGAGTCACTGTTCGAACAGGTGCGCAGCACCATGCTGGTCACCGTGTTCGTGTTCCTCGGCATCGAAGGCGCCAGCGTCTACTCGCGCTACGCACGCAATCGCCGCGACGTGGGCATCGCCACGGTGCTCGGCTTCGTCGGCGTGCTGTGCCTGCTGGTATTGATCACCCTGCTCAGCTACGGCGTGTTGCTGCGCCCGGAGCTGGCCAGCCTGCGCCAGCCGTCGATGGCTGGCGTGCTGGAGACCATCGTCGGGCGTTGGGGGGCGATCTTCATCAGCATCGGACTGATCATCTCGGTGCTCGGCGCTTACCTGTCGTGGACGCTGTTGGCCGCCGAAGTGCTGTACTCCGCTGCCCACGACCAGGCCATGCCGGCCTTTCTCACCCGAGAGAACCCACACAATGCCCCCTCGGCCGCGCTGTGGCTGACCACGCTGTTCGTACAGCTGTTCCTGTTGCTGACCTGGTTCACTGAGTATGCCTTTACCCTGGCGCTGGAGCTGACCAGTTCGCTGACATTGATCCCGTACCTGTTGGTGGCAGCCTATGCGTTGAAGTTGGCATACAGCCGGGAGACCTATGAAAACGATGCCCGAGAGCGTGGCAAGGACCTGCTGATCGCCGTGCTGGCGACGGCCTACGCGCTGTTGATGGTGTGGGCGGGCGGGTTGAAGTATCTGCTGCTGTCGGCGGTGATCTATGGGCCGGGGACGCTGCTGTACATCAAGGCGCGCAGGGAGCAGCAGCGGCAGGTGTTCAACGGCTTCGAGCGGGCGGTATTCGCGGTGGTGGTGCTGGGGGCCTTGATTGCGATGTATGGACTGTTCAGTGGGGCGATTGAAATCTGATTGCCAAATTTGGGACCTCTTCGCGGGTAAACCCGCGAAGAAGCCAGCACCGTCACTCCTGCTTGAGGTAATCCACCAGCCTCAGCAGCATCGCATCACAACCCTGCATCTGTTCGACGCTGACGAACTCGTCCGGCTTGTGCCCCTGGTCCATGCTGCCCGGCCCGCAAACCACAGTCGGAATCCCCGCCTGGTCGAACAGGCCACCTTCGGTGCCGAACGCCACAGTGCCAAAATCCTCCGAACCACTGAGCAATGCCACCAATCGCGCGGCCTCGCTGTCGGCGGGCGTGGCCAGCCCCGGATACGCACTCAACGGCTGCAGGCGAATCGCACTGGTCACATTGACCTTGCGCATGCGTGGCAGCAACTCGGCCTCTGCGTAAGTCTGCAGTTGGTCGGCCACTGCCTGCGCTTCAAAGCCCGGCAGCGCGCGCACCTCGAAATCGAACGCACACTCCTGCGGCACGATGTTCAGCGCCCTGCCCCCTTTGATCACCCCCGTCTGCACCGTGGAGAACGGCGGGTCGAAGCGTTCGTCGTGATGCGCCGGCAGCGCCAGGGCATCACCGATCTCGCCCAGCTTGCCGATCAGCTTCGCAGCGTACTCGATGGCGTTCACCCCGTAAGGTGCGTACGCCGAGTGACACGCCGCGCCATGCACCTCACAGCGCATCGCCAATTTGCCCTTGTGGCCCAGCACCGGCTTCAGCTCGGTAGGCTCACCGATCAGGCACAGCCGTGGCTTGTGCGGGCGATTTTCCAGTGCAGCCAGCATCGAGCGTACGCCGAGGCAACCCACTTCCTCATCATAGGAGAACGCCAGGTGTACCGGCATGCGCAGCGGTTGCGCCAGGAACGCCGGCACGGCAGCCAGCACCGAAGCGATGAAGCCTTTCATGTCAGCAGTGCCACGACCGTACAAGCGCCCGTCACGCTCGGTTAGGCTGAACGCAGGCAGCGTCCAGGCCTGGCCGTCCACCGGCACCACATCGGTGTGACCGGACAACACGACACCGCCGACATCCGTTGGGCCGATGGTGGCGAACAGGTTGGCCTTGGTGCCTTCCGGGTTGTGGAACAGCTCGCTCGCCACCCCCTGCCCGGCCAGGTAGTCACGGATGAACGCGATCAGTTCGAGGTTGGAGTCGCGACTGACCGTAGCAAAGCCGATCAGCCGCTCCAGCAAGGCGCGGCTGCTGAATTCACTCATCGCCCGGCACCCCGTAGCTGGGTGCGGCGGTCGGGTCCAGGGCGCGGGTGACGTAGTCCTGCATCTGCGGGCGGTACGCCTGCCACAGGCCGTCGAGCACACCGATCGGGTCCTCATCGGCCCAGTCCACGCGCAGGTCCACCAGCGGCCAGGTCAGTTCGCCAGCAATCTTCAGCGCCGCCGAATGCACCGGGCCGGCTTCACCACCCGCCGCCATCGCCGCATGCATCGCTGCCAACAGGCGGTCAGCCAGATGCCCCCCTGCCTGTTCGAAGGCCTGCACCATGGCGTCGATCACCTGGCGCGAAGACAGCAGGTTGCCAGCCGCCGCGCACTGTTCACCGGCCACGGCGTTATGCACGCCCAGCGCTTCCTTGCCGGTGAACAGTGCCACCTGCCCTTGGCTGTCGATCACCGTGACCTGGCGATACTCGCTCCAGCCATTGGCGATCAGTACCCGGTCCAGTGCGGCCGCGGGCGGCAGCTGGCCCTGCTCCAAGGCATCGAGGATTTGCGGGCCGAGGGCCGGCAAGGTGATGTTCTGGGTGGACACGGCACCGACGCCTGCCCGTACCCATGGGCAGCGGGCGCCCACGGCGATGCTCGACGAACTGATGGCGATACCGACCTGGCCGGTTTCCTGGCAGCGACCGATGATGGAGAAAGTCATGGTGGAGCTCCTGTTGTCCTGTGCGATGCCCGGCATTCTGGGCGCAACCTTCAGGGCCACGAAACCAACATTTTCCTGTGCCTTGAACAGGAAAAAACTAAGGCCGGCCCACTCCGCGCCAAAAGCCCGCAAAACCCCGGCCGAGCCCAGGCAAAACGGGGCCTTCGCCGTTTTATCGGCAAGCCCCAGCTAAATACTATTTTCGCGATTTCCCGGGCATCCCTAGTCTGGCCCCAGGCAACGGCGGTCCTCCAAACCGACCTGACAAAAACCGCCTGGACAAGGGCTCGGACATGACACTGAACAACATCGAAATCGACACCCTCGTGGTGGGCGCCGGCCAGGCCGGCGTGGCCATGAGCGAACACCTGAGCAAGCTTGGCGTGCCGCACCTGGTGCTGGAGCGCAAGCGCATCGCCGAGGCCTGGCGCACCGGCCGCTGGGATTCGCTGGTAGCCAACGGCCCGGTCTGGCACGACCGCTTCCCGGGGCTGGAATTCAACCTCGACGCCGACGCCTTCGCCGGCAAGGACCAGGTCGCCGACTACTTCGAGCAGTACGTACGCAAGTACAACCTGCCGGTACGCACCGGCATCGAAGTCAAGAAGGTGGTACGCAACGCCGACCGCCCTGGCTTCACCATCGAAACCAACGAAGGCGTGATCCGTGCCAACCGCGTGGTGGCTGCCACCGGCCCGTTCCAGAAACCGGTGATCCCGGCGATCGCCCCGAAAGATGCCAACCTGCACCAGATCCACTCCGCCGCCTACTACAACCCCGAGCAGCTGCCTGACGGCGCCGTGCTGGTGGTGGGCGCTGGGTCCTCCGGCGTGCAGATTGCCGAAGAGCTGATGCGCGCCGGGCGCCAGGTTTACCTGTCGGTCGGTGCCCACGACCGCCCGCCGCGATCCTACCGCAACCGTGACTTCTGCTGGTGGCTGGGCGTGCTCGGCGAGTGGGACGCGGAAATCGCCAAGCCCGGCCGCGAGCACGTGACCATCGCCGTCAGCGGCGCCCGTGGCGGCCACACCGTGGACTTCCGCGCCCTCGCCCACCAGGGCATGACCCTGGTCGGCCTGACCCAGTCGTTCGAAAACGGCGTGGCCCACTTCCAGGACAACCTGGTCGACAACATCAACCGCGGCGACGAGAACTACCTGGCCCTGCTGGATGCCGCCGATGCCTACATCGAGCGCAACGGCCTGGACCTGCCGCAAGAGCCTGAAGCACGCAAGCGCCTGGCTGACCCGGAGTGCATGGTCAACCCGCTACGGCAACTGGACCTGGCCCAGGCCGGCGTCACCAGCATCATCTGGGCCACCGGCTACGGCGTCGACTTCAGCTGGTTGCAGGTCGACACCTTCGACGCCAACGGCAAGCCCCAGCACCAGCGTGGCGTAGCCCGCGAGCCGGGCGTGTACTTCCTCGGCCTGCCCTGGCTGTCGCGCCGTGGCTCGTCGTTCATCTGGGGCGTGTGGCATGACGCCAAGCACGTCGCCGGCCACATCGCCACCCAGCGCACCTACCTGGCCTACCGCGACCGCGAGCAGCGCGAAGCGGATGAGCAACTAGACAACTCGATCAGCAACGTCAGCACCCTCGGAGCCCACTGATGCCTACCCATACTCGCATCCGCATGTTCAACACCAAGGAAACCTACCCCAACCAGACCCTGGACAACGACCTGTGCCAGGCCGTGCGGGCGGGGAACACGATCTATGTGCGCGGCCAGGTCGGTACCGATTTCGAAGGCAGACTGGTGGGCCTGGGTGACCCCCGGGCGCAGGCCGAGCAGGCGATGAAGAACGTCAAGCAGCTGCTTGAAGAGGCCGGCTCCGACCTCTCGCACATCGTCAAGACCACCACCTACATCACCGACCCACGCTTCCGTGAGCCGGTGTACAAGGAAGTCGGCAAATGGCTCAAGGGGGTGTTCCCGATCTCCACCGGGCTGGTGGTGGCCGGCTTGGCCCAAGCCGAGTGGCTGATGGAAATCGACGTAATTGCAGTGGTGCCGGATCAGCAGTGACCCTGTGAAAACGCCGGGGGCGCTCTGCGCCCCATTCGCGGGTAAACCCGCTCCTACAGGGCCTGCGCTGAACCTGTGGAAGCGGGCTTGCCCGCGAAGCTTTTTCAGAACCTGGCCAATTCTTCGCGGCAGAACTCGACGAACAACTGTGCAGGTTTGGTCAGTTGCACCCGCTTCAGGTGCGCAGCCGCCAGGCCCGACAACGCCACCGGCTCGGCGATGTCGATCGTCACCAGCTTCTGCCCGTCGTAGGTGCATTCCGAATGCGGCCGGGTCACCAGCAGCGAAAAGCCGAAGCCCTGCCCCACCATCCCGCGCACCATCTCGATCGACGGCGAACTGAAGACGATGTTCGGCGTCAGGCCCATTTCATTGAACAGGCTGACGAAGTAGGTCCGGCTTGGCGCCACGTCCAGCAAGATCATCGGCTCAGGGCACAGATCCCGCAGCGACACCTGCGCCTGGCCGGCGAAGCGGTGCTTTTCGGGCAGCAGCACATAAGGCTTCTGCGGCGGCATCAACGGTTCGGCCTCGATGGTGCCATCCAGGTCGTGGTCGTAGAGAAACGCCAGGTCGAAGGTGCCGGCAGTCAGGCCCTGGATCAGGTCCTGCTGCTCGCCATCGCGCAAGCGAATGTCCACACCCGGATAACGTTCGCGGAAGCCGGCGATCAGCCGCGGCAGATACAACGGCGCCACCGTTTCAAAACAGCCGATGTCGATCTGCCCGGCCACCGTGTCGTTGTCGGCCAGGGCGTTCTGCTCGAACTCATGGGCCATCTGCAGCAATGACTTGGTCTTGGCATAGAAGCGTTTGCCGCTGGGGGTCAGCGAAACACCCTGGGCGTGGTGGCGGATGAACAGCTGCACGCCGAAACTTTCTTCCAGGCTCTTGATCGCCGTGGAGATCGAGGGCTGGGCGATGTACAGCTGCCGCGAGGCCTCGGCAACGCTGCCGGCCTCGACGGTGGTGACGAAATACTTCAGTTGTCGCAGGGTGTAGGAAGCCACAGGCACCTCGTTGGCGCCGTTCACGGGCGCCTTGGAATTTTCCTGTCACTTTACCTTGTGGCCTGATTCAGCGGGGTGCCGGGTGATGAAGGATTTGCCTATGCCTTGAGCATGATTTTCATATCGCTTGTACCGACACGATGAATAACCTTGGCGACGAATCAGTGATTGCCAAACGAGAGAGCAGAAAACAGTGCGCGCTGGTGAATTGAACCAGAGCCGTCTTTACTGCAGGTAACGACCCGCAGGTACGGTGTACGCCTATGAAGATCGTTGTCACCAGCATTCTCGTCGACGACCAGGCCAAGGCCTTGGCTTTCTACCACTACGTACTGGGCTTCGAGCCCAAGCACGACATCCCCATGGGCCAGCATCGCTGGCTGACGCTGACCTCACCCAACGACCCGAATGGTGTCGAGCTGCTGCTGGAGCCCGATGCGCATCCTGCCGCCAAGGTCTACAAGCAAGCGCTGAAACAGGACGGCATTGCGGCTACCTCCTTCGGCGTGCGCGACATCCAGGCCGAGTACACCCGGTTGTGCAAGGCCGGCGTGAAGTTCATCAAGGAGCCCACCGACCTGGGCCCGGTCACTGTCGCGGTGTTCGACGATACCTGCGGCAACCTCATACAGATCGCTCAGAAACACTGAGCGGCGCCCATGGCAGCCGATGCTGCCATTGGCTACATTGCAGCTGTATCCCGTGCGCCACAACAAGGAAAACAGATGCGCCACGAATTCAGCGAAGTGCTCAACGACCTGGTCGACTATTTCCTGCTGGGCGATATACAGCTGCTCGATCGTTTCAAGGAAGAGAATCACCTGTCCGACGATCTGGCCCGTGAGTTCACCAGCAACGACAGCGGCGACAAGGCCGTGGCCGAGGGCGTGGTCATACCCCTGGCAGGGGTCGACAACCTGCCCTATCACATCCTGTTCACCCTAGATGGCCATCCACCCGCCCTGCTCGAACCCGGCAGCCGTCTCAAGCACCGGCGCAACGGCTATGTGCTGCACGTCGAGAACCGTGCGCTGATGCTGTACACCTGGCGCATCCTGCAGCACTTCACCCCGAAGACGCTGGGTGATCTGCTGGCCCGCTACCAGGTGCCGGGGCGGCCGATGATCGAGCTGGAAAACGGCTGGTATGACGTCGAGGTGCTGGCGGGGGCGCTGATCAGGGACGGGTTGTACGAACCGGCGTTCGAGTTCGTGTTGACCAAACGCTGGAGCCGGGGTGAGGCCAAGGCGGTGGATACCGGGTATGCCTTCACCCTGCGCGGCTATTTCGATTGAGCGGCCGCTGCCCCCCCCACAGGGCCCGCATTGCACCTGTGGGAGCGGCTTCAGCCGCGAAGAGGCCGGACCTGCCTATGAGATATCGCGGTCCTTGGTCTCCGGCAGGAACAAGATCCCCAACACCGCCGTCATCACCGCAATCACGATGGGGTACCACAGCCCGTAGTAGATGTCCCCGGTCGCCGCCACCATGGCGAACGCCACTGTCGGCAGGAAACCACCGAACCAGCCGTTACCGATGTGGTAAGGCAGCGACATCGAGGTGTAGCGGATGCGCGCCGGGAACAATTCAACCAGCCAGGCGGCGATCGGCCCGTAGACCATGGTCACGTAGATCACCAGCAGCGTCAGCAGCAACAGCACCATCGGGTAATGGATCTTCGCCGGATCGGCCTTTTCCGGGTAACCGGCCTCCTTCAAGGCCCCGGCCATGGTCGCGGTGAAGGCATCTCCCTGGGTCTTCAGGTCGGCAGCCGCCAGGCTGCTGCCATCGAAGCTCGGGATCACCCGCTCACCGATACGGACCTGCGCCACGCTGCCAGGTTCGGCTGCCTGGTTGGTGTAGGGAATCGCGCGCTTGGCCAGGAGGCTTTTGGCAATGTCACACGAGCTGGTGAATCTGGCCTTGCCCACCGGGTCGAACTGGAACGCGCACTGGCCAGGGTCGGCGACCACCACCACCGGGTTCTGCTCCTGGGCGACGAACACGTCCGGGTTGCCGTACTCGGTCAGCGCCTTGAAGATCGGGAAGTAGGTCAGCGCAGCGATGATGCAGCCGGCCATGACGATCTTCTTGCGGCCGATGCGGTCCGACAGGCTGCCGAAGAAGATGAAGAACGGCGTGCCGATCAGCAAGGACCCGGCGATCAGCAGGTTGGCGGTCTGTGGGTCGATCTTGAGCATCTGCAGCAGGAAGAACAGCGCATAGAACTGCCCGGTGTACCACACCACCGCCTGCCCGGCCGTGCCGCCCAACAGCGACATGATCACCACCTTGAGGTTGTCCCAGCGGGCGAACGACTCGGTCAGCGGCGCCTTGGACGCCTTGCCCTCGGCCTTCATCTTCATGAACACCGGCGACTCGTTGAGCTGCATGCGGATATACACCGAAATCGCCAGCAGCACGATCGACAGCAGGAACGGCACTCGCCAGCCCCAGGCCTCGAACACTTCGGTACCCATGACGGTGCGGCAGGCCAGGATCACCAGCAACGACAGGAACAGACCGAGCGTGGCGGTAGTCTGGATCCACGCCGTGAAGAAGCCACGCCGGCCTTTGGGTGCGTGCTCGGCCACATAGGTGGCCGCACCGCCATACTCGCCACCCAGCGCCAGCCCCTGAAGCAGGCGCAAGGTGATCAGGATGACCGGAGCCGCCACGCCGATCGCCGCATAGCTGGGCAGCAGCCCCACCACTGCGGTAGACAGGCCCATGATCACGATGGTGATGAGAAAGGTGTACTTGCGCCCGATCATGTCGCCCAGGCGGCCGAACACGATGGCGCCAAACGGCCGCACGGCAAAACCGGCGGCAAAGGCCAGCAAGGCAAAGATGAACGAGGTGGTTTCATTGACGCCGGCGAAGAAGTGCTTGGCGATGATCGCTGCCAGCGAGCCGTACAGGTAGAAGTCGTACCATTCGAACACGGTGCCCAGCGAGGAGGCGAAGATGACCTTGCGCTCCTCCTTGGTGATGCCCCGTTGGGGCGCGCTACTGCCCGTGGAAGCGCTGTCGAGAACCGCCATGGGTTGCCTCCGTCTTGTCGTTATCGCAGGCCGGAGTACCTCACTTCCATTTGACCGTCGCACCCAGGCCCAAGGGCTACAAAGGTTGCGCGAAGCACGACGAGGTCAGCCGCCTCGGATCGCAGCAAGGTAACTGAAGCATAATCGGCTTTGCCGCAATATCCACTTGCCAGCATCGACAGATACCATCACCCCAGAAACCGCTGCACTGGCGCCGCCACCAATCCCATGGCCCGCTATTCGTTCACCTGGCGCTGCAGCAAGCCCCCTTCATAGCGCGCGAGGATGCGTAAAACCTGATCAACCAGCGCCCGGTCCGGCGCCTCGAGATGAAAATGGTGCCCACCGGGGTGCCAGGACACCTTGGCATGGCCCGGCAACGCCGCCTGGCGCTGCTCGAAACCGTGGCCGCCGCTGAATGCGCCCTGCCTGCCGAGCATCAGGTACAACGGGCAGCGGATTTCCCGCAACAGGTCACACGCTTCGCGCTCGGTCAGCGGCATCGGCTCGGGCAGCACCAGCCGTGGGTCGTGGCGCCAACAGTAGCCGTCGGCCAATTGCAACAGGTCGCGCTGGGCCAGCAACCGCGCGGCATCCTCGCTCAGATCGCCATCCAGGCGCTTGCGGCGTTGTTCGAGCGCAGTTTCCAGGTTGTCGAACCGGCTGCCATGGGGCTCGCCAAAACCCTGCAACTGGCTGCGCTGGACCATTTTCTTCAACCGATAGGCACGTGCCAGGTGCTGTACACGATCGTCCTCGGCCACGGTGAACGGCGCGCCGATGCCATCGAGGAAGATCATGCTGGCGATCCCACTGGTCATGGCCGCCAGCAGCGAGGCGATGCCGGTGCCCATGCCGTGGGCAATTACGTGATACCGGGACAGGCCCAGGCTGTCGGTGACCGCCAGCATGTCTTCGGCATGCTCCCAAAGATAATAGCCACTGTCGTGGCGGCGGTGATCGGAACGGCCATGGCCGACCAGGTCGGGGGCCACCACGAAGCAACCTTCGAGCAACGGCCCCAGACGCTCGAACGAGGCGGCATTGTCCAGCCAGCCATGCAAGGCCAGCACCGGGATACCCTCTTCGGGTCCCCAAGTGCGGACCGCAATTTCAATGCCATCGAGATCCAGCAAATGATCCTTGGGACTGCACAGCGAATGCATTGGCGTTCTCCCTGAAAACATGCCGTACGCCACCATCTCTCAGTCCGCCTGCCCTCGCTGGCCCCTCGCCGACCCCTGCATGCACAGGACCGACGGTGCAGGCAACTAACTACCACCTCCTGAGGCCGGGCAGGTCGCCGAATGGCGCTTCTTTCGACAGGAGTACCCTCATGGCAACCTCACCCACGCCCTACCATCAAGCCCAGATTGACCGCAGCCTGCCACTCTGGGCGAAAACCATGCATCCTGAGCATACCCGCCGGATTGTCCAGGCCGTGCGCAAGGACTACCTGGATGAAAATGGCGCGCCGTACAGTTGGTACGCTGCGGCCAGTCAGCAAGACCAGGCGCTTGTGCGGCAACTGATTGGCGGCCGCGATACGCGGCTCAAGGCGCTGCATGGCGCGCTCGGCGAGCTCAAGCAGATCCATGAATTCTGCAAGCCGTTGTTGAGCCAGCGACTGGGCCTGGATATCGAGGTGGACCAGGCCCGATACATCCACCAGCCTTACAAGGTATTGGCCGCGCAAGAAAATGCGCCTGGCCTGGAGTTTTCACTGGGAGAACCGCAGCCGCTCATCACCCAACCCGATGGGCCGGCTCAACCGCGTTCCCTGCTGGAAGCCGCGTTGCACAATTTTGCAGGGCCTGAGGATGTAGGCCCTTATGACACCCTGACCCAAGGCCGTGACAGCGACGCAACGCTCTACGGCCTTGAGCCAAAGGCGTTCGTCGATCACTGCCGAACGCTGAACCTGGGCCAACGCTATCAAGACCACCTGCAAGCCATTTACCACGGGCCGCGGCAAGCAGAAATCGAAAAGCTGTGGATTGACGCAACCCGCCAGTCGCTGAAAACCCAGGCGACGATTGCCTACCTCAAAGGCCTTTTGACGCTGAAGGGGCGCGATGCACTGACCCAGTTATGCGATAACCACCCTACTCCGAGCTATGGCGAACACACGCTTCACTGCTGGCGCATGAGCCTGTTCGACATCCCGTTACCTGACGTGCTGCTGATTGGCCCGGATCGCACCGACCAGGCCAATCCTTGCATCCTCTATGTCCCCCAGGACAGCGAGCACCCAGTCAGGGAGTTCCCCTCGCTACAGAAGGCCGGCGCGCATTTGCGCCAACGCCTGCTGCACACCCCGTTTCGCCGCCATCTGATCGCTTTCGCTGACCAGGACAGGCAAGCCGAACTCACCGCCAAGCTGGAAGACGCCCTGTTCGAACAATCCACCGCCGGGCGCAAGCCTACAGCCAATCCCAAACTGAAGTTCGACACCGCCAAGCTGGCATTGCCCATCTGGACTGCGCTGTACCGCAACCACACGCGGCGCCTCAAGGCCGATGCCCGAACGATCGCTGTCCCCACTGCCGAGGCCGATGCCAAGGCACGCAAGGAACGCTTGGCGCGCTGGCTCGACGCCGGCATGAACGTGCTCAATGTGGCTGCGTTCTTCGTCCCTGGGCTGGATGCCGTCATGCTCGGCGTGTTCGCCTACGACATCATGGATTCGGTGTTCACCGGCTTCGAAGCCTGGGAGGAAGGCGATACCCATGAAGCGTTGCTGCAGCTGGAATCGCTGGCCATCAATGCCGCCACGATCGGCGGCTTTGCAGTCGGTGCAAAACTGGTCAAGGCATCGGGCTTCGTCGATGCACTGGAAAGCGTCTGGATAGATGGCCGGCAACGCCTCTGGCAGCCCGATATGCGCCCATATGCCAGCGACGCAGAATTGCCTGCGCAGGCGCAGCCCAATGACCAGGGGCTCTACGTCATCGGTGACAAATACCATGTGTTGCTTGAAGGCCAACTGTACGAAGTGTTCGAGGACGCAGACGGCAAATGGCGTGTCCGCCATCCTGAAAACCCCGATGCCTATAGCCCGGCATTGCGCTACCTGGGGGAGAAACGCTGGCAGCTGGAGCATGACAACCCGCTCGAATGGGACGATGGCCAACTGCTGAAAGGGCTTGGCCGCTTCAGCGAGGGCCTTGAACCTTCGGAACAACTCACTGCCTTGCGCATTGTCGGCGACGAGGCAGACAGCCTGCGCCACAGCCAGATCAACGCTACCCGCCCGCCAGCCCTGCTGGTCGACACCCTGCTGCACCTGCGCCTGGACAACGACACTCAGAGCATCATCACCCGGGTACGCCATGGCCTGCCACTGGCGGCATACAAGAATTTCGCGCTGCCGGAGCTGACCGGCATGCAGGGCTGGCCAGCACGCTACAGGTTGAAGGTGTTCACGGGGGCTGAAAAATGGGGGGATGCGATCTACTTCGGCGCTGCAGACGCCCCCGATACCGTATCGATCGAGATCGGCCGGGAGGACCTGGACGCCGGCAACCTGAGCAGTGTCGTCGTCGGGCAGATGGATGAACAAGCCCTGCAAGCGTTGCTGCCAGGCACGGCTGCGCAACAGCGTGCACGCGTGCTGGACGAGCAACTGGCGAACCGTCTGACAGAACGGCGCAGCGACATCTTCGAAAGCATGTACAAAAGCCAAAGTACTCCGCCCAGCGTTGAAACACAGACACTCGGCCGCCAGTTCCCCGGCTTGCCCGACACCGTCCTGCAAGAGCTGGTCGAGCATGCCAGCAGCAGTGAACGCCAACGCATGGCAAGTGGCCGCGTCCCCTTGCGCGTGGCTGAAGAAGCACGCTACCTGCAAGCCCGCGCCCGCCTCGAACGTGCCTTGCTGGGCCTCTACCGGCCCAGCCTGGCCAATACTGACAGCGAGTTGCTGCGCCAAGCCCTGCAAGCCGCACACCCGCAAGCGAGCGCAGCGCAATTGCTGGACATCGCGCTTGCCGACCGCCCCGGCTGTGCCAGGCTGCTTGGCCAGCAACCGATCAAGCCCGGTTGGCGCTCGCCCATGCGTCTGGCCCATGGGCGCGTCGGTTACCCGCTCAGCGGCCGCGGCGCAGCCAGTCTCGATCCGAGCGTGGCTACGCGGCGCCTGCGCTCGCTCTTCCCGGCCCTGGACAGTCGCCAGATCGCCGCCCTCCAGGCCGAACTGGGTGAGGCTGGCGACCTCGGATCCGCGATCGGACGGTTGCAGGCAGAATTGCGCGATCTCAACCATGACCTGGACGATTGGGTGCGCAACGCACGGGGCCTGGATGATCGTCTCGAACGTCAACAATGTGCCGAGCAACTCAAAGGGGCCTGGCGCCGGGAAGGTGGCAGCGACCAACACACGCTTGTGCTCGAGCGCATGCGCCTGGACCGGTTACCCCTGATCAAAGGCCGCCTGCCCCACATCCGCGAACTGAAGCTGAACGGGTTGGAGCTGGAAGACCTGAGTGCTCAGTTCCTGTCTTGCTTCCCCAACCTGCAATCGCTGGAAGTGACCGGAAACCCGGCAATCAATGCAGAGGGGCTGTTCCTCGCCCTTGAATCAGCGCCCAGGTTGCGCACGCTGGACCTGACCGGTAATGCCCTGCAGTCCCTTTCGCCAGCAGCGCAGCGGGCGCTGGCGGCGATGCCGGACCTGCGCGAACTGAACCTGCGCCGTAACCAGCTGACCCTCGACGAAAGCACGCTAACATTCCTCTGCCAACGGCCTCT
This sequence comes from Pseudomonas sp. NPDC086566, assembly GCF_050280885.1. Lineage (NCBI taxonomy): Bacteria > Pseudomonadati > Pseudomonadota > Gammaproteobacteria > Pseudomonadales > Pseudomonadaceae > Pseudomonas > Pseudomonas sp. NPDC086566. The sequence continues at coordinate 62,266 of NZ_JBNNWD010000008.1, forward strand.
GGATGTCCTCAGGCTGGGGAGCAATCGCATCACGCTCGATCAACGCCTGGCGGCAGGCTTCCGGAACCTGGTCCATCCGCAACGGCTGGACCTGGACTTCAACCCGTTGCATCACGCGCCCGATGTCAGTTTCATGGCTCGCCTCCGGCACCTGAACCTGAACAACTGCCAGTTGCAGGCATGGCCCACCGGCCTCACCACCTTGATGAGCCAGGCACAGTATCAATTGCGGTATCTGGACCTGTCGTTCAACCGCATCCACCACATCCAGGATCTGGCAAACATACTTCGCAGCCCGTATGCACGTGATGTCGCCGCACGGCTGCCTGAGCGCAACTGGCTGTTCAACTACAACAATATCGAAGCCGAATCGCTGAGACGCCTGCGCGCCAGCGGCGTGAATGCTTTCGAGCACACGCCCGAGCGCCCCGAGTGGCAGGGCTTCTGGCGCGACTTGGCGAGCAGCCGGCAGGATCAGCTGTGGACCGAGTTGTTCGACCAGGACGAAAACGGTGACCTGCAAGCCGTGCTCGAACGCCTGACCTACGCCAAGGAAGCGCAAAGCGATCCCCAGGGCCTGCGCACGCGGGTATGGTCGCTGCTGGAGCAGGTCAGTACAGACACGGCGCTGCGAGAGCGCCTGACGGAGGTGGCGCAACTCTTCCCGCCCACCTGTGGTGATGCCGGCGCCGAGGCCTTCAGCGCCCTGGAAGTCGAAGTGCTGGCCAACCGGGCAGCTGGCCAGGCACATGGCAGCGCCAAGCCGCTTGTCGACTTGTACCGCCGGTTGTATCGCCGGGAAAAGGTCAACCAACTGGCTGATCGCATCAGCCTCAAGCGCACCCTGCGAAAGCAGGCGCTGCAGGAAGATGTAATGGACCATCTACTGCCAGCCTACGATGAGCTGGACTACCCTCCGGCCTTTCCCGATGTCGACCTGGAAACAGGCCTGGTCGATGACGTCGAAGTCCGCCTGGCCCTGCGCCAGTCCCTGGCCGAGCGTCTCGACTTTCCCGAACCCAGCAGCGGCATGCTCTATCGGAGTACGGCAAGGATCAACCAGACGATAATCGACAACGTGAGCGCTGCCGTGCTCAAACTCGATGCCGACGCTACTGCCCGACAACAGTGGATGACCGAGCAACCCGTATGGGTCGCCTACCTGAAAGGCAAATTTGCCGGCCAGTTCGAGGCTGTCAACGACTTCTGGCGCCCGGGGATCGATTACCTGTTCAATTGCCGGGATGCAGACTATGAGCCCGTCACCCGGCTGGACAGGGCCATAACGCAGGCGCTGAGCCCGGTCATGCCGTCTTCGCCGCTGGACGAAAACGGCCTGCTACGCCGTGTGCCACTCGAGCAGGCTGCGTTCGACAAGGCCATGGGTGCCTTGACCCAAGCGCAGCAACAGGTCGAGGCCGGGCTACTGCTGAGCCTTACCCGGCAAGCGGAAACCCTCGACCACTGATCATTGACCGCGCAGGTCTTCGAAGAAGGCCTGCCGCCCATCCACCTGGCTCGACGCGCGGGGCACGCCCGCTGCCTCTGCGTTGGCCGCTTCCACATGCCAATAGCAGTGCCTGACCGCACGCGTCACCGCCACGTAGGCCAGGCGCTGCACCTCCTCCTTCTGCGCCGTGTCGAACGGCTGGGCATCGCCGGCCTTGCCCAGGCCCGCCTGGCGGTACACCTGGTTCTTGTACGGCGAGCTGGTCAGGTACTGGCAATCGCCAAGCATGAACACCGCATCGGCCTGCAAGCCCTTGGCGCTGTGGTAGGTGAGCTGGCGCAGGCGCCGTTGTTCGGCAGGCAGTTGCGCTTCGGCATGCAGGACGCTCTGCAGGTGCTCGTTCATCAGGGCTTTGTCGCTGCCCTTGCGGTACAGCATCATCACCGACTCGCCGCGCTGGTAATGCTCTATCAGCGTCTCACCCAACGCCGCCTCATCGCGGTCGAAGACACGCACCGGGGCCACCGGCAGCTCAGCGGCCGGCCCACTGGCGCGGGCCTTCTTGCCGGCAATCGCCGGGGTGCCTTTGACCAGGTGTTCGGCGGCATCGATCACCTGCTGCTGGCAGCGGTAGTTGTCGACCAGCATCACCCGGGTATTGGCCGGTGACGGGAAAGCCTTGGTGAACTCCATGAAGTACTTGGGTGAACTGCCGCGCCAGCCATAAATCGACTGCCAGTCATCGCCTACGCACATCAGCGAGGCATGCCGGGCATTGCGCCCGGTGTGCATGGCCGGGCCGCGGCGGCGGATTTCCGCGAGGCAGGCGCGCAGCCAGCTGACGATCTGCGGCGAGACGTCCTGGAATTCGTCGATCATCAGGTGCGCCAGTGGCCGCAGCAGCGGGTCGGGCAGCAGCTGCAGGTTCTCCGGGTTGTTCTCGCCGAACAGGGCGAACATGCGGTTGTAGCTCATCACCGGTGGCGACTGGTCGAGCAAGTGCGCTTCCAGGGCTTTCCAGTACAGCGCCAAAGCTTCGAAGAACAGCGCGTCGGGATCGCCGGGCGGGAAGCTCATGGCCGCCACGGCCGGGTTCACCTCAAGGCCCAGGTTCTCGATGAAGTTGGCGGCACCGACGAAGGCGTCGAGCAACGGCGCCGGGGCCAGCTCGCCCTTGACCTTGTACTCGAATCCCGGCCCGGCCACCGCATCACCGGCCAGCGATGCGGCTAGGCGCCGGGCCATGGCGTAGTTGTCCAGCCAGATCAACGGCTTGTCGCAGAACGCCTGCAGCAAGGTGCGCTTGACCGCCCACTCGGCACGCACCGCCAGTTTGGCGCCGGGGCGTTGGTACTGGGCACTTTCCGCGGGGTCGAAGCCCAGCACCACCCAGGCATCGAGGCCTTCCAGGCGGCCATGCACATGGAAACGGCTGCCGCGGATCTCGACCGTTTCGCGGCACCGCTCGATGCCCTTGATCGGCCAGGCGCCAGCGGCGAACCACAGGTCTTCGATCACGTCGCACAGTTCTTCGTCACGCTGGGCGGCCAGTTGGGTAACCTGCACGCGCTTCTGCACGTCCGGGTGGTCCGGGTCCAGCGGCTTGAGTTGCAGGGCCTCGCGGCGCAAGGTGGCGATGATTTCGGCGAAGCGCGGGCTGGCGGCGAGCAACTGGCTGTAGCACTGGTTGAGCTGTTGCCGCTGGGCATCGTTCAGGCGCAGGTCGAACGGGTTGCTGTCGGCCTCTGCCTCGCGGCCGGCCGGCATCTCGTTGCCCAGGGTCTCGAACGCGCGCACCTGGCCGAAGCCCGGCAAGCTGCGCACCAGTGGCAGGATCCGTGAATGGAAGGTGCGCACCAGCTCACGCGCCTGGGCCGGTTGCAAGTCGAGCTGCCACAGGGCGAACACCTGCACCAGGCGCTTGATGAAGTCCTTGCGCGACTCACGGGTGAAGGTGACCACGGTCATCGCGTCCAGCTCGTAGCCCAGGTAGTGACGCAACAGCAGTATGCGCAGCACCAGCGAAGTCGACTTGCCTGCCCCGGCGCCGGCCACCACACAGGTGGACGGTGTGTCGCTGAAGATCAGCTTCCACTGGGCAGCGCTGGGCTGGGCCTCGGCGGGCAGGCGCTGGGCAACGTCGGCCTTGAAGCGCTTTTTCAGGTCGGCGCTCAAGGGTAGCCGCCAATCGTCGAACAGATTGTCGTCCTGCCCAGGCACGGCGGCGGTATCAGGGCGGGCGTCGCGGATCACCAGCACCTGGCGCCCGGCATCAAAGCCTTCCGCCCGCCCGCGCTCGAACCCTTCGCGCAGGCCGTCGGCATGGCCGCTGCGCTGGCCAATGGCGTGCCCCAGGAACCAGGAGTCGCGATGTTGTGCCTGCAGGCGGGTCAAGCCGCGGCCCAGCAGGCGGGCCGCCAGGCGGCGCAACCAAGGTAATTGAGCGGGCGGGGTCAGTTCGGCGGGGGCCTGGGGTTGCTCGTGGGCCACGGTCACTCCGTTGAAAATCAAATCAGCAGGCCATGTTCGCCGCATCTGCTGAAAATCGCCAGCGAATGCTTGCAGATCAGTGAATTAGGCGATGAATCGCATAATCCACATCGCCATCATCAATCGATTTAAATGATGATTATCAGCCGATATTTACGCTTATTTTCGATGTTTTTTTGGCGCATCATGGTTTCATTCCACTGATTCAAGGAGCACGACCATGCTGCAACTGCGACCGTTCGAAGGCCTCGGCCACGCCAACCACGGCTGGCTCGACGCTCACCATCACTTCTCGTTCGCCGAATACTACGACCCGGCGCGTATGCACTGGGGCAACCTGCGGGTGTGGAACGATGACCTGATCGCCGCCGGCAGCGGGTTCCCACCGCACCCGCACCGCGACATGGAGATCATCACCTATCTCCGTGAAGGCGCCATTACCCACCAGGACAGCCTCGGCAACAAAGGCCGTACCGAAGCTGGCGACGTGCAGGTGATGAGTGCGGGTAGCGGCATCGTGCACAGCGAGTACAACCTCGAAGAGGTCGATACACGCATCTTCCAGATCTGGATCGTGCCGGAGAAGGTTGGCGATGCACCGTCCTGGGGGACCCGCCCGTTCCCTAAAGGTGAGCGCGGCGAAGGCTTCGTGACCCTGGCCAGCGGCCGAGCCGGTGATGAAGACAGCCTGCAGATCCGTACCGACGCACGGCTGGTGGCTGCGACACTGCGGGCTGGCGAAACCGCCGAATACCGCTTCGATGCCGGGCGCCGGGGTTACCTGGTGCCGGCCAAGGGGCTGGTGGAGGTCAATGGCCTGCGGGCCAAGGGCCGGGATGGCGTGGCGATCGAGCAGGAAGAAGTGTTGCGAGTGACCGCGATCGAGGACAGCGAGATCGTCCTGGTCGATGTTGCTTGAGTGTGCGGGGCCGCGCTGCGGCCCCACTCAGGTCAATCAGGCAATCGCCGCATCAACCAGCACCTGCGCCTCTTCTACCAGGCGCTTGAGGTGCGCCTCGTCGACAAAGCTCTCGGCGTAGATCTTGTAGATGTCTTCGGTGCCTGAAGGCCGTGCAGCAAACCAGCCATTGGCGGTCATCACTTTCAGGCCACCAATCGCCTGGCCATTGCCCGGCGCCTGGCTGAGGATCTGCACGATCGGCTCTCCCGCCAGTTCGGTCGACTTCACCTGCTCCGGTGCCAGTTTGCTCAGGGCAGCCTTCTGCCGGGCATCGGCCTTGGCCTCGACGCGGGTGGCGTATGGCTTGCCCAGCGCCGCGGTCAAGTCGTTGTAGGCCTGGCTCGGGTTACGGCCGGTGCGGGCGGTCATCTCGGCCGCCAGCAGCGCCGGGATCAGGCCGTCCTTGTCGGTGGCCCAGACGGTGCCGTCCTTGCGCAGGAACGAAGCACCGGCGCTCTCCTCCCCACCAAAGCCGAGCGAGCCCTCGAACAAGCCCTGGGCGAAGAACTTGAAGCCCACCGGCACTTCGTACAGCTCACGGCCCAGGCGCTCAGTGACGCGGTCGATCAGGCCGCTGGACACCACGGTCTTGCCCACCGCAGCGTCGCTGCGCCATTGCGGGCGGTTGCGGTACAGGTAGTCGATGGCCACGGCCAGGTAGTTGTTCGGCTGCAGCAGGCCATCGGCGGTGACGATGCCGTGGCGGTCATGGTCCGGGTCACAGGCGAAGGCCACGTCAAAGCGATCACGCAGACCAATCAGGCCCTGCATGGCGTAAGGCGAGGATGGGTCCATGCGGATCTGCCCGTCCCAGTCCACGCACATGAAGCGGAAGGTCGGGTCGACTTCGGTGTTCACCACTTCCAGGTTCAGCTGGTAGCGCTCGGCGATCGCCGACCAGTAGCGCACCCCAGCCCCACCCAGCGGATCCACGCCCAGGCGCAGGTTGGCGCCACGAATGACGTCGAAATCGATGACGTTTTCCAGGTCGGCCACGTAGTTGGCCACGTAGTCGTGGCGCTGGGTGGTGGCAGCCTGCAGCGCCTGGGCATAGGCCATGCGCTTGACCCCGGCAAGGTCCGCAGCCAGCAGTTCGTTGGCCTTGGCCTCGATCCACTTGGTCACGTCGCTGTCGGCCGGGCCGCCGTTGGGCGGGTTGTACTTGAAGCCGCCGCTCTGTGGCGGGTTGTGCGACGGGGTGATGACGATGCCATCGGCCAGGCCCTGACTGCGGCCGCGGTTGTAGCAGAGGATGGCATGGGACACTGCGGGTGTCGGGGTGTACTCGTCATCCTTGGACAGCATCACCTGCACGCCATTGGCGGCCAGCACTTCCAATGCACTGGCGGCGGCCGGCGCGGACAACGCGTGGGTGTCGGCGCCGATGAACAGCGGGCCGTCGATGCCTTTTTCCTGGCGGTACAGGCAGATGGCCTGGGTGATCGCCAGCACGTGGTGCTCGTTGAAGCTCAGGTCGAACGAGCTGCCCCGGTGCCCCGAAGTGCCGAAGGCCACGCGCTGGGCCGCCACGGCGGCGTCGGGGCGGCCGGTGTAGTAGGCGGTGAGCAGGCGGGGAATATCGACCAGCACGCTGGCCGGAGCCGGCTTGCCTGCCAAAGGACTGAGCGTCATGCAAAAACCTCGAGTTCAACCAATGTGGGTGTTGGAACACGCAGTGTACTGGGAGTTGCAATGCCGTGCGATGGGGCCACCCGGGATTATTTAACGGCCACCTGCCACCATGCGGGAAACATCTGCTGCACCCGAGACTCGGCGAAACGTTCGTCGATCAGCACCAGCACACCGCGGTCCTGGTCGCCCCGTATGACCCGGCCCGCGGCCTGGATGACCTTGCGCACACCGGGGTACAGGTAGGCGTAGTCGAAGCCGGCGCCAAACTGCCGCTGCAGCCGTTGCCTGAACTGTTCGTTGACCGGGTTGACCTGGGGCAGGCCAAGGGTGGCGACGAAGGCCCCGATCAGGCGCGTGCCAGGCAAGTCGACACCCTCGCCAAACGCGCCACCGAGCACGGCAAAGCCCACGCCCTGCCCGTGCGCAACGAAGCGATCGAGAAAGCCCTGGCGAGCGCTTTCGTCCATGCCCGGCGCCTGCACCCAGAGCGGGATGCCCGGATAGCGCTGGGCAACCAGCTGGGCCACCTGCTGCAGGTATTCGAAACTGCTGAAGAACGCCAGGTAGTTGCCGGGCTGGCGCTGATACTGGTCGGCAATCAGCTCGGTGATCGGCGCCAGTGAGGCCTGGCGTTCGCGATAGCGAGTCGAGACCTGGCTGGCGATGCGTACTTCGAGCTGCTCGGCACGGAACGGCGCTGCTACATCCAGCCACGCGGTGTCCGCCGGCATGCCGAGCAGGTTGGTGTAGAAAGGCCTCGGGCTCAAGGTGGCGGAAAACAGCGTCACACTGCGCGCGGCCTGCATGCGCGGCGCAAGCAACCGGGCCGGGGTGACGTTACGCAGGCACAGGCTGGCCAGGCGCCGTTTGCGCGAGCCTTCGCGCAGGCTGACGTCGAACAGGAAGTCCTCGCCGAACAGTTCCGCCACCCGGCTGAACTGCAGCGCCTGGTAGAAAAACTGCAGCACCTGGGCATCGACCTCGGCGGGCTTTTCATTCATCCGCTCCTGGATCAACCCGATGCATTGCTGCAGGGCACGCAGGAAAGCCTCCGGCAACTGGTCACTGGCCTGGTAAGGCGCGCGCTGCTCCTTGTACAGCGCGTTCCACTGCCGGTTCAGCCGGTCCAGGGCACTGCCGAGCCCTTGCGGCTTGCTCTGGCGCAAGGCGAGCAACTGGCCTTGGTCAAGGCTGGCGCTGTACATGCCGCGGCCGCGCTCCACCAGGTTGTGCGCCTCGTCCACCAGCACCGCAACCCGCCATTGGTTGAGCTGGGTCAGGCTGAACAGCAACGCGTGGGCATCGAAATAGTAGTTGTAGTCGGCTACCAGCACATCCACCCAACGGGCCATTTCCTGGCCGAGGTAGTACGGGCACACCTGATGCGCCAATGCCACTTCGCGCAAGCCGGCGCGGTCGAGCATGGGCCGCAAGGCCGCCGCAGCGCGTGCGGCCGGGAGGCGGTCGTAGAAGCCTTGGGCCAACGGGCAGGACTCGCCATGGCAGGCTTTGTCCGGGTATTCGCAGGCCTTGTCCCTGGCGATCAGCTCGAGGGTGCGCAAGGCCGGCTGTGGCGAGCCCGCGCTGATCTGGCGCAGGGCGTCAAGCGCCAGCGCCCGCCCGGGGGTCTTTGCAGTCAGGAAGAACACCTTGTCCAGCTTCTGCGGGACCATCGCCTTGAGTAGCGGGAACAGCGTGCCGAGGGTCTTGCCGATGCCGGTGCTGGCCTGCGCCATCAGGCAGCGGCCGGTGCTGACCGCCTTGTACAAGGTTTCGGCCAGTTGCCGCTGGCCCTGGCGAAACTGCGGGTAAGGAAAGCCCAACCCCAGCAAACCCTGGTCGCGCTCGGCAAGCCGCTGTTGCTGGGCCTGGGCCCAGGCGAGAAACCGTTGGCACTGGGTTTCGAAGAAGCCTTGCAACTCATCAGCGCGACAGGGCTGGCTGATCAGCGTCTGGCTGTCGTTGTCGACATCCAGGTAGACCAGCGCCACCTCGATGGCCGGCAACTGCCGGGCCTGGCACAGTAGCCAGGCATAAACCTTGGCCTGAGCCCAGTGCAGCTGCCGGTGATTGGCAGGCTGGCGTGCCAGGTCACCACGGTAGGTCTTGATTTCTTCCAGGCGATTGGCGGCCGGGTCATAGCCATCGGCACGCCCGCGCACCAGCAATCCCTGGTACTCGCCCTCAAGGGCAATTTCCGCCTCGTAGCCTGCTGCGCGCCGGGCGACCACCCGGCGATGCCCTTCGATACCTTCCTGGGCCGTGGGGGACGGAGTAAAGCGCAGGTCCAGGTCACCGACCTTGGCGCTGAACTCGCACAACGCCCGCACTGCCACGCGGTAGTTCATGATGACCCGCTCCAACGCACATGGCAGACCGCAACCGGCAAACCATGTTCGGCGCAGAACTCCAGCCAGCGCAGCTGATTGTCCTGCAGGCGATCACCCGGGCCCTTGACCTCGACCATCCGATAGCGCTGCTGCTCTGGCCAGAACTGGATCAGGTCAGGCATGCCGGCGCGGTTGTTGCGAATATCCTGCAACAAACGCAGAAAACACTGTTTCAAGTGAGCGGCGGGCAGACACGCCAATGCCTGATCGAGCAGCGCTTCGCTGAGCATGGGCCAGAACACGAACGGCGATTGCAGGCCTTGCTTGGCCGCGTAGCAGTCGAGAATGGCCTGGCGATGGGAGCCATCGTCCAGGCGCCCCAGGCAGGCCTGGAACTGTTCCGCACGCCGGTGCTGGAAGTCGCTGTCATGCAAGTCCTGGGGCGCCGCCTGGAACGGGTTGAAGAAGGCCCCCGGTATCGGCGCGAAGATCGCCTCCCAGCACAACAGGCCAAACAGACTGTTGAACAGCGTGTTTTCCACGTAATGCGCCTGCCCTCCGGCTTGCGCCAGGTATTGCCGCACGGCCTCCTCGACACCCAGCCCTGCCTGCTCGCGTGGCAGCTCCAGTTCGATCAGCTCCAGGGGGGCTGCACGCCGGCGGCGCTGCGCCGGCCCGCCGAGCTTGCGTGCCAGCCGCGGCAACATGCGCTCCAGCGCTTGCACTTCCAGGGCGTTGGCCGGTGCAGCCGCCAGCGCCTGGGCATGGGCGTAGGCCTGCTGCCAACGCTCGCTGCGCTCGAACACGCGAACCTGGCGGATACGCGCTTGCGCATGGCTGCTACGGGCATAGACCGCCAGGGCCTGGTCCCAGTCACCCAGGCGCTCGCATTGCTGGCCCATGGCAAACAGCAATCGGCCATGGCGCCGCGCCAGCCACGGGTTGTCGAAGCGCAGGTCGGCCAGTGACGCCAGGATCGATGCGGGGTCCTCCCCCCGCTCCAGGCGCTCGGCACACTGGTGCAGCGCCATTGCCTGATCGACCTCGCTGCGCTGCTGCAGAGCGCGTGAGTCAGGGGTGAAGGCGACCTGCTCGAAACGCAGCAGGCCCAGGTCGGCCAGCACGAAGTCCGACCAGTCTTGATACAGGTTGCCGAAAAACAACAGCCGCATGCGATCGCACAGTGGTTGCAGGCACCATTGCACGATCCTCACCGGGGCCTGGGCAAACCACTCGCGCAACGGCCTGGGGACCAGCGACAGCGGCCGCAGTTGTTCATACAGGTCGCTCTTGGCCGCCCGCGGGCGGCTCAACTGCCCCGCAAAACCTGCGGCGAGTTCATCCTTGCGCAACAGCGCGAACAACTGCTCAAGGCTCAGAGCCTCGGGCTCGCGCACCCAACCCAATGCCAACAACGGTTGCAAGGCAGCCATGCTGTCGCCGATTTCGGCATAGTCCAGGCGGTCACAGCGAAACAGCTCGCCTTTGCGCATCACCATGCGCACCATCAGCGCCTGGGCCGGCTGCGCCAGTTTGGCAAAGGCATGGAGAAAGGCCCGCTCCTGCTCGTCGAGCAGGTCGGCGTAACGTGAGTCGACCCACAGCAGTACCTGGCGGAAATTGTGCAGGTAATACAGCGGGTCATCGACAGGGTGAGCAATCACAAGACGGGGTCAGGCAGCCAGAGTGGATACTGTTTATACATACAGACCACCTGCACAGGCAAGCACCCTGGTTGATTCCGGCGCGCTACCGACGAATGGTGTCAACCGCCAAAGCCAGTGCCAGGCTTTGCAGCGCCTCGATCAGTGTACCGGGCTGCTCGCCCAACCAGGTCAGCAGCAGAAATTGCCGATAATGCCCGTGGACGCTGAACTGCTCACCGGCCAGCACCTGTAATGCCGTGCCCGCTGTCGCCGCCACGGCGCGCGCGCCCACGCTGCCTGGTGACAGGCGCACCCACAACGCGCAACCACCCTCAGGCATGTCGAACGCCACCTGCTCTCCCAACACCGCCCTCAGATGCTGGCAAAGTTGCGCCATACGCCCCTGCAGTACCGCCCTCATCCGCCCCAGGTGCTCGTCGATTTCACCTGAACTGATCATCTGCGCCAGCGCCTGCTGACGCAGCGGGGCAAGCTGGAAGGCTCGCTGGGAGAACGCATCGGCCAACGCCGGATGGCACCCCAACAAGTAGGCATAGGGTACCTCGGGCCCCATGGTCGCCTCCAGCGAACCCAGCACCAGCAACCGGCACGGGTCAACCCAGTCGCGCAGCCGAGCGCCCACAGGCAAGGAAAAACACAGTTCGCTGTCGAGATCGTTCTCCAGCAACCAGACCGGGTGCAACGCCAGCAGCTCGGCGATTTGCTGCTGGGCGCGCTGGGGCATCAGGCGCCCGGCAGGAAAATTCAGGCACGACGGCATGATCATCATGCGCACCGGCTCACAGCCCAGCAGCGTGGACAGCCTGCCGATGTCCGGGCTGCCGCCGCTATCGAGCGGCAGTTCGAGGACCCGCATGTCACAGCGTTGCAATACCCGCAGGATCCGCCAACAGCAGGGTGAAGCGACCACCACGGTGCAGCCACGCAGCCCCAACGCCTGCAGCAGCGTTTCCAGCAACGCCTGCACATCCGGGCCCAGGTGCACATCCTCAGGCCGCCAGTACTGACGCGAAGCGCGTGTGTAGCGTTCGGCCAGGGCATCACGCAGGCGCGGCCCGCCCAGCCCCCGCGCGGGCTGCGTACGCAGCCGCCCCAGCCGCCGCTCATGGGCGAACAGTGCGCGCAGCAGCGGCTGCGCGGGCAGCGCCTGGGCCACGTCGGCCCGGCCGGCTTGCAGGCCAACCTGGGCGAAATAGCCGGACTTGGGCACCGAATGTACCCGCCCTTCATGCTCGAGCAGGCTGTAGGCCGCTTGCACCGTGGCCAACGAAACACCCAGGCGTCTGGACAAAGCCCTCAGCGAAGGCAAGCGTGGCTGCCCTCCCCGCTCGGCTTCGTCGATCAAGGCGACGAGATAGCGGTACACCACCTGATAGGCGAACTCACGCCCCATCAGGAGGAGGCCTTGCACGGTGCAGGGCGGCTCAGCAACCGCAGCTGCACATCGCGCCTTGCCAGGTTGTCGAGCAAATGCCGTACTCCCGTGCCCAACCGCCCCTTGTAGACCATGCGCAACTGTGCCAGCTGCAAGCCGCTGGTGTTGACGATCCAGTCCTTGACTGCGTCAGGGCAGGACTTGCCCTGCAAGGCCCGATGCAGGTATGGCAACGCGACCAGCATGTCAGCGTGACAACATTGCAGAAACCGCTTCAGACCCGCCCCCTGGTCACAGAATGGCCGGTGCAACATACAGGCGACCTGGGTCTGCTCAAGCCCGTAGGCCTTGGCGAAGCGCCCCGGCTGCAGCGCCTGCGAACCGGCTGGGCCGCTCTGGCTGCATCGGGGTGCGTCAGGTAATTGGCCGCGAGCGCCCGTCTCTGGCAGCTGCGCCAGCGCCAGCGGGTCGACAAACCCCGCCAGCGGCGGGCTTTCCTGCATCGCCTCGAAGCCCCACCCCAAGACCAGATCCAGTTGGCTGTCGCTGAGTAGCTGGGCCAACAGGTCGTCGATCACGATGACCCGCATCGGCAATGCCCTTGAGCGGGTGCCGTCCGGCACAGCGATGGCCGCACCCGGTGAATCGGCGGCGGCCTGCAACTGGCCCAACCCCCTGGCCAGGCTATCGACGCATTGATGCAGCGAGCCAAGGCGGGTGGCACCTGCCAAGCGCAGGCTGCGCCGCGCCCAGGCCGCAAAGCGCCGTCGCTGATGGGCGGGCACGGCGGTAACCAGTGCATCGGCACCCGGGTACTCGGCCAGTGCCCGGCGAACGGCATCGGCCAGTTCCAGGTGGGTGCGGCTGCCCAGCAACGCTTGCGGGCGTGCATCGACCAGGTGACCGAACAAGAGCAACGCTTCGCGTGTCAACGGCCGCCGCCGGGCTGCGGCATCGGCGCGGCGACAGAAGGGCATCACGTCGGCGCCCTCGACCATCTGCAACAGCACCCGTGGGTCATCATGCATGAACAAGGCGCTGAAGGTGCGCTCGTGCTGCTCTAGCAGGGCGCTGCTGGTTATCGGCAAACAGGCCACCAAAACCCGTAACTTGAATGTGACCGGTGCTCGCAAGGCGATGCTCAGCTGGGCGGCGCGCAAGATCGCCAATAGCCGGGCACTACGGCGGTCCGCCCCGTGTACCACCAGCAACCTGAAAGTACCGATATATTCCGGCCCGCCAGCGGCCACCAGCAGACGCTGAATCAACAACTGCAGGGATGCGCGTTGCTCCTTCGACATATGGCTCAACAGGCGCTCCAGCACCTGTTGGTAGATAAAGTGCATAGCCTGGTCGTGCACGATGCTCACGGCGTTACCTCACAACTTCATTTCCAACAAAACTCGGTGCACTGGACTTAGTGCAGCGGATTTAATTTGAAGAAATTTCCTACAAAAAGCCGGGAAACTTCGAAGTTGCAAAACACTGTCGTTCCAATAACGAAAAACATGAACCCTTCCATGGACTTACCATCGTCTTCAATCGCGCACTGCTGTGCCTGTTGTTCTCCACCGCACGCTCCTTGCGCCAACTATCGATACGCCATTATCGAGCGTTGACTAAGGATTAAAAGATACAGATCCTGTTGAAAACACCATTCAGAAGTCGGCAAACACAACCCGCACAGCGCGGAAACACCCCTTGAAAAGGCTGCCATGTTGCTCAAGGCAACATCTATTTACAAAGCTCATGTCTGCGGCCCAGGAAATATAGCCAGCCATCATGCAAAAAACCGGGCATCAGCCCGGTTTTTCGTTACCAAACATGCGTTCAGGCCGTAGCCATGTCCAGCACGACCCGCCCACCACATGGGCACTCGTCCATGTACCGATGGGCCTCGACCACCTCGGCGAACGGATACACCTTGATGATCTGCGGCGTCAGCAGCTGATCGGCGGTGAACTGGTTGATATCGCGCAAGGCCCGTTGCAGCGCCACCTGATCCTGGCTGATGCCCAGTTCCGGCTTGCCGGTGAAGTTGCCGATACAGTGCACGTAAAACTGGATGTTCTTCTGGAACGCCGCGCAGGCCGGAAACGGAGTCTGGTTGCCCCCCTGCAGGCCATACAGCACCAGGCTGCCACGCGGCGCCAGCACATCGCCCAGCAGCGACATCTGCGGCCCGCCCATGCCATCGAGGACCATGTCCACGCCGCGCCCATCGGTGTACTTGCCAACCTGCATGAGCAGGTCCTGCTCCTCGGTGACGATCACCTTGTCGGCCCCCAGGCCGAGCAGGTAGTCCCGTTGCTCGGGCTCGCGGGTGGCGGCGAACACCTTGAGGCCGAGCGCCTTGCCCAGTTGCACGAAGGCCGGCCCGGCACAATGGCTGGCATCGGTGACCAGCGCAGTCTGCCCGGCCTTGGCGCGTGCCAGGTCGACGTAGGCGAAATAGGCAATCAGCAGCGGCGTGTAATGCACGCTGGCCTCGATCGGCGTAAGCAGGTCCGGATAGCGGGTAATGGCGGTGCGCGGCAGCACGATAACGTCACCATACACCGGGTGATCGTTGGCACTGGTGGCCGGGAAGCTGGCGACCCGGTCGCCTACTGCGATGTCATCGACGCCTTCGCCGACCGCCGTCACCACACCGGCCATCTCGTGGCCGATCCCCGCGGGCAGACGGGCTTGTGAGGGCGCCAGGTTCTGCCGCCAGAGCACGTCATACCAGCTCACGCCGATCGCCTCGACGCGGATCTGCACCTCGCCGACGGCAGGTGACGGTTCGGCCTGCTCCTCGCAACGGAGCACATCGGCAGCGCCGAACTTGTGGAAACGGATCATGCGGGACATCGCATACCTCGCCTGTGTGAATCTCGTATTACCACGGACTTTATCCGGGCTTTTGCAGTTAGGCCATCAGTGGCTATTAATAGTCGACATGCCTGTCATCGATTGGGCACCCGACTTTCCTGTGCATTGGCCCCCGGAAATCGGTGCAGGGTAACAGCCTTTGGCCTTAAGATTCACCCCTGCCCCACTTTAGGCGAAGCGCACCGATGAATCGAAACGACCTGCGTCGCGTAGACCTCAACCTGCTGATCGTGTTCGAAACCCTCATGCATGAGCGCAGCGTGACCCGCGCTGCCGAGAAGCTGTTCCTCGGCCAGCCGGCCATCAGCGCGGCCCTGTCGCGCCTGCGCAACCTGTTCGACGACCCGCTGTTCGTGCGTACCGGCCGCAGCATGGAGCCGTCGGCACGCGCCCATGAAATTTTTGCCCTGCTGTCACCGGCGCTGGATTCGATCTCCACCGCCGTCAGCCGCGCGGCCGAGTTCGACCCGGCCACCAGCAACGCGGTGTTCCGCATCGGCCTGTCGGACGACGCCGAATTCGCCTTGCTGCCGCAGTTGCTAAAGCGCATCCGCGCCGAAGCCCCCGGCATCGTCCTGGTGGTACGTCGGGTCAATTACCTGTTGATGCCGACCTTGCTGGCCTCGGGCGAAATCTCCGTGGGCGTCAGCTACACCAGCGAACTGCCGGCCAACGCCAAGCGCAAGGTCCTGCGGCGCAGCAAGCCCAAGCTCCTGCGTGCAGACAGCGTGCCGGGCAGCATCACCCTCGACGACTTCTGCGCGCGGCCGCATGCGCTGGTGTCGTTCGCAGGGGACTTGTCGGGCTTCATCGACGAGGCACTGGAGGAGATCGGTCGCAAGCGCCATGTGGTACTGGCCGTGCCTCAGTTCAATGGCCTCGGCAGTTTGCTGGCCGGGACCGATATCGTCGCCACGGTGCCGGACTATACAGCCGATGCCTTGACCTCGGCGGGTGGCTTGCGGGCCGAGGACCTGCCGCTGGACGTGCGCACGTTCGAACTGCACATGGCCTGGCGTGGGGCGCAGGATAACGACCCGGCGGAACGCTGGTTGAGGTCAAGAATCCAGATGTTCTTCGGGGATCCTGACAGTCTCTAGTTCTTCAATGCCGCTCCTGCCAAAATTGACCAAGTAAGGATTATTCCTTACTATTGATTCTGTACATCCGGGAGAACGCTCATGCCTGCCATCCACGAAATCGCCACATTGACCTCGAAGGGACAGATCACACTGCCCAAATCCGTTCGCCAGCTTCTGGGCATTGACACAGGTGGCAAGATCGCATTCGACGTACGTGGGGGCGAAATCGTGGTCAGCCGCGTAGAAACCACCCATGAAGACCCTGCCATCGGTGCGTTCCTGGGTTTGCTGGAGGCTGACATCCGAGGCGGCCGCAATATCACGACTCTGCCGGAGGACTTGGCGCAAACCATGCTCGCCAACGCAAACCACTCCGTAAACCTGGACGAAGATATCGATGGTGAGGTCGCGATCTGATGCTGCGACATGGCTGGACACTGTTATTCCATGAAGGTGTGACTCTACAGCTACGCAAATTGCAAGAAGCCGCCGCCCGGGCCGAGCAGAACGACCCGCAAGGTTTTGAGAGCAACGCCAACGTCAAGCTGTTCCGGGCATTGAGCCATCTGATCATGGAGGCTGTGCCTGCCGATCCGGGCCGTGATGAGTTCCGCCAAGGCAATACGCTGGGCACCGCCTACCGACATTGGCGGCGGGCAAAAATCGGCAGGCGCTTTCGGCTGTTCTTCCGCTATGACTCAAGATCCAAGGTCATCGTCTATGCATGGGTCAACGACGAAAATACCCTACGGTCTGCAGGCAGCAAATCCGATCCCTACGCGGTATTCGAGAAGATGCTGGGCCGCGGCAACCCTCCTGATGACTGGGATGCGCTGATTACTGCAACGCGTAGCGACTGGGATGAGCCCAAAGCATAAGCTGCGCGACTGGGTGAGGGACCGCACGTTTGACACCGGCCCTACCCTCGGTGCGTCCATTGAGTACGTGCTGTTATTTGCCCCGTTGAATCCTGAGCTGTTCTGGAAGACGAGGTGGTGTCCAGACGCAAGCCCATCGATCAAAGGTCAAGAGCACCCCGGTGCAAGGCGTTCAGCATGTGCGCGGCGTCAGCGCTAGCCTCGTCCAGCAGACCCAGGGGGATCTCACTCAAGGCGGGTTGAGTATCGGCAAGCCCCTCGCCGACCAAGGCCAGCGGGCATTCGATTTCCATCTGCAACGCGCGCAAGCGCCTGATCAAGGCCGGGCTCAGCGGGGCCTGGACTTTTATCACCAGTGCCGCAGGCCGCATCGCCGCACACACGATAGGGAGTTCTTCCAGCGGCTGCCCGCTACCGAGCACTTCGATACGCTGATGGGCACTGCTCAACAGCAGCCCGGCGCACAGCACCTTGAGCTCGGCTTGCCCCTCGGTAGCGGCCAGCAACACTCGCGGCGCATCGGCCTGGTTCATTTGCAGACGCAGCAGCAAGCGTGCGCGCAAGAACGTGTCGAGAAACAGCCATTGGCTGCGCTCGCCTGGCGCAGCCCCTGCAGCCAAATCGTGCCAAACCGGCATCAGCACGTGCCGCAGGACGGTGGCCGTGGGGAAAAGTGTGTACAACTGTCCATGTATGCCTTCAAGCGCCGTTGCATCGAAAGCCCTGGAGGCGCGCGCCACGCTGGCGCGCCATTGGTCAAAGGCCGAGAGCTGCTGGGCAGAGACCTCAGGCTGGCCTGCGAGCCTTTCGCCGACCTTGCTGATCGGCACGCCGTTGCCAGTCCAACGCAAGATGTCGCGTATGCGCTGGACATCCCGCGCCGTGTACAGGCGATGGCCGCCCTCGGTGCGCTGCGGACTGATCAAGCCATGGCGCCGCTCCCAGGCACGCAAGGTCACCGGGTTGATGCCGGTCAAGCTGACCACATCGCGCATCGGTAGCAGGTCGGGTGAAATGGCGTCAGTCATAACGAGGGGCATCCAGAGGAGGAAACATTCTAAACCCAAATGCGCCTTCTGCGCTGAGCCGCCTTGGTTCATCATGCAACACACGTCGCTGAAACCTTCTGCATAGAAGCTACGCTGCGCATATCGCATACGAAACGCCTGTAGGTGGCCCCATGATAAACGCGAAACTCCTGCAACTGATGGTTGAGCAGTCAAACGATGGCATCGTCGTCGCCGAGCAGGAAGGCGATGACAGCATCCTTATCTACGTCAACCCCGCTTTCGAGCAGCTCACCGGGTACTACGCGGAAGACATCCTCTATCAGGACTGCCGCTTTCTTCAGGGCGAGGATCATGACCAGGAGAGCCTTGCAGCCATCCGCAAGGCGATCCGCGAAGGCAAGCCCTGCCGTCAGGTGCTGCGCAACTACCGCAAGGACGGAAGCCTGTTCTGGAACGAATTATCGATTACGCCCGTGCGCAACGAGGCGGACCAGCTGACGTACTACATCGGCATTCAGCGCGACGTCACTGCACAGATTTTCGCTGAGGAAAAGGTACGCGAGCTGGAAGCTGAAGTGGCGGAATTGCGCTGGCAACTTGGGCAGGCTGAGCGCTGACTGGACATCCATACCCGCTCAGGGTAACCCGCTTTTTCATATGGGTTGCGCGGCATCGAGCCGGGCCAACAGTACCTGGCCACGCTGCCACACCGCATCGCGACGGCCGGCCGACATTTGATCGAGGCTACGATAGACCAGCGCCAGCCTCGGATTGGCCGAGAGCACAGGCCGGTGACGGATTAGAAAATGCCAGTAAAGGGCATTGAATGGGCAGGCATCTTGCTCGATCACCTGATCGACCCTGTAGCTGCACGCCTTGCAGTGATCGGACATGCGCTGGATGTAACGACCACTGGCGCAGTAGGGCTTGGACCCCAGGTAGCCGCCATCGGCATGCATTACCATGCCGAGCGTGTTGGGCAACTCCACCCAGTCGAAGGCATCCATGTAAACCGCCAGGTACCATTCACAAATCGCGCTAGGCACGATACCGGCCAGCAAAGCGAAGTTGCCAGTCACCATCAGCCGCTGGATATGGTGAGCGTACCCCAATCGCAGGGTCTGCCCGATAGCTTGCTCCATGCAACGCATGCGGGTGCGCCCGGTCCAGTAGAATGCCGGCAGCGCACGCTCGTTGCCCAGGTGATTGAGCCCGGCATATTCCGGCATGCGCAGCCAGTAGATGCCCCGCACATACTCGCGCCAGCCGATCAACTGGCGGATGAAACCTTCGGCTGCATTGAGCGGCACCAGCCCCTCGCGCCAGGCTTTATCAACCTCTTGGCACAGGCAACGCAGATCCAGCAGGCCGATGTTGAGCGCCGCACTGATGCGCGCATGGAACAGGAAGGGTTCGCCTTCGGCCATGGCGTCCTGGTAGTCACCGAAGGCCGCCAGCCCGAAGCCCAGAAAATGTTCCCAGAGCTGACGTGCCTCGGCATGGGTCACCGGGTAGTCGAAGCCGTCGATGGCTCCATAGTGGTCGCTGAAGCGCTGGCGTACCAGGGCGACCACCGCTGCCGTGATCCCGTCCTGCGCGAAATGCGCAGCGAACGGCCCGCGCAGCTGGCGCGGTAACGGCTTGCGGTTGTCGCCATCAAAAGTCCAGGCCCCACCTGCCGGGCTGCCATCGGCCTCCATCAGCAGGCCGGTCCGCTTGCGCATGCCACGGTAAAAGTGCTCCATACGCAGTTGGCGACGCGCGTCTGCCCAGCGTGCGAAGGCTTCGCGGGAGCATAGAAAACGCGTATCCCGATGCCACACAAGGGGCAAGCCGGCATCGCGCAAAGCCTGCTCCAGGCGCCACTCCCCGCATTCGGTCAGGTGAATGTGGGTGGCGCCCAAGGCGTGTTGCCAGCGCCGCAACTCGCCAACGATGCTACCGCTGTTGCCGTCAGCATCGAGCTCGACATAATGCACTTGCCAACCCCGCTCCCGCAGGGCCTGGGCAAAGTGCCGCATGGCACTGAAGATCAGCACGATCTTCATCGGATGGTGCGGCACGTACCGGGCCTCACCCTCGACTTCCGCCATCAGGATCGCATCACGGGCAGGGTCAAGCGTGGCCAGGCTTGCCAGGTCGAACGACAGCTGGTCACCCAGCACCAGGCCCAGGCGCATCGTTCAGGCTACCACTGGCTGGCGAGCGATATCGGCAGCCGCAGCGGCGCAATCGGGCCGTCACGTTGCCCGCACATCTCATCATGCACCACCTGCTGTACCAGCATGCACGGCACGGGGGGCAGGCCGTCGAGCAAATGCCTCAGTTCAGTAGTGGAGCGCACCCGAACGGGCTGCCCGAGGGCATCGCTCAAGGTCACGGGGCCTACGTCAGTCAAGGCGCGCAGGAGGTAGAAGCCCCCTTCCAGCGACAGCAGTTCAAGTTCCTTTGCCTCGCCGGTCGAAACCAGCTGAGTGAGCGCGGTCAAGTTCATGGTGTGCCCTCCGGCAGACGGCGAAAGAACAGGGTGATCTGCCCTATTTCCACGCCCAGTTTGCTCATGCTCGAGCGGTTGATCAGGGTGTCGTCATCCATGAGGTACATCCAGTCGTCCAGGTCTACTTGCCAGTGGTTTCCGTCAACTGGCAGGTCCAGCTGGTAACGCCAGCGCAGCGCGTTGCCCGCCACTTCGCCTCGCGCCTCACCGATCACGTCACCCGCCGTTCCGCGCCAGCGGCCGGGGCCGTCAGGCACCAGCGTCCAGGTACGTTGCTGGCGTGTGCCATCGCTGTAGAGAAACCGCTCGTCGAGAATCAGCCGCTCACCTTCGCGGTGACTGTCGATGCGCACATGGAAGCGCTTGACCACCTCCCCGGAACGCTTCTGGAACATCCCCCAGGCCTGCACCGGTCGCGAGAAGAACGCAGCCAGGTCCAGTTTGGGTTGCTGCTGGGCATACTGCTCGACACCGACATTGCCACAGCTGCCCAGAAGCACACAGAAAGCCAGCAACAGTGCCTTGTACATGTTCATGGTCCTCGGTCGCTGCCAGCCAGCCCAAGCAGGCGCTGGCGCAGTTGGGTATCCCTGGCGCGGGGGTCGAGCCAGATGGCGAAGAACTGGCGGGCAAAGACCGGGTCGGCAATTTCGCGGCTGAGCTTGCCGTCGACGTAGAAGCGACAGCCCTGCCCCGGCAGGTACAGGCCGGTAATGCGCGTACCGGCATGCACGTCGACGAATGCCTGCTCGATTGCATCGGTCCATGCGGCACGTTGCTGCGGCGTCATGCCGCCGGTGTCGAGGCGGCGCATTTCCTCGAGACTGGCCTGCACCAAGGTGTCCCTGGACAGCGAGCGGTGGTAGAGCAGCTCAAGGGCGAAAGGCTGGTTCCAGTCATGGACAGGCCCTGCTGCCCACAATTGAGCCGTGTAAAGACGCAGGCCAAACCAGGTGAACTCACCGGCACCCAGCCGTTGCGCAGCTGGCAATTCCGCCCGCCAGTCCGCCGCCGCTGGCAGGGCAACCAGTAGCAGGCAAAGCACGGCCCAACGAGCAGGGTGCGCCATACTGACCTCGCACACGTCGAAATACTGTACAACACTAGTGCAATGTACAGATATTTTACAGGTCTTGTACAGCTTTTGACATCGAAGGAATTATTTGAACGGTCCTAGTTCGTGGGCACGAGGATCACGAAGTTCTTTTTCATGTCTTCCAGCACGGTCCATTTTCCCTTGGCGCCCGGTTCGATGATGAACGTGTCGCCAGCGGCCAGTGTGACGGGGGCGCAACCCTCTAGCTCGATGACACAGCAGCCACTGAGCACATGGCAAAACTCCCAGACCTGGTAGTCGATGCGCCACGCTCCGGTAGTGGCCTCCCATTCGCCGGAAATGCGACCTTGCTGTTCATCGTGATAGTACTTGGACGTCAGCGTATGGGGGCTGCCTTCCACGACCTCTGCAAAGAAAGGAAGGTCGCGTACCGGTTGGACATCCAGTTCGCGGAACACGGTGAGTTTCTGGTTCATGATTTTTTCTCGAGCACGTGGTGGTTAGGGCGATACATCAGATAGGCGTCACCAGTGACCCCCAGCATGGGGTGCGCAACGATCTGGCAGGTTTTCACAATCTGAAAACCGTGACGCTCGTAGAAGCGGCGTGCACCGTGGTTTTCGGCATAATCGATCAGGCACAGCCCATTCAGGCCAGCGTCCTCGGCGCGCTGCTGGGCATGGCGAAGAAACTGGGCGCCCAGCCCCTGGCTGCGCCACCCCTCATCCAGGGCCAGGCTGGATATGTACAAGGTGTCGGGTATTTCCATGTCGGAATAAGGCGCGAGGACCGGGTCTGTCTCGACAGGCCGGTCAGGCGTCTCGTGCAAGGCATAGCTGTGCATCATGCCGATCACGCGCCCTTCGAACGTGGCCATCAGGCAGTTCTTATAGGAGAAGTCGCCCTGCTCCCTGGCGTAGCGAGACGCACCGACGCTGAGCAATGCTTCTCCGGGTGCGGCAAGCTTGCTCCATATGTAATCGGCCATGCCCTCCGATGTCAGTTGAAAGAAGCGCGCAATATCGTGCGCGTCCGAGGCTTGGGCAGGCCTGAAGTCGATAGGCATTACAGTGCTTCCATGGGATCGGGTGGCTGATTTGAAGGATTGCGCCTTTGACAGGCAGGCAGGGTAGCCAGGTTGAACGGTCCCCATCATGCTCGGGGCGAACACTGTCAGCACAGCATGCGACGCCGGGGCTCAGTTGACTGAGGCGGCCTCAGGCCAGCGGCAGCGACATGGTGGCAGCCAAGCCGCCACTGACACGGTTTTCGAGATGCACGTGGCCGCCGAGCCGGTCGATGATGGTGGTCACGATGGACAATCCAAGGCCAGCCCCATTGGGGCTGTTACGGCTGTAGAAACGCTCGAAGACGCGCGACAACTCCGCCTCGGCGATACCCGGCCCCTCATCCTCGACGATCACTTCGAAACGACTGTCCAGACGCCTGAGCAGCACCGTGATGCGCCCACCGGGGGGTGAGTGTTCCACCGCGTTGGAAACCAGGTTCTGCAGGGCGATCGACAGCGCACCGGCATCGATGGCCAGATGATGATCCCCTTCGCCAATATCCAGCGAAGGCTCCAGGCCACGGTCCAGTATCCAGGGGGTCAGCTCGGCCATGGTATCGGTCACCACCTCGGCAAGGTCGACCTGAGCGGTAGCGCGTTGCCCCAGGCGAGGCTCGACACGGGCCAGGGTCAGCAGTTGATTGACCACCCGGGTCAAGCGGTCGACCCCGCCGATGACAAACCCCAAGGCCTTGTGGCGCTCCGCCTCCTGACTGGCCTCGAGCGCGTTCTGCGCGTGCAGGCGCAGTACCGCCAGCGGTGTACGCATCTCATGGGCGGCATCGGCAATGAAGCGATGCTCACGCCGCAGCAAGTCCTCGATCTGCGCCAACAGGCGGTTGATGGCCGCCTGCATGGGCTCAAGCTCCAATGGCAGAGGTACCAGTTGCAGCGGTTCCAGCGAATTGGCGTGCCGCCCACGGATGACATTGGCCATGTTCTGCAACGGCCGCAGCCCCCAGCCAATGGCGGCCCAGACCAACAGCGCCAGGGCCAGGCTACCAACCAGGAACGGGAACACGGTGTGGCGGACGATCCGGTCGATCAGGTCGTAACGCACATCATCACGCTCGCCGACCCAGATCAACCAGTCCTTTTCCGGTACCGGCAAGACGAAACCGCGCCATTGCTCGTCGCCACTGGCAAAGTCGTAGAAACCCGGCGCGCTCGGCAACGGGTCAAGCCGGGGGGCACTCGGCGTATGCACCAGCAGCACACCACCCTCCCCCCAGACTTGAAATGCCAGCTTGCTTTCGTAAGGGTGGCCGACCCCTCTGCGGCCGGCTTGCCCCAACGCTTCGTTGAAAGCGCGGTACATGGCGTCACGCGAGTTGCCCTGCACCGGCATGCTCATGACCCCCTGAAGCAGGCGCGCGTTCTGGGCGAGGTGCGCGTCATACACTTCGTTAATTTCATGGCGGCTGTCGTGGTAGTTGTAGAGCACCAGCAGGCCCGTGCCGACCAACAACAGGAACATGACCCGCCAGAGTGTGCGTTGACGCAGCGAACTCATGCCTTGCCCTCGACCAGATAGCCAATACCGCGGACCGTGCGGATCAGGCCATTGAAGAGTTTCTTGCGCAGGTGGTAGATGTTCACTTCCAGCGTATTGCTCTCGGGCTCCTCATCCCAACCGTACAGCAGCTGGGTCAGGCGTTCGCGGGTGAAGACCTTGCCGGGTTGGGCCAGCAACTCATGCAGCAGTCGATACTCCTTGGGGGTCAGGATGACTTCCACACCTTTGTAGTGCACTTGCTGCGTGGCAGGGTCGAGGCTCACACCGGCATGTTCGATCAGCACCGTCGCACGCCCGGCGCTTCGCCGCAGCAAGGCACGCAACCGGGCCTTCAGCTCGTTGAGGTCGAAAGGCTTCACCAGGTAATCATCGGCGCCTGCATCCAGCCCGGTGATACGATCATCGAGGCTGTCCCGTGCGGTGAGGATCAGCACCGGCAGGCTGTTACCCGCTGCCCTCACGCGACGCAGCAGTTCGATACCATCGAGGCGGGGCAAGCCGAGATCCAGGACCACCAGGTCGAACCCCTCATGCTGCAACGCATGCAAGCCACTCAGGCCATCACGCAGCCAGTCGAGCGTGTAGCCCGCCTGGCGCAAGCCGTCGCAAATGCCCTCACCCAGCGCGGTATCGTCCTCAAGCAGCAGCAGCCGCATGTTCAGTCCTGTTTGTCCTTGATGGCCTTGAGTAAAGCATCGATATCGCCACGCCGGCCCTGGTCGGCCAGCTCGCGCCCTGGCCGGGGCGGCGCCTGCAAAGCCTTCTGCAAGGCAGCGGTGGCTTCAGGGTAGCGCTTTTGCCGATAAAGATGATCGCCCCAGAAGTAGTTGCTGTCGATCCCGTTGGGATTGACCTGCAGTGCCTTGCGCAGCAGCTTGTCGGCCATTTCACTGTCGCCAAAACCGATCGGCCAGCCCGGGACCTGGTCGTAGAGCGTGCCCAGACTGGTATAGGCCGAGCCCTGCAGGGCGTTGGGGTCGAGTTTGATGGCCTGTTCCAGGCTGGCCTTGGCCGCCTTGACCTTGCCCAGCGCGCCCAGGCCACCGACGGCGCCCGCCCAACAGCTGTGGATGATGCCTTCCCAGATCAGAGGCTCAGGCGCACCGGGGTATTGATGCACGAACGCCGTGGCATCAGCAGCCAGCTTTTCGAATGCATCGGCACGTTTTTCTTTGGGTAACTGGTACTGGATCTGTGCCCAGCGTTGCTGCAAATCACTCAGGTGCTGCGTGCCTGCAGTGTCCAGTGCCCAGCTGAAGGGGGCGAATGCCAGCAAGCTGGCGATGAGCAGACGCTTCATTTGCTCGACTCCTTGGTATGGCTACCGATATAGCGGCGAATGACAGGCAATTGCTTGCGCAGCGCACGGTCGACCATCCCCGGCAGCATGCCGTTGATGCGCACGAACAGCTTTTCTGGCCAGCCCAGGTACAGTTCGCTGCGCTCGGACTGCACCGCCTCGAGCACGGCACGGGCGACATCGGCGGGGTCGTCCATGCCGACTTTCAGCGCCTGGTTGAGCGCTGTCGCGGCACTGCTGTTCATGGCTGTGCGGGTCGCCCGCGGCGCGGCATACAACACGTTCACCGGGGTGTCGGCCAACTCCCGCCGCAGCGCTTCGGAGAACCCTCGCAAGGCAAATTTGCTCGCGCAGTAGCTCGCGTAGCCGGGGTAGCCGATCGAGCCATAGGTGGACCCGACATTGACCACCAGCGCCTTGGGTTGCTCGCGCAGCAGCGGCAGGCACGCCCGGGTCAGCTGCAGAGGCGCCTTGAGGTTGATGTCGAGCAATTCGTCCAATGCGTGTTCGTCCAACTGGTCAAGCAAGGCGAACCGGTTCACACCGGCGGCGTTGATCAGCACATTGACCCCGCCCATCTCCCGGGCCCGGCTGACGACTTGCTCGCGCCCGTGCGCGGTTCGCAGGTCGGCGGTCTGCCAGCGCAGGCGATCCGGGTAGCGGTTCATCAGGCCCGCCAGCTTGCCCAGGTGCCGGCTCACCGCGAGCACCCTGGCCCCGGCCGCGCACAGCTGCTCGGCCAGCTCCAGGCCAATGCCGCCGCTGGCACCAGTCAATACCACCACTGACTCAGGCAAGCGCATGCTGCACCTCGGCCTGGCTCGCACGCGGCAAGCCTTCGAACATCTCGGTGTACAACCGGTACACCACCTTGGCGGCGTGGATCACCGCCTGATGGTCATCGACCTCGTCCAGGCGGTCCATCAGCCGCTTGTAGGTGACCATGTGGTCCTGGTCCAGCGCGCCGTGGGAGCTGAGATAGCTGAACGCATTGTCCGGCAGCCGCAGGCTGCTCTGGATGGCACCTGCAGCATGGGTGGCCAGGGCGATGCTGGTGCCCTCGAGGACGTTGACCATGCCGAACAGCCCCACCGGGTTGCCCCGCGCAATCAGGTCGTACAGGTAGGCGACCATCAGCTCGATCGGCATTGCCGGCCGGCCGTCGCGCACTGCCTCCCAGTCAGCACCGCAGGCATTGATATCGTTGAGGATCCACTGCTCGTGGCCGTATTCCTCCTCGATGTATTCGCAGACGGCGCCGCGCAACCATTCCAGGCGCGAGGGCAAGCGCGCGCCGCAGGCCATCATCAGCGGCACGGTGTGGCGCACGTGGTAGTAGGCCTGGGTCAGGAACGCGATATAGCCGTCGCGGCTGACCTGGCCGGCCAGCGCCTCACGGATCACCGGCACCGCGAACAGGGCCTGACGTTCATGGCTGGTTTGCAACTGAAGGGTGTCGAAAAATGACATGACGGACCTCACAACTGGATGTCGGACAACAGGGTGTGATAACGCTGCAGGATCGCCTCGCGTCGTGGGCGGCCATTGGCGGTCAGGGTGTTCTCGGCGGCCGTCAACGGCCCTGGCAGGCGCCGCCAGGCATGCACCCTGGCGTAGTCGGGCAAGGTTGCATTGCTGCGCTGCACGTCCTGCTCGATGGCCTCGTCGCTGGCACAAGGGTCAAGCGGCCAGAGCAGCGCCAGGTTGCGCGGCAGGCCTTCACCGTGCACGAACGCCTGGGCGATCACGCCGCTCTGGGTCAGCTCGGCTTCCACCCATTCAGGGTTGACGTTGCGCCCGAAGCTGGTGATGAACTGGTGTTTCTTGCGCCCATCGAGGTACAGATACCCATCGTCATCGAAGTAACCCAGGTCGCCCGTGGCCCACCAGGCCGACGAAGCGGGTGCTTCCCCCAGGTAGCCAAGCAGCACCGAGCCGCTGACCAGCACCTCGCCATCCTCGGCGATTCGCACCTGAACGTGGGGCAGTGGCCGGCCCACGCTGCCCCGACGCATCGCGCCCGGACGGTTGAGCGCCACCACCGAGGCACACTCCGACAACCCATAGCCTTCGAAGACCGGCAAGCCGATGGCCTCGGCCCGCGCCAGCAGGCCAGGCGATACCCGCGCCCCGCCGACCGCGACGAAGCGCAGAGGGCCCACCTTCATCAGGCCGCGTTCGATCGCCGTGACCAGGCCCATCAACAGCTGCGGCACCAGGATCAGGCTCTGCGCGCCGCTCAAGGCGATGGCCCCGAGCAGGCGCTTGAAGTCGACCTGGCTGGCGCCGCCCATGCCCAGTTGCGCCTGGGGGTAGAGCAGCACCCTGGCCCCGGCCATGAGTGCGGCGTAGACGCCCAGGTTTTCCAGCAGTACGCCCAGCGGCAACACCGCCAGGTAGCGCTGCGGCTCGGTGGGTCGGCTGGCCAGCTCCAGTTCGTGCGCGACACGCAGCATGGCATCGGCGCCCAGGCAAACGCCTTTGGGCGTGCCCGTGCTGCCGGAGGTATAGGTGACCTTGGCGGTGCCGACAGGAAGCTCGGCCGGCGCTGCCAGCTCGCGACTCCAGAATGCCTCCTGCTGGACGAAGCCCAGCTGGCTGAACAGCCCCTCCCAGGCCGGCTGGCAGAGCACCAGGCTTGCGCCGCACTGTTCGATGCAGTGCTGCACCTGCGCCCTGCTGAAGAAGGTTGGCACGATCACGCAGATCCGCTCCGAGACCAGCGCCGCCAGGTCCCAGAACAGCAATTCAGGGCCGTTATCCAGCGCCAGCGCCAACACGCCTGGGGGGTGCGCGCTCAAAGCCTTGGCGCGCAGCCAGACTTCGGCGAGCACCTGCCTGTAGGTGAACCGCTCGGTGTCTCCCTCCACCGCCAGGGCATCGCCGTGCTCACGGCCGAGGTCAAGCAGCAATTGCCTGAAGCGTTCCAGTTCATGCGGCATGGCCGGTCTCCTCATTGAGCACGGGCAGCCCCAGGCGCCGGAACACACCGGCCGACTCCAGGCGCTCGAAGCCATGGCGGATGTTGCCGACGAACACCTGCGGATGCTGGTCGTAATAGTGCCCCCATTGCTGCGCCGCCTCGTCCAGGCGCGCGGGGTCGGCCTGCGCCACCACCGTTGGCACCAGCCCCAGGCGCTGGAAACTGTTGATCAGGGTCGATGCGCCGGTGAATGCCACCCACTGCAGCCCGCGGGTGGCGAGCAGCCAGGTCACGGTGGTGATCATGATCCGGGCGCTGCCGGCGCTGAGCGAGGCCAGGTTGCCGACCTCGACCATGCACTCGCGCCCCAGCGTCACGCCCGCCACCCTGGAGATCGCGTTTTCCAGGGGCTCATCCAGGTAGCCTTCGAGAAACAGCGGCCCGCTGCTGGCCGGGCGCATCCCCGCCGCCGCCATCAGCCGCCCCTGGCTGTCGCGAAGGGCCAGTAGCTCTGGCAGGTAATGGTGGACATCGGCCTGGTGAACGTTTGCGAAACACTGATGAATGAAATGCTCCAGCTCGCCACGCCCCTGCTCGCCCTGCAGATGCAGGGACAAATGGCCATGGTGCTCAGCGTGGGTGCCGATGGGTAATGGGAGCAGGCTGCTCCATAGGGCTTGAGTCATGAAACGCCCCCCGAATGGGTTGGTCAGGGGGAGTATCCGTGGCGAATCTGAAGGGAATCTGAAGCGCACTGAAAAAAGCAGCTCGCCTGAACCTCCGTATCAACCAGCCTTTCAGCCCTCTCTATCGACCTGCAGAATTGAGGCACTTTCTCTTTCATCGGTTTGTTCTTCTCGGCTGAGAACAATCCGTTCGCCAGGGACGCAGTGATAGTCCGCGCCGGCTATGGCTTTTAGAAACGCACGGTCGGCGAGCCGCCGCAGGTCCCGCCACTCGCGCCATTCGATCAATCCCAAGCGGTCCATCTCGTCGGCCTGGCGTAACAGCGCTTCGTGGTAGGTACTTGGGCAATGACGCCTGCGTTCGAGGTCGTCAAACAGCAGGAACCAACGGTTCACCGCAGCCAGTCGGCGCTGTTCTTGAGTGATCTGCTGCGTCATCGCGTTCATCTGGCAGGCCTCGGATCTTTGTCAGTCGAGCACAGCGCCTGCGCAAGGTTCACCTGGGACGCGTAGAAGGTGCTCGTCTGCGCCTCATTCCAGGGTTCTCTTCGGTGCAGCGGCGCGCAGGATCACCACTGAACAACTTGGTCTGAACTTTGACCGCCCACCAGGCTTCCCCTGCATACCCCCATGATTTTCTGATGCAGGAGCGAAGCGCATGAGAGCACTGACTTACCACGGCGCCAACGATGTCAGGGTCGATACCGTCCCTGACCCCATCATCACCGAAGCGGACGACATCATCCTGAGGGTGACTGCCACCGCCATCTGCGGATCCGACCTTCACCTCTATCACGGCAAGATCCCGGCCACGGAGCACGGCGACATCTTCGGCCACGAGTTCATGGGCATCGTCGAAGACGTCGGCAAAGGCGTGACCAACCTGCAGGTCGGCGACCGCGTCGTGATCCCGTTCGTCATCGCGTGTGGCAGCTGCTTCTTCTGCCAGCACGATCTGTTTGCCGCCTGCGAAACCACCAACACCGGGCGCGGAGCGATCCTCAACAAGAAGGGGATTCCACCCGGCGCAGCACTGTTTGGCTACAGCCACCTGTACGGCGGCGTGCCGGGAGGCCAAGCCGATTATGTCAGGGTGCCGAAGGGCAACGTCGGGCCTTTCAAGGTGCCGACGAGCCTCGCTGATGACAAGGTGCTGTTCCTCTCCGACATCCTGCCCACCGCCTGGCAGGCTGTCATCAATGCCCAGATCGGCCAAGGATCATCGGTGGCGATCTATGGCGCGGGGCCGGTGGGGCTGCTGAGTGCCGCCTGCGCACGGATGCTGGGCGCTCACACCATTTTCATGGTGGATGACAACGACTACCGGCTGGCCTATGCCCAGGATGCCTACGGCGTCATCCCGATCAATTTCGAAAAGGACGACGACCCAGCCGACAGCATCATCCGCCAGACACCCGGTATGCGCGGCGTCGACGCGGTCATCGATGCCGTCGGGTTCGAAGCCAAGGGCAGCACCACGGAAACCGTCATGACCGCCCTGAAGCTGGAGGGCAGCAGCGGCAAGGCGCTGCGCCAGAGCATTGCCGCGGTGCGGCGAGGCGGCGTGGTCAGCGTGCCAGGTGTCTATGCCGGGTTCATCCACGGCTTCTTGTTCGGCGATGCCTTTGACAAGGGCCTGACCTTCAAGATGGGGCAGACCCATGTTCAAAAGTACCTTCCCGAGCTGCTCGAGCATATCGAAGCAGGACGGCTGCAGCCGGAATTGATCGTGACCCATCGCCTCGCGCTGGAAGAGGCAGCGCTGGGCTACAAGATGTTCGATCAGAAGGAGGATGACTGCCGCAAGGTGATCCTTGTGCCAGGGGCGGCATCCGGGACCCTCGGCCCCGACCACGTTTAACCGCACAGGAGCTTGCACCATGATTGATCAAGCGACAGGAATGAAGCCAGGTGAGCGTTACTGTGTCGAAAACATAGAGCGGGCCCATCAGTTCCCCGGTTTCTTTCAGGATGGCAAGTATTACCTGGGCCCGGAGCTGTTGACGGCGGTTGGATGGCTGGAGGGTGACCGGTTCATCTACGACAGTCTGGATGCTCAAGGAGAGCCCGTATTCCCCGATCGGGTGGCCGGCACCATCAGCAACCTGACATTGAACCTGGTGGACGGCACCGTGCTCCAGCTGTCGCCCATTGAAGTCAGTGAGACCTTCACGGCACCGATAGACCGCTCCGTTGCACCGGACCAGCCACCGCCGCTGACCGGCTCGCCGATCAAGGGCCCGCTGCGTGGCAAGGTGGTTGTGATCACTGGCGCGTCCAGCGGCATAGGGCGAGCCGCTGCCCATGCCTTTGCCTGTAAAGGCGCTCGTCTGGTGCTGGCGGCACGGGATGAGGAAGCGCTGTTTGAAACGCTGGACGAATGCACCGATTGCGGCACCGACGCGGTGGCCGTGACCACTGACATGACCCAGAGCGACCAGGTGCAAGCCTTGGCAGCCCGCGCCGCCGAGTTTGGCCATGGCCGCATAGACGTCTGGGTAAACAATGCAGGTGTGGGAGCGGTAGGCAGTTTCGAGGAAACACCGCTTGAAGCGCATGAGCAGGTGATCCAGACCGATTTGCTGGGCTACCTTCGAGGGGCCCACGTTGCGCTGCCCTACTTCAAGCAGCAAGGCAGCGGCACACTGATAAACACCCTGTCATTGGGCAGCTGGCTCGCCCAACCCTATGCCGCCGCCTATTCAGCCAGCAAGTTCGGCTTGCGCGGGCTCTCGGAGGCACTGCGGGGGGAGCTTACCGAGTACCCCGATATCCACGTCTGCGACATCTACCCCGCCGTGATGGATACCCCAGGCTTCCGCGATGGTGGCAACTACACCGGTCACGCCCTCAAACCGCCAGGGCCAATCTACGACCCGGAGCGGGTGGCCAAGGCCATGGTGGCCTGCGCGATCTCGCCTCGCGCCAGCACTACCGTCGGCGCAAGCGCCCGCATCGCCCATTTGGCCAGCTACCTGGTGCCCGGGCTACCGGCACTCTCCGGGTGGCTTGCCCGCAGGGGTCTGCTGCGCAGTCCCAGCGCAGAAAAGTCCTCAGGCAATCTGTTCGAGCCACCCAGTGGCCGTCGCAGTGTCGAAGGCGGATGGCGAACGCCAAAAGATAAAACCCCGCTCCTGCTCAGCGCAGCCGTTATCGGTTTCCTTACCGGCTTTGTCATTACCCATTCGCAGCGACGGCGAGGCTGAATGACCCCGCCAAACTGACCCCTACCATTGAGAACGGAGATTAAACGATGAGCACACAATTGAACGGCAAGCGCGTGGCCTTTCTGGTCACCGATGGTTTTGAACAGGTCGAGCTGACCGGGCCGCGTGACGCCTTGATAGAAAGCGGAGCTGTGGTGGACATCCTGGCTGACAAGGAAGGAACGGTACGCGGCTGGAACCACGACAAGCCCGCAGACGCGTTTGAGGTGGATGCCACCTTTGACAGTGCCCACCTCGATCTTTACGACGCCATCGTGTTGCCTGGCGGCGTACAGAATTCCGACACGATCCGGCTGATTCCGGGGGCACAGAAGCTGGTGAAAAGTCACCACTCGGCCGGCAAGCCGCTGGCGGTGATCTGCCACGGTGCCTGGCTGCTGGTGTCGACGGGCCTGACACAGGGCAAGCGGATGACCAGTTACAAGACATTGCAGGATGACATCCGCAACGCGGGTGGCAACTGGGTGGATGAGCAAGTGGTGGTGGATGGCAACCTGATCAGCAGCCGGCAGCCGGACGATATCCCGGCCTTCAATGAGCAATTGATCAAGGCCCTGGCCAGCTGAGCCCCTTATGCATTCGGCCCCTTGTCGTGCATGGCTTGCATCGGCAACGGGGCCTTGCCCTGCCGCTTCAAGCCAGCTGAATGTAGACCGAGTAGCTGCCCAGCACGATCCAGAAGCAAAGGAATATCCACGGCGTGCGCAAGGAAAACAGCAGCGATTTGCGGTGGCCTGCCTGCGAAGTCTCGACCTCGCAAAACAGCGGTGACTCGTCGTAAGCCAGCCCCATCAACGGTTCACTGCGCAGCAGATGGCTCTGTTTCAGCTGCCAGTGGTCAATGATGCGGTAGGCAGCGCGAATGCCCGGCCAGGCGTTGAGCGAACTCAGCACGCCAAGCAATGCGAGAAAGGCGGGCACGAGCAGGGTGAACATTTCTCCCCACCCTGGGTTGAGGTTGCCCATCGAGGACACGAACGCGATGACCAGGAACGACTGGGCCGCCAGGTAGGCGTCTGTCCGGTTGGCCAGGATGCTGGTCTCGTACTGGATTTCCTTGCGGTAGAAATCCAGGCGCTCCTTGGGCGAGCCGAACATCCTGGCGTTGCGCTCCTCCTGCTCGTGCTCAGGTGTGCTGGGCGTGATGATACGGGGCACTCGATTCCTCCTGGGTCAACTACTGAGAAGATTGGCTTCTCTGAGGTAGAGCTGAGCCCCTGTCGAAAATTCAGTGCAATTCGCAGCACACTCCGTCCGTCGCGGCGACAGCCAATTTCGTCCAACACTTTGCTTGGTGCTCTTTCAAACGGGTATGTCCATTCGTTAATGCAGGAGCTACCACCATGCGTGAATACCCCACCCCGCCCTTCCCTTCACAACCGCAAGCGGTGCCCGGCTCGCAGAGCCGGATGGATCCGTATCCGGACTGCGGCGAACAGACCTACACAGGGCATGACCGGCTTGCCGGCAAGGTTGCCTTGATCACCGGTGCCGACAGCGGCATAGGCCGCGCTGTGGCCATCGCCTACGCGCGCGAAGGCGCTGATGTCGCCATTGCCTACCTCGATGAGCATGACGATGCTCAAGAGACCGCCCGCTGGGTAGAGGCCGCGGGTCGCAAATGCCTTTTGCTCCCCGGTGACCTGGCGCAGAAGCAGCATTGCTATGACATCGTCGACAAGACCGTCGAACAGTTCGGCCGCATCGATGTGCTGGTCAACAACGCAGCGTTCCAGATGTCGCACGAAAGCCTCGATGAAATCGACGACGATGAATGGCAGATGACCTTCAACGTCAACATCACGGCCATCTTCCGCATCTGCCAACGGGCGTTGCCCTCGATGCCCAAAGGCAGTTCGATCATCAACACCAGCTCGGTGAATTCGGATGATCCTTCGCCGCAGCTGCTGGCGTATGCCACGACCAAAGGCGCCATCGCCAACTTCACGGCTGGCCTGGCCCAGTTGCTGGGCAAGAAGGGCATACGGGTGAACTGCGTGGCGCCGGGCCCGATCTGGACGCCTTTGATCCCCGCGACCATGCCGGATGAAGCGGTCAAGAACTTCGGCTCCAGCTACCCCATGGGACGGCCTGGCCAACCGGTCGAAGTCGCGCCGATTTACGTTCTGCTTGCCTCGGACGAGGCCAGCTATATCAGCGGGTCACGCTATGCCGTCACGGGTGGCAAGCCGATCCTCTAGCCAAAAAAAGGGCTCGCCTCGCGGCGAGCCCTGCCCCACTACCCTTTGCTGTGTTCGGGTGAGGTCGGCCCCGTGCCGCGCTTGATCCCGCGCGGGCCAGCGACGCCCCATATGGCCAGCCCGACGACGGGCAGCACGATGAGTATCAACGACCACATCACCTTGACTGCGTCAGATTTGTCGCTTCGAAACACACTGACAATCGCCCATAGATCGACCAGCAGAATGATGGCCGCCACGGCAATCCAGAAATACGTTGCGAGATCGCCCATTTGCCTGTCTCCATTGTTCCGTTTGAGAAGCCGCAGCGTTGATACCGGTTGATGCCGTAGGTCCGCTGCCCCTAAACAAGTGAAGGCAGCAAGCCGGACAAAGTTCAGGCCAGGTTTCAGGCTTGGGACAGGCGGATCGAACAATGGCTGAACCAATCGCGCCGAGGCTGCGTCAACAGCAAAAGAACAAGCGAGTCGAAACCTTCATGACGTCCGATCCTGTACTGGCCGCGATTGGCTATCTCAAAGACAACCAGTTGATTCTTTCCACGGCTGAGTCGTGCACGGCAGGTTGCATGGTCGCCATGTTGGCGGCGGTCCCGGGCACCGGCGAGGTGCTGGAAAGCGGCTATGTCGTGTATTCGCCCAGTGCAAAAAAGCGCTTGCTGGGCGTCAGTGGCGAAACGATCGAACGCTACGGGCTGACCAGCGAGCCAGTGGCCTGGGAAATGGCCCTGGGTGCGTTGCGAGACAGCGATGCCAACGTAGTGATTGCCACCACCGGCGTCGCAGGGCCCGGCCCTGAGTCCGGGGTGCCGCCCGGGACGATGTGCTTTGCCTGGGCCTTTGCCGGCGAACCTGTCGCGGTCTTTACCCGTACCCAGCGTTTCTTTGGCGAGCGGACGGAGGTGATGCGCCAGGGTGCGCAGTTCGGCCTGACGCGCCTGGCTCACTACCACCAGCGCTGGCTTCGCGGCGAACGTGCCTGAGGGCCAGTGCAATGGCGGACGATGAGCTGTGGTCCAGGCGTCACCCCGTCCAGGAGAACATGCGGATGCAGCGCCGCGTCTGGCGCTTTGAACGTGTGGGCTGGTATGTGCTGGTGGTGATCGTCTTGCTTGCCTTGGCCGGGCTGTTTGGTAACGGCCCGTTGAGCGATGCCGAGGCGCTGAGCCAGGATGGCCGCTTGAAGGTCGAATACCAGCGCCTCAGCCGCAGCGGCACGACCGACAGCCTGTTCATCACCGTCCAAGGCGTACCGGGCAAACCGGTGAGGGTCGAACTGGCAGGGCCACTGCTTCGCGAAGCCAGTATCGAGACGATGCAGCCCGAGCCGCAGGTTTCGATGTCCCATGGCTCCGCCCTGCTCTTGCAACTGGGTACGACCAATGACGGCGTGGCCACCCTGTACCTGACGCTACGCAGCGAGCACGTTGGTACTTTGCAAGGCATCGTGAGGGCAGGCTCGCAGACTGAGGTCCATTTCTCCACCTTCCTCTACCCCTAGGAGTGCGTCATGGATTCGATCCTCCGCGCAGCCGGGATGTACCTCGCCCTGATGCTGCTGTTCCGCGTAGCCGGGCGGCGCTCGCTGGCCGACCTGACCACCTTCGACTTCGTCTTGCTGCTGATCATTGGCGAGGCGACCCAGCAGGCGCTGCTGGGCGAGGACTTTTCCTTCACCAATGCCATGCTGGTGATCGCCACATTGATCGTGCTGGATGTTGGCCTGTCGCTGGCCAAACTGAACGCCCGCCCCCTTGCACGCTTGCTGGATGGCCATGCAACCCTGGTGGTCGAGCATGGGCAATTTCTGCACCAGCGAATGCGCCGAGCCCGGTTGACCGAGGACGACATTCTGGAATCAGCTCGCGACAGCCAAGGACTGGAATCGGTGCAACAGATCAAGTTTGCGATCGTGGAGCGAAACGGAAAAATATCGATAATCGCAAACGAATGACTGCCTCCGGTTATCGCATCAATATCGCTTGATGGGCCTCTATGGTAGGGACCGCTGCGACATCACGACACGTCCCAAGCCAGTGTCTCATCTTTTCCGCATCGAAGATCTGGCCCTCCTCCATCATCGAGGCAATGAGCGCCTGGGACATTCGGTAACACCCACAGCGGGGGCAGTTCCGCTCTTCCCAGCCGACCGTACATTGAACAGATACCGCACTTCCTGCGCAGATAAGGCAGCTCATATAGCCCCCGTATTTATTTTGGTTGGAAATAACATGGATCTAACGCAAACCATGAGAATTCCATGCCATTTATTGCATAGAGACGAGTGGCATTTGCCGGAGGCGTGTGGATACCACCGAGATACCTGATGTGGTTAACCCTGACTGGGAACGCTTCAAAGGTATAGCCATACCGCCGGAACAAACGAAAACGGCGCCCGAAGGCGCCGTTGCAGGGACGTGGATCAGCCTACCGATTTCAACTGCGGGCGCCCTTCCAGGCGCTCCAGCATGGTCGCGCAATACCAGTCGTCGAACTGGCAAACACCGTTCTCGGCGTTTTCCGAGAAAGGCCCTGCCTCATAGGCTGGCGAAGAAACGCCCGCAAAGGTACCTTCCACCAGGCGTCGATCCTGATCATTGGTAGCCAACCAGACTTTGGTCAGGCGATCCAGATCGTAGTCCACACCTTCAACAGCAGACTCCGGCACCAACCATTTGGTAGTCACCAGGGTCTCGCCAGGCCCGATAGGCAGAACACGGAAGCTCAGCGCGTGGTCGCCCAGAAAGTGGTTCCAGGTCGACGGGTAGTTGAAGTAAAGCAGAGCGCCAATGTCCGGCTCACCGCTCTTGTCCAGTCGACCCGCCACTGCCGGCTTCCCGTCCATGGTGTAGCTGACCGCGCCGGCGGAGAGCGGGATGCGAGTCATACGGAAGCGACCCAGCGGATCCATGTTCAGCCGGCTTGGCATGCCAGCCGCTTCGCAGCGATCCCAGTGGGCAACGAGCTCCGGATCGTCATCACCGCCAACACCTGCTACCGACAGGTTCTCAACAAATGAGTTGAGCAACTCTGGGTGCGTACCGTCGCAGTGGTAGCATTCACGATTGTTTTCGAAGACCAGCTTCCAGTTGCCCTTTTCGATCAGGTTCGATTCGAAGGCGACCTTGCAGTTTTCCAGGAAGTGCGGCGCGATGAACGGGGTCACGGCTGCACGGAAGCTGGCGAAATCGGGCGCGACTTCTGCGACGCACACATAGATGTAGGTATGTACCACCTCGACATGGACGGTCTTCAGACCGTAGTTCGAGCGATCGAAGTCATTGCCCATGTTGCCTGCGTAGATCAGATTGCCGTCGAGCTCGAATGTCCATTTATGGTAGGGGCAGACCAGCTTCGCCACCTTGCCGCTCGCATGTTCGCAGACCTTGGCACCACGGTGGCGGCAGGCGTTATGAAAGGCGCGAACTTCACCCTCCTTGCCACGGACAACGGCAACCGGGTAATCGCCGATCTGAAGGGTAAAATACTGGCCCGTCTTTGGGATTTCAAAGGTGTGCCCGGCAAATACCCAGTCTTTATGCCAGATGTGTTCGAGGTCCTGACGATAAACCTCAGGGTCGAAATAAAGCTCCCGTGGCAATACATGGCGAGGCTTGCGTTGTTTGATCAGGCTAATGACGGATTCGTTGCTATTCATTATTTGTCCTCCCTGTACCCTACCCGTTCAGGCAGGCACAAACGACTGAAACATTGTTCTTGTTAAGGGTCTTACGCAGCGCCCAAGCAAAGACATAGCGCCCCGTTAATAAACGGATCAGGGGCGCAGCGAAGCTTGCGCACAGGGTAATGCGGTGCTCAGCAACTACTCAAGCTACATTTTCTGGCTGAAATCGATAATGTCCGGTTATGCATTTCTCGCTTGAACCTTCCACCATGAAAACTTGGTCATTATCCAATCCCTGACTCTGGCACAGGCATCTTTGGCGACCGTGTCTTCACGACACGCCAGGTAATGAAGGCTGTTCCGCAGCGTGACCTGTTCTTTAACAGGTTTCACCAGCCGTCCAGACTCCACCATGTGCGCCACCAAGTGGTTCCAGCCCAACGAAACACCCTGATTTGAAAGCACCATATTAACAATCAGGTTGTAATCGTTGGCATGGAAAATCGGTGGCCCCTCGGAAGATCTTTCGTCGATATCAACATTCTGAAACGCCAGCCATACACTCCAGTCGACATGCTCAGCCACGCCCGACCTGCCGTAAGGACTTAAATCCAGAAGCTCAGCACTGCGCAGACCTTCCAACGTTGTTATTTCAGGATGGCGCTCAAGATACGCAGGCGAACACACCGGATAAATCACGTCATGGCAGAGCGGATACACTTTATAGCCATCACCGACATTGACGAATTTCGAGATGACAATGTCAGGCTCGACACCCGGTTCTCGCGCATGAAAATTCTGCGTGGTAATCAAATTAAGCTCGATATCCGGGTTTTTCGAACGAAAGTCCTGAATATGGTTTGAAAGCCAAAGTGCGGAGAATGCGGGGGAACACGATATTGTCAGGACATGCTTATCAACAGGCGCATTCCTGATACGCTCTGCAGCCTGAGCGATATTGACGAAAGAAATTTGCGAAGCATCGAAAAACACCGCCCCCGCCGGCGTGAGCTCAACGGTGCGCCCTACCCGAATGAACAGTGGAGCGTTGAGGTACTCCTCAAGCTCGCGGATCTGACGACTGATGGCGGCCTGTGACACGCACAACGCTTCCGCTGCGCGGGTAAAACTTTGGTACTTCGCCGCCGCCACAAAGGCTTTCACTGCCCTCAGGGAAGGCATTTTGAGGAGCAGCGTATCTGGATCGACATGCTTCTGCGACATTCTTCGTAACGCTCCCCAACTACACGAATCGACAGTTGACCATGCTACGCCCAGGCCGAACAAAGCACAGCGGCAAAAAAATTCTGGCTGGCATAACCTTAAGTTATACGAGAGCCCTGACACACTGGCAAGATCGCGCTCAATCTTAATCCGCGTTTTAAGAAGACGCCACCAGACATTGACTTCAACAAACGCCTGAGTGCAATCCAGTT
This sequence comes from Pseudomonas sp. NPDC086566, assembly GCF_050280885.1. Lineage (NCBI taxonomy): Bacteria > Pseudomonadati > Pseudomonadota > Gammaproteobacteria > Pseudomonadales > Pseudomonadaceae > Pseudomonas > Pseudomonas sp. NPDC086566. Next base: position 101,551 of record NZ_JBNNWD010000008.1, read on the forward strand.
AGAATGTCAGCGGCGAGTTCATTACACCGCGTATGACACAAAAAGGAGCCGTCGTTGAGCTTTGCGCATTACCCTGCTTTCCTTGAAAACAGGACTGATAACGTCACGTTATCCAAAAATACCCAGAAAAGTAGTTGGACTGGGTCAGGGGGCAATCATAAGCTGACACTCACCTGATGATTTGATTTCATCGTTCAACAGCACATCAATAAAACCGTCAAGTCAAGCATTTGGCTTGGGCTGCCAGGTGCCCCAATGAAAATAATTACAAGAGAATTCAGCCGTACTTTTGCCGACCGCAACTTGGGGTTCATTCCTCAAGCGCGAGGTGACCGTGAGCCTTCTCGAGTGGGCTTTCTTTTGCTCGAAAACTTCTCGCTGCCCTGCTTTACCCAGGCATTGGATGTACTGGTTACAGCAAATCTTATTTCTCAGGGCGCGGTACGCATACACACGTTCAGCCACAACCACGCTGAAGTCATGAGCGACCTGGGTATTCCCATCCGTCCCGATACCCCGCTCACGGACCTTCGTCTGTCCGACCTCGACCTTATTATCATATGTGGCGGACTTCGGGTTGCCCGCTCGTTGCCTGGCTGGCTATCGTCACTGCTTAAAAAGATCTCGAAGCTTCCTATTGCTCTCGGCGGCCTATGGAATGGCGCTTGGTACCTTGGCGCTGCCGGGCTGCTTGATGGTTATCGCTGCGCTATTCATGCGGAGCAACGCACCGCCCTGGCTGAACGAGCGCCGTACGCGCTTGTATCTCAAGAACCCTTGGAACTCGACCGGAACCGTATGACATCAGCCACGCCAAGTGGCGCATTTGACATGATGATCCGCTGGCTAGGTTATGGTGTACGTGCCGAGTTGGCCAATGCCGTCCTGGATACGCTTGACTCTGACCAAAGCAAACATCGGTCGTTTCAGAAACCCCAGCATCCCAAGGTGAGCAAGCCCTTGCGTGAAGTGATCACGTTGATGGAGTCGAATCTTGAGGAGCCGCTGAGTCAAGTTCAACTTGCCCAGTTGGTAGGTCTTTCTGTCAGACAAATACAAAGACTATTCAAGTACCAACTGAGCACCACCGCTCAAAAATATTACTTCCAACTCAGAATCACCGAAGCTCGCCGACTCCTACAGAATTCCAACACCTCGATATTTGATGTGTCGATCGCATGCGGTTTTGTCTCATGCACCCATTTCAGCCGGTCTTACAGAGCTTTTTTTGGGCATCCCCCTTCTAAAGAGATCCGCTATGAGATGTAGCGAGCAGACCTTCGCCGCCAAGGGATTGGCATGCCACACGGCCATATGGTCGAGATCGCGTTATCAACACCGTCAGTGTTTTGCTCAAGCCTATATCTCAGGGTCATCAAAATGACAAAAATCACTTCTTTACCCGCCGATGACAACACATGCGGTTGGTACCACTTGAGCAAAGGGCGTCGCGTCCAGCCCCCACACCAGGGCACCTCCAGCGTGCGGTGGGCCATCGTTGGAGCGGGCTTTACCGGTCTTGCCGTGGCTCGACAACTCGCGCTGAATTTTCCCGACGATCAGATCGCACTCATCGAGGCTCAAGAGGTCGGGCTGGGCTCTTCGGGTCGAAACGCAGGGTTTGCCATTGATCTGCCGCATGACATCGGGGCGGATGACTACATCGGGGATATCGATGTGGCGAAGACGACCATGAAGATCAACCAGTTCGGTCAGAATTCTCTGAAGGAACTGGTCAGCCAGTTCAACATCGACTGCCAGATGACGCACTGTGGCAAATATCAAGCCGCCGTGGAGTCCCGAGGTATTGCAGTGTTGAACGCATACCGCAGCGGCCTGGACAAGCTCGGACAGCCCTACGAGATGATCGAAGCCGACGCGTTGCCCGAGCACATCGGTACCCGTTTTTACCGCAAGGCACTCTTCACCCCTGGCACCTCCCTTGTTCAGCCTTCGGCGCTGGTGAAAGGCTTGGCAGACTCACTGCCCGCCAATGTCGTGCTGTATGAAAACACGCCGATTACCGATGTCGAATACGGGGAAAAGGTTGTCCTTCGCCATCAGAACGGCGCCATCACAGCTAACAAACTGATCCTCAGCAACAACGCGTTTGGCATGCATTTTGGCTTCCTCAAAGGCCGCATGCTACCGGTATTCACATACGGCAGCCTCACCCGTCCGTTGTCCGATGAAGAGCAGGCGGCGCTAGGAGGGAAACCGTTTTGGGGAGTGATCCCCGCCGATCCCTTTGGCACCACTGTCAGGCGGACACCCGACAATCGCATCCTGATCCGCAATAGCTTCAGCTTCAACGCCGATGGCAGGAGCAACAGCAAGTACGCTGCGCGGTTCGTCAACAGGCACCGCGAGTCGTTCGCCCGCCGGTTCCCGATGCTTCCCAACGTCAACCTTGAATATACCTGGGGCGGCGCCCTCGCATTGTCGCGAAACCATGAGGGGTACTTTGGCCGGTTGGCGCCGAACGTTTATGGGGTTCTGTGCTGCAACGGTCTGGGCGTGACGCGTGGTACCGCTACGGGAAAATTGATGGCTGACTGGCTCGCTGGTCAAAGCAACGAACTCATCGAGTTTTTGCTGAGATCCCCCGGCCCCTGCGCCAACCCACCGGAGCCATTGGTCTCGATGGGCGTGAACTTGAACCTGATGTGGGGGCAATACAAAGCAGGCGTTGAAGCATAAGCGCAGATCCCAGGTACAGGCCTAGCTCCATAACAAAAATAATCAAACCATCGCTCACTGAATTTTTTGAGAGGGTTCCCGACCCCTTTTCGCGGAGTCGCGCTGCCAACATTCAAAAGTTTTTTATCAGGAGAGAACAATGACAAGTCCTAGTACCTCAATCGAGGATGTACCGCTTAACCGGTTCCACCAGTTACTCACGCTCCGCTCCGGTGGGGGCTCGTTTGTGGACGGTTACGTGCTGAGTATCATCGGTGTGGCTTTGGCTCACATTACGATATCGCTTTCTCTGGACAGCTTCTGGGAAGGCCTCATCGCCGCATCGGCACTGATCGGCATCTTTTTCGGCGGGTTCCTTGGCGGCTGGTTGACTGATCGGCTTGGCCGCAAGCGCTTGTTTTTCGTAGGGCCCACCCTTTTTATTCTCGCCTCCATCGCTCAGTTCTGGGCCGATTCAGCTGAAGCGATTTTTATTCTGCGCCTTGTCATCGGCATCGCAGTAGGCATCGAATACCCCGTCGCCACATCGCTGCTGGTGGAATTCATGCCAAAGCAGTATCGCGGCCCACGGCTCGCGATGCTGACGATCCTTTGGTTCGCCGGCGCTGCGGCTGCCTACATCGTAGGTGAGCTGATATTGCGCACAGGTGGTGAGCAAGCCTGGCGTTGGGTGTTGGCCAGTTCAGCGATCATCGGCCTGGCCCTGTTCATCGTCCGCGTAGGCACACCTGAGTCGCCACGGTGGCTACTGAGCAAAGGACGCGATCATGAAGCCGAGCAGGTCGTAAAAAGTGTTTATGGCAACGATTTCTGCCTGAAGAACCTTCCAGAAGAAAGCCCAAACTACAAGATCAATGTCTGGAGCCTGATCTATTCGGGCTACTCCAAGCGAATGCTGTTCATCATCGTCTTCTGGACGTGCTGCATTGTGCCCCTCTTTGCCGTTTACGCCTTTGCTCCAAAAGTGCTTGCAGCGATGCAAGTCAAAGGCGATAGCGCTTCAATCGGGTCGATTCTGATCACCCTCTTCTTCGTCGTAGGGTGCGTGGTTTCAACCAAGCTGATCAACGTGGTGGGGCGCCGCAATTTGCTGCTCTGCAGTTTCGCGGTATCGGGCCTCGCCTTGCTGGGCCTGGGAGCGTCCGATGACAGCGCCGGCGCCTGGATCCTGGCGTTCTTCGCCATCTACGCGCTGTTCATCGGCGGTGCACAGGTGCTCACGCTTGTCTATCCGAACGAGATTTTCCCAACCGAGATTCGCGCCTTCGCGGTGGGCGCTGGCACCTCGATCTCTCGTATCGGCGCAGCAGTGGGCACCTACCTGGTACCCATGTCCCTCGCCTCGCTTGGCATCGCACAGACGATGTACGTGGCCGCAGGCATCACCTTTTTCGGTCTGCTCCTGTCTTGGATGCTGGCCCCGGAAACACGCTCGCTGAACCTGCAACAGGCAGCATCGCTTGGCTAATGAAGTCAGTGCCTGGCGTGGAAGCCGGGCATTGAGTGGTTTGTGGTGATAATAATCGGAGCAGCATCATGAAATTCGAAGGCATCTACACCCCTGCAGTGACCCCACTCGCCGCAGACGGCTCGATCGATAAGGCGGCATTCGCTGAAGTACTCGAATACCTGGTCGACTCGAGGGTTCACGGCGTCATCATCGGCGGTTCGACCGGCGAGTACTACGCACACACCACCCAAGAGCGTATCGAACTGGCCGCCCAGGCCAAGGACGTGCTGAACGGCCGCCTGCCGCTGATCGTTGGCACGGGTGGCATCCGCACCGAAGATGCGGTGGCCTTCGCCCAGCACGCCAAGGAAATCAAGGCCGACGCGCTGCTGATTGGCACCCCGCCCTATGCGCTGCCAACCCAGCAGGAAATCGCCCTGCACGTCAAAGCGGTCGACGCCGCCGCGGGCCTGCCGATCATGCTCTACAACTACCCAGGCCGCATGAGTGTGAGCATGGGCGAGGAGTTCTTCGACGCCGTCGCCGACGTGAAGAACATCGTCGCCATCAAGGAAAGCTCCGGGGACATGGCCCAGCTGCACCGCCTGGCCATCCAGCGCCCGAACATCCAGCTCTCCTGCGGCTGGGACGATCAGGCCTTGGAATTCTTCGCCTGGGGCGCAAAGAGCTGGGTCTGCGCCGGTTCCAACTTCATCCCGCGTGAGCACGTCGCCCTGTACGAAGCCTGCGTGATCGAAAAGAACTTCGATAAAGGCCGCAAAATCATGGCCGCGATGATGCCGCTCATGGACTTCCTCGAAGGTGGCAAGTTCGTCCAGTCGATCAAGTACGGAGTCGCCCTCAACGGTCTGAACACGGGTGGCGTGCGCAAGCCGCTCCACGACCTGGACGCTGCTGAGAAGGCAGCGCTGCAACGTGTGGTCGGTGAACTGAAAGCCACCATCGCCCAGATCAAATAAGGAGACTGGAAATGGCTGAATTGCTGAGCAAGGCACAATACGCGGCCATCGCCGCCGACCTGCAACTGCGCACCAAGGCATTCATCGACGGTGAATTCCGGGATGCCATCTCCGGTCGCACCTTCGTCACCACCAACCCGGCCACCGGCAGGCAGCTGGCCGAGATCGCCGCCTGCGACGTCAACGATGTCAACGTCGCGGTGGCTGCGGCCAAGCGCGTGTTCGAAGAAGGCACCTGGTCGAAGATGCAACCGAACGACCGCAAGCACGTGCTGCAGAAGTTCGCCCAGCTGCTGGAAGACAACGCCCACGAGCTGGCGGTGCTGGAAGCGCTGGACAGCGGCAAGCCGGTCAGCGAGTGCCAGACGGTGGACGTGCCGGAAACCATCCACACCATTCGCTGGCACGCCGAGCTCATCGACAAGATCTACGACGCCACCGCCCCGACCGGCAATGCTGCCGTGACCATGGTGGTGCGTGAAGCCATCGGTGTGGTCGGCCTGGTGCTGCCGTGGAACTTCCCGCTGCTGATGCTGGCCTGGAAGATCGCCCCGTCGCTGGCTGCCGGTTGCTCGATCGTGGTCAAACCGGCCAAGGAAACCACCCTCAGCGCGCTGCGCGTGGCCGAGCTGGCGCATGAGGCGGGCATTCCTGCGGGCGTGTTCAACCTGGTGCCAGGCGGTGGCCGTGAGGTGGGCGAGGCTATCGGCCGCCACATGGACATCCCGATGGTCAGCTTCACCGGCTCCACCGACACCGGCCGGCTGTTCCTGAAATACGCTGCTGAGTCCAACCTCAAGCGCATCGTCCTGGAGCTGGGTGGCAAGAACCCCGCAGTAGTGATGAATGACTGCGAAGACCTGGACGAAGTGGCCCAGTTCGTCACCGCCGGTGCGTTCTGGAACATGGGCGAGAACTGCTCGGCCTCCTCGCGCCTGATCGTTCACAAGGACGTCAAGGACGAGCTGCTGCGCCTGATCCCCAAGCACCTGAAGGACTGGAAACTGGGCGACCCGCTCGACCCGGACAACCGCTTGGGCGCGATGGTCAGCAAGTCGCACTTCGAGAAGGTCAAGTCGTATCTCGAATACGCTGCCGAGCAGAACCTCAGCATCGTCCAGGGCGGCGAAACCGAGGAAGGCGTGTTCGTGCAGCCGACCATCGTCGACAATGTTGGCCGCGACAACAAGCTGTTCGTCGAGGAAATCTTTGGCCCGGTGCTGAGCGTGACCAGCTTCGAGACCATCGACGAGGCGATCGAGCTGGCCAACGACACCGTTTACGGCCTGGCCGCGTCGGCCTACACCGGTAGCCTGCGCAATGCGCTGCGCCTGTCGCGAGAAATCCGCGCCGGCGTGGTGACCGTGAACTGCTTCGGCGAGGGCGATGTGACCACGCCGTTCGGTGGCTACAAGGAGTCTGGCTTTGGTGGACGCGACAAGTCCATCTGGGCCCACGACCAGTACACGGAGCTGAAGACCATCTGGATCAACGCTTCGTAAAAGAGCAGTACCGGTGCTGTTCTGACGGAGTTCAGCACCCCAAGGGCCACTGCCTCATGTGGGCAGTGGCCCTTCCCTTACTGTTCGTTTAGTTACCTGCGACCGCTCAGGTGAACAAGGCATTCAAATTCGACCGCTGAGTCGAATGCACACAAGCGCTAGAGAAAACTGCTAAACGCCGGCTGAAGCAGCCCGCGCTCAAATCATCCAACGATAAAAACAATGCGGAGATGTATTTGTGTCCAACCACGTAACACAGCCTGAGAAGGCCATGTCCGATAAACAGCGTAAGTTCATCATCAAGCTGACCACCCTGATTTCGGGCGGCATGCTGATCGATGGCTTCATCCTCGGCGCCATCGGCATCGTCATGCCGGCGATTACCAATGATCTGGAGCTCTCGCTCACGTGGCAGGGTTTGATTGGGGCCTCCGCCCTCATCGGCATCTTCCTCGGTGGCCCTCTGGGCGGCTACTTGGCCGACAAGATAGGCCGCAAGCCCATGTTTACCATTGACCTTGCCATTTTTCTGGTGGGGTCGGTCTTGCAATTTTTCGTCACAGAGGCGTGGCAGCTTTTCGCCGTCCGCCTGCTGATGGGAGTTGCCATTGGCGCCGACTACGCCATCGGCTGGCCACTGCTGGCAGAGTTCGCACCCGCGCGTCTGCGTGGCAAGCTCCTCTGCGTTCAAGAGGTGGGTTGGTATGTGGGCTATCTCGCTTCCTATGCCATCGGTTGGGCCCTTACGATCTCCGACACTGCTAACTGGAACGTCATCCTCGGACTAAGCACCATCCCGACCGTGATCGTTCTGCTCGCTCGTCTGGGCACCCCAGAGTCACCGCGTTGGCTGATGAGCAAAGGGCGAACAGCAGAGGCCCTCGCGCTTGCCGATGAATACATGTCGCCCGATGAGCGAGCTGACTTGGGAGCGAAGTACGAAGGCAAGAAGCTCGGGTTTGCCAGTCTGTTCTCTGCGGACTACGCCAAGGCAACGATATTCGTCTCGGTATTCTGGATCTGCCTCGTGACCCCCTACTTTGCCATCGGTACTTTCGTACCCACCGTGCTGGAGCACCTGGGTCTCGAAGACGGTCTTACCGGAGGCCTGGCTATCAACGCGATCGCAGTGGGTGGCACCCTGATTGCGGTGGCGCTGATCGAAAAAGTGGGACGCCGCAAATTGGCGATCCCGCCTTTCGCCATCGCCACAGTCGCCTTGTTCATCGTCGCGTTCTTCTGGAACGTGTCGCCGATGGTCACGGTTGTGTGCTTCCTGACCTTCTCTCTGGCAAATGCTGTTTCCACAACCCTCACTGGCGTCTATCCGGGTGAAGTATTCCCGACTGAGATTCGTGGTGTAGGGGTTGGTTTCGCTACGGCTGCTTCACGCGTTGGCGCAGCGGCAGGCACCTTCCTGCTCCCGATCAGCATGCAAACCTACGGAGTCACGACTACGGTGCTGATCGCCGGCGGCGTCAGTCTCTTCGGTTTGATCGTCACTTACTTTCTCGCACCCGAGACCAAGGGCAAGCTGCTCAGCGAAACGTCTGCGCCAGGTGCGAAACGTGATAACCCCACGTTATGCGTTATGGCCGATAAATGTTGATGGTCGTTGAGGCCGGATACGCATAAATTCTAGGAAAGCCCATCTGGGGCAACAAGAATAAAAAACCCAGGAAGCCGCCATGCCTAAGCCACCCCTTTGGTACTGCCTCCCCCCACCTATACGCCCTTCGATTGCCGAAGCCACCGTATCCCCTAAAAAGATATTAGGAGGGAAGTCATGACCAATACCGACGAAATTCTTTCGATCAAACATATCTATAAGGTGTTCGGATCGCATCCGGCTGAAGCCATGCAGATGGTTGAGGCCGGGTTCAGCAAGAAAGAAATCTTCGAGAATACAGGCCAAGTTATCGGCGTATTTGACGCCACCTTTTCAGTCAAGCGTGGCGAAATCTTCGTCATTATGGGCCTGTCAGGGTCTGGCAAATCGACAATGGTTCGGCTGTTCAATCGTCTGATTGAGCCTACCGCCGGAAAAATTTATCTGAACGGTCGAGAAATTACCGGCCTGACTGATAAAGCGCTCTTGGATGTACGCCGTAAAGAAATGGGCATGGTGTTCCAGTCCTTTGCCTTGATGCCTCACATGAGTGTTCTTGAAAACACCGCCTTCGGATTGGAGATCGCGGGTGTAAACGAGTCGGAGCGCCACAGACGTGCCAAGGAGGCACTCCAGCAGGTTGGACTGTCCGGACAAGAGCACAGTTACCCCCACCAGCTTTCCGGCGGCATGCAACAGCGTGTCGGCTTAGCCAGGGCGCTGGCTAACGATCCAACCATTCTATTGATGGACGAAGCCTTTTCAGCGCTTGATCCGCTCATTCGCAGTGAGATGCAGGGTGAACTGATCAAATTGCAGGCTGAGCAGAAGCGTACGATCATCTTCATTTCTCATGATATCGAAGAGGCCATTCGCATCGGGCATCGTATCGCAATCATGGAAGGTGGCCGGGTTGTACAAATCGGCACGCCCCAGGAACTTATCAGCCAGCCAGCCAACGACTACGTGAGAACGTTCTTCAAAGGCTTTGATAGTTCCAAGATCCTCAAAGCGGGTGACTTGGCCCGCCTTGACCCTGACTCCACGTGCCACGTAGAAGCGCCCAAGTCATTCAAACCGGGGATCGGCTTTGGGTACTTGTTGAATGATCAAGGCCAGCTGGTTAGCGTTGTAGACGCTGACACGTCAACTACTCACTATTCCCAGCATGAACAGCAGCCCGTGTACCTGGATACCCCTCTGCATGAGGTACTGAGTATTGCGGCGGCATTACCCTACCCTGTGCCGGTTCTGGATCGAAATGGATTCTTGAAGGGAACGCTTTCAAAAAATCAGCTCCTGCAGACGTTGGGCAGCCACTGAATCAACTGATCAAAAATGTAAGTTCGCAATGGCTACAACTGCGAAATGCGTTATGAGGATTGTCGAAATGTCTGACTTCAGTTTTCTGGATCCCTTCCAGACCACCGTTATCCCGCTTGGCGATTGGGTCACCAGTACGCTGAACTTCCTTGTGCACAACTTCAGGGACTTTTTCAGGGCTGTTCGGTGGCCAATCGACCATGTGCTGAACAGCATTGAATGGTGCCTTCAGAGCATTCCTCCCACCCTCGGCATTCTCCTGTCCAGCCTGCTTGGCTGGCAACTGGCAGGACAGCGGATGGCTTTGCTTTGCTTTGTCACGCTGACCTTACTAGGGCTCATCGGCGTTTGGTCGGAATCCATGACGACCCTGGCCCTGGTGCTGACTTCAGTATTTTTCTGTGCCGTTATTGGCATTCCGCTTGGGATACTGTGTGCCCGAAGCGACCGGCTTGAGCGTGTAGTCAGACCAGTGCTTGACGCCATGCAAACCTTGCCAGCGTTCGTTTATCTGGTCCCTGTGGTCATGCTGTTCGGCATCGGTAACGTTCCTGGGGTTCTGGTCACCATCGTATTCGCCCTGCCTCCACTGGTGCGCCTGACCAACCTGGGTATTCGCCAGGTTCCCGACGACAAGATCGAAGCAGCCCGCGCGTTCGGCTGCACGCCCCGGCAAATGCTGGTTCGCGTGCAATTGCCATTGGCCACTTCCACCATCATGGCCGGGCTCAATCAGACATTGATGCTGTCCCTTTCGATGGTAGTAATCGCATCGATGATTTCTGTGGGTGGTCTAGGGCAAATGGTACTTAGAGGGATTGGTCGCCTCGACATGGGCCTGGCCACGGTGGGCGGCGTTGGCCTGGTATTGCTGGCCATTTTCCTGGACCGCCTTACCCAAGCCATGGGCGCGCGTACCCATTCAGATCCCAGCCTGAAATGGTATCAAACGGGCCCGATCGGCGTTGTACTTGGCGTTTTTGGCAAACGGAAATCGACGGCACATCATAAAACTGCCTGAGCGTTCAAAACCTACAGTCTCGGTTAAGGAGTCATAATGTTCACAATTACTGTTCCCCGCCGCGTTCTGCAATTGGCAACTGCGCTTTTCTTCGGCGCTGCCGCCATCAGCGCCAATGCCGCCGCCACTTCTCCCGGCAACGGCGTGAGCGTCACGCCTATTTTCCCATCGATTGCTGAAGAGCGCTTTCGAGGCGAGATCGCCATGCAAGGCTTACGCGAACTCGGCTATCAAATACAAACGCCCAAAGAAACAGACTACGGCGTCATGATGATGGCGCTCGCCAACGGCGATGCTGATTTCACTGTGCATCTTTGGGACAAGTTGCACGATAAGTTTTACACGCAAGCCGGGGGCGACGATGTGATGGTCAAGACTGGCCACATCATGCCGGGTGTTCTGCAAGGCTATCTCATCGACAAAAAGACGGCACAAGCGCACAACATCAAATACATCACCGACCTGAAGAAACCCGAGATTGCACAGCTGTTCGACGCTGACGGCGATGGAAAGGCAGACCTGACCGGCTGTAACCCAGGCTGGGGTTGTGAACTGATCATTGACCACCAAATGAAGGCATACGGGCTTGAAAAAACTGTCCATGTCAACCAAGGCTCCTATTTTGCACTGATGGCCGACACCATTGCTCGGTACAAAGAAGGGAAGCCGATCCTCTACTTCACTTGGGTACCGCAATGGATCGCGAATGTGCTCGTGGAGGATAAAGATGTTGTATGGCTGGAAGTTCCCAACACTGACCTTCCTGGCGGGAACAATGATGTTGACACCACCTACAATGGCAAAAACCTCGGGTTTGCTGTAGACAGCGTGCGCGCGGTACTGAACAAAGACTTTGCTGAAAAAAATCCCGCTGCACTCAAGTTCTTGTCTGTCATGACCATCAGCACCGCAGATGAAAGTGCCCAGAACATGAAAATGCAGCAAGGCGAGAAAAGTCCTGAGGCCATCCGTGGTCATGCCACCCAGTGGATAGCTGCACATCGGCAGCAGTTTGACGAATGGCTCCAGGCTGCCCGCGCCGCCGCCACACAAGCCAACAAGTAGTGCACACCTGAAGGCAGCCTGGCTGCCTTCAGTTTCCGCTACGCCCACAACCCTTGATCGTTCACGTGCGAACCACGCGCATTGCTTGGAGATGGTGATGTCGGCACCCTTTTCGATTTCCCCTGATAACAGACGCATTGACCCTGCCCGGCAGCGGGCCGCAGCACTGAAGGCAGACGGCTCTGTCGACGATAACGACCGGACTGAGATCGGCCCCACCCCTCTGGCTTTTGCCGAATGGCGTGCGCTGGGCCTGGAAGCGCCAAATCTGCCAAGGATGCGTGAGTACCGACTACAGCGCATTCGTGAACAACTTGTCGCGCGTGACCTGGGCGGGATATTGCTGTTCGACCCACTCAATATCCGTTATGCCACCGACACTACAAACATGCAGCTGTGGACGACCCACAACCCGGCGCGTGCCTGTTTCATCGCAGCAAGTGGCCATGTCGTGCTCTGGGATTTCCATGGCTGTGATCACCTCAGCGCTCATCTGCCGCTGGTGAGCGAACTTCGCAGCGGGGCTTCTTTCTTCTACTTTGAAACAGGCGATCGCACGGATGAGCATGCCCGACGATTTGCACTGCAGCTCGACGACATCCTGCGTCAGCATGCAGGATCGAACCGCCGCCTCGCAGTAGACCGGATTGAATTGGCTGGCGTCCGGGCATTGGACGCGTTGGGGATACAGCTGTTCAGCGGCCAGGAAGTCACTGAATTCGCTCGGGTGATCAAGGGCCCCGATGAAATCAAAGCCATGCGCTGCGCAGTGGCCGCTTGCGAAGCCGCCGTAGCGGAAATGCATCAGGCAATGCGCGCAGGGATGACAGAGAACGATATCTGGGCCGTGCTGCATGCCGGCAATATACGTCGCGGAGGTGAATGGATCGAAACTCGGATTCTAAGCTCTGGGCCGCGCACCAACCCGTGGTTCCAGGAGTCGGGGCCGCGAGTATTGAGCGATGGTGACTTGCTGTCTTTCGACACAGACCTGATCGGCGTGTATGGCATGTGTGTCGACATGTCACGTAGCTGGATCTGCGGAGGTTTGCCACCCACCGCTGAGCAGAAACGGTTGTATCGAATCGCCTACGATCACATCACGCAAAACATCGAGATGATCAAGCCGGGTGTCAAATTCACCGAACTCACTGCCAACGGTCACCGACTCCCTGAGTCTTGCCGAGCGCAACGTTACGGCGTCATGTTCCATGGCGTCGGGCTTTGTGACGAATATCCGTGCATTCGGTATCCCGAAGACCTGGAGTCCTATGGCTACGAAGGCGTGCTGGAACCGGGCATGGCCCTTTGTGTGGAGGCCTATATCGGCGAGGTGGGTGGACGCGATGGTATCAAGTTGGAGAACCAGTTGTTGGTCACAGAGACCGGCTATGAACTCTTGACGCGTTACCCTTTCGACAACAGCTTTCTTCGCGACTAACCCTGCCGCTCTGCGCTGGCTCTGTGACGACGTATCGCAGAGCCTTGCCCGAGGTGGAATCAAGGTCATCACGTTCTACAGACCGCAGCTTGCGGCTAGCTGCGTAACCACTCCACAAGACCGAGGATCGTTTTCGTAGCATCGCGCCCCTGCGGCACGACCAGGTAGTAAGCTTCCCTGGGCTTTATCACGAAATCCGTCAATCGCACCAACTCGCCCGATGCCAACAGATGATCGAGCATCCGCCCCCAGCCCAAGGCAACCCCATGCCCGTGAAGTGCTGCCTGGATCGTGTCCGTGTATAGCTGGCAGTGCAGGCGATAATGAAGCTTGGGTGGGTTCACGCCCAACGCGCGGAACCAGGTTGGCCATGTCATCCATCCCTCGGTGGTGGCCTCCGCATCGAGCAGATCAGCACTGTAGAGCTGCTCCACCGTCGACGGCACTGAATGTCGCGCAAGCCAGGCCGGAGAGCACACCGGAAAAACCTCTTCATCAAACAGATGCAGGGCGCTGCCGTCTGCCCACTTGCCGTTGCCATAACGCACCATCAAGTCAACGTCATGGCTGCGCAGATCACCGGTAAACATTTGCGTGGCGAGGCGCAAGCGTAAATGAGGCATGGCATCCTGAAGGCTGTTTAGACGAGGCATAACCCTCAGGTGCGAAAAAGTCGCTGTGGTACTGAGCACCAACTGCTGCTCATCACGCCCCTCGGAGAGGCGGACAAACACCGCCGCAACCTTCTGCAGCGATTCAGACATCACGGCGAACAATGTCTGCCCCTCACTGGTCATCCGCACGCCTCGATGTAGGCGATGAAAGAGCTGAACGCCGATGTTCTCTTCAAGAATCTTGATCTGTTTGCTCACTGCAGCCTGGGTCACACCTAACTCCCGGGCTGCCAGGGTGATGCTGCTGTTACGGGCAACCGCTTCGAACTCCAGAAGCGCGGTCATGGACGGAATGATCCGCCGGTACCCGTTGTGAAGGGTGTCTTTTTCTACTGTTTTCATCCAACGTCCCAAGTGTTGCGGCGCTCTGGCCAGCGCCACAACAAACATTGGCAGAAAACGGGTGCAGTGAACAGCGCTGGTACGGGCCTGCCTTAGCCCATCTGCGCGGCGTCTACGGCCAGTGCACAGACGGTCAAGAGGTGGACGAGAATTTCTTGACGTCCACTGGCGGAGCGACAAACTCCGGGCCCTCCCCGGCAGCTCGCCATTTCACATTGGAAATGCCATAGCGCTCTGCCATGGGCCGGCTGACCTTCTTGATCTTGTGCTGGCCGAAACGAGGAATGATGCCGACCCCGGCATCACAGCTCGCCCAATGCCACGCTTCGGCGTTATCCATCTTGTCCAGGCGGATGATAAATGTGCGGTATTCACTCCTGAGCGCATACTCGATCACGAAAAGTTGCTGACCTGCCATCGGACTCTCCTTTTACGATTCACGATCTAGGAGCAACGCGTGCAAGAAAAGATTCAGTGAAAGTGCACGACCGGATACGTCGCACATTACAGGGGCCGATACTTGCCGACCGCGTCACACCCTGGGTCGAAGTGCGGCGTTATTGGCGATGCCTGCCCCGTCCCGCCAGTGCGCTGATCAATTGCATTGAACCCCGCCGCTTGTGGCCCACTCCATCGAAGGCAACCGTGATTTTTCCCAGCCCCTGAAGAGGTGTCCCATGAATGCAATCGAACTGCTGATCCAGGACCATCAACTGGTGAAGAAACTGCTCGAGGAACTGTCCTCGACCACCGAACGTGCGGTGAAGAAACGCGCCGAGCTGCTGGAACGCATCAAGCAGGAAGTCACCATCCATACGGCCCTGGAAGAAGAGATCCTGTACCCGGCGATCAAGCAGGCTGGTGGCAAGGAAGAGGCCAAGATGTATTACGAGGCCAAGGAGGAACACCGCACGGTCGACTCGCTGGTGCTTCCCGACCTGCTGGAGACCGAGACCGGTACCGTGGAATTTGCCGGCCGGGTCAAAGTGATGAAAGAGCTGCTGGAACACCACATCGAAGAAGAAGAGAGCGAGTTGTTCCCCACCGCTCGCAAGCTGCTCGGCAAGCAGCAACTGGAAGACATGGGCCAGGCCATGGAGGCCCAGAAGAAACTGCTCAAGGGCGAACAGCGCGCTGCCTGACTGTCCCCAGCGCGCCCGCCCGGGCGCGCTGACCCAGGCTTACCGGGTGGCAACTCAGCGCTGGGGCAATCTACATCGAAACGCAATCACTCGGATATCGCAGGATGAATGACTGGATCGACTTTCTCGAATGGCCCGCCATGGCCCTCACCGTACTGGCCGCCTGGTGCATCGGCTCACGGCGCCCGGGCCGACGCAAGCTCGGCTTCTGCTGCTTCATCGCCAGCAATGTGCTGTGGGCGGTGTGGGGGTGGCAGGCACAGGCCTGGGCGTTGATCATCCTTCAGGTCTGCCTGTGCGTGATGAACCTGCGGGGCTGGAAAAAGAACACGGCGATGCAGACTGGCTGAACGCCAGGCGCCATCGCCGGGCCTTCAGCCACACGCTCATCGGCCTGCCGTTTCGGCGCTTACGACCTTGTCCTCGCTCGCTAGACGCCGGGCATAGCCAACGCCCCAAACCAGCGCCCGGCTCATGGTTTCCCCGGGGCGCTGATGATAGACCCGTTCACGCAGCACCGATCCGTCTGCCCGATAGACACCGATGAACAACTGGGTAGCACCTGTGCGTGACAAACGAGACTGCACTTCAATGCAAACCCCGTTGTCGAGCGCTTCCTCATGGGTCTGGTGGTGCAAGATCGGGTCGCACCACTGCCGATAGGTTTCGCCTCGTCTTTTCATCTGCCTGTCCTCTGTACGGTTGTCAGCGGTAGATCACCTGCCCTGCGCCAACACTCCAAATCAAATGCCAGTGTCGGACGGCCGGCCAGATGCACTCATTCCAGCCCCGACGCCTGGAATTTGCTGAAAGAGAAAAATCCGATCGACCTGTGGCGCCTGTTGGGCGTCCCAACAAAAGGACATTGGCTAATCAATCGGGCAAACCAGAGGTGAAGCTCACATGAACGAACGCATCATCGCTTTTTTCACCGACACCACCGTATTTGGTATTTCCATCCTCAACCTGCTGCTGGCACTGACCGTGGCCATCCTGACCTTCCTGGTCTCCCGCGCCGCGATCAGTTTTCTGCTACACCGGGTGAGGCGCTGGTCCGAGCATGACGGCGCGTTGAGCCAGGTGCTTGCCAAGGTGCTGTCAGGCACCAGCAATTTCCTCCTGTTCCTGGCCTCGCTGCTGGTGGGCCTGGGCATGCTCGACCTGCCCGAGCGCTGGCTGACGCGGGTCGGCAGCCTGTGGTTCGTGGTCGCTGCATTGCAGATCGGCCTTTGGGCCAACCGCGCCATCGGCCTCGGCCTGGGGCACTACTTCGCCCGCCACCGCGCCGCTGGCCTGAACCAGGGCAGTGCACTGGCCACGCTGTCGGCCTGGGGCGCGCGGGTGCTGCTGTGGTCGGTGGTGCTGCTGGCCATGCTGTCCAATCTGGGCGTGAACATCACTGCGTTCGTCGCCAGCCTGGGTGTGGGAGGCATCGCGGTGGCGCTCGCCGTGCAGAACATTCTCGGCGACCTGTTCGCTTCGTTGTCGATCGCCGTGGACAAGCCCTTCGAGGTCGGCGACTTCATCGTCATCGGGCCGCTGGCCGGGACGGTCGAGCACGTCGGCCTGAAGACCACACGCATCCGCAGCCTCGGCGGCGAGCAGATCGTCATGGCCAACGCCAGCATGATCAGCAGCACCATCCAGAACTACAAGCGCCTGCAGGAGCGACGCATCGTGTTCGAGTTCGGCCTGTCCTACGACACGCCCACCGAAGCGGTAAAGAAAGCGCCAGGTATTGTCGAAGAGGCCATCAAGGCCCAGGAACAGGTGCGTTTCGACCGCGCGCACCTGCGCGGTTTCGGCAAGGAGGCGCTGGAATTCGAATGCGTGTACATCGTCAAGGACCCTGGCTACAACCTGTACATGGACATACAGCAGGCCATCAACTTCAGGCTGCTCGAACGCTTCTCGAAAATCGGCGCCAAGTTCGCAGTCCCGGTGCGGGCGATCAAGGTCACCGCGTTGCCACACGAGGCCGACGTGCAGGGCCAGGGGCGCGACAGCCTCGGTATCAGAGGGGCCTGACTGCGTGGCCTCCGCTCGTCGGCGCCATCGCACAGGTTGCCCCGCGGGCAGGCCCAACCAGAGGTAAACCCCTTAATGGAGACAGACCATGAAGATCATCAAGCCTCATTCGTTGTTACTGGCGCTGTGTCTTGGCGCCAGCGCCCCGCTTGTGCTGGCGGCGACTGATCTGAACGACCAACGCGCCCCAGGTACGCAAACCCAGGACAGCGGCCACATGAATGGCAACGGCGGGGCCACCGGCTCCGGAACGCCTGGGGATGGCATGGGCACCGGCTCTGGGGGTACCGATAGCAATGGCACGGACAATACCGGGGGTGACGGCACTACCAACGGCTCAGGTACCGGCAGCGGAACTGGCGGCGGTAACGGCAGTGGCGGCTCGGGTGCTGGCGGCTCAGGTGGTGCATCAGGTGGCGGTAGCTCCGGCGGTTGATGCAGTCTCAACAAGCCGGGCTAGCGAGCGGCAGGCGCCCGTCAGCCCGCTGAGCCCATGCCGGTCATGACGCGGTCACAACCCGCCTGGCGTCCCTGCGCACGGCTTGCGGGGGGACGCCATAGCCGCGCATGAAGGCTTCGCGCATGTGCCGCCGATCCCTGAAGCCGGCCTCCTTGGCCACCACGTCCAGGCTGTGCCTGCTCTGCTCGATCAGCAGCCTGGCCGCTTCAAGCCGCAAGCTCTCCACCGCCTTGGCCGGTGACTGGCCGGTCTCGGCAGTGAATACGCGGGTGAATTGCCGGGGGCTCAAATGCACGGCTTCGGCGAGTTCCTCGACACTCAACGGCCGACTCAGGTGCTTGCGCGCGTAATCCAGGGCGCTCTGAATCCGATCCGACTTTGGCGAAAGGGTCAGCAGCTCGGAATGTTGCGATTGCCCACCCGAGCGGCGTTGATGCATCACCAGCTTGCGTGCCACGGACCTGGCCATGTCGGTCCCCAGGTCCTTTTCCACCATGCCAAGCGCCATATCCAGGGCAGCGGTCATGCCGGCAGAGGTCCAGATCTGCCCATCGACGATAAAGATCCGATCATCTTCCACCTCGATTTTCGGATGCAGCTCACGCAACTTTTTTGCATAGGCCCAGTGCGTCGTGGCGCGCCGGTTATCCAGCACGCCCGCCTGGGCCAGGATGAAACACCCGGTACACAGGCCAGCGGTACGTCGAGCGCCGTCGACGAAGCCTCGCACGCTAGCCAGCACTTGCTCACTCGGCGGCGTCAGCGGGGTCAAGGTCCCGGTGATCATCCAGGTATCGGCCAGGCCAGGCGCGCCCAGCGGCAGCGTGTCCATGTACATGCCCAGGGAAGAGCGCACCGTGCCGCCCTCGATGGAAAAGTTCTGGATCTTGTAAACCGCTTCACCCGCGACGATGTTCGCGAACTCGAAGACCGACTGCGTCGCCAGCGACATGATCTGGAACCCTTCGGTGATGAGGTAGCCGACCCGGTGCATGATTAGCGCTCCTTGTTCAATGTCCTGAAACCGTACCATATACGTCGTTCAAGACAAAAGCGAGCTGCTCCATCATGGCGCCACACCCAACCAGGAGCACGACCATGACTCAGCCATTCAAAGGCACCGCCCTCATCACTGGCGCATCCACCGGCATCGGTTCCATCTACGCGGAACGTCTGGCACGCCGAGGTTACGACCTGGTGCTGGTCGCCCGTAACCGCGAACGCCTCAACACGCTGGCCAGCCGGCTCACCACGCAAACCCAACAGAACGTAGAGGTGTTCCCGGCAGACCTGGGCAACGCCGACGACCTGGCCAGGGTGGAACGCAAACTGCGTGAAGACGCCAGCATCAGCCTGCTGGTGAACAACGCGGGCATCGGCACTCACACCAGCCTGCTGGAAAGCGATGTCGAGCGCATGGCCGACATGATCAGCCTCAACGTCACCGCGCTCACCCGCCTCACGTATGCGGCCGTTCCAGGGTTCGTGGCGCGCAAGCAAGGCGCCGTCATCAACATCTCGTCGATCGTCAGCCTGGCGCCGGAGCTGCTCAATGGCGTGTACGGTGCCAGCAAGGCCTATGTCACCGCCTTCACCCAGTCGCTGCACAAGGAGCTTGCGGACCAGGGCATCAAGGTCCAGGCAGTCCTGCCCGGGGCCACGGCGACCGACTTCTGGCAGATCGGCGGTTTGCCGGTCGAGAACCTGGATCCCGCCATCGTCATGTCGGCCCAGGACCTGGTGGACGGCGCCTTGCAGGACTTCGACGACAATGTGCTGATTTCCATCCCGTCGATGCATGACCTGCAACCGTTCGAGCGCTATGAAGCCAGCCGCAAGGCCCTGCTCGGTCAGCTGTCCAACAACCAGCTGGCTCCCCGCTACAACGCCAGGTGATCCCGTTCAGCGGGTGAAGCGAGCCAGCCCGGTCGTGGCTGCTTCACCCGATTTTCATCCCAAGCGATAAAGTCTTACTCCATTCAGGCTGTGTCTTGAATGAATCGAAACGAATAGCCTGCACGCCCTTTTCAAACCATTGGAGGTAGCGCCCATGAAAGCCGTCGTTTATAACCAGCCCGGTTTGCCTATCCAGGACCCGCAATCGCTCTACGACGCGGAACTCCCCGCACCCAAGCCGGGCGCCCGGGATCTGCTGGTGGAGGTCAAGGCGATTGCCGTAAACCCTGTCGACACGAAAATCCGCGCGAGCCGTGGCGGTGAGCTGCAGCAGGTTCTGGGCTGGGATGCGGTTGGTGTCGTCCGCGAGACCGGCGCTGAAGTGACGTTGTTCCAACCGGGCGATGAGGTGTTCTATGCCGGCGCCATCGATCGCCCCGGCAGCTACAGCGAGCTGCATGTCGTCGATGAGCGCATCGTCGGGCACAAACCGCGCAGCCTGGACAACGCAAGCGCCGCTGCCTTGCCGCTGACCTCCATCACCGCCTGGGAATTGCTGTTCGACCGCCTGGCTATCGAAGAGAACGCGGGCAAGGGCCAGCGTCTGCTGGTTATCGGCGCTGCCGGTGGTGTCGGTTCGATCCTGGTGCAGCTGGCCAGCAAGCTCACGCAACTGACCGTCATCGGCACCGCCTCACGGCCTGAAACCCAAGCGTGGGTGAAGGAACTGGGCGCCCATCACGTCATCGACCATTCCCAGTCGATCCCGCTCCAGCTCGAAGCGCTCAAGCTCAATCCGGTCGACTATGTGGTCAGCCTGACGCACACCGATACCTACCTTACCCAGTTGGTCGAAGTGCTGCGGCCGCAAGGCAAGCTCGCCCTGATCGACGACCCCGCGCAGCTGGATGTGATGCCGCTCAAACGCAAGTCGCTTTCGTTGCACTGGGAGCTCATGTTCACGCGTTCGCTGTACAAGACCGAGGACATGATCAAGCAGCACCAGCTGCTTGAGCGCGTTGCGCAGCTGGTTGACCAGGGGGCAATCAAAACCACCCTCGGCGAACATTTCGGTACGATCAGCGCCGCGAGCCTCAAGCGCGCCCATGGCCTGATTGAAAGCGGTAAAGCCAAAGGCAAGATCGTGCTGGAAGGGTTCTGACCCGCTACGCACAAAGCCAGAGGTGGAGGCTGTGGCGGGCGCGCTCAGCCCTCCATCGGCGCGCCAGCACCCACTTGGGTCAAAACCACCAGCGCGATGCTCAGTGCGCCTTTTTGATGCACGCCGGGCAGCAGCCCCGGTGCCAGCCAGTCACCACGGCGCACCACGCCGCCCTTGGCTTGCGCAGCAAAACCCCACCGCTTCAATGCCTTAGCGCTCACCCACGCCCATTCGAACGCTGCGCCGTACTTTCGGCACCTTCATTGCAATGGCCTTTTGCATGCACAACGTACTGCCAGCAAGGTAGCAAGGAGTGGCTATGTCCCGGGCTTTTTTCAATGAAATGTACGAAGCGAACGGCAGTTGCCGCCCGCATTACCAGGAGTTCGCCCGCTGGTTGGCCAATACCCCGCTGGAGCTGCTGGAGCAACGCCGGCGGGAGGCCGACCTGCTGTTTCACCGCGCGGGCATCACCTTTACCCTGTACGGCGACAAGCAGGACACCGAGCGCCTGATCCCCTTCGACATCATCCCGCGCAGCATCCGCGCCAGCGAATGGCGCATGGTCGAGCGCGGCTGTATCCAGCGGGTACAGGCATTGAACCTGTTCCTCCAGGACATCTACCACGACCAGCGTATCCTCAAGGCCGGGATCATCCCGCCCGAGCAGGTACTGGCCAACGAGGGCTACCAGATCGCCATGCAGGGCCTGGACCTGCACCGTGGGCTCTATGCACACATCGCCGGCGTCGACCTGGTGCGCGACGGGGATGGCAGCTACTTCGTGCTGGAAGACAACCTGCGCACCCCGAGCGGGGTCAGCTACATGCTCGAAGACCGCAAGATGATGATGCGGCTGTTCCCCGAACTGTTCGCCGCCCAGCGCGTCGCCCCGATCGACCACTACCCCAACCTGCTGCTGGACACGCTCAAGAGCGCCAGCCCGCTGGACAACCCTACCGCCGTGCTGCTCACCCCGGGCCGCTTCAACAGCGCCTATTTCGAGCATGCCTTCCTGGCGCGGGAAATGGGCATCGAACTGGTCGAAGGTGCCGACCTGTTCATCCGTGACGAGCATGTCTACATGCGCACCACCGCAGGGCCGCAGCAGGTGGACGTGATCTACCGCCGCCTGGACGACGACTACCTCGACCCACTGACGTTCAACCCCGACTCGATGCTGGGCGTGCCGGGGCTGACCTCGGTATACCGCGGCGGCAATGTGGTGCTGGCCAACGCCGTGGGTACCGGCGTTGCCGACGACAAGTCGATCTACCCCTACGTCGCCGACATGATCCGCTTCTACCTGAGCGAGGAGCCGATCCTCAACAACGTTCCCACCTGGCAATGCCGCCGGTCGGCGGACCTGTCACATGTCCTGGCCCACCTGCCCGACCTGGTGGTCAAGGAAACCCAGGGCTCCGGTGGCTACGGCATGCTGGTCGGGCCGGCCTCGACCAGCGCCCAGATCGAGGACTTCCGCGCCCGCATCAAGGCCCGCCCGCATGCCTACATCGCCCAACCCACGCTGTGCCTGTCCACCTGCCCGACCTTCGTCGACAGCGGCATCGCCCCGCGCCACATCGACTTGCGCCCATTCGTGCTGTCTGGCAGTGAAACCCGCCTGGTTCCGGGTGGCCTGACCCGCGTGGCGCTGCAGGAGGGCTCGCTGGTGGTCAACTCGTCGCAGGGCGGCGGTACCAAGGACACCTGGGTGGTGGAGGACTGAACCATGCTTTCGAGAACCGCTGCCGACCTGTACTGGATGTCCCGTTACCTGGAGCGTGCAGAAAACCTCGCGCGCATGCTCGAGGTCAGTTATTCGCTGTCACTGATGCCCCAGGCCGGGCGCAGCGACGGCCACGCCGAGCTGGCCATGTCACTGCTGGCCGCCGGCATGCTGGACGACTACCGCCGCCACAGCGAACTCGACAGCGAGCGCATGCTGCATTTCTTCGCCCTCGACGCGACCAACCCCAGCAGCATCTATTGCTGCCTGCAGGCGGCCAGGACCAATGCCCATGCAGTACGTGGCCGCATCACCGCCGATATGTGGGAGAACATCAACGCAGCCTGGCTGGAAATGCGCAACATCGCCAGCAACGGCCTGGGGCGGTATGGCATCAGCCAGTTCTGCGACTGGGTCAAGGAGCGCTCGCACCTGTTCCGCGGGGCGACTTCAGGAACCATCATGCGTAACGACGCCTACAGTTTCATTCGCTTGGGGACCTTCCTGGAACGGGCGGACAACACCCTGCGCCTGCTCGATGCACGCTACGAAATGTTCGGCGAGGCCTCTGAAGAGGTCAGCGACGACTCTGCCCGCGGCTATTACCAGTGGAGTGCCTTGCTGCGTGCGCTGACCTCGTACGAGGCCTTCAACGAGCTCTATCGCGCCGCGCCCAGCGCCCGGCCAGTGTCGGAGCTACTGTTGCTGCGGGTGGATGTACCGCGCTCGTTGCATGCGTGCATCGAGGAACTGGACCAGATCCTCGCCAGCCTGCCGGGCAGCACCGGGCGCGCAGCCCAGCGCATGGCCGCCGAACTCAATGCACGCCTGCGTTACACCGCGATCGACGAAATCCTCGAAGCGGGCCTGCACCCATGGCTGAGTGACTTCATCAGGCGTATCAACCAACTGGGCCAGGCGGTCCATCACTCCTACCTGGAGGTCGTATGAAACTGTCCATTCGCCACGACACCACCTACAGCTACGCCAGCGACGTCTGCAACAGCATCCAGTTCCTGCGCCTGACCCCGCGCAGCAGCGAACGCCAGCGTATCGATGAATGGCAACTGGACCTGCCCTGCAAGGTGAAGGGCCAGATCGACCCTTACGGCAACATCCTGCATGTACTGACCCTGGACAAACCCCATGGTCACCTCGCCCTGACCGCCAGTGGCCAGGTGGAGATCGACCCAAGCCGCGAGCAGGAGCACGAAAGCCAGTCGCCCCTGCCGTTCCTGCGTGGCAGCCACCTGACCCAGGCCGATGACACGCTCAAGACCTTCGCCCGCCAGCACTGCGGCAAACACCGCGACCGGGCAGCGCTGATCGGGCTCATGCACGGCTTGGCCGAGCACATGCCGTACCGCCCGGGCAGCACTTCGGTGGGCACCACCGCCATCGAGGCGTTCAGCGGCGCTGCCGGCGTCTGCCAGGACCACACCCACGCCTTCCTCGCCTGCGCACGCAGCCTGGGTATCCCGGCGCGCTACGTCTCGGGCTACCTGTGCACCGAGGACGAACAGCACCTGGCCAGCCACGCCTGGGCCGAAGCCTGGGTCGACGATGCCTGGTACAGCTTCGATATCACCAACCGCCTGACCCGGCCTGAGCGTCACCTCAAGCTGGCGGTGGGCCTGGACTACCTCGATGCCTGCCCGGTCAGGGGCGTGCGCCGCGGTGGCGGGGCCGAATCGATGCAAGCCAGCGTCCATGTGCACCGCCAGTAACTGGCGCTGCACCCATGCCTTGAAAACAAAGGAAACCGCATGACCTACTGTGTCGCCATGCACCTGGCGGACGGCCTCGTCTTCATCAGCGACTCACGGACCAACGCCGGCATCGATCAGATCTCGACCTTTGCCAAGTTGTTCGTGTTCAGCGTGCCGGGCGAGCGCCTGATCGTGCTGCAGACCGCCGGCAACCTGGCAACCTCACAATCGGTGGTGAACCTGCTCCGGCAACGCACCCAAGGCAGCGGCCCGCACCTGCTGAACGTGGCCACGCTGTACGATGCCACGGTGCTGGTCGCCGACACGCTGCGCGAAGTGGTCGGCCGTGACCGCAGCAAGTTGACCGCCGGCATCGACCTGAGCAGTTCGTTCGTCGTCGGCGGCCAGATTGCCGGTGGCCCCATGGCCATCTACAACGTCTACGCACAGGGCAACTTCTTCCAGGCCACCGCTGATACGCCGTTCCTGCAACTGGGCGAAAGCAAGTACGGCAGGCCGATTCTCGACCGCAACCTGAGCTACCACACGCCCCTTGATGAAGCCCTGCGCTGCGGCCTGATCTCGTTCGACTCGACCATTCGCAGCAACCTGTCGGTGGGCCTGCCACTGGACCTGCTGGTCTACCGCAAGGACAACCTGGAAACCCACTCGCGCCATCGCATCGCCAGCGACGACGCCTACTACCAGGAGATTCGCCGGCAGTGGATCGATGGCCTGAAACAGCTCCTGGCCGAGCTGCCAGAGCCACCGTATGGCTGAAGGCAAGGCACATGGCGCGCGATAAAATTGTACAAAGATATTCGGCTGTATAGATTTTTCCGCGCATCTGCACTATACCTTGTACAGTAAATTAATTTTGTACAGGTATTGTGCATGTCCGACTACCTGCAGCATTTCAGCGAACGCTTTGCCACGCTGGGCCCAGGCAATCTTGACCTTCTAGGCGACTTGTACAGCGAGGATGTGAATTTCCGCGATCCGCTGCATCACATCAGTGGGCTCTCGGCCTTGCGTGGCTATTTCGCACAGCTCTATGCCAATGTTTCCGAGGTCCGCTACAGCTTCGAAGGGCTCGATGAGCCAGCGCCGGGGCACGGCTACATCCGCTGGGTCTTGCACTACCGTCATCCGCGCCTGGCCGGCGGCCAGCCGATCAGCCTGCAAGGCTGTAGCCACCTGCGCTGGCGTGGTCGGGTGTACTTTCATCAGGACTACTTCGACGCTGGCGCCTTGCTCTATGAACATGTTCCGGTCCTGGGCGGCGCGGTTCGCTGGCTCAAGGGCAGGTTGGCATGAGCCGCTGCTGGTTGACCGGTGCCAGCAGCGGCATTGGCGCGGAACTGGCGCAGCGCCTGCTGGAGCAAGGCCACCAGGTAGCGCTTGGGGCGCGGCAAGCTGAGCGGTTGGCAGGCCTGGCCGCACAATTTGCCGGCCAGGTGCTGTTGGCCGTCGGCGATGTCGACCAGCCAGAACAGGTGGCACGCATCGCCGCGCAGATCGAACAGGCCTGGGGTTCGCTGGACCTGGTGATCCTCAATGCCGGCACCTGCGAATACCTCGAGCCGGGGCAATTCGACCCGGCGCTGGTCGAGCGGGTCATGCGCACCAACCTGATCGGCACCAGCCATTGCCTGGCGGCCGCCCTGCCCCTGCTGCGCCGCAGCCAACGCCCACATCTGGTGGTCATCGGCAGCTCGGTCAGCTGGTTGGCATTGCCGCGGGCCGGTGCCTATGGGGCGTCCAAGGCAGCGCTACGCTACCTGGTCGAATCCCTGCGCCTGGACCTGTCCCGCGAGAACATTGATGTCACCCTGGTCAACCCCGGCTTTGTCGATACACCGCTGACCCGCCGCAACGACTTCCCGATGCCCCAGCTGTGGAGTGCCGAGCGCGCCGCCAGGCACATTGTCACGCGCCTGCCCCGGCGCCCGCTGGAGATCACCTTCCCCGCCACCTTCACCCTGTTGCTGCGCCTGCTCGGCGCATTGCCGGCACGCTGGCGCCTGAAGCTGGGCCAGCGCCTGGCGCGACAACCCGAGGACTGACCCATGCGCATCGCCATCATCGGCAGCGGTATCGCTGGCCTCACCTGCGCCCACTTGTTGTCACGCCGGCATGCCGTCACCGTTTTCGAAGCGGCCGACCGGGTGGGCGGGCACACCCATACCGTCGATGTGCAGTGGCGCGGCCAGCAGTATGCGGTGGACACAGGCTTCATTGTCTTCAACGACTGGACCTACCCGCAGTTCATCCGCCTGCTGCAACACCTGGGCGTCGGCTCACGGGTGACCGAAATGAGTTTTTCGGTGCACGACCCGCGTACCGGCTTCGAGTACAACGGGCACGACCTGCTCAGCCTGTTCGCGCAACGGCGCAACCTGCTGTCGCCAGGCTTCTGGGGCATGTTGCGCGATGTGCTGCGTTTCAACCGCCAGGCCCTGGCCGACCTGGACCAGCAGCGTATCGATGGCGCGACCACCTTGGGCAGCTACTTGCGCGATAACCGCTACGGCGAACGCTTCATCGAGCATTACATCGTGCCCATGGGCTCGGCCATCTGGTCGATGTCGCGGGCCGACATGCTGCACTTCCCCTTGCAGTTCTTCGTGCGCTTCTGCCGTAACCATGGACTGCTGTCGGTCAACCAGCGCCCGCAGTGGCGGGTGATCGAGGGCGGTTCCCGCAGCTACCTGGCGCCGCTGTGCCAGCCTTTTGCCAAGCACATTCGCCTCAACTGCCCGGTACAACGGGTGAGCCGCGATGATCAGGGTGTGAAC
Organism: Pseudomonas sp. NPDC086566; assembly: GCF_050280885.1. Lineage (NCBI taxonomy): Bacteria > Pseudomonadati > Pseudomonadota > Gammaproteobacteria > Pseudomonadales > Pseudomonadaceae > Pseudomonas > Pseudomonas sp. NPDC086566. The sequence goes on from NZ_JBNNWD010000008.1 coordinate 128,582, forward strand.
GTGACCTGGGCCTCTGGCAGCGAACGCTTCGACAAGGTGGTCTTCGCCTGCCACAGCGACCAGGCGCTGGCGCTGCTGGACGCCCCCAGCGAACAGGAACAGGCGATCCTGGGTGCCATCCGCTACGCCAGCAACGACGTGGTGCTGCACACCGACACCCGCCTGCTGCCGCGCCGGCGCAGGGCCTGGGCCAGCTGGAACTACCGCCTGGGTGGCAGCGAACAGGCACCCGCTGCACTTACCTACGACATGAACATCCTGCAGGGCATCGATGCGCCGGTGACGTTCTGCGTCAGCCTCAACCAGACAGCGCTGATAGACCCGGCACAGATACTCGCCCGCTTCGAGTACGCACATCCCCAGTACAGCCTCGCCGCCGTAGCCGCCCAGGCCCGGCAGGGCGAACTGCAGGGCCCGCTGCACAGCTATTTCTGCGGTGCCTATTGGGCCAACGGCTTTCACGAAGACGGCGTGCTCAGTGCACTGAACGTCGCCGGGCACTTTGGAGAGCAGCTGTGAACAGCAGCCTGTGCCACGGCTGGCTCAGCCACCGGCGCCTGGCTCCCAGGCCGCACGCGTTCCGCTATCGCATCGGCCTGTTCTACCTGGACCTCGACGAACTGCCGCGCCTGCTGAGCCTCTCCCGTTGGCTCGGGCGTTCGCGCCTGGCGCCGTTGTGCTGGCGCGAAACCGACTACCTGCCGGCACTGACTCGCCAGGGCAAGCCCTTGGGCGAGGCCGTGCGCCTGCTGGTCGGCCAGGCCACCGGGCAAGCGCCCGAAGGCGCCGTGCACCTGCTGACGCAACCGCGCTGCTGGGGGCTGTCGTTCAACCCGGTGAGCATCTACTTCTGCCACGACCGCCAAGGGCAGGTCACCAGCGTTCTGCTGGAGGTACGCAACACACCCTGGCGTGAGCGCTTCCACTATGTGCTGCCAGTGCAGGGCGACCTGGCCCGGCCCTTTACCGTGGCCAAGGCCTTCCATGTCTCGCCGTTCATGCCCATGGACATGGACTATCGGCTGCGCTTCGCCGTCGATGGGCAACGCGTGCGCGTGCACATGGAAAACTGGCAAGCCGGGCAGCTGGTGTTCGCCGCGGACCTCGCCGTGCAGCGCCAGCCGCTCGAACGCGCCAGCCTGCAGCGGCACCTGCTGGCCTTTCCCTGGATGAGCCTGCGCACCGTCACCGGTATCTATTGGCAAGCCCTGCGCCTGCTGCTCAAACGCTCCCCTGTCTACGACCACACCGCCAGCCAGCACGACCTGTCGCTTGGCCAAGCCATACACGAGGACCCCGATCATGCCCGACCCGACCCTGAGCGTTAGCAAATCAGCCAGCATCGCGCCGCTGTTCGGCGGGCTGGCAAGGCGTGCGGTACTGGCCCAGCTGCGCAACCTGAGCCGTGGCCATCTGCGCCTGATCAGCCAGGGCCGGCAATGGACCTTCGGTGACGTCGCCAGCCCGCTCTATGCGGAAGTGGAGATTGTCGACGACGCAGCCTGGGGCCTGGTGGCCGGCAATGGCTCGATCGGCGCTGGCGAAGGCTACATCCACGGCTACTGGCGCAGCCCGGACCTGGCCGCAGTGACCCGCCTGTTCGTCGCCAACCTCGAGGTGCTGGACGCCATGGAAGGCGGCCTGGCCCGCCTGGCCCGCCCGGCCCTGCGCCTGATGCACCACTTCAACCGCAACAACCGGCGCGGCGCGCGGCGCAACATCCTGGCCCACTACGACCTCGGCAATGCGCTGTTCGAACGGCTGCTCGATCCGACCATGATGTATTCCGCTGCGCAGTTCGACAGCGCTGAACAAACCCTGGAACAGGCGCAGTCGAACAAGCTCCGGCAGATCTGCCAGAAGCTCGAACTCAAGCCCGGCGAGCACCTGCTGGAAATCGGCAGCGGCTGGGGTAGCCTGGCCATCCACGCGGCCTTGCAGCACGGTTGCCGGGTGACCACCACGACCCTCTCCGCCGCGCAATACGCTCATACCCTGCAGCGGGTCAAGGCGCTGGGCCTGGATCGGCAAGTCACCGTGCTGCACGAAGACTACCGCGACCTGCGCGGGCGCTTCGACAAGCTGGTGTCCATCGAGATGATCGAGGCAGTCGGCCACCGTTACCTGCCCACCTATTTTCGCCAATGCGCCACCCTGCTCAAGGACGACGGCCTGATGCTGCTACAGGCCATCACCATCCGCGATCAACGCTACGCCCAGGCCTGTCGTTCGGTGGACTTCATCCAGCGCTACATCTTCCCCGGTGGCGCCCTGCCCTCGCTGAGCGTCCTGCTCGACACCGCCAGCCGCCAGACGGAGCTGAACCTGGTGCATCTGGAGGATTTCGGCCTGGACTATGCGCGCACCCTGCGCCATTGGCGCGACAACTTGCGCCATTCACGCGCGGAACTGGCCAGGCTCGGTTATGACGACACCTTCCAGCGCCTGTGGGAGTTCTACCTGTGCTATTGCCAGGGCGGCTTCGAGGAACGGACCATCGGCGTCGCCCAGTTGTTGTGGGCCGGCCCCCAGGCGCGGCGGGCACCGCTACCGGATGCCTGAACATGGGCCGCCGTGTCTGGTTGCTGGGCAACGCGTTGTGGCTGCAAGCCGGCTGGTGGCTGTGTGTGCTGGGGGCGCATAAGCCGTGGCTGTTGCTGATGGTGGTGAGCGGCCTGCTGCTGCACCTGCGGCTGAGCCCTGGCGGAGAGCTGCGCGTGTTGCTGTGGGTGGCGCTGTCCGGTTGCCTGCTGGACAGCACGCTGGGCCTGCTCGGTGTGTTCAGTTTCGCCCAGTGGCCGCTGCCACTGTGGCTGGCACTGCTGTGGCTGGTGTTGGCCAGCGGCATGCGCCACAGCCTGGCAGGGCTCGGCCAGCCCGCATGGCGCGCGGTGCTGCTGGGCCTGTTCGGTGGCCCGCTGGCCTATCTGGCCGGCGCCCGGCTGGCCGGTATCGAGCTGCCACTCGGGCGCCTGGAGACCGCGCTGATCCTGGCACCGGTCTGGGCACTGGCGCTGCCACTGGCCTTGCGCTTCGCAGCACGGCGCTGATCACCACGCAGCATCGACGCTCGTGTTTTTCCAGGCGCTCGCCCTGGCCTAGCCTTTGCGTGACCCGGGCGCCATAGGCCTGCAGAGCTTTTTCATATGACTGGAGCATATTTTTACTAATTTCCCCCGCCGCAGCTGTGGCGCACCATCCCCCAGGTGAGTGACAACCGCCGTTCCAGTCATTTCCACCCAGCGCCTCGCGATACGCACTCACCACAACAACAAGAAAACCACTGCGCACACCGCTGCGCAGTGGGCTCGGGCCGACTGGCCCAACTGCCTCGACAAAACAACACAACCACAAGCAGTGAGGGAGTTTTCCATGCGCATCATCGCCGCATCGCTCAGCTTTGCACTTCTTTCAGGTTTCAGCCTGTGCGCCGTATCCAATGAAGCCAGCCTCACCATCATCTCCTTCGGCGGGGCCACCAAGGCGGCCCAGCAGTCAGCGTACTTCCAGCCGTTCGAGAAGAGCGGTGCAGCCAGGGTGGTGGCGGGCGAGTACAACGGCGAACTTTCCAGGATCAAAGCCATGGTGGACGTCGGCCACGTCTCCTGGGACGTGGTGGAGGTTGAAAGCCCCGAGCTGATCCGCGGCTGCGAAGCGGGCCTGTTCGAACGACTGGACCCCGGCATTCTCGGCGAGCAGTCCGGCTACCTGTCCGGGACTGTCAGCGAGTGCGGCGTAGCCAGCTATGTCTGGTCGATGGTGCTGGCCTACAACCCACAAAAGCTCAGCGTCGGGCCCGCCTCCTGGGCAGACTTCTGGGATACCACGCGCTTCCCTGGCAAGCGCGGCCTGCGCAAGGGCGCCAAGTACACCCTCGAAGTCGCGCTGCTCGCCGATGGCGTTGCCCGCGCAGACCTGTACCAGGTACTGAGTACGCCCGAGGGCGTCAACCGAGCGTTCCACAAGCTGGACGAAATCAAGCAGAGCATCCAGTGGTGGGAAGCCGGTGCGCAGCCACCTCAGTGGCTGGTGGCAGGCGATGTGGTGATGTCTGCCGCCTACAACGGGCGCATCGCTGCCGCGCAGAAGGAAGGCTCGCCGCTGCGCATCGTATGGCCGGGCAGCCTGTACGACCCTGATCACTGGGCGATCGTGCGCGGCACTGCCAACAAGGACCTGGCAGAGCAATTCATCAGGTTTGCGAGCCAGGCAGGGCCACAGAAGACCTTCTCCACGCAGATCCCTTACGGCCCGGTGCGCACGCAAGCGCTGGCGCAGCTGCCTGAGGACGTCCAGCAACAGCTGCCTACTGCACCGGGCAATATCGCCGAGGCGCAGCTGGTGAACGCCGAGTTCTGGGTCGACCATGGTGAAGAGCTCGAGGAGCGCTTCAACGCGTGGGCCGCTCGTTGAACTGACCGGAGCCGGCGTCCCCCGCCGGCTCTTCGGCATCGAGGGGGGTTGATCAACAGCCTGTGCGTCGATAGCCAGGGCGACAACCGTTTTTTTTCATATCCAGTGCATCCAGCCAGGCCGCTGGTGGGTATTGCTAATGGGCGGCCTGTGACCGCCCGGCCCAATGACCTATCAGGAGCACAGCCCATGAACTTCAACGTCCCCACCTGCCTGCTCGCTTGCAGCCTCGCCCTGGCACTGCAAACCGCCCAGGCTCAGCCTGCGCTGCCAGATGCGATCAAGGTCCCGGATGGCCACCGCGTCATGCTCGAGACCGTCGGCGTCGGCGAGATCACCTATGAGTGCCGCGACAAGGCCAATACCCCCGGCCAGACCGAATGGACCTTCGTCGGCCCCAAGGCAGTGCTCAATGACCGCGCAGGCAAACAGGTGGGCGACTATTTCGGCCCGCCCGCCACCTGGCAGGCCAAGGATGGTTCCAAGGTCACCGGTACCCAACTGGCTGTAGCACCTGCGGACAAAGGCGCCATCCCCTACCAACTGGTCAAGGCAAACGCAGCCGAAGGCACAGGCACCATGCAGGGGGTCAGCTTCATCCAGCGTTTGGCCACCCGCGGTGGCGTGGCACCAGCAAGTGCATGCACGGCCCAGAACAAAGGTGCCCGGCAGGTCGTCCAGTATCAGGCCGACTATGTGTTCTGGACAGCCAAGTAAGGGGCACTCGAGCAGACACCCGGCATTCGTTCATCTACGCTGGTTGGCAAGCCCCCGGCTGGTAGGCCGGGGACCCTTGCAGGGATACAAGGAAGCCGCATACGTTGAACTCGCCAGCCGCCCCCTTCGACTTCCACCGCTGCCTGGAGGCCTGTGCACAGGGCGACCGGCGAGCCCTGCAGGCGCTCTACGATCACGAGGGTGCGCGCCTGCTGGGCGTAGCCCGGCGCATCGTGCGTGACGACGCCATCGCAGAGGACATCGTCCACGATGCGATGATCCGCATCTGGATGCGCGCAGCCAGCTTCGACCCGGCGCGCGGTTCGGCGCGTGGCTGGATCTACAGCATCACCCGCCACCTGGCGCTGAACACGATCCGCGATACACGCCGTGAGACGGTGCTGGAGGAAGCCGATATCGATACAACGCCCGCCTTTCACGGGGCGCTTGAAGACATTGACCTATGGTCAGGCTCGGCGAAAATCTACCGTTGCCTCGAGCAATTGCAGCCCTCACCCCAGCGCTGCATCCTGCACGCCTATGTCGACGGCTGCAGCCACGCCGAAATTGCCGGCCTGCTGGGTGCGCCGCTGGGCACCGTCAAGGCCTGGATCAAGCGTAGCCTGAAGGCGCTGCGGGAGTGCCTGGAATGAAGCCGGAATATGACGAAGCACTGGACACCCTCGCCGGCGAGTTCGTATTGGGGACCTTGTCGGCCGAGCAGCACGCCGCAATGATCGAACGCCTGAACAGCGACCCACCCTTGCGCGCCGCAGTGGATGCCTGGGAGGCACGCTTGCTGGAGCTGACCGCGCTGGCTGCGCCACAGCCACCGAGCGCCCGCCTGTGGGCGCGTATCCAGCGCAGCCTGAACGAACTGGCCACCCCCTCGCCGGCGCCACGCGCCAAGGTGTGGCAGCGCCTCGGGGTGTGGCAAGGGGTGAGTGCCGCAGGGCTGGCGGCAAGCGTGTTGCTGGCGTTCATCTTGTTTACCACGCCGCCGCCCAGCACTCGGTTCGTAGTGGTGCTGGTGGCGCCCAGCAGTCAGGCCGCCGGCTGGGTGGTACAGGCCAGCGACAACCGCATGATCGAGCTGATCCCGCTTGGCCAGGATGCAGTCCCCGACGGCATGGCCCTGCAGTTCTGGACCAAGGGCGAGCAATGGCGCGCACCGGTTTCGCTGGGCCTGGTCAAACCGGGTGAGCCTTATCGCATCCCGCTTCAAACCCTCCCACCGCTGGAAGCCAACCAGTTGTTCGAGCTGACCTTGGAGAAAGCCGGAGGCTCGCCTACCGGGTTACCGACGGGCCCGGTGAAGTTCATTGGCCGTGCGGTAAAAGTGATATGACCGATAGCCGGGGCCGGTGCTTCGGCTGAAAGCTCCTTGCCCACCCTCAAACGAAAATATCAATACCTGCTTGACCAGGGAGAACGATCGTTCTACTCTGGCTACATGAACAAGCCAATGACCGATACACGCGAAAAAATCCTTGCGACTGCCGAGAAGCTGATTTACGAAAACGGGATTCACGCCACTGGCATGGACCTTTTGGTAAAGACTTCAGGCGTAGCCCGTAAGAGTATCTATCGCTATTTCGCGACCAAAGACGATGTCGCCGCAGCGGCACTCAATGCACGCGATGTACGCTGGATGCAGTGGTTCAGGAGTGAGTGCGAAAAAGCCCAAACGCCGCAAGCGCGCATTCTCGGTATTTTTGATGTTCTTGGAAGCTGGTTCGAGTCTGACGGTTTTCGGGGTTGCGCCTTCATCAATACCGCCGGCGAGGTAGGCGACGCGGACGACCCTATTCGGCAGATCGCAAAACTGCACAAACAGAAGCTTCTGGATTACACACTGGAGCTGACCCGCCAGTTGCAGGTCAACGATCCGGTGAAGTTGGCCAGGCAACTCTTCGTGCTGATAGAGGGCACGATAACCGTCGCCCGCGTAATGGGTGATTTTACGGCGCTCGACAGTGCTCGGGAAATCGCCAAGTTACTGCTTGAACAAGAACAGCGCGCAAGCGCCTGACGCCCCGGCAATACCCACTCGACTGATTCATCCAATAGATTGGAGGCACCACCATGTCCAACGAACAGGCTCGCCCGCCACTTCCTCCTTTCACCCGCGAGTCGGCGATTGAAAAGGTCCGACTCGCGGAAGACGGTTGGAATACTCGCAACCCTGAAAAAATTGCGCTCGCTTATACCTTGAACACCCAATGGCGTAACCGAGCCGAATTTGCAAACAATCGCGAAGAAGCTCAGGCGTTCCTGACTCGCAAGTGGAAGAAGGAGCTGGACTACCGTCTGATCAAGGAGCTCTGGGCCTTCACCGACAACCGTATCGCCGTCCGCTACGCCTATGAGTGGCACGACGATTCGGGCAACTGGTTCCGCTCCTACGGCAATGAAAACTGGGAGTTTGAAGCCGACGGCCTGATGCATCGCCGATTCGCTTGCATCAACGACATGCCCATCAAAGAGAGCGAGCGTAAGTTCCACTGGCCACTGGGGCGCCGTCCGGATGACCACCCAGGCCTGACTGAACTGGGCCTGTAATTCATGCCGAACCTGATCCTGTTTTTTAAAGCAGGATCAGGTTTTGATCAGCAGGCGTTCAACCTTCCCTTACCCGTTTGATTGGCATGCGTAATCAACCATTGGCGCTCAAACAGCCAATGGGACCTTCTTTACATGTCCCTCCCTACAGTCGAAACGATTGCCGCATCGCCCGCGCCAGCAAAGTCACGGCGGCGTCCCCGCCCGATGCCGGGCTGCGCACGAAGAGGATGTCGTGGTCGGGAATAGCCGGTAGCCCCTCGAGGATCTGCATGCGCTCGGTGACCTTGGCCCGGTCGATCACACTGATGGCCAACCCGGCCTCCACACAGGCTTTGACGGCCTGGTTGGAGTGGCTTTCAAGGACGATCCGCGAGCGGCGTCCCGAGGCCTTGAGTGATTCGGTCATGGCCTCACGATAGGGGCATTGCAGCGCATGGGCAGCCAGCGGCAACGGGTCATGAAGTACCGCCGCCGCGTTCATCGGCCCGACCCAGACCGGCGTGGTCGACAGCAGTCGCTCGGCATTGGGCCCGAGCGTGCCTTCGGCCTGGGCGACAACTGCTGCCTGCAGTTTGCCGCGCCGGACCAGATCCCTCAGGGCATGGCTCGGCCCCGTCCTCAGTTCGAGCACCACATTCGGCCAGGCAGCGCTGAACATCGGCAAGATGTCGCGAATCACATGGGCTGCGTATTCGTCAGGGACACCGAGCGTGATACGCCCGGCCAGATCCGGCCCGTGCAGCTCTGCCAGCACCTGATCGTGGGTGCGTAACAGCTCGGCGGTCGAATTCAGCAGCCGTCGGCCCAGGGCCGTCAAGGATATGGACTGGTTGTCGCGATTGAGCAGCCTGCCACCGGCAACGGCCTCCAGCCGTTGAATGTGAACGCTGACCGCCGCCGGGCTTTTGTGCAGCTGCTCGGCCGCAGCGCTGAATTTGCCAATACGCACCACGGCATGGAAGGTACGCAGGAGGTCGATATCGAGTGTGGTTGCCATAGTTCAATATCCGTAAAGAACTGCTGCAGTTAATTTTGATTTATCAGATTACGCCGATTTCGTAGTGTCGGGGGTATGAACCAGCACCTGCCGACTCCGCCCTGCACGCCGACCCGTCGCCCCTGGCAGCGGGCCTGGCCGCTGCCCTTGCTTGAAGCCGCGCTGCTGCTGACCTGGAGTTCCGGGTTCATCGGTGCACGCTTCTCCATCGATCATGCCCCCGCCCTGCTGGTGGTGTTCTGGCGCTGCGTCGTGGTGAGCCTGCTGTTGTTCCCGTTCGTCTGGCGCGCGCTGCTCCAGACGCCGTTTGCCGTGTTGCTGAGCCACGCGGGCATCGGCCTGCTGGCCATGGCGGGCTACCTCACCGGCGTGACGCAGGGCATTGCCCTGGGTGTGCCCGCCGGCCTTGCCGCGTTATGTGCCGACCTGTTGCCGCTGGGCATGGCGCTGCTCGCGGCGCTGCTGCTGGGCGAGCGCCTGCCGCTGCAGGTATGGGCCGGCCTGGTCGTCGGGCTGCTGGGGATGCTGTGGGTGACCCACGATGCGCTGACGCTGGGCACGGCACCGATGTGGGCCTATGGCCTGCCCGTGGCCGGCATGTGCTCGCTGGCGGTGGCCACGTTGTGGCAAAAACGCAGCACGGTGCAGGCCATGGGCCTGTTGCCGAACCTCTGGCTGCAGTGTTTCGTCTCCAGTTTCGCCTTCGCGGCCCTCGAAGGCAGCCAACGCAGCCTGGCACCGGTTGCCAGCGCAGGCTTTGCATTGAGCGTGTCGTGGACCGTCGTCCTGTCGACGCTTGGTGGCTATGGGTTGTACTGGGCCTGCCTGCGCAGGTCCTCGGCCACCCGCGTCGCCAGCGTGCTTTATCTCAGCCCACCGATCACCCTGCTCTGGGCCTGGGCGATGTTCGATGAGCCGTTGTCCTGGCAGATGGCAGCGGGGATGGCGCTATCGGCGGTCGGGATCTGCCTGGTGGTACGCGCCGAGGCCCGACGATCCAGCCGCGATGAGCGCAAGCCCAACCACCCTACCCCTCGCTGAGGTGATGACGCCACTGACAGCGATGTAGATAAGTGCCTTGGCAAGGTTGAGAGATGGGCAGTTCAGGTATTCGCCTGACTGCCCCTGCTCATCACTTGATGAAACGGACCTGGCTATTGATCTTCTCGATGACCGCACCTTTGCGTTCGTTGAAGCGGGCCTTGTTCTGCTCGAACAGGTTGTTGCCCTTGGTATCGATGGAGATGATCAGAGGCCCGAACTCACGCACCCGGTTGACCCACAGCGTCTCCGGCATGCCCAGATCCTGCCACTCGGCACGCTCGATTTCCTCGACCTGGGTGGCGGCCAGTACTGCGCAGCCACCGGGGAATACTGCGTGCACGGCTTTGTTCTCCAGGCATCCGGTAGTGGTCTCCGGCCCCATGCCGCCCTTGCCTACGATCAGCTTGACACCGGTCTGTTCGATAAACTGCTTCTCGAATTTTTCCATGCGCATGCTGGTGGTCGGGCCGATGGACACCATCTCGAAACTGCCGTCTTCTTTCTTCTTGACGATCGGGCCCGCGTGGAAAATAGCGCCGCCACGCAGGTCCACAGGCAGCTCGCGGCCCAGCTCGATGAGGCGGCGGTGTGCGACGTCACGGCAGGTCACCAGTTGACCGGTAAGGTAAACCACGTCGCCGACGTTGAGGTTGGCCAGATCTTCGTCGCTGATCGGGGTGTTGATGATCTTCTTCACAGTACTACCCCTTCGTGGGAGAGGATGTCATAGGTCAGGTCGGCGTTGATGCGAATCTTGCCGCGGCGGTGTGCCCAGCAACCGGTGGAAACTGCCACGCCAATGGTCGAGGGGTGACGCGCCGAAGACTCGATGTTCACGCCCATCACGCTGCTGTTGCCGGTCAGGCCCTGCGGGCCGATGCCGATTTCGTTGAGGCCTTCTTCCAGCAGCTTTTCCATCATCGCCGCGCTTTCGTTCGGGTGGCTGGAGTCCACTTCGCGCAGAATGGCCTTCTTCGACAGGCGTGCTGCGGTCTCCACCGAGGTGGAGACACCCACACCTACCAGCAAGGGTGGACAGGCGTTTACCCCACGGGAGGTGATGACATCGAAGACAAACTCAGTCACCCCCTCATAACCTTGGCCTGGCATCAGTACTTTGGCCGAACCCGGCAACGTGCAACCGCCACCGGCCATGTACACGTCGACGATTGCGTAGTCGGCATCGGGGATGATTTCCCAGTCCAGCCAGGGGATCTTCGAGCCGGTGTTGGTGCCCGTGTTCTTCTCGATGAAGGTTTCCACCGCGTTATGGCGCAGGGGCCCATGGACGGTGGCTTCCTTGGTAGCATTTTCGAGGATGCCTTCCATTTCACCGAGCAGCGGAAAACGCGCGCCGGCCGAAATGAAGTACTGGATCACGCCAGTGTCCTGGCAGCTCGGCCGGTTGAGCTTGTCGGCGTATTCCTGGTTGTCGGCCATCGAGTCATACACGGCAATGGCCAGTGGATTGGTTTCGGCTGCACGCAGCTTGGCCGTTTTTTCCTTCACGTCTTTGGGCAGGCGTTTGCCAATATAGGCGGTGAACTTGGCCAGCGTGTCGGTCAGCGATGAGACGGCTGCTTCTTTATCTATGGTATCCACGGTTATTTCCTCAGTGCATCACAAGGTGTTTTTTTTCAGGGCTGACGGCAGTGAGTGGAGCCGTACCCTTTAACGCTTCTTTCTCTGGTTCAGCGCAGGCGTTGCCATCAAGAACCTGGTTCATGCGGTCGCTATCAAGCGCACCGACCCACTTCGCGATGGCCATCGTTCCGACCGCGTTGCCGATGGTGTTGGTGATAGCGCGAGCCTCGGACATGAAACGATCGACGCCTAGCAGCAGCACCATGCCGGCTACCGGAATGTTGTCCATGGTGGCCAAGGTCGCAGCGAGCGTGATGAAGCCTGAGCCGGTAACCCCTGCCGAACCCTTGGAGGTGAGCAGCAGCACGCCGAGTACGATCAGTTGATCCATCAGGGACAATGGTGTGTTGGTGGCTTGGGCGATGAAGATCGCGGCCATGGTGTAGTAGATGCACTGGCCGTCAGGATTGAAGGTGAGGCCGGAGGGGATAACCAGGCCGACGACTGGCTTGGATACGCCGACCTTTTCCAGCTTGTTCATCATTTGAGGCACTACCGACTCGGATGAGCTGGTGCCGAGCACGGTGAACAGTTCTTCGCGCAGGTACTTGAGAAACTTCCACAAGCTGAAGCCCGACATCCGCGCGATGCTGCCCAGGATGATCACCACGAACAGGAAGCAAGTCAGGTACATGGTCGCCATCAATTTGCCTAGCGACGCGATCGAGCCCAAGCCGTACTTGCCTACGGTGAACGCCATTGCGCCGCAAGCTGCCAACGGCGCGACGCGCATGACCAGGCCAACGATGTAGAACATGCCGTGTGAGAATGCCTCCAGCACGTCAACGACCGGTTTGCCGCGTTCGCCCAGATTGGCCAGGGCAATGCCCAGCAAGGAAGAGAAAAGCAGGATCTGCAGGATCTCATTCTTGCCAAAGGCGTCGACTACGCTGCCCGGAATCAGATGGAGCAGGAAGTCGGTGACACCGCCCGTACCCGTAGCTGCGGCTGAGGTGTAAGTGGAAATTGCCTGGGTGTCCAGGGTGGCTGGGTCGACGTTCATCCCTTGTCCGGGTTGCACCAGATTGACAACGATCAGGCCCAGAACGAGAGCAAAAGTTGACAGGACCTCGAAGTAGATCAGGGCGCGCACACCGACCCGACCCAACTCTTTCATGTTTTCCATCTTGGCGATGCCCAGCACCACCGTCGCGAAGATGATGGGCGCGAACACCATCTTGATCAGCTTGATGAACGCATCACCCAGCGGCTTCATGTCCACGCCGAGCTGCGGCCAGAACACGCCTAACAGGATGCCGATCGAAACCCCGATCAGCACCTGCACGTACAACTTACCTACCCATCGCTTGGCCATTGCCGTCTCCGAATTATTGTTGTGAGTCGGATTTATGTGGCGACTGGGCTACGCAGCGGGAGGAAAACCTCCTCACAGGCTGGCAGTTTAATAGCCCAGTTTTTTTGTGGTTAATCACGCAGGGACTAAGGTAATGGTTTTTTAGAAACGGTGTAATACAATCAAATTAAACTCATTATTTACCTAGAGTTAATTATGAACCCTGTGTCCGAGCTTGCTTTCTTCAGTCAACTGGTCGGGGCGGGCAGCCTGGCGGCCACCGCTCGCGAGCTGAACCTCACCCCACCTGCAGTGACGAAGCGTCTTGCGCAACTGGAAAAGCGCCTTGGGGTGCGCTTGCTGAATCGGACGACACGCAGCATCAGCCTCACGGCGGAAGGTGAGACCTATCTGGTCAATGCCAAGCGGATCCTTGAGGAGATTGAGGAGATGGAGCGGCAGGTCTCAAGCAGCCGTGCCGAACCGAAGGGTTTGCTGCGTGTGAATGCGCCCCTTGGCTTTGGGCGTACTCATGTAGGGCCGGCAATTTCATCCTTTGCCAAGCGTTACCCTGAGGTGGAGGTCCAGCTGCACCTGAGCGACCGTCCTATCCATCTTCCTGATGACGCGATCGATGTGGCTATTCGTTTCGGTGAGCTACCGGACTCCAGACTGATTGCTCGCAAGATTGCCAGCAACCGCCGACGTCTCTGCGCCTCACCGGGCTATCTCGACACCTTCGGCAGACCGGAGTCTCCACGTGATCTCATGAAGCACAACTGCATAGTGTTGCGGCAAAACGATGCAGCATTTGCCACTTGGCGATTGAGTCGGGGTAAGCAAATCGAGTCCATAAAGGTTCATGGTGGCTTGAGTACCAATGACGGTGAGGTCGCCTTGAGCTGGGCATTGGAGGGGCATGGGATACTTATGCGTGCGGAGTGGAACCTGGCTGATCATTTACGATCCGGAAGGCTTGAAGAGGTGCTGGCGGATTATGAAACGCCTCCGGCGGACATCTATGCCGTTTACTTGGAGCGCCTGAATTTATCTGCGAAAGTATCATTTTTCATTGAACACCTCAGAGATTTTTTCAAGAGTAAGGCAGATCAGCAGGCAAATGGTCTTGCTGCCTGGGCGCGTTAATACTGTATCGCACCTGTCGTTGTAGAGCATCGACTGCTTCTGGTCAGAAAGCCGCTCTCGGCGAACGTATTCTTTGGGTCGAAAGCGGACGCTCGTAGTTTGGCACCTGCGTGATGGCTGATGTGTTTGCCTGAAGATCTTCAGTGTGCATGAGATCGAGCGCCGCCCGCGCGGCGCTCGATCTCCTAGGCGCTGAAAATTTCACGGCGAACACATCCGAACACCGCACAAAACCCAAGGCATGCATCGTCCGCCATGGGTCGAAAGTAGCCGGTCGCAACTGACAGCTTTCGACCCATAGCGGACATTCAGCCCTCTGGCTTCAGTGGCAGTGCTGGCTTCGATACTCGCCTGGCGTCATGCCTGTCCAAGTCTTGAAGGCACGCAAGAAAGAATTGGCATCCACAAAGCCGATCAGGAAGGAAATTTCCCCTGGAGAGAGGGTCGAGCGAGTCAGGTAGTGGCGAGCCAGGCCCTCTCGCGTGTCATTGAGCACGTCCTGATAGCTCAGCGCCTCGTCTGCAAGATGCCGCTGAAGCGAGCGCTTGCTCATTGCCAGGCGACGGGAGATATCGTCGATACTGCTCCGGCCGCTTGGGAGCATGTCGAGCAGTGCGCTGCGTACTCGCTCACGTGTGCTGGCGCCGGCTTCAAGCCTTGAAAGCCGCGTCTGAAGTTCCGGCTCGAAGAACTGCCACATGGAAATGTTCTCGGTCAGGAAAGGACGGGCAGCATCCTGTGTCGAAAAGCGAAGCCGATTGCAGTCGCCTTGTTGCAAGCGACACCCCAGAAAGTCTTCGCACGGCTTTGCCGGGTTGGGTATCGCTACCAGCTCCGCCTCTAACGGCGAGATCGCTTGCCGTGTGGCGAGGCGTGCCAGGTGGGTGAGGAAAACCAGCTCCGTGGCGCAGAGGCTGTGCGGCAGCGGACGGTCGTAACCGTAGCATTCGATTAATACCTCGGTGTGAGCCTCGGTAAAAATGACTTCCAGCGCCAAAGGCCCACAGAGACGTTTGTATTCTGCAAGCCGAGTAAGCGCGACGTTGAGGTCGGGACTGCACAGGCAGGCAAAAAGAGCCGGATCGAAAGCCTCGACCGAAATGGAACCACCGAGTAGCAGCGGTAAGCGCGACACCCCCACCATCTGTTCGAGGCTGCGAAACAGCCGAAAGTATTCCGCCGGGGAAAGCGATGCATCTTTGCGGCTGAACAAATCGGCCGGTAGCTCAGCCAAGGCCAGCACATCCCCGGGTGCTAGTCCCAAATCAGAAATAATGAGTTTCCACCCGGAGTGCACTGCAAAATGCTTGGCTTGTTTCATGGACTAGCAATCTCTCTGGAAGCGAATTTCTGTGGTTTGGCAGGCAGCAGGCCTGACGAAAGCCGCAGTGCCTCAAGCCTTCATCAGGATGGCTTCTCCATCGCTTGGCGGGACATCTTGAGCACCATTTTGCGAGGCAGCAGCGGAACGATCCAGTCGAGCATGACGCGCAACTTGCCTTCGTTGAAGGCAACCAATTCACCGCGCTCCATGGCCTTGTAACCGCGCTGAGCCACGGACTCCGCCGTCCTGGCGTTTTTCCAGACATCCACGCCCTGCAAATCTCCGGCAGCGACGAACCCTGTGGCGACCGCACCTGGACATAACGCGGTGGCTGTCACACCGTACTCCCTCACCTCTTCGGCGATTGCCTGGGTGAATGAGGTCACGTACGCCTTGGTAGCGTAGTAAACCGCCTGCAAGGGGCCCGGCATGAACGAGGCGGTCGAGGAGACGTTGAGGATCCGCCCGCGCCGACGCGACACCATTCCTTTGAGGTAATGATGGGTCAAGGCGGTAAGCGTGATCATGTTCACCTGCATCATGGCCCGATCGGCTGCGAGTTCGCGCTCGACAAACTTGCCATGCCCACCGAAACCGGCGTTGTTGATCAGAACTTCAATGGACAATCCCAAGGCTTCGGTGGCAGAGAATATGCGATCTGCCGAGGCGGGATCGGCCAGATCTTCCACGATTACATAGGCTTTCACCCCGTATCGGGTCTGGAGCTCCTGTTTTATGGCGTCCAGCTTGTCCCGTGAGCGGGCTACCAGGACAACATCGCCATGCTTGGCTGCATGGATACGTGCCAGTTCAAGTCCGATGCCGCTCGAGGCTCCGGTGATCAATGCGGTATTGGAAATCATGCTATCTCCTTTGTTGGGAAAGGCCCCTTGGATAAGGAGATGCTACGGCTTGGACTTGAGCATGGCACTAGCGCAAGACGCCATGACTAATTCCGATCGCGCCAATCGCTCGGCGGATGGTCGCATCGCATCCGATGCTGGTACGCGAGGCTCATAATGTGTCCGCTTAGGGTCGAAAGCTGTCAGTCGCGACCGGCTACTTTCGACCCATGGCGGACGATGCATGCCTTGGGTTTTGTGCGGTGTTTGGATGTGTTCGCCGTGAAATTTTCAGCGCCTAAGAGATCGAACGCCGCCCGCGCGGCGCATCGCGGATGAATCCGCTCCTACATTTTGTTGCAACGTGGCCATGCCTGTGAGGCCATGGTTGTCAGCCTTGTTGGCATGACGGGATTTTTAGGCGGGCATTGATGCCGCCTCACATGACTTCAGACATGCACCAAGACGGGCTACCATGGCCTGTCAGGTTCGGCACGTTGCAACAAATGTAGGAGCGGATTTATCCGCGATGCGCCGCGCGGGCGGCGCTCGATCTCATGCACACTGAAGATCTTCAGGCAAACAGATCAGCCACCACGCAAGAGCCAAACTACGACCGTCGCTTCGGGTCGATAGCAGCCACTCGCGACCGGCCAGCTTCGACAACGCGCGCGGCCCTCGCTCAATGCCCTTGTGGTCAGGCTATGCGGTCGAGGTGCGTCCATGGACAGGCAGGTGCGCAACCGTCAGTCCGTTGGCAATGGCACTGGCTTCAAGCTTCGCACGCTCTGCCTCGAGAAACGCATACGCGGCTTGCAGGGTTGTGATCTTCGTTTGAATGTCGGCCATCTTGTTGGCCACCAACGCCGCGCCTTGTGCGCAATCGATGGTATTTCCCCGCTTGGCCTGAAGGATGTCCCTGATCTCGCCGAGTGAAAAACCTCCGCCCTGGGCACTTTGAATGAAGGCCAGGTCAGCCACGGTCTGATCGCTATAGCTGCGGTAATTGTTGGCCAGTCGATGGGCCACGATGAGCCCGAGCTGCTCGTAATAGCGTAATGCATGGCGACCGATGCCGCTGCGGCGCTCCAGCTCTCCAATGTTCACCGTAAAAATTCCTTGACTGTAGAGCACACTCTACACCTTAGCCTGCGCCGATCATCCAAACAAGGAGTCAGACATGGGCGTGGAATGCTTCGTCACAGGCGGCAGCGGGTTTGTCGGTCAACATTTGCTGGCTCGCCTCACTGCCACCGGGCACAGGGCCTGGGTGCTCATGCGCAGCCCCGAAAACATCGAGCGTCTCAGGCAACAGGTAAGCCGCCTGGGAGGTGACGCCGCGTCTATCCATGCCGTCGAGGGCGATATCAGCAGGGAGGGGCTAGGGCTCAGTGAAGCAGACCGGCAACGCGTGTCTTCGGCGGCGGTGGCCTTCCACCTGGCGGCGCAATTTACCTGGGGGCTGACGATGGAGCGCGCTCGCGAAGTCAATGTGCAAGGGGCACTGCGGGTGGCCAGGCTTGCGGCCAGCCAGCACATGCGGCTGGTGATGGTGGGCGGCTTCATGCTGCAGAACCTTACCTACCTTGCCAAGGTCGGGGTGGATATCGTGTGCCCTGAAAACACCCATTGGCCTGCGGTCTACGGCCGTGTGGGTGGCTACGAAGGCAGCAAGCTCGAGTCGCATTTCGCCGTTATCCGCTACCTGCAGGAAGCAGACGCGGATTATACGATCGTCCATCCCGCTACGGTGTGCGGCCACAGCGAGACGGGGCACATCCTCGAAGGACAACCGCTGGCCGAACTCATTCGCAATCTTGCCCAGGGCCGCTTCAAGGCTGTCCCAGGTACAGACCGCCACTGGTTGCCGGTCGTCAGCGTCGATTACCTGGCGACGATGATAACCTGCGTGGCGTTCGACCCCTCGATGGCCAACCGGCAGGTCCTGGCACTCGACGAGAGCTCAGCGAACCTGCAGGGGATGCTCGAGCAACTGGCAAAGACACTGGGTGTGAAGGCGCCTCGGCGCCATGTCGCGATCAGGTTGATCAAGTGGCTGTTGACGATCCCCGGCCTGGCGGCGCGATTCGCAATCAGCGCCGAGTCGTTGAACTTCATCCAGACGCAGCGCTTTGACATGAACCGCAGCAGGCAACTGGAGCGCAAGTATCGGTTGACCCATCCCGATCTGGCACGAACGCTGGAAAAGACGGCGCGCTACGTCACGAGTCATTTGTCCCACTGATCCAACCAGACACACGGAAGGTCACCATGCAATCTCACTTCGGCAAAGGCGTCCTCTTTGCACTCTGCGCAGCTGCACTGAACGCAAGCATCGGCGTACTTAGCAAGGTGTTGATGAACAGTGGCTTCAGCTCCAGCAGCATCGCCTTGATAAAGACCCTGCTCGGCGGGTTGCTGCTGTCAGGCTTTCTGGTGTTCCTCAAGCGGCCCCTGCACAAGGCCAGGTGGCGCCCTGCCGCCGTCTGCGCCTTTCTCGGCATTTTCATGCTGTTCCACTTTGAAACGTTGGCCTACAGCCATTACGCCGCCGCCGGGGTGGTGGTGATCCTGATGGCCAGCGCGTCCATTGCTTCGATATTACTGGGACGGATAGTCCTCAAGGACCCGATCAACGCCAACGTGATGGCAGGCGCAGGGCTGACGATAGCCGGCATTGCCGTCATTTTCGGCGCCGATGTTCAGCAAGGCTTTACCCTGCAAGGTGCCGCGCTCGCGTCGATTGGAGGCTGCGCTTATGGCGCATTTTCGGTTGCCATGAAGCGCATGGGCGTATCCGGGGGCCTGCATTTCACCCGGCAACTCCTGATGTTCGGCAGCCTTTACCTGCTGCTGCCCGCTGCGAGCGATGGGTTCACCCTGGGCGCGTTATCGCCGGTAGCCCTGATGGCCTTGCTCGCGCTGGCTACGCTGCCGACCATCCTCGGATTTTTCTGCACCACCAAGGCCATCGAGTATCTGAAACCGTCACAAGTCCAGGCACTGGAACTCACCGAGCCGCTGTTCGCCGCGCTGCTGGCACTCGTGGTGCTCGATGAAGTGCCACGAGACACGTTGTACCTGGGCGGCGGCCTGATCCTGCTTGGCCTGTGCTTCTCCAACGAGCTGATTCGCTCAGGCAGAAAAGCGCCACACCCCTCCGGCGTGTAAAGTGGGGCGACAGGCGCAATTGCCGCTTGGCCAGCAGGGTGAGTGCAACGACGATCTGACCGGGCCCTGTAGGCCGGCCTGAGCGATAACCTGGGCAGCCTGTCGGTAGAGGTTCCCTTCGGCACGGTGTAGGCGCTATGACTGCAACCCCACGGTGCTGTGCCGATGCCGCAGTGCTGTGGGGTTGCCGCCAGCCCAAGCCCAAGCTTGTCATTTGCCAGTGCTTGGGCCAAGGTCGATACCACTGACATCTCTGCCGAAGGAGTCACCCATGTCAAAGCTCTATCCCGCCATCGACCCCGAGGGGCTGATCGAGTACTCGGTGGTCTACACCGACCGCTCGCTCAATCACATGTCGCAGGCCTTTCAAGGCGTGATGAGGAACATTTCCAGCACCCTGAAGCAGGTCTATAACGCCCAGGCCGTTGCGGTGGTTCCGGGCAGCGGAACCTTCGGCATGGAAGCGGTGGCACGACAGTTTGCCAACGGCCAGCAATGCCTGGTGATACGCAACGGCTGGTTCAGCTATCGCTGGAGCCAGATCCTTGAGATGGGCAACATCCCGGCGGCCGCCACGGTGCTCAAGGCCCGACCGGTGGAAACGGGTCGCCAGGCGCCCTACGCCCCTCCCCCTCTGGACGAAGTGTTGGCGGCGATTGCGGCGCACAAGCCGCAGGTGGTCTTCGCCCCCCATGTCGAAACCTCATCCGGGATGATCCTGCCTGACGCGTACCTGCGGGCCGTCGGCGACGCCGTGCACGCGGTGGGCGGCCTGTTCGTGCTGGACTGCATTGCCTCAGGCACGCTGTGGGTCGATATGCACCAGTGCGCCGTGGACCTGCTGATCAGCGCGCCGCAGAAAGGCTGGAGCGCCTCACCTTGCTGTGCCCTGGTGATGTTCAGCGCCCTGGCCCTTGAACGCATCGCGCAGACGCAGAGCAGCAGCTTTGCCTGCGACCTGAAAAAGTGGCTGCAGATCATGCAGGCCTACGAACAGGGCGGGCATGCCTACCATGCGACCATGCCCAGCGATTCACTGGCGCGTTTCAACGATGTGATGAACGAGATGCACGCCTACGGTTTCGACAAGCTCCGCAGCGAACAACAAGCGCTGGGTGACCGGGTGCGCGCCCTGTTGACCGGCAAAGGCATCAAGAGTGTGGCCGCGGCCGGTTTCCAGGCCCCCGGGGTCGTGGTGAGCTACACCGAAGATGCGGATATCAAGAGCGGCAAGAAACTCGCCGAGCACGGCCTGCAGATAGCCGCCGGCGTGCCGTTGCAATGTGACGAGCCAGCCGACTTCCAGACCTTCCGCATCGGTCTGTTCGGGCTTGAAAAACTGCACAATATCGAACGCACCGTCAGCACCCTTGAGCAGGCACTGGACGAAGTGCTGAGCCGTGACCTCCCGCTGCCAGGCTGAAGCGGACGATCCCCGCTCAGATCCGCCGCAACCAGCCGATGAACTGGGCAAACAGCTCCGACTGCGAGTTGATGTCCAGCTTCAGGTAGAGGTTCTTGCGGTGCATCCGCACGGTCTCGGGTGAAATCCCCAGCTCCTGGGCGGTGGATTTCACCGAGTGCCCCTGCAACACCATCTGCGCCACCTGCCGCTCGCGCTCGGTGAGCACCCCGCAACCAAAACTGTCGAACGCCGCCTGCACGCTCTCTTTCGCTTCTGGCTGCTGTTCCAGCCCATGCCGGGCAAAGCGCATCAGCAGCTCGCGAACCATCGGCTCCACCGCCTGCAACAGGTGCAGTTGCGCCTCGCCCAGGCGCGCACCGCTGCAGCCTTGGAACAGGCTCAGGGAGATCTTGCTGTCGTTGCCCAAGTCGACGATGAAGTAGCTGTCCTCGCTGCAGCCGGTGCCCAGGTAGTAGGTCTTGTAGTAGTCGCTATCGAAGAAGTTGTCCGGGGCGATGTCTTCCAGGTGATAGAAGCCCTGCGCCAGGCCCTTTTGCACCGCCAGGCAGAACGGGTCGAGCAGGTAGCCGGCGGCGAAATAGCGTTCCAGCACCGCCTCGTGGTAGCGCGCCGGGATGCCCTGCTGGTACAGCAGCTGCGGCGGCTGGCCCTTGCGTTCGAGGCTGATCAGCATCGACTCGGCGGCCACCAGCTGGCTGATGGCCGCCGCCAGCGAGGCCAGCGCGTGTGGGCCATCACTCTGGGCGAAGGCCTGCTGCAGGGCGCTGTGCCATTGCTGCAGGGCATGAAACGGCAGGTTTATTGTGGTGTTTTCGTGTGCTCGGCTCATGCCCCGCAGTCTACCGGCCGGGGCACGCATGCGCATCTTTGCTTGAGGGTCGATCATTGGCCGTGGTACAGGCCCTGCCCGGTCAGCTCCTGCGCCGTCTCGACAATGCAACTGCGCAGGGTAGCGACGATTTCGTCCACCTGGGCATGGGTAATGATCAGCGGCGGCGACATCACGTTCAGGTGCATGATCGGACGCACCAGCAGCCCCTTGGCCTGCGCCCGCATGTGGATGCGCTCGCCGATGTTCACCGCGTCCGGGAACAGCGCCTTGGTCTGTTTGTTGGCAACGAACTCGACGCAGGCCATCAGCTTCATGCAGCGCACCTGGCCGACCAGCGGCAGTGCAGCAAGAGTCTGCAGGCGCTGCTCCAGGTAGCTGCCGACGTCGTTGACATGGGCCAGCAGGTTTTCCCGCTCGATGATCTCGATGTTCTTCAGCGCCGCCACGCAACACACCGGGTGCCCGCTGTAGGTGAAGCCGTGGGTGAAACAGCGGCCTTTTCCCGGCTCGGCGATCACCTTCCAGATGCGCTCGGAGAAGATGCATGCGCCCAGCGGCAGGTAGGCCGAGGTCAGGCCCTTGGCGGTGGTGATGATGTCCGGGGTCACGCCGAACAATGCTTCGGAGGCGAAGAAGGTGCCCAGGCGGCCGAACGAGGTAACCACTTCGTCGGCGACGAAGAGGATGTCGTAGGTCTGGCACACCTGCCACATGCGCTGGAAATAGCCCTTGGGCGGAATGATCACCCCGCCCGAGCCCATGATCGGCTCGGCGAAGAAGGCTGCGACGTTGTCTGCGCCCAGTGAGAGGATCTTGTCCTCGAATTCGGCCACCAGGAAGTCGAGGAACTCGGCCTCGTCCATGTCATCGCCCGCCCGGTAGAAATTGGGGTTGGAGACGTGGTGGATCAGCTCGTGGGCATAGTCGAACTCCGGCACCCGGTCGGCGGCCTTGTTGCCGATCGACATGGTCAGGCAGGTCGAGCCGTGGTAGGCGTTGTAGCGGGCGATCACGTGCTTCTTGTGCGGCTTGCCGCGGCAGTTCTGGTAGTACTGGATCAGCCGGTAGGCGGTGTCCACGGCGGTGGAGCCGCCGGTGGTGAGGAACACGTGGTCGAGGTCGCCGGGCGCCAGGCTCGCGAGCTTCTGGCACAGTTCGATGGCTTTCGGGTTGGCCATGTCGGAAAACGGGTTGGAATAGGCCAGCTGGCGCACCTGGTCGGCGATGGCCAGGGCCATTTCCTCGCGGCCCAGGCCGATGTTGGTGCACCACATGCCACCGACGGCATCGAGGAAGCGGTTGCCCAGGGTGTCGTGGATGTAGGCGCCATCACCAGCCTGGATATTCAGCGCGCCCTGCTCGGCGTGCTCGTCAAACATGTGGTAACCGTGCATGTAGTGGGCTTTGTCGGCTTTCACCAGCTGGTCGTTGTTCGGGGTGGCGGCCAATGGGCGAGTCGGGGTAGCCATAAGCAATTCCTTGTCGGATCGGTACGGTTAAAGGGGGTCAGATGCCGGTCTTGACCGTGCTCCAGACCCGGGTGATGGCGCGCATGGCCTGCGGGTCCTGGGACTTCTGCGTGAACAGCCGCTCGCGGGTCTGCGGGTCGGGGTAGATCGCCGGGTCGTTGCGGATATCGGCTTGTACCAACGGCGTGGCGGCTGCGTTGCTGTTGGCGTAGTGGATGTAGTTGGTCACCTCGGCCATGGTCCTGGGCTGGAGCAGGTATTCGAGGAAACGGTGGGCGTTGGCCACATGTGGGGCGTCATTGGGCAGGTAAAGGCTGTCGAACCAGATCAGCGAGCCTTCCTTGGGAATGAAGAACGCCAGCTTGATGTCCTTCTTCGCCTCCACCGCACGGGCCTGGGCGGTGGCGTAGTCGCCGGACCAGGTCAGGGCCATGCACACGTCACCGTTGGGCAGGCTGGTGAGGTAGTTCACCGAGTCGAACTTCTTGATGTAGGGGCGTATGCCCATGAGCACGTCCTGGGCGGCCTTGAGGTCGGCCGGCTTGGCGCTCTGCGGGTCTTTGCCGAGGTACTTGAGGGCCAGCGGGATGACTTCGCTGGGCGCGTCCATCACGGTGACGCCGCAGTCGGCGAAGCGCGAGACGACCTTGGGGTCGAACAGCATGGCCAGCGAGCCGATGGGCGCGTCGGGCATGCGCTGCCTGATCTTGTCGACGTTGTAGGTGATGCCGGAGCTGCCCCAGGTGTAAGGCGCCGAGTAGACCATGCCGGGGTCGAAGGCTTGCAGGCTCTGCACCACGTGCGGGTCGAGGTTGGCCCAGCTGGGCAGCTTGGCCTTGTCCAGCGGCTGGAACACCCCGGCCTTGATCAGCGGTGGCACCAGCGAGCCATTGAGCATCACCAGGTCGTAGCCGGAGCGGCCGGTGAGGAGTTTGGTCTGGACCGTCTCGTAGCCATCGAAGGTGTCATAGATGACCTTGATGCCGGTCTGCTTCTCGAAATCGGCGAGGGTGTTTTCGCCGATGTAGTCGGTCCAGTTGTACAACCTGAGCGTGTTGCTGGTGTCTGCCTCGGTGGCCAGAGCGGCCGCGGCGGTACAGCACATCAGCAGACTGGAAATCACCTTCAATGCCTTGCGCATAGCAACTCCATCGTGTGATCAGGATCGGCTCGGGTGAGCGGATGGAGCCACTATCCGGGGGATCGGGCCACGGGGCCATAACCCGAATGGGTGGGTTCGCGCCTGCATAGTTTTAATTTATATATGCATACGTTAAATCGATTTTATTTATGCATAGCGCACTGCAAGGATGCGTGGCACAGGGTGCGCATGGCTCGGCGCCCTTCTCGGTCCCTTTCTGGAGAAGCACGATGCGCCCTTTCTGGCTGGAACAAGCCCTGAACCATCAGCCCGACCAACCCTGCCCGCCCCTGCGGCAGGATATCCAGGCCGATGTCTGCATCGTCGGCGGCGGCTATACCGGCCTGTGGACCGCCATCATGCTCAAGGAACAGAACCCCGAACTCGACGTGGTCATCGTCGAAGCGGACATTTGCGGCGCGGGGGCCAGTGGCCGCAATGGCGGGTGTGCGCTGTCCTGGTCGGCGAAGTTCTTTACTCTGGAGCGGCTGTTCGGGCTCGAAGAGGCCGTGCGCCTAGTCAAGGCATCGGAGCAAAGCATCTACGCGATCGGCGAGTTCTGTAGCAAATACGGCGTGGAGGCCGACTACCGCCTCGACGGCACGCTCTATACCTCGACCAGCCAGGCTCAGGTCGGCTCCACCGATGCGGTGGTCGCTGCGCTCGAACGCCACGGCATCAACACCTTCTGCAAACGCCCGCTCGCCGATGTGCAACGCATGGCAGGCTCGGCCCAGCACCTGGAAGGCTGGTACTCGCCGGCAGCGGCCAGCGTGCAACCGGCCAAGCTGGTACGTGGCTTGCGCCGCGTTGCGCTGCAGCTGGGCGTGCGCATTCATGAAAGCTCGCCGATGGTCGGCCTGGAGCAAGGGCAGCCCGCCACGGTCATAACACCCCACGGTAAAGTGACCTGCGCCAAGGTGGTGCTGGCGATCAATGCCTGGATGGCCCGCGCCTTCCCACAATTTTCGCGTTCGGTGGCCATTGTCTCGAGCGACATGATCATTACCGAGCCACGGCCAGACCTGCTGGAGCGCATAGGCCTGACCAGCGGCGTGACCGTGCTCGACTCGCGCATCTTCGTCCACTACTACCACAACACCCCCGACGGGCGAATCATGCTGGGCAAAGGCGGCAATACCTTTGCCTTCGGCGGGCGCATGCTGCCGGTATTCGACCAGCCATCACCCTATGCGAACCTGCTGCGCGGTGCGTTGGAAAAATTCTTCCCGGCATTCACTGGCGTCGATATCGCAGCCACGTGGAACGGCCCTTCGGATCGCTCGGTCACCGGTTTGCCGTTCTTCGGCCGCATGGGCGCCAAGGGCAATATCTTCTATGGCTTCGGGTATTCCGGCAGTGGCGTGGGCCCGTGCCACATGGGCGGGCAGATCCTGTCGTCGCTGGTGCTGGGGCTGGACAACCCGTGGACCCGCTCGCCTTTGCTCGCCGGCCCGCTCGGGCATTTCCCGCCGGAACCCATCCGTTACCTGGGGTCATTGATGGTACGCAACGCCATTCGCCGCAAGGAGCGTGCCGAGGACCTCGGCCGGCGCCCTCGTCGGCTGGATGTCCAGCTGGCCAAGTTCGCTGCCGCAGCCGGCAAGGCAGACAAAGCCTGATACCTAAGCTGGGTGCCCCTGTGATCAGCGCGGCAGCGGATACAGCGCCTCGTCAAAGTGGTCCAGCCGTGGGAACTTAAGCGGCAGGTCGTCCGACAGGTGCTGCAGGCGTTGCGCGTAACGGTGCAGGAACGCCTGGCGCGCTTCGTCGCTGATGTACGGCACATGCCAGGCCACGAACGGCTCCAGCACTTCGAAGCCGACATAGGCCAGGGTCCCGCGCAGGATCGGCCGCAGCATGTCTTCAAGCGGCCCGTGGATCGCGCCTTCGCCGAACATGTGCTCACGCCCGCCCAGGGTCACGGTCACCAGTGCGCGCTTGCCGGCCAGGCCGCCCTGGTCGTAGAAACGCTTGCCGCCGTAGCACACTCCCGACACCAGCACCCGGTCGATCCAGCCCTTGAGCATCGCCGGCGCCGAGAACCAGAAGATCGGGAAATTCAGCACCAGCAGGTCGGCCCACAGCAGCTTGTCCAGCTCCTGCTGGATATCCGGGGCGATGGAGCCGCTCTTTACGCCCAGGCGCTGCTCCAGCGCATACACCAGGTAGTCCGGATTTTCCCGCTGGCTGAAGTCGTCGGCGCTGGCCACCGGGTTCCAGCCCATGGCGTACAGGTCGCTGACCTGCACCTCATGGCCCTGGGCGCGGAAGGTCTGCGCCGCCTGGTCACGCAGGGCGGCGGTGAAGGAGCGAGGCTCGGGGTGAGCGTGAACGATCAGGACTTTCATGGGTGATTCCTCAAACAGTCTTCAATGTGAACGGATCAGAGCTGAATGGCCTTGACCTCGACGAACTCGTTCAGGCCTTCCTCGCCCCACTCGCGGCCATTGCCCGACTGCTTGTAGCCGCCGAACGGTGCCTGGTAGTTGAACGCCCCGCCATTGACGAAGCACTGGCCCGCGCGCAGCTGGCGGGCCAGTTGCAGCGCCTGGTCGCGGCTAGCGGCCCACACTGCGCTGGACAGCCCGAACGGCGAGTCGTTGGCCAAGGCAATGGCCTCGGCCTCGTCGGCATAAGGAATCAGGCACAGCACCGGCCCGAAGATTTCTTCCTGGGCAATGCGCATGCGGTTGTCGACGTCGGCGAAAATCGTCGGCGGCACAAAGAACCCACGCTCGAAGCCCGCTGCAGTCGCCCCGCCGCACAGTAGCCGCGCGCCTTCTTCCTCGCCGATCCGGATGTATTCCTGCACCGTGCGCCGCTGCCCGGCCGAGCACATCGGCCCGAGGAAGCTGCGTGGGTCCTGCGGGTCGCCCATCACCAGGCTGCGCGCCTCGTCCGCGGCGACCTCCAGAGCCTCGGCATAGCGCGAGGCCGGCAGCAGCATGCGCGTCAGTGCGGTACAGGTCTGCCCCGAGTTGATCATCACGTCCTGCACGCCATGGCGCACCGCCGCTTCCAGCGGTGCGTCGGCGGTGATCAGGAACGGCGACTTGCCGCCCAGCTCCAGGCACACCCGCTTTACCGACGGCGCCGCAGCCTGGGCAACCCGCACGCCCGCCCCGGTGGACCCGGTGAACGAGACCATGTCCACCAACGGGTGCCGCGCCAGCGCCTCACCGACCTTCGCCCCCGGCCCGCTGACCAGGTTGAACACCCCGGCCGGCAGCCCGATGGCCTCGATCATTTCCGCCAGCAGGAAAGCATGCAGCGGGGTTTCCTGGCTTGGCTTGACTACCACCGTGCAGCCCGCAGCCAGGGCGGGTGCGAGCTTGCCGATCAGCTGGTGCAGCGGGTAGTTCCAAGGGTTGATGAACGCACACACGCCCACGGCCTCGCGGTACACCAGCGAATTGCCGACTTCGCGCACCTCGTCCATCAGGCCGGCCAGCTGGATGTACTGCTCAAGCCCGACGATGGGCCCGTCGACCTGCACCGACCGGCACCACTGCACCGGCATGCCCAGCTCGGTGGTGATCACCGCAGCCATCTCGTCGGCCCGCGCCTTGAGCTGCCCGGCCAGGGCGCGGATGTACCCGGCGCGCACGCTGGACGGCGTGCGCGACCAGTCGGCGAACGCCCTTCGCGCCGCGTTGACGGCATGTTCCACATCCGCTTCGTTACCCAGCGGCACCCTGCCGGCCACGGCCTCGCTGGCCGGGTCGATCACCTCGGCCATGCCCTGCCCCACCGGCTGCTGCCAGCGGCCATCGATGAACAGTCGGTGGTACTCACGCATTGCGTTGCGCCTCCATCAGCTCGCTGGCGCAGCGGGCAATACGCCGGCAGGCCTCGCTCAGCGCTTCGGTGCCCAGCACCAGGCCCAAGCGGATATGCCCGGCTGCGCTCGGGCCGAATGCTTCACCGGCCAGTACCGACACCCCATGCTGGTCTAGCAGGCGGTCGGCGAATGCTTGCGCGCTGAGGCCGGTGTCGCGGATATCGACCATCACGAACATGCCGCCATCGGGCTTCAAGGCCCGCAAGCCCGGGCAGTGCGCCAGGCGTTCGCACACCAGATCACGGCGCTGGCGGTAGGCCTCGCGCATGCCGTCCAGCTCGGGCAACGGCTGCTCCAGCGCGACCACCGCCGCATCCTGGATGAAATCGGGTGAGCCATACAGCATGCACAGCGCCAGGTTTTCCAGATGCGCCGACAGCGCTGGCGAGCCGACCACCCAGCCGACCCGCCAGCCAGTCATGGCATGGGACTTGGACAGGCTGTTCAGCGTTGCCGTGCGCTCGGCCATGCCGGGCAGGCTGGCCGGGCTGATGTGCTCGCCTTCGAACAGCAGCTCGCTGTACACCTCGTCGCTGATCAGCCACAGGTCATGGGCGATGCACAGTTCGGCCAAGGCCTCCCAGGTGCTGCGCGGCAGGCTGGCACCGGAGGGGTTGTGCGGGCTGTTCAGCGCCAGGGCACGGGTGCGCGGAGTGATCCGTGCGGCGACGTCCGCAGGTTGTACGCGAAAGCCATGCTCAGGGCGCACCGGCACGGGTACCACCTTGGCCCCGCAGGCGCCGAACACCGCCTCGTAGGTGACATACATGGGCTCGGCGACGATCACTTCATCGCCCGGCTCCAGCACGCATTGCGCCACGCAGAACAGCGCGCACTGCGCCCCCGCCAGCACCGTCACCTGGTCGGCCGTGACCTTCTGGCCGCTGCGCTGCTGGTGGCGACGGGCGATGGCCTCGCGCAGGCTGCGCTTGCCGCGCACGTCGGCGTAATGGGTATTGCCCGCTTCGAGGCTGGCTACCGCCGCCTGGACAATCGGCGCCGGTGTGTCGAAGTCCGGGTCGCCGACCGACAGCAGCAGCACGTCGCGGCCCTGTTCGAGCATGGCCAGGGCGCGGTAGTGGATCTCCCAGGCGGCGGCGCCGTCGCCGGCGATCCGTTGGGTCAAAGAGGAAAATCGCATGGCTGGATGTCCTGTTGTGCAAGGTGGGCTCAGCGCGCGCAGGCGTGCTTGAGCTCGATCAGGGTCACGCCGTTGCGGGCAAAGCCGCCGCGCAGGTCGCGTTGCAGTTCGTCAAGGTTCTGCGGCTGCGCCACGGTACAGCCGAAGGCACGGGCCAGGCCGGTGAAGTCCGGGTTGCGCGGCAACACGCCGATGGGCTCGATATCAAGGTTGAGCATGTCGTCGCGGATCTGCCCCAGCGCATCGTTGTTCCACAGCAGCACCACCAGCGGGCGGTCCAGCTCCTCGACCGCGGTCGCCAGTTCCTGCGCGGTGTAGAGGAAACCACCGTCGCCCACCAGCACCAGGCCCGGCCGGTCGGCCGTGGCGAACATCGCGCCGATGCCGGCCGGCAGGCCGTAGCCCAGGGTGCCGTAGCCGGTGGGGTGCAGCCAGCTGCGCGGCGCCCGGCTGTTGAACACATAGCTGCCGGTGTAGGCCAACTGGGTCATGTCGGTGCTGACGAAGGCGTTGTCTGGCAGCTCGGCTGCGACCCGTTGCAGGATCGCTTGGTGAATGGCCTGCAGAGGGCCGTGACTGGCCTGCACGGCATCGCGCAAGCGGGCCACGGCGGCGCTTGCCTGGGTCGCGTCGCGCACGCCGTCCGGCAACTGTTCGAGTAGCCCGGCCAAGGTTTGCCGGGCATCGCCGTGCAAGGCCAGCGCGCAGGGGTAGAAGTCGTTGAACTTGCGTGGGTCGATGTCCACCCGCAACAGCTCGCCAGCCAGTGGCAGGCGCTCGCGCCAGAAGTCGGTGTCGGCCATCTCGGTGCCGACCGCCAGCACCACGTCGGCCTCGGCGATCAGCGCCCAGCCCGGCTCGACGCACAAGGTGGAGCCGGCATTGAGTGGCGAATCCAAAGGCGCCAGTCCCTTGCCGGCGACGCTGGTGAACAGCGGCGCCGCCAGGCGGGTGCTCAACTGCTGCAGCTCGGCGCCCGCCTGCAGGGCGCCACCGCCGGCAATGATCATCGGGCGCTTGGCCGCCGCCAGCCGGGCGGCCGCCTGTTGCAGGCTGTCGAGGCTGGCCGGGCCGCGCCCGGGACGGCGTACCACATCAGCGCTCCAGTCCCGCGCCACCGGCGCGGCCAGCACATCCAGCGGCACCGAGATATGCACCGGGCGCGGGCGCTCGCTGTCGAACACGGCATAGGCGCGGGCGATCAGCTCCGGCAGGTCCTCGGGCGTCAGCGCCACGGCGGAAAAGGCGGTGATCGGCGCGGTCATGGCGCGCTGGTCCTGGGTCTCGTGCAGGCAGCCCCAGCCTTTGCCCAGGCTGGCGGTGTGGTTGACGCTGGAGATCATCAACAGCGGGATGGAGTCGGCGTAGGCCTGGCCGATGGCCGTGGCCGCGTTGGTCACGCCGGGGCCGGTGATGACAAAGCAGACACCCGGCTTGCCGCTGACCCGGGCATAGCCGTCAGCCATGAAGCCGGCGCCCTGCTCGTGCCGGGTGAGCACGTGGCGAATGCCGCTGCCGGGCAGGCCGCGGTACAGCTCCAGGGTGTGCACGCCGGGGATGCCGAAGACGGTGTCGACGCCGTAGTTGGCCAGCAGGCGCACCAGCGCCTGGCCGCCCGTGAGAGTGGGGTTCGTCATGTTCATGTCCTTACACCTGGCCGAGGCGGATCAAGGCATCGACCGCAAGGGTGCCATTGGCACCGACCATCAAAGGGTTCACATCCAGCTCCAGCAGCTGGTTGGCGTTTTCGCAGGCGTAGTCGGCCACGGCGCGGATGGCAGCGACCAGGGCATCCAGGTCGGCCGCCGGCTTGCCACGAAAGCCCTGCAGCAAGGCGGCGCTGCGCAGGCCAAGCACGGCCTTGCGGATGGCACCGTCAGTGGTCGGCAACAGCAGGCTGCTGCTGTCCTTGAGCAGCTCGACGAGGATGCCGCCAGCACCGATCACCAGCGCCAGGCCGAAATCCGCCTCGCGCTTGATGCCGACGATCAGCTCGGCCAGTGGCGCGCCGGCCATCGGTTCGAGCAGCACTTGGTCGAAGGCGACCCCTGGCGCGTAAGCGGCGATGCGCGTGCGCATCTGCTCAAGGGCGTTGCTGAGGGCGGCCTCGTCGGCCAGGTTCAGCGCCACCGCGCCGGCCTCGGTCTTGTGCGGCAACTGCGCGCTGACGGCCTTGAGCACCAGAGGGAAGCCCACCTGGCCCACATCGGCCAGTGCGCGCTGCGGGCTGCTCAGCACACCCTTCGGAATGGGCAGGCCGAAACCGCGCAGGGCCTGCTTGGACTCCCACTCGTTGAGCAGGCGGCTGTCACCGGCCAGCGCCTGCGGGCACAGCGGTACCAGCGCCGATTCGCCCAGCGCCAGCAAGGCCGGGCGCTGCTGCGCGTAACGGGCAACCCGGCCCCAGGCTGCCAGGCCATCCTCCACCCCTTGCAGCGCCGGCACCCCGGCCGCGTGCAGGCGTTCACGGGCGCTGGCTGGCAGCAGTTCAGGGAAGGCCGACGTGACGAAACCGGTCTTGCCATGGCGCTTGAGCGCCGCGCAGTAAAGCTCCAGCAGCAGGTCGCACTCTTTGCGCTCGCCCGTGAACTCGGCGGGGTAATCGAGCACCAGCATCGCCGCGTCGGCCTCGCTGCGAAGGGCGCTGTCGAGCATGCTCGCCTTGGCCGGGCCGTCGCCCCAGATCGCCGTGGTGAAGTCCAGCGGGTTGACCAGGTTGGCGTAGGCCGGCAACACCTGAGCCAGTTCCTCGACCTGGCTGGCATCCAGGGCCGGCAGGCGCAGCTGGTTGCTTTCGCTGTAGTCGGCGATCAGCCCGGCATCGCCGCCCGAGCAGGCCAGTGCGATCAGGCCGGGGCCTTTGGGCAAGTAGCCGCAGGCGGCGGCCTTGAGGGTTTCGACGAAGCTCACCGGGCCGCTGACACGAATCACCCCCAGCCGCTCGAACAGGCTGTCGTACAGGGCGTCGGAGCCGGACAGCGAACTGGTGTGGCTCAGCGCCAGCTCGGCGCCGATCTGCGACACGCCGGTCTTCAGCGCGACGATCGGGATGCCCTTCTCCAGCGCCTTGTGCGCGGCGCGGGCAAAACCCGGCACGTTCTTCAGGCCTTCCAGGTGCAGGCCGATGGCGGTGACCCGGGGTTCATCGAGCAGCACGTCCATCAGCTCGGCAATGCCCAGTTGCGCCTGGTTGCCGACCGAGGCCATGTAGGCCACCGGCAGCGAGCGGTCGCTCATCGACAGGTTGTAGGCGAAGTTGCCGCTCTGGGTCAGCACCGCCACGCCCTTCTCTACTGCCTTGCCACCATGGGCCACGGGCCACAGGGCGGCGCTGTGCAGGTAGTCGAGCAGGCCGTAGCAGTTGGGCCCGAGCAGGGCCATGTTGCAGGCGGCTTCAAGCAATTGCTGTTGCAGCGCCTGGCCCTCGGCGCCGCTTTCGGCGAAACCGGAGGCATAGCAGATCGCCCCGCCCGCGCCTTTGGCGGCGAGTTCGGCGACACAGGCCAGGGTCAGTTCGCGGTTGGTGGCGATGAACACTGCGTCCGGCGCGCAAGGCAGCTCGGCCACGCTGCGCACACAGGGCACGCCGTCGATGCTGGCGTGCTGCGGGTTGACCAGCCACATCTGGCCTGGGTAGCCGCCCTCGGCGCAGCGCTTGAGCGCCCGGGCCATGCTGCGCCCGCCGATGAACGCCAGGTGCCGGGGTGCCAGCAGGCGTTTGAGGTTGTCACGAATGGCTTGCGACATGCTCAGGCTCCGGTCAGCGCAGCAGTGGGCGCAGCAGTTCGCGCGAGATGATGTGCCGCTGGATCTCCGAGGTGCCTTCCCAGATCCGTTCGATGCGTGCATTGCGCCAGATCCGCTCGACCGGCCCTTCGTCCATCAGGCCCATGCCGCCGTAGATCTGCACCGCTTCGTCGGCAACCTTGCCGAGCACTTCGCTGGCGAACAGCTTGGCCATGCCGGCTTCGCCGTCGGTCATGCTGCCCTGGTCCATCTTCCAGGCGGTGTGCAGGGTCAGCAGTTCGGCGGCGCGGATCTGCGTGGCCATGTCGGCGAGCTTGAACGACACGCCCTGGTAAGTGCCGATCGGCTGGCCGAACTGCTTGCGGTCGGCCGCCCACTGCAGCGACACGTCAAGCGCGCGCTGGGCCTGGCCGACGCAGTTGGCAGCGACCATCACCCGGCCAGCGGTCAGCCAGGCGTTGGCCACCTCCCAGCCCTTGCCGACTTCACCGAGTACCTTGGCGGCCGGCACCTTGCAGTCGTCGAAGAACAGCTCGTAGGTATGGTAGCCACGGTTGCTCACGCATTTCGGGCCACGGCGGATGGTCATGCCCGGGGTGCCACGGTCCACCAGAAAGGCGGTGACGGCGTTGCGCTTGCGGCCGTTGTGCTCGTAGGTGTCGGTGACGGCGAAGACGATGGCGAAGTCGGCGTGCCCGGCATGGCTGATGAAGTGCTTGCTGCCGTTGATCACGAAGCCATCGCCTTCGCGCACGGCACGGGTCTTGATCGAATTGGCGTCGGAGCCGGCGCCCGGTTCGGTCAGGGCGAAGCAGTCGGTCTTCTCGCCGCGGATGCACGGCAGCAGGTAGTCCTCGACCTGCTGGCCGGTGCAGGCCATGAGGATCTTCGACGGCCGCGCGACGAACACGTGCAGCGCCCAGGAAACCTTCGACAGCTCGCGCTCGATCAGGGCCTGGGACAGGTAGTCGAGGCCGCCGCCACCGACTTCCTCGGGCATGTTGAAGGCGTAGAAGCCGGCGGCGATGGCCTTGCCACGGATCTGCGCAGCCAGCTCCGGGGACACTTCGTCGGCACGGTCCACGGTTTCTTCATGGGGCAACAGCTCCTTGGCGACGAAGCTGCGTACGGCGTCCACCAACATTTCTTGTTCTTGGGTCAGTTGGAAATTCATGGCCTGTTCCTGGGTAACCGGGGAAGAGTGAGGGTTTATTGGCCGCTGAAGCGTGGCGCGCGTTTTTCCGTGGCGGCGCGC
This sequence comes from Pseudomonas sp. NPDC086566, assembly GCF_050280885.1. Lineage (NCBI taxonomy): Bacteria > Pseudomonadati > Pseudomonadota > Gammaproteobacteria > Pseudomonadales > Pseudomonadaceae > Pseudomonas > Pseudomonas sp. NPDC086566. The sequence goes on from NZ_JBNNWD010000008.1 coordinate 162,594, forward strand.
AGGGCCTCGGCGCCGTCCTCGCTGCGCCCGCAGAGCAGGCCCGCGGCCAGCTCGGCAGCGAGCTGTTCGGCGAGGTTGCGCGAGGCACCTTCGCGCAGCAGACGCTTGGTCTGGGCGTAGGCAAAGGTCGGGCCCTGGGCCAGGCGCGTGGCCAGTTCGGCGGTGGCGGCGGGCAGTTGGTCGTCGGCGACCACTTCACCAACCAGGCCGGCCGTCAGGGCGCGTTCGGCGCCCCACAGTTCATCGAGAAACAGCAGGCGCTTGGCCTGCTCGCTGCCGATCAGCCGTGGCAGGTGCCAGCTGGCACCGGCATCTGGCGAGTAGGCCATGCTCGTGTAGCCGGCCTTGAAGCGGGCCGACTGGGCCGCCAGGCGCAGGTCGCAGCACAGCGACAGGTCCATGCCGGCGCCGACGGCGGTGCCGTTGATGGCGGCGATGGTGGGCTTGTCCAGGTTGTGCAGGCAGTGCATCAAGGCGTGGGCGGTTTCGGTCCAGCCATAGGTTTCCAGTGCGCCACGGGCCTCGGCCTCGGCCCATTCGGCGAGGTCGGCGCCGGCGCAGAAGCTGCGGCCAGTGCCGGTCAGCACGACCACGCGTACGGCGGGGTCGACGTTATACGCCTCGAGGGTGGCGTGCAGCTTTTTCAGGGTGGGGATGTCCAGCGCGTTACGCTGCTCGGGGCGGTTCAGGGTGATCCAGGCAACGCCGGCTTCAACCTGGGTGAGTAGGGACGACGGAGCGGTCATGACGGGCCTCGGATTATTGTGATTGCTGTGAGAGGTGAGGCTCATGCTAAACGAGTGTTCAACAAGGAGGCAATTGCGGTTGCAGCGGTGTTACAACTTCGAACAAGTGGTGGGTCACCAGGTGCATGGCGAGAGGTTTTTGGCGCCTGCAAGATCGAGCGCCGCGCGGGCGGCGCTCGATCTGCCAGGCCCTGCAAAAACACCGGCGAACACTTGGCGGCCCTCACTCAAAACCCCGCCATGCACCGCCAAACCCGTCTCACGCCACCGGCACTTCCACCCCCACGCCATGGCGCTTGCGCTGCACCAGGAAATACGCCGCATAGCACAGCGCGATAAAGCCAAAGCCCCAATACAACGAAGGCCGCTGCGTCTCATCCATGGCCAGGAACACGAACAGCGAACTGCACAGGGTGATGCACAGCAACGGCACCAGCGGATACAGCGGCGCGCGATACTTGAGATCGCTCAGCTGCCCCCCCTCGCTCAGGAACTGCTTGCGGAAGCGGTACTGCGCCAGGGCAATGACGATCCAGGTCACCGTGCCGGACATGCCGCTCACCGCCATCAGCACCATGAACAGGGTGTCGGCGGCGATAAAGCTGGTCATCAGCGACACCAGCGCAAAGCACAGGGTGATGAACAAGGCGCGCAGGGGTACGCCACGGCTGCTCAACGGCGACAGGCTGCGCGGTGCCATGCCGGTCTTGGACATCGCCCACAGGATACGGGTGGAGGCATACAGGCCGGAGTTGCCCACCGACAGGATCGCGGTGAGGATCACGAAGTTCATCAGGTCTGCGGCGTAGGGAATGCCGACCATGTCGAACACCTGCACGAACGGGCTTTCCATCAGCCCGGCCTGCTGCCACGGCACGATCGCCGACAGCACCACGATCGCCAGCACGTAGAAGATCAGCACGCGGAACACTACGTTGCGCACGGCCCGCGGGATGCTCTTGTCCGGCTGGTCGGTCTCGCCCGCCGCCACGCCCATGATCTCGCAGCCCTGGAAGGCGTAGACCACGGTCATCATCACCGCGAACACCGCAGACAGGCCATTGGGGAACAGCGAGTCGCCGATCAGGTTGCTCATCATCGGCGCCGGCGCCCCGCTGTTCAGCGAAATGCCACCGAAGATCACCAGCACACCGACGATGATGAAGCCGAGGATCGCCGCCACCTTGATCCCGGAGAACCAGTATTCCGCTTCACCGAAGGCGCGGGTAGCCAGTGCATTGATGCCGAACAGCACGGCCACGAACAGCGCTGACCAATACCAGATCGGCACCTCCGGGAACCAGCGCGTCATCAGCATGCCCGCGGCAGTGAACTCGAGGCCCACGGTGGTCGCCCAGCTCATCCAGTACACCCAGCCAATCATGAAACCGGTGGCCGGGCCGATGAATTTCGTCGCATGGGCCTGGAACGAACCGGACACAGGCATCTGCACCGACAGTTCACCCAGGCAGACCATCACCAGGTACATCAGCAAACCGGCGACCAGGTAGGCCAGGATCGCCCCCACTGGCCCGCCCTGGTTGATGGTCACCCCCGAGCCCATGAACAGCCCGGTACCGATCACGCCACCCAGCGAGAGCATGAAGATGTGCCGGCTCTTCAATGCCCGCGTGAGGTGGATACCTTCAGCTTTACGGCCTTTCATTATTATTATCTCCAATAAGCGTCGAAGACCGCGTGTGCAGCGGTTGCATCCGATTATTGGAAGGCGATGTAAGGCCCGGTTGATCGTAAAGATCAAAGATGTAAAAAGTCGTAAGGATTTTGTCGCTCAGGCGACCAGCAACGCGGCGAGGGTGTCTTCGGCACGCTGCAATTGTTCGCCCAGCAGCGTTCCCATGGCCCGTACCCCCGCGTTGTCGCGGGCCAGGCCACGCGCTTCCAGTTCGCGCAAGGTCGCCGCCAGGCCGCACAGGCCCATGGAATCGCTGCTGCCGGCCAGCCGATGGGCCAGGTGGATCACCTCGGTGCAGTCCCCCGCCTCGACCGCTTCGAGCAAGGGCATGCGCTGTCGCACCAGGCTGTCCTGCAGGCCGGCCAGCAAGCCTTGCAGCTTCTGCTCGCCAAGCAGCGTGCGGTGCGTGCTCAGCAGCCCGTGGTCAAGCCAGACAAAGGTTGCCGGCGACGCCTCCAGGCATTGCCCAGCCAATGCCTGGCGCAGGCTGGCAAGCTTCAGCGGCTTGCCCAGCACCCCCTGCATGCCGGCATCCAGGTAGGCCCGCAGCAACCCCGGCTGGACGCTGGCGGTCAGCGCCAGGATGCGCGTGTCGCGGTTGGGCGTGGCGCCGGCACGCAGCTGCCGGCACAGCTCCACGCCGCTGATGCCGGGCAGGTGCACATCCAGCAGAAGCACGTCGAAGCGCTGCCGAGCACACAGCTGCAAACCCTGCTCGGCATCCTCCGCCAGCCAGACCTTGTGCCCGTCACGCTCCAGCAGCCCGCTGACCACCTCACGGTTCAAGGCCACGTCTTCCACTACCAGGATGTCCAGTGGCGCCGCGCCGGCAGCGGCCGCCGCCATGGCCTGGGGCGCCTGCGCCGTCTCGAGTTCCACCTCCAGCCAGAAGCAGCTGCCCTCCCCCTCGCGGCTGCGCACGCCGATCTGCCCGCCCATCTGCTCGACCAGGTGCTTGCTGATCGCCAACCCCAGGCCGGTGCCGCCGTAGCGCCGGGCAACGGCTTCGCTGGCCTGGACGAAACGCTCGAAGATCTTCGGCTGCATCGCCTCGCAGATGCCGATGCCGTCGTCGGTGACACTCAGGCGCAGGCGCTGGCGCCCGGTTTGGCCCTGCACCACCTGCACTTCGAGCAGAATCTCGCCGCCCTCGGTGAACTTGATGGCATTGGCCAGCAGGTTGCTCAGGACTTGGCGCAGGTACTGCTCGGCGCCGTGCTGGTATGCCGCCAGTTGCGGGTCGATGCGGCACAGCACCAGGCTGTCGGTGGCCAGCGCACGGGGTTCGAGCAGAGTCACGACCTCGGCGCACAACTGGCGCAGGGAGAAATCCACCGCCTCGGGACGGCTTTCGCCCTCTTCCAGGCGGGCAAAATACAGCACCTCGTTGAGGATGCTCAGCAACCCCTCGCCGGCCTTGTACAACGCCTCCAGGCGTTGCCGGTCGGGCGCAGCGAGGCCGGCGCCACGCAGCAGCTCGGCCATGCCGAGGATGCCATTGAGCGGCGTACGCAGTTCATGGCTCATGGTCGCGAGGAAGCGCGACTTGGCCAGGTTGGCTGCCTCGGCGTCGTCCTTGGCACGCATCAGGCTCGCCGTGCGCCGCTCGACCTGCTTCTGCAACTCGTCACGCTTGTCCTGCAAGGCCAGGCGGTCGCTTTCGCGGCGTTCGCTGTCACTGAGGATGGCCCGGCGCATGTCGTCCAGTGCCAGGGCCACGCTGTCGATTTCGTCGGTATGGGGTGAGCGGCGCTTGTTCAGGCGCAGCGGCTCATGCCATTGCCCGGCACCGATGCGCCGGGCGAAGTCGGCCATGACCTGCAGGTGACGGGTGACCAGGCGATAGAACAAACCCGACAGTGCCAGGGCCAGGCCGCAGAGGAACACGCTCATCCACAGCAGGCTGGTCAGGCCGGTGGCGAACAGCCTGCGGTGCACCGCGCCCAGGTCAGTGCTCACTTCCAGCTCACCCAGATGGCGCGCAGGCCCTGAAGGTGGCTGATAGTCCAAGGCAAAACGCTCGATCCGCAACGGCCCCTGCGGGTGCGGCTCGCCCTGCTGCAAGCTGAAGTCGGCGCTGTACAGGCGCACCCGCGCCACATCGGAAAAATCCACCAGTCCACGCAACTGCACGTTCAGCTGCTCCTGGTTCAGGTCCCACAAGCTGCGCTCCAGGCTGGCCAGGTAGCCGGCACGGATCAACGCCATGCGCGCATCGATCTCGCGCATTTCACGGCGGTATTCGAAATACAGCTGCACGCTGCTGGCCAGCACCGTGAAGCACAGGCTGAACAGCAGGATGAACAGCAACAGCCGCCGCAACAGGCCCCCCGGTTGCAGGCGGCTCATGGCTGCCTGACCATGTCGCGGTAGGTGACTTCGCTTTCGTGCAGCCAGCGCTCCAGCTCGCCGGCGTCGGCCATCTTCTGCAGTTGCGTGTCGATGTCGCCCATCCGCTCGCTCAGCGGCGAATGGCGTGACACCGCCACGCGCAGGTAGTCGACGCTCAGTGCCGATGACAGCGCAACGATGTCCTGAGCGCCGGGCAGGTGCTCGACGAACAGCTGGCCGGTACGCCGTTCCTGGATCACGAAGTCGATGCGCCCGCGAATCAGCTTGCCGAAGTTCTGCCCGCTGTCCGACACCCATTCGATGTTCTGGTGCTGCGCCACGAAGCGGTCGAATGCCGGGCCATAGCTTTCCCCGAACAGCAGCCCGCCGCGGTACCTGGCCAGGTCTTCGAGCTGGTCGAACTGCAGCGGATGCTGCCGGTTGGCGAACACCGCCACCTCCTCGCGCAGCACCGGCACCTGGGAAAAGCGCATCGACTTGGCACGCTGCTCCGAAGCGTAGGCCAGCACTACATCCACCCGCCCTTCGGCAGCGTCGAGCAGGCAGCGTTGCCAGTTGCCCAACACGACCATCTCGACCCGATAGCCCAGCCGCCCGAACAGCTCGCGCACCACCGTGGGGGCCAGCCCGCGCGGCTGCTTGCCATCGCTCCAGGACACCGGCGGGTACACCGGGTAATCGCAATAGCGCACGCTGTCGGCGGCCTGCAGCGCAGCACTGGCCAACAGCACCAGCAGGCCGAACAGGTACCGGCTCACGCGGCCACGCTGGCGGTGAACAGGTAACCGGCGCCGTGGATGGTGATGATCAGTTCAGGCTCGGCGGGGTCGTCGTGCAGTTTGCGCCGCAGGCGGCCGACCAGCACGTCGATGGAGCGGTCGTTGGGCACCCACTCGCGGTTGCGGATCTGGTCCATCAGCTGGTCGCGGCTCAGGGTATGGCCGCTGTTGCGCAAGAACACGCTGAGCAACTGGAACTCGCCGTGGGTCAACAGGGTTTCGCCGCCCTGCGCATCGATCAGACGGCGGCGGTCGCAGTCCAGCGACCAGTCGCCGAACTGCTTGAGGGTGACGGTGGCCACGCTGGCTGGCCGGGCGCCCTGGGCGTGGCGCACGCGGCGGATCAGGTTCTTCGCGCGGGACACCAGTTCGCGGGGGTTGAGCGGTTTGCTCACATAATCGTCGGCGCCGCATTCCAGGCCAACGATGCGGTCTATCTCGTCGTTGCGCCCGGTGATCAGAATGATCCCCACTTCCGAGCGTACCCGCAGTTCACGGGTCAGGGTCAGGCCGTCCTTGCCGGGCAGGCGGATGTCGAGCATCACCAGTTCCACCGGCTGCTCGCTCAGCAGCGTTTCGGCCTGTTCCGCCGTAGCGGCACAGTGGACGGTATAGCCTTCCTGGGACAGGTAAGCCTGGAGCAAGTCACGAATCAGCGGATCGTCATCGACGACCAGTACCTGAGAGGTCATTGCGGTGAGTCCTGAAGCGCCCGCAGGCGATATTTTTATTAGAGTGAGCCAAGACTAGCGATTGCTGAACGGTCGATCAACAGCCCTCGCTGGCAGTACTGAAGCGTTGCCGACCGCCGGCCTGCAGGCCATCGACCCAGGCCTCGCAGATCTGCACGCCCTGGGCCGGGGTAAAGGTGCCCGGGTTCAGCCCGGACTCCAGCCACAGGCCATCGAGCAAGGCGCTGAGGCTGATGGCGGCGAGGTCGGCATCGAAGTGTTGCCAGCCCTCCTCCCGCGCAAGCTCGGCAAGCAGCGTGCGCAGTTCGCGGCGGTATTCGCCATAGGAGTGGTCGTGCACCTGGTTGATCGCCTCGGCGGTCTTCACAGCGCCCCAGAACGCCAGCCACGCATCGAGCAGCTGCGGGTCGAGCAGTTCGGCGCTGAACGAGCCCCGGAAGAACGCCGACAAGCGCTCGCGGGCGTTGGGCGCGGCCTGGGCCATGGCCTCGCGCAGCAGGTGCATGACCCGGCCGGTGACCGCCATGTAGGCTTCGGCGACCAGCTCGTCCTTGCCCGAGTAATGGTGGCTGATCAGGCCTACCGAGACCCCGGCTTCGGCGCAGATCTTGCGGATCGATGCGCCCTGGAAACCATGGCGCTTCAGGCAGGCCAGGGTGGCCTCGACCAGATTGGCCTTGCGCAGTTCGGGCAGCATACGGCTGAAGCGGGCTTCCTGGGTCATCGGGGGGCTCTCGTGGATCGCACAGTTGAACGACTGTATAGCAACTCGCCTCGGTCGCGATACCCTGTTTATACTCGGCCACCCGGACAAGAACAGAGGCACTGCGATGACCGACCTGATCCAGCAGCAGCTCGACGAAGGCCTGCTGACCGTGCGCCTGAACCGTGCGGACAAGCTCAACGCCCTGACCAACGCCATGTACACGCGGCTGGCAGAGCTGTTCGAGGCCGCCAACAGCGACCCGCAGGTCGAGGTGATACTCATCACCGGCAGCACCGAGTGCTTCACCGCTGGCAACGACCTGCCGGACTTTCTCGACCAGCCCCCGACCGACCTGCAAAGCCCGGTGTTCCGCATGATGTGGGCGGTGCTGGCGCTGGACAAGCCGCTGATCGCGGCGGTTGCAGGGCCGGCGATCGGCATCGGCACCACGCTGTTGTTGCACTGCGACCAGGTGCTGGTCAGCCGTGACGCCAAGCTGCGCACGCCGTTCGTGGCACTGGGGGTATGCCCGGAGTTTGGCGCGAGCCTGCTGCTGCCGCAGATGCTGGGGCATGCGCGGGCGGCGCAGCTGTTGCTGTGCAACCAGGCGCTGAATGGTGAGCAGGCGGTGCAGTGGGGCCTGGCGAGCGAACTGTTCGACGATGGCGCGCAATGCCTGGCCGCCGCGGTCAGGCTGGCGCGGCGCCTGCAGCAGTTGCCGGCCGATGCACTGCGCATCAGCAGGCGTTTGCTCAAGGATGGGCAGCGCGACGCGCTGGCCGCCACGGTGGCCAAGGAAGGCCTGCTGTTCATCGAGCGGCTCAACAGCGATGAAGCCAGGGCAGCCTTGACTGCGATGGTATCGCGCAAGACGGGTTGATACGCTTGGTAGCACAGTATTACGGCATACCACATGCCACTCGGTAACACTGCCAAGCCGACCGTTCAAAGTCGCTGCTCCTGGCGCATCTGCGGTGATGGCCCGAATTTTGCTGCCATGGCTGAACGATTAACGCGAGTGTTCTGCTCATGGCCAGCCTCCCCTCCATCATTGCCAAGTTTCGCCCCCGCCGCCCTGGCCGGGTGCGCGCTTTGCCATGCGGGGCCATGAACGGCTACCTGCGCCGAGCGGCGGCACCGTTGCAGATCACGCTGCAACGCCTTCCCGCCGCTGTCGCCGCCAAGCAGAACGGTTTCTGGCAGATAGTCGGCTGATTTCTTCCACGAGCGTTGCGCTCGACCCTCGCAGGCACCGTTGTCACGGCGCCCGCGCACCTGCATCCGCAGCACCGCCTGGCGAGCCCTTTGTGGCGCGCCCGGGGTGCTGCACCTGGAAGAAACCCTATGACTCAAGACACCGCTATTCTCGTGATCGACCTGCAGCAGGAGGACAGCTTCCCCCTGCCGCGCCTCGACAGTGTGATCGACAACGCGGCCGCGCTGATTGACGGCGCCCGCAGCCGCAACCTGCCGCTGTTCTACACCCGCCACATCAACGATGCGCTCGGCCGCGACCTGGCATTCGGCGAGCCGGTCGACGCACAAGGCCGGCCAACCACCTACCGTGCCGGCACCCCGGCCATCGAGATCATCGACGCCCTGGCACCGCAGGCCGGTGACACGGTGATCGACAAACAGCGCTACAGCGCCTTTCACGGCACGCGCCTGGCCCAGAGTTTGAAAAGCCGCGGCATCAAACGACTGGTGGTGATCGGTGTACTGACCGACGTGTGCGTGATGAGCAGCCTGTTCGATGCCTACCAGCACGACTTCCAGCTGGTGCTGGTCGCCGACGCCTGCACGGCGACCACGCTTGCCGCCCACTACTCGGCGCTGTTCATTCTCTCCAACTGGCTCTACGGGCTGGAAATCTTTTCCACCGAGCAGTTGCTGCGCAGCTGGAACAACCAGCCGGCCGCCTCTGTGCTCAGCGCAGAACCCGACCATCTCGCCTTTGCGCCAGAAGCGTTCGTGCAGACGATTGCGCGCTTCGAACGCCAACTGACTACCCAGCACTGAGCGGAGAACGACATGAAAGTAGAGAAAAGAAGCATCGACTTCATCCCGGAAGCCGAACGCCATGGCGAGCCGCGCTCGCTGTTCTTCGTCTGGTTCGGCGCCAACGCCAACATCACCACGGTGGCCGCCGGAGTGCTGCCGATCAGCCTGGGGCTCAACCTGTTCTGGAGTGCGCTGTCGATAGTGCTCGGCGCGTTGATCGGCGCAATCTTCATGGCGTCGCATTCCGCCCAGGGCCCGCGCCTGGGGATCCCGCAGATGATCCAGAGCCGCGCGCAGTTCGGCGTGTTCGGCGCCATCGTGCCGTTGCTGTTCGTGATGCTCATCTACCTGGGCTTCTTCGTCAGCAACACGCTGCTGGCCGCCCAGGCCATCGCCAGCGCCAGCCCGCTCGGCAACGGCGGCAACATTGCCCTGCTCGGCGCCCTGTGCTTCCTGGTGGCGTTGTTCGGCTACCAGCTCATCCACCGCCTGCAGAAGCTGCTGTCGCTGCTGTCGATCGCGGTCTTCGGCATTGCCACCCTGCTCGCCCTGGCGCTGCCGATGGAAGCAGGCCAATGGTCTGCGCAAGGCTTCAACCTGGCCACCTTCCTGGCCTCGGTGAGCATCGCGGTCACCTGGCAGCTGTCCTACGCCCCTTACGTAGCCGACTACTCGCGCTATTTGCCGACCCGCACGTCCACCCGCCAGGTGTTCTGGTACAGCTACGCGGGCACCGTCATCGGCGGTAGCTGGATGATGCTGCTGGGCGCCGTGCTGGCCAAGGCCGTTGCCGGCTTTTCCGACAACGTCGGCCTGCAGCTGCTCGGCGTGCTCGGTGGCGGGACGTTGCTGGCGGTGGCGTTCGTGCTCTACGGGCAGATCGCGATCAACGTGTTCAACCTGTATGGCGCGTTCATGTCGACGGTGACGGTGATCGAACCGTTCGCGGCGCTGAAAGTCACCCCCGGGGTGCGCGCGGGCTTCATGCTGGTGATCTGTGCCCTGGCGACAGCGTTGTGCACCCTGGCCTAGGACGACTTCATCCAGTTCTTCCTGAACTTCATCTTCTTCATGAGCTACTTTTTGATCCCCTGGACCGCGATCAACCTGGTGGACTACTACGCGCTGCGCAAAGGGCAATACCTGATAGCCGACATCTTCGACCCCTCGGGCATCTATGGCCGGGTCAACTGGATTGCGGTGGGCGTGTTCCTCGCCACCATCGCCCTGGAGATCCCGTTCATGAACACCTCCCTCTACGTTGGGCCGGTCGCCGCCTCGTTGCAGGGCATCGACCTGGCCTGGGTGGTGGGGCTGCTGTTCCCGGCAGCCTGCTATTACCGCCTGATGAGCAGGCGCAGGAGCCTGGCAGGCGGCACTGTGAAGTCCTGACAAGCGCTGTTGTTGCGGCCACCTGGGTGGCCGCAATGCCCGTCAGGTGCGCAAGACCTGCTCACCGGCATTGCCCGGCACGCGCATGGCATCGACCAGTGCGAGGCAGGCAATCAGCGCCACCCCGAGCAACGCCCAGTGGAAGTCGCTGACCGTCATCCCGCCCTCGCCGCCGCGCACCATCATCGCTAACCGCAACAACAGCGCCACCACGGCAACCCCCAGCGCCATCGCCAGCTGGAAGAACATGCTGAACAGCGTCGACGCCTCGCCCATCAGTGGTTTGGGCACCTCGGAGAAACCGACGGCATTGTAGGTGGTGAACTGCATCGAACGTGACAGCCCGCCAATGAATAGCACCAGCGCCATCCAGTACCACGGCATGCCCTGCTGCAAGCCCAGGCAGGCCAGAATGCTGCACACACCGATCATGCCATTGGCCAGCAATACGCGGCGGAAACCATAGCGGCGCAGCAAACCGGTGGTGAACGGCTTCATCGTCAGGTTGCCAGCGAAGATCGCCAGCACCAGCCAGCCGGCTTCCACCGGTGACAGGCCGAAGCCGACCTGCAGCATCAGCGGAATGAGGAACGGCAAGGCGCTGATCGACAGGCGGAACAGCGTACCGCCGACGATGCTGGCCCTGAACGTGGCGATGCCCATGGCTGCCAATGGCAACAGCGGCGCCGGGTGGCGCTGGCAATGGCGCATCGCCAGCCAGCTCAGCACGCCGCCCACTGCCACCAGTGCTGCCCCGCCAGGCAGGCTGCCGGCGGCCAGCGAACCGAGCATTTCCAGGCCGATCAGCCATGCCGCGCAGGCCGAGGCGAGCAAGCCGAAGCCGAGCAGGTCGAAGCGGCGTGCTTCGCTGGGGCGGCCAGCGGGAATCAGCCACCACGCTGCCGCAATGGCCAGCACGCCAAGCGGTATGTTCAGGTAAAAGATCCACGGCCACGACAGGTGGGTGACGATAAGACCGCCGATGGGCGGCCCCAGTACCGGCGCTACCAGCCCGGGCCAGGTGATCACCGCGAGCATTTTTACCAGGTCCTGCTTCTCGGTGGTGCGCAACACCACCAGGCGGCCGACCGGCACCATCAGCGCCCCGCCGATGCCCTGCAGCACCCGTGCGACGACGAAGGTTTCCAGGTCGGTCGCCAGGCCGCAGAGCCACGACGCCAGGGTGAACAGGCCGATGGCCCCGGCAAACACCTGCCGCGCGCCAAAGCGGTCGGCCACCCAACCGCTGAGCGGGATGAACACCGCCACCGCCAGCAGGTAGGCGCTGATGCCGATGTTCAGGCTGACCGGGTGCTCGGCGAAGTCATGGGCCATCTGCGGCAACGCCGTGGCGATGACGGTGGCGTCGAGGTTCTCCATGAAGAAGGTAATGGCGACCAGCAAGGCGATGAAGGTGGTGTGCCGAGGCGCGTTCACAAGTCCCTCCGGTGATTGATGGGTCCGCTACAGACACTCCGCGCAGGCCATCAGATCATGTCAAGCGCCGCACGCAATGCAAGCAGGTAGGTGTCGACGCCAAACCCGCAGATCTGTCCGCGCACCACCTCGGCAAATACCGAGTGATGGCGGAACGGCTCTCTGGCATGGATGTTCGACATATGCACTTCGACCACCGGCGCCTCGACAATCGCCAGTGCGTCACGAATGCCGTAGCTGTAATGGGTCCAGGCCCCGGCATTGATCAGCACGGCGTCCACCCCGTCCTCATGGGCCCGATGGATGCGTTCGCACATGGCGCCTTCGTAGTTGGTCTGGAAGCACTCTACCCGTGCGCCAAGTTCCTCGCCCAGGGCCTGCAGGGCCTGATCGATGTCGGCCAGGGTGGCCGTGCCGTACTGGCGCGGGTCGCGCTTGCCGAACATGTTGTGGTTGATGCCGTGCAGCATCAGGACATTGGCGGCCATGGCTCACTCCAGGGGGATGGTCAGGCGGTCGATCACGGCACGGGTTTCAGGCCGTACCCCGCGCCACCAGGCAAATGCCTCTGCCGCCTGCTCCACCAGCATGCCGACGCCATCGGCCAAGCGCGCCACACCTTCTTCCTGCGCCATGCGCAGGAAGGGTGTCAGGCCTTTGCCATAGGCCAGCTCATAGGCCAGGCACGCGCCGCCCAGCACGCCAGCAGGCAGCGGCGGCAACTCGCCGGTCAGGCTCGCGGACGTGGCGTTGACGACGATATCGAAGGCTTGCCCGTCGAGTTCTTCATAACGGCTGATGCGCAGCCGGGGGTGATCCAGTTCGTTGCGCAAGGCCAGTGCCTTGGCCATGTCGCGGTTGGCGATCACCAGCTCACGCGGCCCGGCCTGCAGGAACGGCAGCAAGGCGCCGCGCACCGCGCCGCCGGCCCCGAGCAACAGCACCCGGCGCTGGCGCAGCGGCTCACCGAGGTTCTGCTCGATATCCCGCAGCAGGCCTATGCCATCGAAGTTCTCGGCGTAGATGCTGCCATCCTCGAACTTCAGCGCATTGGCCGCCCGTGCCAGCTGCGCACGCTCGCTGCGCCGGTCGGCCAGTTCGAAGGCGCGCAGCTTGAACGGCGCGGTGATGTTCATGCCCAGCCCGCCCTCGCTGCGCAATTGCAGCACCTGGGTCTCGAAGCCCTCCAGCTCGCCCTCGATGGCGCCGTACTCCAGGGCCTGGCCAGTGGCCTCGGCGAACAGGCCATGGATCAAGGGGGACTTGGTGTGGTTGATCGGCCGGCCGATCACTGCATAGCGGTCGCTCATCGTGCATCTCCGTGGGTGAACAGCACACCGTCTGCCTGCATGGCGGTGATTTCTTCTGGGCTGAAGCCAAGTGCCGCGGCCACTTCAGCGTTGTGCTGGCCAAGGTCCGGAGCCACCTGGTGGATCGTGGTGTCGCAGTCGGAAAAGCGAAACGGCAGGTTGGGCAGGCGCAAGGTGCCGTAGCGCGGGTGCTGCTGTTCGATGACCATGTTGCGGGCCTGGATCTGCGGGTCGGCCAGCACCTCGTCGATGCGCTGCACCTTGGCGCTGGGGATGTCGATGCCATCCAGCAGCTGCAGGATATCGGCCACCCGGCGCGCGCCGACCCAGTCGCGGACCACGGCCAGGATCGCCTGGCGGTGGGCGTTGCGACCGTTGAGGCTGTGGTAGCGCGTGTCGCTGCCAAACCCGCTCGGGCCGCCGTTGGCTTCGAGCATGGCGGCAAAGCGTTGCCAGGCATCGTCGACCTGGGCGGCGATCACCAGGTCGCCATCGGCAGCGCGGAACACGCCGTACAGGGTCGAGGTGGGCATGTCATGGCCGGTCTGCTCGGGCAACACGGTGCCATCGGACAATGTGTAGCACTGCACCGCGTACTCATGCATCGACACCAGCGTGTCGTACAGGGCCATGTCGATGTGCTGGCCGCGGCCGCTGCTGACCCGGCCCAGCAGCGCCGCGTTGATCGCCGCCACGGCATGGATGCCGGTGTACATGTCGCCCAGCGAAATGCGCAGCAGCGGCGGTGCTTCGCCGGGCACGCCGACCATCTGCATGATCCCGCTCTTGGCCTCGGCGATCAGCCCGAAGCCGGCGCGGTGGGCGTCCGGCCCGGTATGGCCGTAGGCGGAAATCGAGCAGTACACCAGGCGCGGGTTGCGCGCCGCGAGTTCGGCATAGCCCAGGCCCAGCTTGTCCAGGGCGCCGGGGCGGTAGTTCTCGATGAACACGTCGGCCGAGTCAGTCAGGCGCTGCATGAAGGCTTTGCCGCGCGGGTCCTTCATGTTCACGCTGACGCCCTGCTTGCCCATGTTCAGCTGCAGGAAGTAACCGCTCTGCTGGTCGTCCAGGGTGAATGCATGCTGGCGACCGGCATCGCCGCTGCCCGGCCGCTCGACCTTGATCACCTCTGCGCCCAGGGCTGCCAGGCAGCGCCCGACATAAGGCCCGGCGAGGAAGTGGCTGTAGTCGATGACGCGGATACCCGCCAATGGCAATGCCTGGCTCATGCTTCGGCCCTCCGCGGCACCATCAGCCGGTGCTCGCCGCGCTGCACGACTTCGCCGTGCTGGTTGATCAGTTCCGAGGGCAGCACCACGATGCCCCAGCCCGGGCGGCTTTTGCTCGGGCGCATCGCCCCCACGCGCATGCGCACATGCAGCACATCGTTGACCTTGATCGGCAGCACGAAGTCCCAGGTCCAGCCCAGCGACATGCCCGGCAGGAATCGGTAGTCGCACTGGGTCTTCAGGCCATCGGCAATCGACAGCCCGAACAGGCCGTGGGCGACCAGGCAGCCGAAGTGGCTGGCGTTGGCGTACGCCTCGTCGACGTGCACCGGGGTGTGGTCACCGGTCAGGTCGGCGTAGGCCAGGATGCGTTCGCGGGTCACGGTGTAGGTGGGGCTGATGCATTCATCGCCTTCGCGGGCGTCGTCCCAGTATTTTTCCACCACGCTCATGCCTGAACCTCCGCACGGGGGTCGATGGCCAAGGCCTGGGCGACGCAGGCCGCTGGCAACGCCTGGATGAACTCCACGGCCAGGCCGTCGGGCAGGCGCAACCAGTTACGCCCCTGGGGCATCTCGCTGACGCCGAAACGCTGGGCCGCCGCCAGGGCGGCTTCGAGGTCCTCGCACATGATGCCCAGGTGGGCCATGCGCCCTTCCGGGCCGGCGAAGTCCGGCTGGTGGATGAACTGCAGGCCACCCAGCGTCCAGTACTGCGCGGGCCGCTCGACGTCGCCCTGCACTTCGCGCATGGTCATGCCGCACACTTCGCTGAAGAAACGGATATGCCACTGGATGTCGCGCACCCAGAACGCGACATGTTCGAGGTAGGCTTTTGGCTGGCTCATGGGTTTTCCCTCTTCTGATGATCGGCCATGGCGCGTTCGATGCCCTTGATGCAGGCCACCAGGGTCGCGTTGACCGGCGTGGCCACGCCATGGCGCTGGCCCCAGCGCACGACGGAGCCGTTGATGAAGTCGATTTCGGTGATCGAGCCTTTTTCCAGGCTTTGCAGCATCGAGGTGCGGAAACTCGCCGGCAGGCCTTCGGCGGCCAGCGTCCAGGCAGCCTCGGGGCTGGTCAGGCTCAGGCGGATACCGGCGCGCTCGGCCACGGCGATGGCCTCGGCCACGGCGGCCTTGGCGGTGCTCTCCAGCAGCGGTTCGCTGTACAGCTGGCCGTAGCTGAGCATGGTGATGCCGCTCAGCGCGCCGGTGGCGACGTTGACCAGAAGCTTGTCCCACATGGTGCCGAGGATGTTGTCGCTGACCGTGGTGGCCAGCCCGGCACCGTTGAAGGCTGCGGCAATGGCCTGCACACGGGGCGTGAGCTGGCCGTCCAGCTCGCCGATGAAGGTCTGCTTGCCCGCCACACCGGCACGGATCGAACCCGGCGCCAGCAGCACGCCGCCGACGTAGGTCTTGCCCGCCAGCACCCGCTCGCGCCCTACCGCCTCTGCCAGGATGTCCTCATGACCCAGGCCGTTCTGCAGCGACAGCACCAGCGTCTGCGGCCCGATCAGCGCGCTGGCACCGGCAATCGCCTCGGCGGTGTGGAACGATTTGACCAGCACCACCACCAGGTCCGCCACGCCGACGTCTTCGGCATCCATTGCGGCGTTGACCCGCACCTGGCGCTCGCCGCGTTCGTCCTGCACCTGCAACCCGTGCAGGTTCATGGCCTCGACATGCGCACGGCCACGGTTCAACAGCCAGGTTTCATGCCCCGCCTCGCTCAAGGCCGCGCCAATGGCGCAACCCAGGGCACCGGCACCGAGAATGCAGATTTTCACGTCGCAGACCTCCTGTGGTTTGCGACTACCTTATGCAGCGAGGCTTATTTGGGCTATACAATGGCCTCAATAGCACTATTGAGATTCGCAATAATGACCCCGCTCGAGCCCTTGCCGGAACCCAAGCTGCTGCAGTTGTTCGAGGTGCTCTACCAGTGCCGTAGCGTCACCCGCGCCGCCGAGCAGCTCGGCCAGAGCCAACCGACCCTGAGCATCTGGCTGGCGCGCCTGCGCGAGCAGTTGCACGACCCGTTGTTCGTGCGCACGCCGGGCGGCATGGCCCCTACCCCGCGGGCCGACCAGCTGATAGGGCCGTGCCGGGAAGTGCTGGAGTCGCTGCGCCGCCTCAGCGACTGGGCGCCGCAGTTCATGCCGGCCACCGCACAACGGCGCTTTCGCCTGTGTGTCAGCGATGCCAGCCATATCACCTTGCTGCCCAGCATCCTCAACCATTTGCGCAGCCATGCGCCGGGCATTCGCCTGGAAGCGGCGCGGATCGATGGCAATACCGAGAGCGCGCTGGAATCCGGTGAAGCGGACCTGGCCATCGGCTTCGTACCCGGGCTTGGCGCGGGCATGTATCAACAGGTGCTGTTCGAACAGGACTGGGTGTGCCTGAGCAGCGCCCAGCATCCGCGGTTGGGCGATGGCATGAGCGTGGCGCGCTACCGTGCCGAGGGGCACGTGCAGATCAGTGCCGGGACCGGGCAGAAGCTGCTCGAAACCGGCCTGGCGCGGGCCGGGATCGAGCGCAGGACCATGCTCGAACTGCCCGGCTTTCTCGGCTTGGGCATGATCGTCGGGACCACCGACCTGGTCGCCACGCTGCCGCGGCACATCGGCCAGACGCTTGCCGACATGCACGGGCTGCGGCTGCATGACTGCCCGTTTGCCGTGGAGCGCTTTAGCGTCAAGCAACATTGGCATGCGCGCTACCACCAGGACGCTGGCAATCGCTGGATCAGAGGGGTGATCCGCGAGTTGTTTCAACAGCCTCAAGCCTGATGCTGAACCTCAGCGCAGGTAGTCCCGTACCCATTTCACCCAGCAATCGGCGCCTATCTTCACCAGCGCATCGTTGAAATCGTAGTGCGGGTTGTGCACCGAGCAGCCGTGGTACTCGCCGGTACCGTTGCCCAGCATGAAGTAGCAGCCTGGCCGCGCCTGCAGCATGTAGGCGAAGTCCTCGGTGCCCATGACTTTTTTCGGCATCGTGTCCAGCAGCGCACCGTCGGCGAACAACGGCCTCAGGCTTTCACGCAGCAACGCGCTCTCCTGGTCGCTGTTGCACAGCGCCGGCGCCAGTTGGGTGAAGTGCACATCGATCTGCACGCCGAAACTTTCCGCGTGGCCTTTGACCAGGGCGTCGATGCGGCGGTTGATCTTCTGCTGCGTCTCGGCCGTGTCGGTGCGCACGCTCAGCAGCATGCACGCTTCATCGGGGATGATGTTGTAAACGGTGCCGGCCTGGATCATGCCAATGCTGATGACCGCGTATTCCTCGACGCTCAGGTTGCGCGACTTGATGGTCTGGATGGCGCTGATCAGGCTGTTCAGCGCCATCACCGGGTCGACCGACAGTTCCGGCATCGCACCGTGGCCCCCCTTGCCGGTGATGCGAATGCTGACACGCTGCGAAGACGCCATGGTTGGCCCGGCCTGGACCACGCAGGTGCCCACCGGCAAGCCGGGCATGTTGTGCAGGGCGTACACCGAATCACACGGAAAACGCTCGAACAGGCCATCGTCGAGCATGGCCTTGGCCCCGGCCAGGCCTTCTTCATCCGGCTGGAAGATCACATTCAGCGTGCCATCGAAATCGCGCGTGGCAGCCAGTTGCGAAGCGGCGGCCAGGAGGATTGCGGTATGCCCGTCATGGCCACAGGCATGCATGCGACCGGGGATCTTGCTGGCATGGGCGAAGGGGTTTTTCTCGGTCATGGGCAAGGCGTCCATGTCGGCGCGCAAACCGATGCTGCGCGGGCCATTGCCCACCTTCAACACGCCGACCACACCATGCCCGCCCACGTTGCGATGGACCTCGTAGCCCCACGCCTGGAGCCTGTCGGCCACCAGCGCGGCGGTGTCGGGGGTGTCGCCGCCCAGTTCCGGCGCGGCGTGGATCTGTCGGCGCAGCGTGACGAACTCATCCAGTGCCGCGGCCTCGCACTGAGGCGGTTTGCTCGGGAACGTACCCATGTCACTCGCATCCTTTGTTTTCAGGGAAATAGCGGAGGCAGGCCAGGCTGACCACGCCGCCAGCCAGGAGGAAATAGGCCGGCGCCATCGGGGTCTGCAGCGCGGCGATCAGCCAGGTGGCCACCAGTGGCGCGAAGCCGCCGAAAAGGGTCACACCGAGGCTGTAACTGACCGAGGTGCCGAAGGAGCGCCGGGCTTTCGGGAAGCCCTCCATGATCAGTGCGAAGAACGCGCCCGCACCGATGCAGGTCGGCAAGATCAGCACCGCGACGCACATCATGGCCAGGCCCATGTCGCGTACCTGCCCAAGCAGGTGGAACACTGGCAGGATCAGCACCACCGGCGTGGCCACCGTCCAGGCCAGCAGGCGCTTGCGCAGCTGGTACCGGTCGGCGAACTTGCCCGCCAGCGGGCAGATGACCGCCATGCAACCGCTGCTGATGCAGGCGATGGCCATGGCGCTGCCAGGCGGATACTGCAACGTGGTGGTGAGGTAGGTGGGCATGTAGAACACCAGCAGGTACATGCCGATGGTCGAACTGGCCATCAGGCCGATGCCCAGGGCGATGCGCTTGAGCAGTTCGGCATCGAGCCCTTGTCCGCCATGCGCCACTGGCGTCGCCTCGTGGGTTTCTGGCAGGCGCGTACGAATGTACCAACCGACCGGGCCGATCAGCAGCCCGACGATGAAGGGTAGCCGCCAGCCCCAGCTTTCCAGGGCCACGGGGTCAAGCGACTGGTGCAGCGCAAAACCGAAGGCGGCGCCCACCAGGGCGGCATACCCCTGGCTGGCGGCCTGCCAGCTGACATTCCGGCAACGGTTGCTGACCGCACTCGATTCCATGAGGAACACCGATGCCGTCCCGACCTCCCCGCCCGCCGACAGGCCTTGAATCAGTCGACCGAGCACCAGCAACAGCGTGGCGAAAATGCCAATTTGCGAATAGGTGGGCGCAAAGGCGATCAACGCGGTGCCCAGGGTCATCAGGCCGATGGTGAGGCTCAAGGCGGCCTTGCGCCCATGCCGGTCGGCATAGCGGCCGATGACCATTGCCCCGATGGGGCGCATGAGGAAACCCACACCAAAGGTGGCCAGCGACATCAATAGCGACGCCGTCGCCGATTCGGCGGGGAAGAAATGCTTGCCGATCAGCACGGCGAAGAAGCTGTAGATCGTGAAGTCGTACATTTCCAGCGCATTGCCCAGCGAACAGGCGACCAAGGTCTTGCGCGAAGCACGGCCCCCTTGTGCGGCGCTATGCGCGCCGGGCTGCACGGCGGTCGATGCGGGTAGCGGTGTTGTCATTGTGTTCTCCGATGGCAAAACGCGGCGTGCAACGACTATCGGCCAATCGGGCACGCAACACACTTGCAGTTTCGGCATACACCTAACCGAGGGTTAATCGCCCTGCGCAGGCGTCGGCCAATATGCCCTGAAGTGGCGCACCGTTCGGCCTGCCTGTACCCGCTGCCCCGTTAACGCACACTGACCGGCACAGCGCACGGCACCTGGTCGGGTGTTCCCAGCCGCTCTGCAGCCGGCGTCGCCGCCGGACGTGGGCTGCGCCAGTAGCTGATTAACCAGGCGGCATAGGGTTGCCGAATAAGCAATCGCACTGAAACGATCTGTTCACCGACGCTACGGGCCACCCCATCAGTGAGTTGGCCTGGAGTCGTGAATGAACACTCGCACTACCTCGATGCTGTTGATGATTCAATGTGCCGGCCTTGCCGTGCAGGCGCACGCCGAGGGCTTCCCGAGCCTGGGCCGGATTGCGCCAGGCTTCGGTTACTACGGGGTGGATAACGGCTTCGATGACAAGCTCAAGGTCTACGGCACCGTGGACGCCTTCACCAGCTATCACGATTCGCAGCACCATTCGGGTTTTCGTCTGGCCGGTGGCGGCGCATGGACCAACAAGCTCGGGCTGTATGCCAGGAAGGCGGTGGGCACCGATACGGTCCTGGAACTGGATGTCGAAGAGGGCTTCAACGTCAACGGCAAAGCCTTGGAAGGCACCTGGGACACGATCGGCAGCCTGCGCCTGGCCACACTGGCCTTGCGCTCGAGAACCTTGGGCAAGCTTGAGTTCGGCAAGACCTACAGCATGGGCACCCCGACCTACGCCGACCCGTTCCTCGCCACGTATGGCTCGCCCTACACCTTCCTGGCCCTGCCTGCCGCCGGCAAAGGTGCCTACAACCTGGACCTGCGGCCGAAACATACCCTGGCCTACACCAGCCCGACCCTGAACGGTTTCAGCCTTGGCACCGCGGTGACCTTCGGCTTCGATGATGCCGCCAGCCAGGGGCGTACCGTGCGCGGTGGCGGCGCCAGGCTGCAATACCGCACCAGCACGCTGATGCTGCTGGCCTCCTACAACCTGTATTACAGCGACCCTTGGGACGACGCAGGCACCTCACGCCAGACCGCCAACCATTACAAGAGCCTGTCGACGTTCTACGATTTCGGCCCGCTGGCCACCAGCCTGACCTGGCAACACCAGGCCGTCGACCAGCCCGGCACCCCCAGTACCACGCTGTACACCTTCGGCATAATGGCACCGGTTGGCCAACGGGACGTGCTGCGCCTGGCCGTGATGCAGCGCCAGGTCACGGCGCGCGACAAGAATGCCCAAGGGGTGATGCTCGGCTACGATCATTTCATCACCCCGCGCTGGGCTGTTTATGGACGGGTTGGCAAGATCTTCAACCAGCCTGCGTCCTCGGTCACCTACGCTGGCACCCCGCTGGACCAGGTGGGCGACGACCCCGGCAACCTCGCCCTAGGCATGTACTATCACTTCTGACGGCGCCGGGCGGGTTTGCCTGAGCACCTGCCCGCGCAAGCTGTGGAACAGTTCCTGGGCGGGTGCGGTCAGGCTGTGGCGGTCGATGCACACCAGGTTGACGGGGTAATCGGGAATCAGCTCCTGCACTGCCACGGCCAGGTACTCGCCATCGACGCCAAAGGCAAACCCCCGGTCCACGGCCAGCTCACTGATGGTCATCAACGATTCGGTGTTCTTCAACAGCTTCAGCGCCATCATCACCGACGTGCATTCAACCGTGTTCTGCGGCACCCTCAGGCCGTTGCTCTCGAACAGCTGGTGAAACTGCGATGCCTGGTCCGAGAGCTCATCCAGGCTGATCCACGGGGCGTACTGCAAGGTGCGCAGTGACTTGGCGAACTTCTGCTGGTTCGACGCATGGCAGATCACCCGGCCCTTGATGCTGCCAAGCGCTTCCCAATCCAGGTTGAGCCGGCTCAACGGCTGCTGCGAGGTGATGGCGAAATCCAGGCTGCCATCGCGCAGCCGCTGCAGAATCTGACTGGGGCGCAGGTCGGTGATGGTGATCTTGACCCGCGGGTACTTGCGCCGGAACGCCAGGATGCTGTCATCGACCCCGTCCAGCATCGCCGTCAGCGACGTCACCCCGATGGACACTGCGCCCACCGCGGCGTCCTGGATGCTGGCCGCTTCGATCTGCAGGCGGCGGATGCTTTCCACCACCAGGTTGGCATGGCGGATGACGCGCTTGCCTTCCTCGGTCAGGGCCATGCCTTTGGATGAGCGCTGCAACAGGGTGAAACCGACCTCGCGCTCCAGCTCCTTGATCGAACGGCTCAGGGCAGGCTGGGTGACGTGCATGAGCTTGGAAGCTTCGAGAATGCTGCCTGCGTTATGGATGGCGACCAGCGCCTTGAGTTGGTGAAGTTTCAAACGTCTTTACCTTGTTGTCAGCGGGCCAGTTCCATGCCGCGCACAGATTACCGCAAGCACCACCTGCGCAGTGCAACGTCCGTGCCGCTTGCGCTACCATGGCGGCCCCTTCGATGAGGTCGCGTGCAATGAGCAAACACGGCCAGACCATCCTGGTCGCCCTGCGCAAGATGATCGCCTCCGGCGAGCTGGCCGGCGGTGAACGGTTGATGGAAGTCCCGACCGCAGAACGTTTCGGCGTTTCCCGCATGCCGGTGCGTATGGCATTCCGCACCCTGGAACAGGAAGGCCTGCTGGTGCGCCATGGCGGCAAGGGCTTCCAGGTGCGTACGCTGAGCGTCGATGACCTCACCGGCGCCGTGGAAGTCCGCGGCGTGCTTGAAGGGCTGGCGGCACGGCTGTGCGCCGAACGTGGCCTGGACGCACAGGCCATGGCCACCTTGGTGCAATGCCTCGAAGAGGGCGACGCCCTGTTCGACAAGGGCTACATCACCGAACAGGACCTGGCGGCCTATCATGACCTCAACGTGCGCTTGCACCAGGTGATCGTGGCCGGCAGCGGCAACCCGGCCATTGCCGAGGCACTGGCGCGCAATGACCATCGCCCGTTCGCCTCGGTGTCGGCGCTGGCCTTCGACCGCGACGACATGGCCCGCGAGTACCGGCGCTTCAATTACGCCCATATGCAGCACCACTCACTGGTCGATGCACTGCGCAACCGCCAGGGCGCCCGCGCCGAAAACATCATGCGCGAACACGCCAATGCCACGCTGCGCTATGCCGAAGTGTTCGGCGCGTCCAGCATGGCAAGTGGCGTCCAGGTGATTTCCAGGGGCGACTAGGCGCACGCTACAGGTCCAGCACCAGCATGGGCGTCCTGGCCCGTGAACAGCACGGGGTGAACTGGTCATTGGCGGCCTGCTCGGCTTCGGTCAGGTACAGATCGCGATGCTCCGGCACGCCTTCCAGCACCCGGGTCAGGCAGGTACCGCACACCCCCTGCTCGCACGACACCGCCACCGGCACGCCGTGGCTCTCCAAAACCTGAACCACCGTCTTGTCCGCGGGTATCTCGAACACCTGGCCGGTGCTGGCGAGCCTGACCGAGAACACCACGTCAGCCGCGGTATCGACTGGCGCAGCGGCGAAGTATTCGCGGTGCAGCTGGCTGTCCTGCCAACCCTGACTGCGGGCACTGTCCAGTACCTGCTGCATGAAGCCAGCCGGGCCGCAGACATACAGGTGGTCCTGCGCGCCGGGCACTGCCAGTACCTGGGCCAGGTCGAGCCGGGTCTGCGGGAGCGCGTCGAAATGCAGATGGACCCGGCCGGCGAACGGTGTCGCCGCCAGGCGCTGGAGAAATGCCGCACGCTCGCTGGAGCGGGCGCAGTAGTGCAACTCGAAGTGATCGCCTTGCAGCCACAGTTGCTCCGCCATGCACAGGATCGGGGTGATCCCGATGCCGCCGGCAAACAGCACGCTGCGGCGGGCGCCGGGCGCCAGGGCAAAGAGATTGCGCGGCTCGCTGATCAGCAGCCGCTGCCCCGCTTCGACCTGCTCGTGCAGGCAGCGGGAGCCGCCGCGTGATGCAGCATCGTTGAGCACGCCGATCAGGTAGCGGTGACGTTCCTGCGGGTGATTGCACAAGGAGTACTGGCGCACCAGGCCGCCGGGCAAGTGCACATCGATGTGCGCCCCGGCACTGAATGCGGGTAGCGGCTGGCCTCGGGCGCAGCGCAATTCGTAGCTGCAGATACCTTCGGCTTCACGGGTTCGGGCTGTAACGACGACTTCAATCATGGCTCACCTTGCATGGACGGCCACCGCGATGGCCGGTCGGGGCATCGACGGGGACGGTTACTGCGCGGTTGCGATCAGCGCTGCAGCGGCGCCGGCCTGCTCTTGGGCGACCAGCCGCTCGAGCAGGCGTCGCGCCTGCACGCCGCCCGCATCGATATTGAGCTTGAGCAGGTTGCGCTGCGGGTTCGCCAGCAGGTTGGCCTGTTGCTGTTCAAGCATGTCGAGGTCTTCGCTGAAGATCTTCCCCTGCCCTTCGCGAATGCTGGCGGTCAGCGCCTGATCCTGAGGGTTGAAGTTGCGCGCCATGCCCCAGAAGTACCAGATCGAGGTCTCGGTCTCCGGGGTGATGAAGTCGACCACGATGCTCGACGCTTTGTCCTGGGCCGCCGCGTGGTAGCCACCCTTGCCGGCGAGTGCCACGCCCACTTCGATCAGGACATGGCTGGGCGGGGTGAAACGGCAGATCTGCCAGCGGTCGACCGGCTGGTCGTCGGGCAGCTGGTTGCCCCGCAGCGCCATGCGCCAGAACGGTGGCGCCATGATGTTCTGCATGTGGCGGGCAGTGACCACCTCGTCGCCGTTGACCGTGGTGACCGGCGGCGCTTCGTCGATTTCCTTCTGGCCGATGCTGGAGGCGTGGACGTAGGTTTCGTGGGTCAGGTCCATCAGGTTGTCGATCATCAGGCGATAATCGCAGTTGATGTGGAACAGCCCGCCGCCGTAAGCCCACTCGTCACTCTCTGCCCACGGCAGGTGGCACAGGCTGGCGGGGTCGGCCAGTGCCTGATCGCCGGGCCAGACCCAGACAAAGCCATAACGCTCGACCGTTGCATAGGCCTTGTTGCATGGGAAGCCCCGTACCCGCTGGCCTGGCATCTCGACGGCCTTGCCATCGCCGCCCATGACCAGGCCATGGTAACCGCAGACGAGGTTGCCATCCTCGACATAGCCCAGGGACAGCGGTGCCCCACGGTGCGGGCAGAAATCCTCGACGGCGCGGATCAGGTTTTGCTGACCGCGGTAGAACACCATCTTCTCCCCGCAGATCTGCCGGCCCAGGGGTTTTTCGGTGATTTCGTCAGGGGTGCAGGCGACGTACCAGGCGTTTTTCGGGAACATCCGATTCTCCGATTGATTGTTTTTGTGGATCCATTAACAACCAGAAACCGGAAATCAGTCAACAGAAAAGTGGCTTATGGATATTTATGGATCCACAAGCCACTTAAAAAGCGTGATTACTTGCTGGCGATCGACGGGTTTGCCAGCGGGCAGCTCCGGGCGTTGAGAAACCGCGACTGCTTCAGCCACTCCTGCTGCGGGTAGTAGGCAAACACGTAGCTGCCGCGTTGCAGCGTGTCGATCAGCTTGCCGGCGATTGCCGGCCGAACGGCCGGGCAGCCCTGGCTGCGCCCCAGGCGACCGAGGCCGGGTACCACCTTGGGGTCGGCATAGGCGGCTGCATGCATGACAATCGCCCGCGACATGCTGTTGTCGTTGAACCCAGGCTCGAGCCCCTGCAGGCGCAGCGAGCGGCCGTGCTTGCCGCTGTAGGTCTGGCCGGTTTCATACAGGCCGAGGGAGGACTGGTAGCTGTTGGGGGCGTTGGAGAACGTCGTCGGCACATCGGCGCCGCTGTTCTTGCCGTGGGCCACCCACTCCTCGAACAACAGCTTGCGCGCGCGCAGGTCGAACACCCACAGGCGCTTGTCTCGCGATGCCTTGGAGTAATCGATCACGGTCAGCAACTTGTCCCCCTCGCTGTGGCTGGCACAGGCATAGGCGGTGAGTGCCAAGTCCAGGGTCGACAGGCTGGCATTGGGCGCCAGTTGCTGCAGTTCGGCGGCGCTGGGCAGGGGTTGCGCGTGGGCAGCTTGCCAGGCGCTGAAGAAAAACAGGCCGATACTGGCCATGGAGAGCCGAACGGCTCCCCGCAAGGGATCGAACATCGACATGGTTACCCCGGTAACGGCCGGTCAGCAAGAAGCGCTGGCTTGCGGCCAAAAGCCACCACTTTGCTTGAATTCTTTGGGCTTGCCGATCATTTCTTGACCAATGGCTTGAGTTTTTCACTCTCATCGGTGCTGATCACCGTGAAATTGCCATCGCTGCGGGTATCCCGGGTCGACGCCCAATCCGTGATCACCAGCATCGTGCCAACATCCATCGCCGCGCGCAGGTGATGGCGGAACTCCGGGTTTATGTCCAGTTGCCCCAGCTGTTCATAGGGGGTATCGCCATACTCGGGGTTGCTCAAGCCCACGACCGACCAACGCAAGGGTAGCGCACCGTCGAGCGCCAGGGCGGACGGTTTTTGCAGCAGCGAATACACCGCCATGCCACTGCGGTGCTGGCCGTTGGCAAGCGAGAGTGCTGGCGCCGAGCCGATCAGCTGGCCACCGCGATAGACATAGGCGCGCAGGTCGGCGCGGCTGATCAGGATCGACAACGGCCCCGACGTCGGGTCCGGGTCGTTCCAGAACTGCTGGTTACTCAACATCAGCGGGCCCTGGGGCTTGCCTGCGCTGACCGTTGGCGCCAGCACGCCAGGGTGGTTGACCTCCACCGGAGCACTGTGGGTATCGGAGACGATGACGGTGGTCGAGCTGAAGCCGGTGACCTCGTACAGCTTCTTGGCAAACTCCAGCGGCAGGCGCACGCAGCCATGGGAAGCCGGGTAACCCGGCAGATGGCCCGCATGCAAGGCGATACCGTCCCAGGTCAGCCGCTCCATGTACGGCATCGGTGCGCTGTTGTAGAGGCTGGATTTGTGCTCGACCTTCTTCTGCAGAATGCTGAACACCCCGGTCGGAGTCTCCCGCCCCGCCTTGCCGGTGCTCACGGTGCTGACGCCAATGGCAATGCCATTGCGATAGACGTAGGCGCGTTGCTCGGTGAGGCTGACCACTACGGTCACCGGCCCTGCCGGCGAGACCTGCGGGTACCAGAGAAACTGGCCGGGCTTGAGGCTTTCGAGCTGGCTCTTGAGTGCAGCCGGGGTAGGTACCTGGAGCGGCGCCGCCTCGACCACGGTGGCGGCAAGCAACAGACCCAGCGCGAGCGGTAAATGCAACATCGAACTGACCCTCATGGCATCCTGCGGTAACAACAGTGCACGAAAACGTGCACAAATTTCCCACCTCGAAGCGTAATCCACAACACGAATAACGGCGAGAACGCTCAGAGGGCGCGCAATCCAGCAGGTTCATGGGTTGGTACGAATCTTGTTTGTATACAAATACAAACATAAAAGTACACAACCATCATGGAGTCCCGATGGCGTCGATTTCCCGTTCCGATGTTGGCCAGCTTGCCGATCTCCCCGCCGAAACGGCCGGCGCCAGTGCGTCGCAGCTGAGCCCGCGGCTGTACAGTAACGACCTTGCACCGACCCGGGCGGCCAATCGCACCTGGGGGCGCTACAGCCTGTTCGCGCTGTGGACCAACGATGTGCACAACATCGCCAACTACTCCTTCGCCATCGGCCTGTTCGCCCTGGGCATGAGCGGTGCGCAGATCCTCGCCGCCTTCGCGCTCGGTGCGCTGGTGATCTACGGCCTGATGAACCTGTCCGGCTACATGGGGCAGAAGACCGGCCTGCCCTACCCCGTCATGTGCCGGATCAGCTTCGGCATCCATGGCGCGCAGATCCCGGCCCTGATCCGCGCGGTGATCGCCATCGCCTGGTTCGGCATCCAGACCTACCTCGCCTCGGTCGTCCTGCGCGTGCTGCTCACCGCCATCGCGCCAGACCTCAGGCCCTACGACCAGAACTCGATCCTCGGCCTGTCGACCCTGGGCTGGGTCACCTTCGTGGCCATCTGGTGCGTGCAGGTCGCAATCTTCGCCTATGGCATGGAGATGGTGCGCCGGTTCGAATCGCTCGCCGGGCCGATCATCCTGGTCGCCTTCAGTGCCCTGGCGGCCTGGATGTACTGGCGCAGCGGCCTGTCGATCGCCTGGTCCAGTGGTCACGCGCCGACCGGCGCCGGCATGTGGCTGAAGGTGTTCGGTGCTGCCGCGCTATGGGTGTCGCTGTACGGCACCATGATCCTCAACTTCTGCGATTTCACGCGTAACTGCCCGGATCGGCGGACCATCAGCGTTGGCAACTTCTGGGGCCTGCCAGTCAACATGCTGGGGTTCGCGCTGATCGCCGTGGTGCTTGCAGGTGCGCAATTCAGCATCGACGGCAAGCTGGTGCAAAGCCCCAGCGAAATCGTCGCCGCCATCCCCAACACCGCCGGCCTGGTGCTGGCCTGCCTGGCCTTCCTGCTGGTCACCGTGGCGGTGAACATCATGGCCAACTTCGTCGCCCCGGCCTTCGTCCTCACCAACCTGGCGCCGAAGGTGCTGAACTTCCGCCGCGCAGGCTTGCTCAGCGCCACCCTCGCGGTGGTGATCCTGCCTTGGCACCTGTACAACAGCCCTGCGGTGATCGTGTACTTCCTCGGCGGCCTGGGCGCCCTGCTCGGCCCGCTGTACGGCATCATGGTCACGGACTACTACCTGGTGCGCCGTAGCCGGGTGAACCTGCCGCAGCTCTACAGTGAAAACCCTGAGGGCGACTATCACTACCGCAGTGGGGTCAACCTGCGTGCCGTGGCAGCGTTCATCCCGGCCGCGCTGATCGCCATCCTGCTGGCGCTGGTGCCAGCGTTCGAGACGCTGTCGCAGTTCTCCTGGTTCTTCGGCGCCGGGCTGGGTGGGCTGATCTACTACGCCATTGCCGAGCGCGGTGCGACGTTTGTGGAGGTTTCTGGCGAAAGCATTGCCGTGGACGCCGCGCAGCACTGAGCAGGGCTGGTAAAGCAGGCGCCTGCCTTGAGTTCAGAGGTGAGGCATAGATCGAGCGCCGCCCGCGCGGCGCATCGCGAGCTGCGCTCGCTCCTACGTTTGTTTCGGGCCAATTATTCCTGCGGGATTTGCGCGCGTACGCCTTGGCGCATGGCGCGATATCGTGTCGTATCAACAAGGCGGCCGCGCGCGTCTGTCACAGGCGTTACTGGCCCGAAACAAACGTAGGAGCGAGCGCAGCTCGCGATGCGCCGCGCGGGCGGCGCTCGATCTCACCAGCGCTAAAAATGCTGCGGCGAACACAAAAAGGCCCCAGAGACGATCAGGATGCCAGCGCCTGCTCACGCCGCCGTACCGGAGCCGCAAACCGCTGCGGTTGCTGCCAGGCCAGCTGCGCCTGCACCTGCTCCGCCGCATCCAGCACCTTCTGCGCCCAGCTGCCGTCTTGCGGGTCGACCACGACCACCCGGAAACCGTGGTCGAAGCCCTCGATCCCGACCCCTTCGGAATCGTCGACGTGCAGGTCGATGTCGAACGCCGGCGGGTACTTCGAAGGGGCATTCTCAAGCCGGTGCTGCGCCAGCACATGTTGATGGCGGTCACTGTTGACCACGCCGTCGACGTGAATACCGTAAAGCATCAGCCAGCGGCGGATATAGGCCGGTGTGCGGCCCGACGAGGTGTAGATCCAGATGCTGCAGCCCTGGCGGCGCAGGTCGCGCATCAGCGACCGCGTACCGCGGCGCAGCGGCTCGCCCAACCAGCGGTGGACGAACGCCGGCAGCTTGCTGTGTTCTTCATCGGCGTGGTGCGGCAGGCAGGCGAGCGTGTCATCGATATCGAAGGAAATACGCATCTGCGGGCGCCTGAATGTGCGCCCGATGGCTTGCCACGCGCGTCGGCCACCGGCCTTGCCTTGCTCCAGCATCGAATACCTTTCCATCATCGGCTCCCCTGGCGGGCCGGCACACAGGTGCCGGGCAGGAAGAACTTTTCGGGTTCAGGCGCCTTCGCTTCGAGGAAGGCGGCGTACTTTTTCTTGATCTTGGGCAATTCGTACAAAGCTTTCACACCATGCTTGGCGGAGTTGCGAATGACCGAGGACGGGTTGAAGTAACCCTCGGCGTTATCCAGCGTCAGCACGAACGGCGGCAGCCCGGCGCGCATCAGCAGATAACTGACGAGGAGCGACCCGGTGCGATTGTTGCCTTCGATGAACAGCTGCGGCTTGCTGAGGATGCGTACATAGACACCGGCAGCGCGCTTCCAGATCGACTCGCTGCGGTACGCCCAATACCAGTTGTACAGGTCCTTGATGCCGCCTTCCACGTTGTTGAAAAAGCGTGCCTCGGTGGCCGCCAGGTGCGGGCCGAACTCGCGGCGGCGCGCCGGGTCGCTGCCGCACAGCACGGTGGCGTTGATCTCCAGCATCAGGTTCAGCTGCTGCAGGTCGAACAGGTCAACGCCCCGTGCGACATAGTCGTCAATCAAGGCATAGCCTTCAAGCACATTGAGCAGCACCTCGTCGGTGAACGGATCACGCGGTTCGGTGAAATGCTGGCTGAGTTCGCCAAAGCGGCCCTGCACTTCGCGCAGTGCGCGCTCTACCGCTGGCAGGTCAAGACGACAGGTCGCACCCATTTCAGCTGAACTTGCCGCTGATGTAGTCACTGGTCAGCTGTTCACGCGGATTCTGGAAGATCTGCGTGGTCGGGCCCATCTCCACCAGGTATCCGGTACGGGTGCCTTGGGAGATGTCGACCGAGAAGAACGCCGTGGTGTCGGCGACACGGATCGCCTGCTGCATGTTGTGCGTCACCAGGGCGATGGTGTAGTCCTTCTTCAGCTCGACCATCAGCTCTTCCACGCGGCGGGTGGCGATCGGGTCGAGTGCCGAACAGGGCTCATCGAGCAACAGCACCTCCGGCTCGGTGGCAATGGCACGGGCGATGCACAAGCGCTGCTGCTGGCCGCCAGACAACGACAGGCCG
This sequence comes from Pseudomonas sp. NPDC086566, assembly GCF_050280885.1. Lineage (NCBI taxonomy): Bacteria > Pseudomonadati > Pseudomonadota > Gammaproteobacteria > Pseudomonadales > Pseudomonadaceae > Pseudomonas > Pseudomonas sp. NPDC086566. Next base: position 193,234 of record NZ_JBNNWD010000008.1, read on the forward strand.
CTGACCTTGAGCTTGTCCTTGACCTCGTCCCACAGCGCGGCGCCTTGCAGGGCGTGCTTGACGCGGTCGCCGATGTCGCCCTTGTAGCGGTTCAGGCGCAGGCCGAAGGCGACGTTGTCGAAAATGCTCATGGAGAACGGGTTCGGCTGCTGGAACACCATGCCGATGTAGCGGCGCACCACCACCGGGTCCACGCCCTTGCCGTAGACATCCTGGCCAAGGAAGTGCACATGGCCTTCGAAGCGGAAGCCTTTGACCAGGTCATTCATGCGGTTGAGGCTACGCAGTACGGTACTCTTGCCGCAGCCCGACGGGCCGATGAAGCCGGTGATTTCGTTCTTGCGGATCGGTACATGGCTGTCACGCACTGCCATGAAGTTGCCGTAGAAGATCTTGTCCAGCTTGCAGTCCATGACGATTGGCGCTTCGCTGACCATGGGAGCGGCTCTCTGTGCAGTTGATACGTTCACGGTCGAATGCTCCCTTTCTCAGTACTTGGGCTTGCCGAAAATGCGGCTAAGAATATTGACCACCAGCACGATCATCACCAACACCAGCGAGGCCGCCCAGGCGAGCTCCAGCTGGTTGTCGAACGGCATGCCGGAGAAGTTGTAGATCAGTACGGCAAGCGAGGCCGTGGGGTTCATGACGGCCAGGCTGCCATCGTGGTAGATCCAGTAGTTGCTGAACAGCGCGGTGAACAGCAGCGGCGCGGTTTCGCCTGCGGCGCGGGCCACGGCCAGCATGACGCCGGTAAGGATGGCCGGCATGCCGGTCGGCAGGGCGATCTTCCAGATCACCTGGGCGCGGGTGCAGCCCATGCCGTAGGCGGCGTCCTTCATGATCTTGGGCACCATCTTCATGGCTTCTTCAGCGGTCAGCACGACGATCGGCAGCATCAGCACCGCCAGCGCCACACCACCGGCCGGGGCCGAGTAGGTGCCGGTGGTCATCACCACCAGCGCATAGGCGAACACACCGGCAAGGATCGACGGCAGGCCGGTGAGCATCTTCGCAGCAAAGCGCGAGGCGTTGGCCAGCTTGCTCTCAGGCCCGAGCTCGGCGAGGAACACCGCCGCCAGGATACCCACCGGCACCGCGATGGCGGCGGCGATGCCGACCATGACGAAGGTACCGGCCAGGGCGTTACCGAAGCCCCCGCCCATCTCGAAACCGGTGGGTGGCAGTTCGGTGAACACTTCCAGGCTCAGGCGCGCACCGCCGCGGGTGATCAGCATGTACAGCACGGAAATCAAAGGCACACTGGCCAGCAGGGCCACGCACCAGACCATGCTGGTCAGCACCAGGCTGCGCAGGGCGCGGCCCTCGAAGCGGCGCTGCAGGCTGGGCAATGCGGCAGTCGCTGCAGTGAGGTCAGTCATTATTTGTTACCCCGCTGGGCGTAGAGCATGATCAGCGACCCGAACACGTTCACCAGCAAGGTGATGAACATCAGGACCAGTGCGGCATACATCAGTACTTCGATCTCGTTCGGCCCGGCTTCCGGGAAGTTCAGCGCCAGCAAGGCTGCCAGCGTGTTGGCCGGGGCAAACAGGGACAGGGTGATGGTGTTGGCGTTACCCACCAGCATCGCCAGGGCCATGGTTTCGCCCAGTGCGCGACCAAGGCCCAGCACCAGGGAGCCGAAGATGCCGGTGGCGGCCGACGGCACCATGACCTTGAGGATGGCCTCCCAATGGGTAGTGCCCATGCCGTAGGCAGCCTGCTTGGTCTTCATCGGTACGCTGGTCAGCGCATCCTGGGAAACCGCGGCGATGGTCGGCAGGATCATGATCGCCAGCACCAACGCCGCCGGCAGCAGGCCGGGGCCACTCAGGGAGGTGCCGAAGAACGGGATCCAGCCCAGCTCGCTGTTCAGCCAGGCGGTCAGCGGCCGGATGGCCGGAATCACAACGTAGATACCCCACAGGCCGTAGACGACGCTGGGGATGGCGGCGAGCAGCTCGACGATGGTGCGAAACACCGCGGCGAGCCTCGCCGGCAGGAAATCCTGGGTAAGGAAAATGGCCATGCTGACGCCGAAGAAACCGGCGATCAACAAGGCGATCAGGGCGCTGTAAAGCGTGCCCCAGATGGCGGGCAGAATGCCGTATTTGCCCTGGTTGACGTCCCACACACTGCCGAACAGCACGTCGAAACCGTGCTTTTCCATGCCTGGAAGTGCTTTGCGTCCTACTTCGTATACCAATGCGAATACCAGCGCGAGAATCAGCACCACACCGATGCGCGCAAGGGCACGGAAGGTGCGATCGACCAGGAAGTCCTTGGTGGACGGCGGCTGGCACGCGGAGTCTGGGTTATCCGGTATGGCAAAAGGTGTGTTCATTTAGCGGGTTCCGGGACTGAGGGCAGCCACCCCCGGCATGGTCGACACACCACGCCGGGAGCGCCTGGAGGTATTACTGGATGCTTTGCGAGGCTTTGCGCACTTCGTCGACCACCGATGGCGGCAGCGGGATGTAGCCCATCGAGTCGGCGATCTGCTGGCCTTTGGTCAGGCCGTACTCGACCATGTCACGCATGGCCTTGGCCTTTTCCGGGCTGCCGTTGTCCTTGCGGAAGATCATCCAGGTGTAGGAAGTGATCGGGTAGGACTTGGCACCTTCCGGGTCTGGCAGGTGGGCGATCAGGTTTTCCGGCATCTTCACCGCCGCCAGCGCCTCGGCACCGCTTTCGGCATTCGGCACGACGTATTGGCCAGCCTTGTTCTGCAGCGAGGCGAAATCGACCTTGGCCAGCTTGGCGAAGCCGTATTCGATGTAGCCGATGGCGCCCGGGGTCTGGCGAACGGTGGCGGTCACGCCGTCGTTCTTCGGCGACTTGATGAACTTGTCGGTGGCCGGCCAGTTGACGGTGTTGCCTTCGCCCAGGTCTTTCTTGAAGTCAGCATTGATGGCCGACAGGTGCTTGGTGAAGACCGCGTTGGTGCCGCTGGAGTCGGCACGCACGACCACGGTGATCGGCATGTCAGGCAGTTTCAGCTCAGGGTTGGCCGCGACGATCTTTGGGTCGTTCCACTGGGTGATCTTGCCGAGGAAGATGTTGGAGTACACATCGCGTGGCAGCTTCAGGCCTTTCGGGTTGCCTGGCAGGTTGTAGGCCAGGACGATTTCACCGGCGGTCATCGGCAGCAGCTGCACGCCTTCGCCGACCTTGGCAATGTCTGCTTCGCTCATGGCCGAGTCGCTGGCGGCGAAGTCGACGGTCTTGTTCAGGAAGTCCTGAACGCCTGCCCCGCTGCCCTTGGACTGGTAGTCGACGGTGACGCCAGCCGTGTTCTTGCTGAAGTCCTTGAACCAGGTCAGGTAGATAGGTGCAGGGAAACTGGCGCCGGAACCGGTCAGGCGAACGTTGTCTGCGGCAAAGGCCGAAGTGGCGCTGAGCGAGACGGCAACGGCGAGTGCAGCAGACTTCATCAGGCGTATCATGGAAAAAGCGCTCCGTGTGATGGCCGACACACTTTGCAGCAGCTGTGTTACAGCTTTGTGACTGTTGAATGGCAGTGAACCCTTCAACCCCCTCTAGAACGGGGGACACAGTCAACGGGCTGTCATTGCTTGGTAACCAAATGTGACTTGATACCTTGCCATCAGCTGCCTGCGCTGATCATGAAGCCGTGCAACTGACCGAGGTCAGAGCACCATGACCATTTCATGCCAGGCCATGCCACCGTGCTCCGATGGCGAAGGCCGCACATACTGGTAGCCCATCTTGCGGTACAGCTCGACGTGCTGTTCCTTGCACATCAGGTGGATGGTCTGCTTGCCCTGGGCCTGCATGCGGTTGATGAACTCGCGCATGAGCCGCTTGGCGTAGCCCTTGCCCTGGTGGGCCGTGTCCACCACCACCGACATGATCACCACGTTCGGCGCTTGCGGGTCGTGGCCGACCAGTTCCTTGAATGCCTCGTCGGACATCACCACCTCGTGGGCGCAGCCACTGTTGATGAAGCCGACGATGCCGTGGGGGTCCTGGAGCAGCAGGAAGCCTTCGGGGTATTGGCTGATACGCGTGCGGATCTTCTCCAGCGTGGCCGCTTCGTCGCCCTCGTAGGCACCGATTTCGATCGCGTAGCAGCGCTCGGCGTCAGCGATGACGGGTTGGCGGAATGAGGTGTTGCTCATGGGAAGGCTCCGGCATGTGAGGTGATGGGGTCGCCATGGTAATGCACGTTGGGGCTGGCAGGTGGCTGGCGGGCGACTTTCAGCGCCTGTGAGATCGAGCGCCGCCCGCGCGGCGCATCGCGGATGAATCCGCTCCTACATCTGTTTCGGGCCAGTCATTCCTGTAGGGTCACCGCTGTACGCCTTGTTTGCAGGGCTCAGGACATGCGCCATGGCGGGCAACCATGGCGTAACAGGTTCGGCACGTTGCAACAAATGTAGGAGCGGATTCATCCGCGATGCGCCGCGCGGGCGGCGCTCGATCTCACAGGCGCTGAAGATCTCAAGGCATGCATCTCTCAGTTACAACGGGTTCACTCTAGAACTCCACCTTGCCCCGCCCCGCCTTGACAGTACTCCGCCTGGCTTTTCCTTCCAGCCGGCGGGTCTTCGAACCGAGTGTCGGCTTGGTAGGCCGGCGTTTCTTCTCGACTTTGCCCGCAGTGATGATCAACTCGGCAAGGCGCGCCAATGCGTCAGCGCGGTTCTGTTCCTGGGTGCGGTATTGCTGTGCCTTGATGATCAACACGCCATCGCCAGTGATGCGGCTGTCACGCAGCGCCAGCAGCCGCTCCTTGTAGAACTCGGGCAGCGACGAGGCTCGAATGTCGAAGCGCAGGTGCACGGCGCTGGACACCTTGTTGACATTCTGCCCACCCGCGCCTTGCGCGCGGATGTAGGTCAGTTCGATGTCGGTGTCTGGCAGATGCACGTTGTTGGAGATGGTCAGCATGGCATGGCCCTAGTGATTGCCCTCCATTATCACAGCCTTCGCCGCCTGCCCAAAGAACAAATCAAACTCAATGCCGGGCCTTTTCATCAACCTCAGCCAAGCGCTTTTTGGTCTGGCGGGTCAGCTCTTCCTGCTCCTTGACCGATGTCGGCGTAATCACCTTGTCCACGGCCTCGGTATCGGGGTCCGGGTTTTCAAGCACCGGGTCCGGCGCCCTCTCGCCGCGCTGCGCCTCTTCAGAGGAAATCGGCCGGGGGACTTTGTCGCCGGTCTTGCCGTCGGTGTGCTTCATGGGTTGCTCCTCATGGCAGTGGTGTCTTCTAAGAAGAGCCCTGCGGCACGCAAAAGTTTGATCCAATCGCGCCCGGGCAAACGCCCCCCCGCAGCCATTGGCGAATCGGATTGAACAGCAGCGCACCTGCGCGCCCTAACGGTAGGCAAACATGCTTTCAGGAGACAGGCCATGATCGACCCCAACCACCCTGACCCGTATGTCGACGAAGTGCCGCACAATCCGGGCGAGCCCGTACCCAAGCCGCAACCCGAACCGCACCAGGAGGCGCCAGACTGGCCGGAGGGGCAGGTGCCGCCAGAAGAGCAATCGGACGGCTGATCAAAGGCATTGCAGTGACGACCCAAGCCTTGCAGGAGCGCGGCGCTGCCGCGCTGTACAGCACCGACATCCCCGCCCGCCTCGACCGCCTGCCGTGGACACGCTTTCATACCTTGCTGGTGCTGGCGCTGGGCATCACCTGGCTGCTCGACGGCCTGGAAGTCACCCTGGCGGGCTCGGTGGCGGGTGCGCTCAGGGACAGCCCGGCGCTGCACCTGAGCAACACCGACATCGGCCTGGCAGGCGCCACCTACATCGCCGGCGCGGTCATCGGTGCGCTGTTCTTCGGCTGGCTGACCGACCGCCTGGGGCGGCGCAGGCTGTTCTTCATCACCTTGTTCCTGTACATCGGCGCCACGGCGGCAACGGCGTTCTCGTGGAACCTGGGGAGCTTCCTGCTGTTCCGCTTTCTTACCGGCGCCGGTATCGGCGGTGAGTACACGGCAATCAATTCGACCATCCAGGAGTTCACCCCGGCGCGGTACCGCGGCTGGGTCGACCTGACCATCAACGGCACCTTCTGGATCGGTGCAGCGCTCGGCGCGGCCGGTGCAGTGTTCCTGCTCGACCCGGCCGTTGCCGGAGGTGACCTTGGCTGGCGCCTGTGTTTCGGCATCGGCGCAGTGCTGGGATTACTGATCATGCTGATGCGCCTGTGGGTGCCGGAGAGCCCGCGCTGGCTGATGATCCACAACCAGCCGCAACACGCCGAGCGCATCGTTGCCGACATCGAGCGGCATTACCATGAGCGCGGGATCGCCATCCCACCGCTGCAAGGCCCGCCCCTGAAGCTGCGCGCCCGCAACCACACGCCTTTGCGCGAGGTGTTCCACAGCCTGTTCGTCGAGCATCGGCGCCGCGCAGTGGTAGGCCTGACCTTGCTCACCGCGCAAGCATTCTTCTACAACGCGATCTTCTTCACCTATGCGCTGGTGCTGACCGACTTCTACCAGGTGCCGACAGCCAAGGTGGGCTGGTACATCCTGCCCTTCGCGCTGGGCAACTTCTGCGGCCCGCTGTTGCTGGGCAGGCTGTTCGACATGGTCGGCAGGCGCATCATGATCAGTTCGACCTATCTGGTTTCAGGGCTGCTGCTGGCCATCAGCGGCTACCTGTTCCAGCAGCAGCTGCTCGACCTGACCCAACAGACCCTGGCCTGGATGGTGATTTTCTTCTTCGCTTCGGCGGCGGCCAGTTCGGCCTACCTCACCGTGGCAGAAACCTTCCCGCTGGAAATCCGCGCCCTGGCCATTGCCGTGTTCTATGCCTTCGGCACCGGTCTGGGTGGCCTGGTCGGGCCGACCCTGTTCGGCGCGCTGATCGAAACCGGTGAACGCGCCTGCGTGCTGTACGGCTACCTGATCGGCGCGGCGCTGATGATCATAGCCGCCCTTACCCAGGCGCTGTGGGGCGTGGCCGCCGAGCGGTGTTCGCTTGAACAGGTGGCCAGGCCGCTGTCACAGATCAGCGAACCCTGAGCGCACCGTCCGTCCATTCAATGGCACTCCGGGCGCCCCAGGCCTTCAACCGTTCAAGTACACCACGCAGGAGTCAATGCCATGCCACGGGGCGACAAGGACAAATACACCGACAAGCAGAAGCGCAAGGCTGAGCATATCGAAGAGAGCTACGAGCACAAGGGCGTTTCGAAGGATGAGGCCGAGGCGCGCGCCTGGGCCACCGTCAACAAGCAGTCCGGGGGTGGCGAGAAGTCAGGCGGCTCGGGCAGCAAGACCTCCGCTGGCGAGAAGAAGACCGCCCGTTCGGACTCGGCCAGGCGTGCAGCGAAGTCACGCGAAGGGCACGCCCGGTCATCCAACAGCTCGCTGGAAAGCCAGACCAAGGCAAGCCTGCTCAAGGAGGCGCGCAGCAAGGACATCAAAGGTCGCTCGACCATGACCAAGGCCGAACTGGTAGCAGCCCTGCGCAAGCAGGCCTGACACTGTTGCACAGGCAACAGCCGGCCAACAGTTGGCGGCGATCCACACAGGAACGCTCGCCCTCGGCTGGCGGCGAGGCCTTGGTTTGCGGCACTCCCGGGGCTGGCACAACAGCTGCAATGTGAAGTCGTCCGACTACACATCGAGTTGTCCATGCCTAGCGAAATCCTCTCTGCAGCCTACGAAATCCGCCGCCCTGCAGCCCACATCATCGAAAACGACGGCGAGGCGATCGCCGTCGCCCATCAGGTCGCTGCGCTGCTGCGCGAAGGCGCGGCCGAACGCGATCGACAGCGGCAAGTACCGGCAGACATTGTCGACGCCTTCTCCAACAGCGGGCTGTGGGGCATCACCGTGCCACGGGCCTATGGCGGTGCCGAGGTCTCGTACGCCACGCTCGCGCGCGTCATCGCCATCGTTTCGGCCGCCGACCCTTCGTTGGGGCAAATTCCGCAGAATCATTACTGCCTGCTCGAAGACATCCGCCTGCAAGGCACCGCCGAACAACAACGCCACTTCTTCGGCCTGGTGCTGCAGGGCCATCGCTTTGCCAATGCCCTGTCGGAAACCGGCGGCAAGACCGTCCAGGACATTCGCACCCGCCTGGTGGCCGAAGGCGACGGTTTTCGCATCGACGGGCGCAAAGGCTACTGCACCGGCTCCTTGTACGCCCACTGGATCGGAGTATTGGCGCTGGATGAGCAGGACCGTGCACAGCTGGCGTTCGTCGAACGCGACACCCCCGGCCTGGTGATCGTCGACGACTGGAGCAGCATGGGCCAGCGCACCACCTCCAGCGGCACCGTGCTGCTCGACGGCCTGCGGGTGCCGGCGTTCAACCTGTTCCCCAGCTACCGCTCCTACGAAAGCCCGACCCTGGCTGGCCCCTTCGCCCAACTCACCACCGCCGCCATCGATGCCGGCATCGGCCGTGCGGCGCTGGACGACACCATCGCCTTCGTGCGCCAGCACGCCCGCCCGTGGATCGACGCCAAGGTCGAAAAGGCCAGCGAAGACCCGCTGACCATCATTCAGGTCGGCTCTCTGGAAATCCGCCAGGAAGCGGCCGAGGCGCTGCTTGAGCGTGCCGGCCTGGCCCTGGATGCGGCCAGGCCGGCGCCGGATGAAGACAACGTGGCCCTGGCCTCGGTGGCCGTGGCCAAGGCCAAGGTGCTCACCACCGAGGTGGCCATCGAGGCCAGCAACCGCCTGTTCGAACTGGGCGGCACGCGCTCGTCGCTGACCCGGCACAACTTCGACCGCCACTGGCGCAACGCCCGGGTGCATACCCTGCACGACCCGGTGCGCTGGAAATACCACCTGGTCGGCAACTGGGCCTTGAACGGCATCAAGCCTGCCCGCCATGACTGGAACTGAGGCAGCGCGACCATGACCAAGCAGATCCGCCTCAACGCCTTTGCCATGAACACCGTCGGCCACCTTTCGCCAGGGCTCTGGCGCCACCCGCGGGACCAGGCCACCCGCTATACCGATATCCACTATTGGGTCGAGCTGGCCAGGACCCTGGAGCGGGGCTGCATCGACGGGCTGTTCATCGCCGATGTGCTGGGCGTCTATGACGTGTATGGCGGCAATGCCGACGCGGCCTTGCGCAGCGCTGCCCAAGTGCCGGTCAATGACCCGTTGCAGTTGGTACCGGCCATGGCCGCCGCCACCCGCCACCTGGGTTTCGGCGTGACCGCGTCGGTGTCGTTCGAGCACCCCTACCCGTTCGCCCGGCGCATGAGCACCCTCGATCACCTGACCCAGGGACGCGCCGGCTGGAACATCGTCACCTCTTACCTGGCCAGTGGCGCACGCAACCTGGGGCAACCGCCACTCAGCCACGATCAGCGTTATGCACTGGCCGAGGAATACCTGCAGGTCTGCTACAAGCTCTGGGAAACCAGTTGGGAAGACGATGCGGTCCAGGCCGACCGGGCAACCGGGGTATATGCCGACCCGCGCAAGGTCCACGGCATCGACCACCAGGGCACCTGGTTCAAGGTGCCAGGTTTTCACCTGAGCGAACCTTCGCCGCAACGCTCGCCGGTGATCTACCAGGCCGGCGCCTCGAGCCGCGGCCGTGCCTTCGCCGCCGCCCATGCCGAGTGCGTGTTCGTCGCAGCCCCCAGCAAGGCGGTGCTGCGCAAGCAGGTGGCCGAACTGCGTGCGGCAGTGGCTGCCGCCGGCCGCGCGGCCGATGAGGTACAGATCCTCGAACAACTGACCGTGATCGTCGCGCCGACCGACCAGCAGGCGCTGGCCCTGCTCGACGAGTATCGCCAGTACGCCAGCGCCAGCGGCGCCTTGACCCTGATGGCCGGCTGGACCGGTATCGACTTCGCCGAATACGCCCCTGACCAGGTGCTGCGCGAAGTGCCCAGCGACGCCATCCAGTCCGCCGTGGAAGCCTTCACCCGCGCCGACCCGACACGCACCTGGACCACCGCCGAAATTGCCGATTACTGCGCCATCGGTGGTGACGGCCCAGTGCTGGTGGGCTCGGCACAGACGGTGGCCGATCAATTGCAGGAATGGGTGGAGGAAACCGGCGTCGACGGTTTCAACCTGGCCAGCGTGGTCGCGCCGGAAACCTTCACGGCCGTGGTCGACCTGCTGGTGCCGGAGCTGCAGGCCCGCGGGCTGTTCAAGCGGGCCTACCAACCCGGCACTTTGCGCAACAAGCTGTTCGGCCGCGGCGACCGCCTGGATGGATCGCACCCGGTCGCCGCCCTGCGCCGTGAGGCTCGCCGATGAACGAGCTGCTGAGCAACCTCGATTGGGGCGAAATCGCCCAGGCCTGCCTCGACACCCTGAGCATGCTGGGCGCGGCACTGGGCTTCACGGTGCTGCTCGGCCTGCCACTGGGGGTGTTGCTGTACCTCACCGGGCAACGCCAATTGCTCGCCAACGGGCCGCTCTACCGCAGCCTCTCCGTGGTGGTCAACGTGCTGCGTTCGCTGCCGTTCATCATCCTGCTGATCGTGCTGATCCCGTTGACCACGCTGCTGACCGGCACCTCCCTGGGGGTCAAGGGCACCATTCCGCCGCTGGTGGTCGGTTGCACGCCGTTCTTCGCCCGCCTGGTGGAAACCGCCCTGCGCGAAGTCGACCGTGGCCTGGTGGAAGCCAGCCAGGCCATGGGCGGCAGCATCCCCCAGATCATCCGCTACACCCTGCTGCCCGAAGCGCGCACCGGGCTGATCGCGGCCATCACGGTCACCGCCATCGTGCTGGTCGACTACACCGCCATGGCCGGCGTGATCGGCGGCGGCGGCCTCGGCGACCTGGCGATCCGCTTCGGCTACCAGCGCTTCCAGACCGACGTGATGGTGGTCACCGTGCTGCTGCTGATCCTGCTGGTGCAGGTGTTGCAGATGAGCGGTGACCGCCTGGTAAGACATTTCACCCGACGCTGAATCCCCTCAAGGTATCCCCATCATGAGAAAGACCCTCACTGCCCTCGCCGCCTTCATCGCCTTCAGCGCCCAGGCCGCCGAACATCTGGTGGTCGGCGCCACGCCGGTGCCCCACGCCGAGATCCTCGAATTCGTCAAGCCAGCCCTGGCCAAGGAGGGCGTGGACCTCGACATCAAGGTGTTCAACGACTTCATCCAGCCCAACCTGCAACTGGCGCAAAAGCATCTGGATGCCAATTACTACCAATACCGGCCGTTCCTCAACGACTTCAACCAGACCCGGCATACCGACCTGGTGCCGGTGGTCGGTGTACACATCGAGCCGTTCGGCGCCTACTCGGCCAAGTACAAGACCCTGGCCGAGCTGCCCGATGGCGCCAGCGTGGCCATCCCCAACGACCCGGTGAACACCGGCCGCGCCCTGGTGCTGCTGGCCGAGGCCGGATTGCTCAAGCTCAAGGACCCGGCCAACCCGCAGTCCACCCAGCGTGACATCACCGACAACCCGCGCCACCTGAAGATCCGCGAGCTGGAAGGCGCCATGCTGGCCCGCTCGGTCAAGCAGGTGGACCTGGCCTTCGTTTTCGCCAACTACGCTCTGGAGGCGGGTATCGACACCAACAGCGCGCTGATCGTCGAGAAAGGCAAGGACCTGTATGTCGAGTACCTGGTCGCCCGCCCCGACAACCTGCAGGACCCCGGTATCCAGAAACTGGCCAAGGCGCTCAACTCGCCCGAAGTGCGCAACTTCATCCTGACCCGCTACAAGGGCCAGATCGCCCCGGGGTTCTGAGCCATGAGCCGCTTTCAGCAGCAGCTGCAGCCAGCCCTGGCCCACGTGCAACTGCAGGGCATCCACAAGCGCTACGGCGGGGTCAGCGCGCTGGATGCTATCGACCTGGAAATACGCCGCGGCGAGGTGTTCGGCATCATCGGCCGCAGTGGCGCGGGCAAGTCCTCGCTGCTGCGCCTGCTCAACCGCCTGGAGGCGCCCAGCGCCGGCCAGGTGCTGATCGACGGCCAGGACATTGCCGGCCTGCAGGGCAAGCCGCTGCAGAGCCTGCGGCGCAAGGTGGCGATGATCTTCCAGCACTTCAACCTGCTGGCCAACAGCACCGTCTGGGAGAATGTCGAGCTGCCCCTGCGCATGGCCGGTGTGCCTCACGGGCAGCGCGCCGCCAGGGTGCGGGAACTGTTGCAGCTGGTGGGCCTGGCAGAGCGCGCCGGTAACTACCCGGCGCAACTGTCGGGCGGCCAGAAGCAGCGCGTGGGCATTGCCCGGGCGCTGGTGCTGCAACCGCAGATCCTGCTGTGCGACGAGGCCACCTCGGCACTCGACCCGCAAAGTACCGAGTCGGTGCTTGAGCTGTTGCGCGACATCAACCAGCGGCTGGGCCTGACCATCGTCCTGATCACCCACGAAATGCAGGTTATACGCGACCTGTGTGACCGGGTGGCCGTACTGGAACAAGGCCGTATCGTCGAAGCCGGTGAGGTGTGGCAGGTGTTCGGCAATCCCCAACACCCTGTCAGCCGCATCCTCCTGAGCGACGCCGCCCTGCCGCGCCAGGCCAGTCACCCTGGTCACCGCTATATCGACCTGCATTACACCGGACAGCAACACTTGCAGCCTGACCTGCCGGCTATCAGCGCGGCACTGGGCGAAGGTGTGAGCCTGCATTCGGCTGCCATCGAGCCCATTCAAGGCCGCTATCTCGGGCGCCTGCGCCTGGCGATCAGCAACGCGACACCGGCCGAGGTGCTGATGCAGCGGGCCAGCCGGCTGGCCGACCGGGTCGAGTGGGTTTGACAGCACAGGGCCATGCGCGCCCTCAGTCGTTTGAGGTTCGGTTATGCCAGTGGGTCATCTGCATGCCCGTGGCCGGATCCTGCGCGGGGACGGGGACGGCAGCGATGCGCGCCAACGCCTGTTGGTGCTTCGCCCGATCGGGACGCTGGATGTCGTACTGCTCCTGCCCGTGCGGATAGGCGCCGACCACCAGAAAGTCATCGCTGGCTTCCACACAGCGATGACCAGTACCCGCCGGCAACACCAGCACATCCCCCGCTTTGACACTCAGCGTCTGCCCCGCTTCGCCGCCAAGGGTGACCTGGGCATGCCCCCTGGCGACGCCCAGGGCCTCGTGGGCGTTGGGGTGAAAATGGTGGTAGTCGAAGATGCCGGCACGCCATAGCGGTGCCCACTGGTGGGCCGAGAACAGCGCCTCGAACGCACTGGCATTGTCCTCTGCAGGGTCAAGCTGAAACCGGTACAGCAGTACCGGAAACCGGCTGTTGGGTGTGGCCCCGTCATCGTCGAAAAGCAGGGTCTGCAAGTTGCTGCTGGTGGTGTCGATAGCGCTCATCTGCATGGGTCCTGATCAGTGGGTCGATGTGCCTGGGAAGCTTGCGAGCACGACGAGGTTCCGGTCAGCCGACAGACGCGAACACGGTTGAAACTTTCCCGAAGCCTGCCAAGTCCAGACCCCTATCGAGGACATTCCGGGAGAAGACGATGACTGGCACGGTAGGCGACTTTCTGGTGGAGCGCTTGTATCAATGGGGCGTGCGGCGCATCTTTGGCTACCCGGGCGATGGCATCAATGGCGTGTTCGGCGCGCTGAACCGGGCCAAGGGCAAGATCGAGTTCATCCAGGCCCGCCACGAAGAAATGGCCGCGTTCATGGCCAGCGCCCACGCCAAGTTCACCGGCGAACTGGGCGTGTGCATCGCCACCTCCGGCCCCGGCGCCTCGCACCTGCTCACCGGTCTGTACGATGCGCGCATGGACCACCAGCCGGTGCTGGCCATCGTCGGCCAGCAGGCCCGCGCCGCGCTCGGCGGGCACTACCAGCAAGAGCTCGACCTGCTGTCGATGTTCAAGGATGTGGCCGGCGCCTTCGTCCAGCAAGCATCCACGCCGGAACAGGTCCGCCACTTGCTCGACCGCGCTGTGCGCACCGCGGTCGGTGAGCGCCGGGTCACCGCGATCATCCTGCCCAACGATCTGCAAGACCTGCCCTACAACGAGCCGCCCAAAGCCCACGGCACGGTGCATTCCGGCATCGGCTACAGCAAGCCCAAGGTAGTCCCCTTCGACGAGGACCTGCAGCGCGCCGCCGACGTGCTCAACGCGGGGCGCAAGGTGGCGATACTGGTTGGGGCCGGCGCGCTGCAAGCCACCGAGCAGGTCATTGCGACTGCCGAAAAACTCGGCGCAGGTGTAGCCAAGGCGCTGTTGGGCAAGGCTGTGCTGCCTGACGACCTACCGTGGGTCACCGGTTCCATCGGCCTGCTCGGCACCGAACCCAGCTACCGGCTGATGGCCGAGTGCGACACCCTGCTGATGATCGGCTCGGGCTTCCCCTATTCCGAATTCCTGCCCAAGGAAGGCCAGGCCCGTGGCGTGCAGATCGACCTGCAACCCGACATGCTCAGCCTGCGCTACCCGATGGAGGTGAACCTGGTCGGCGACGCCGCGCAAACCCTGCACGCGCTGCTGCCACTGCTGGAGCACAAGGCGGACCGGCGCTGGCGTGACAAGGTCGAAAGCTGGCGGGCCCACTGGGACAAGACCCTGGAAAAACGCGCACTGGTCAAGGCCGAGCCGATCAACCCGCAACGCGTGGTGCACGAGCTTTCTCCACGCCTGCCTGACAACGCCATCATCACCAGCGATTCCGGCTCCTGCGCCAACTGGTTCGCCCGCGACCTGCAAATCCGCCAGGGCATGCAGTGCTCGTTGTCCGGCGGCCTGGCCAGCATGGGCGCGGCCGTGCCCTACGCGATCGCCGCCAAGTTCGCTCAGCCAGAGCGTGCCGTGGTCGCCCTGGTCGGTGATGGCGCCATGCAGATGAGCAATCTGGCCGAGCTGATCACCGTGGCCAAGTACTGGCAGCAGTGGGACAACCCGCAATGGATCTGCGCCGTGTTCAACAACGAAGACCTCAACCAGGTCACCTGGGAGCAACGGGTGATGGAGGGCGACCCGAAGTTCGAGGCTTCGCAATCGATACCTGACGTGCCCTACCACCTGTTCGCCATCTCCATCGGCCTGCAAGGCATCTACGTCGAGCGCGAAGAAGACATCGCTGGCGCCTGGGAGCGGGCCCTGGCCGCCGACCGGCCGGTATTGATCGAATTCAAGACCGACCCCGACGTGCCGCCGCTGCCGCCGCATATCAAGCTGGAACAAGCGAAGAAGTTCGCCAGCACCCTGCTGCAGGGCGACCCGGACCAGGCCGGCGTCATCGTGCAGACGGCCAAACAAGTGCTCAGCTCGGTATTGCCGGGCAAGAAATGACCCACCGTGAGGACCTCCCATGCGTGCAAACACTCCCGAAGACGCCCAGGCGCACCCGATCAGCCTGACATTGAACGGGCAGGCCCGCTCGCTGCAGGTCCTGCCATGGACGACGCTGCTCGATCTGCTGCGTGAGCAGCTGGACCTGACCGGCACCAAGAAAGGCTGTGACCACGGCCAGTGCGGCGCCTGCACCGTGTTGCGTGACGGCCGGCGGGTGAATGCCTGCCTGACCCTGGCGGTCATGTGCGACGGCGCCGAACTGGTCACCATCGAAGGGCTGGCCAATGGCGACCAGCTGCACCCCATGCAACGTGCGTTCATCAGCCATGACGCTTTCCAGTGCGGCTACTGCACCCCCGGGCAGATCTGCTCGGCTGTCGGCCTGGCCCGCGAAGGGCGGGCCGACAGCCGCGAAGCCATACGCGAGCAGATGAGCGGCAACCTGTGCCGTTGCGGCGCCTACAGCAACATTGTCGCAGCCGTGGAAGAAGCCCTGCCGCTGATGCAGGAGGCAGGCAAATGAACCCCTTCAGCTACCACAAACCCGCCTCCGTCAACGAAGCCATCCACCTCGCCGGCCTGTCGTCCCGGTTCATTGCCGGCGGCACCAACCTGGTCGACCTGATGAAGGAAAACGTCATACGGCCTGAGCGCCTGATCGACATTTCAGGCCTGCCGCTCAGGGCAATCGAAGCCACAGCAAACGGCGGCTTGCGCATCGGCGCACTGGTCAGTAATGCCGAACTGGCCTGGCACCCGCAGGTCGAGCAAGGCTATCCACTGCTGTCCCAGGCCATCCTGGCAGGCGCCTCGCCGCAGTTGCGAAACATGGCGACCACCGGTGGCAACCTGCTGCAACGCACACGCTGCGCTTACTTCTACGACACCGGCACGCCGTGCAACAAACGCCAGCCCGGCAGCGGCTGCCCGGCGCGCACCGGCCTGAACCGGATGCACGCGATCCTCGGTGCCAGCGCCGCCTGCGTCGCCACCCATCCCTCCGACATGTGCGTCGCCCTGGCCGCCCTGGACGCGGTGGTACACGTGCAGGGCGCGCGCGGTGAGCGCCAGATCGCCTTCGCGGACTTCCACCGCCTGCCGGGTAACGCACCCGAGCGCGACAATCACCTGAGCGATGATGAACTGGTCGTCGCCATCGAGCTGCCGCCGCCAGACTTCGCGGCGCATTGCAGCTACCTGAAGATCCGCGACCGGGCGTCGTATGCCTTCGCCCTGGTATCGGTCGCGGCGGGGCTGACTATCAAGGAGGGCCTCATCGAGCAGGCCCGTCTGGCCCTCGGCGGCGTAGCGCACAAGCCTTGGCGCGAAGCCACCGCCGAACAGGCATTGCAGGGCCAGGCGCCTTCCGAGGCACTGTTCACGCAAGCCGCCGACCTGTTGCTGCAAGGTGCCAGGCCGCTGAACCACAACGGTTTCAAGGTGCCCCTCGCACAGCGGGCCATCGTCCGTGCGCTAAGTGAGGCCGCCTTTGGCAAAACCTACCCAGGAGCCACCCCATGAATGGCATTACCCCAGTTGTCGGCCAGCCCATAGACCGTGTCGATGGCCTGGCAAAGGTCACCGGGCAGGCTCGCTATGCCGGCGAATACTCCGACACCGGCCTGCTGCATGGCAGCGTCGTCTGCAGCACCATCGCCCGTGGCCGGGTGCTTCGCATCGACAGCAGCGAGGCGCTCAAGGTACCCGGCGTCATCGCCGTGCTGGACCATGCCCATCGCCCTCGGGTTTCCAGTTACGACGATGACTACAGCGACGCAGACTCGGCCGAAGGCGCGCCTTTTCGCCCATTGTTCAATGACCGCGTACTGTACAGCGGGCAGCCGCTGGCACTGGTGGTGGCGGAGAACCTCGAGCTGGCCCGCTACGCAGGCTCCCTGATCAACATCGAATACAGCCAGGAGGCGCACCAGACCGACTTGCTGGCCGACCTCGATCACAGCCACCCGGCCCCTGCCGAGACACCCGCGCCGCGTGGCGACTTCGCCGGGCAGTTCGCCCAGGCGCCGGTCAAGGTCGATGCGACCTACCAGACCGCCAACGAACATCACAACCCCATGGAGCCTCATGCCTCGACGGTTTTCTACAAACCGGGCGATCGGCTTGAGATCCACGACAAGACCCAAGGCACGCAGAACTGCCAGGACTACCTGCACAAGGTGTTCGGGCTGCCCAAGGACAACGTCCGGGTCCTGGCCGCGTATGTCGGCGGTGCGTTCGGCTCCGGGTTGCGTCCGCAGTACCAGTTACCGCTTGCGGTCATGGCCGCACTGCACCTGAAACGCTCGGTCAGGGTCACCCTCACCCGCCAACAGATGTTCACCTTTGGCTACCGGCCTCGCACGCTGCAGCGCCTGCGCCTGGGGGCCGATACCGACGGTCGGTTGCTGGCGGTTGCCCATGACGCGATCGGCCAGACGTCTCGCTTCGAAGACTTTACCGAGCACCTGGTGGAATGGAGCGGCATGCTGTACCGCTGCGACAACGTTGCGCTGAGTTATCGCCTGACCCCGCTCGACGTCTACACCCCGCTGGACATGCGTGCGCCCGGTGCGGGTTCCGGTGTGCTTGCACTGGAATGCGCGATGGACGAACTCGCCTGTGCGCTCGATATCGACCCAGTGCAATTGCGTCGGGTCAATTTCGCCGACCATAACGGCAACGAAGGCAAGCCTTACTCCAGCAAGGCATTGCTGGCCTGCTATGACCAGGGCGCCAGGCGCTTCGGCTGGAGCGGCCGTACTGCCGTACCACGTAGTATGCGCAAAGGTCGGCAACTGATCGGTTGGGGCATGGCGGGTGGCGTGTGGGAAGCCATGCAGATGAAGGCCAGCGCCAAGGCGCGGCTGGATGCACAAGGCCACTTGACGGTCAGCAGCGCGACCACCGATATCGGTACCGGCACCTACACGGTCATGACCCAGATCGCCGCCGACGCGCTGGGCCTGCCGGTGGCGGACGTGACCTTCATGCTGGGTGACTCCTCACTGCCGACCGCGCCCTTGCAGGGCGGCTCGTTCACCGTCTCGTCCGTCGGAGCGGCAGTCTCGCAAGCCTGCCAGGTCCTGCGCAGCAAGGTGCTGGAACAGGCACGCGCGACCTACCCGGCCCTCGCCAGTCTGCCCGTGGAGGCGATCCGCTTTGCCGATAGCCACCTGCATTTCGGCAACCAGCGCATCGCGCTCGCGGACATCGCCGCCACTGCGGAAAAAGGCTGCTTCGAGGTACAGATCGATGCAGAGCCGAGCGCGAAGCGTGAGGCGTTTTCCACCGCAACGCACTCGGCGGTGTTCGTCGAAGTCCAGGTGGATGAGGCACTGGGCACGATAAAGGTCACCCGCGTGGTCAGCGCCATCGCGGCCGGGCGTGTGGTCAACCCGAAAACCGCTCGCAGCCAGATCCTCGGGGGTGTCGTGTGGGGGCTTGGCATGGCCCTGCAGGAACAGAGCCAGACTGACCATGCGCTGGGCCGGATACTCAACCACAACCTGGCCGAGTACCACATTCCGGTCAATGCCGACGTCGCCGATGTCGAGGTGATATTTGTCGACGAGCAGGACGACATCGTCAACGAGCTGGGTTCCAAAGGCGTGGGTGAAATCGGCGTGGTCGGGGTGGCGGCGGCAGTCGCCAACGCGGTCTACCACGCCACGGGCAAGCGCATCAGGGCGTTTCCGATCACCCTGGACACGCTGCTGTGAGCTACTGCTTGCGCCCACCCACCTCGATCCACACCGGCGCGTGGTCACTGGCCTTGGCTTCGTTACGCACCCAGGCGTCGACGCCGGCCCGTTTCAGGTAAGGCGCAAGGTCCGGGTTGAGCAGCAGGTGGTCGATGCGCAGCCCGGCGTTGCGTGCCCAGTGATTACGGAAGTAGTCCCAGAAGGTGTACACGCGCTCGTCGGGGTGCAGGTGGCGAATGGCATCGACCCAGCCCTGGTCCAGCAGCCGCTGATAGCACGCACGCGACTCGGGCTGCAGCAGCGCATCCTTGAGCCATGAGCGGGGGTTGTAGATGTCCAGGTCGGTCGGCACCACGTTGAAATCGCCGGCCAGCAGCGTCGGGTGGCCGCTTGCGTACAGCCCTTTGGCATGCTTGATCAGGCATTCGAACCAGCGCAGCTTGTAGTCGAACTTCGGCCCCGGCTGCGGGTTGCCGTTGGGCAGGTACAGGCAGGCCACCAGCACGCCATGCACTGCTGCCTCCAGATAGCGGCTCTGACTGTCATCCTCCATGCCAGGCAAGCCGCGGCGGACCTCCAGCGGTTCGCTGCCGCGGGCCAGGATCGCCACACCGTTCCACGACGGCTGCCCCTGGTAAAGGCAGCCGTAGCCTGCCGCCTCCAGGTCCTGCCGTGGGAACTGCACATCCGGCGCCTTGAGTTCCTGCAGGCAGGCGATATCCGGCTGCTCCCGCTCCAGCCAGGCCAGCAGCGCCGGCAAGCGGCTGCGGATGCCGTTGATGTTGAAGGTGGCGATCTTCAGTGCTTTCATGCGTCCGGGTCACTCACGTGGGCCTGCACGGCATCTTCCAGCGCATGGACATGGGCGTCATCGGCCAGCGCTTTGAGTGCCAGCCAGTCATCCCAGTCGATGGCACCATCGTCGCGCAAGGCCTCGGCCGTGCGAACCAGTTCATGATGGTAGGCGTCCGGCGACTCGCGGCGGTAGCTGATGTCATCGTACTGGGCGTACCAGGCCTCAAGCTCGGGGATGCTGCGTTCGATGCTCATGGGTGACCCTCCTCGCTATGCCCTTTGCATGTATGAGCCCTGCGCCCTGGCAACGTTCAACCGCAACGTGGGCGGTGGCCTCTGAGCAGCGGGTAGTACAGCAGCGAAGCGGCGAGGAAAATGTGGCTACGGGCGCAGTAACGCCAGGATCGTTGATATCAGCCGGCTTGCGCCGGGATGGCGAAGCTGCCCTGACGCGTCAGGTTTCGGCGGCACACCACCCTGAGTGCCCGCCGCAGGCGTCTTCATCTGGCGCGCTCAGCAGACCGTTACGGCAGGCACACGCGTAATCCGCTTCAGCCCGCGTAGGAAAATTTAGCGTCAGCCTGAGCTTGTCGCGCGTGTCGTAGAGGTCGTAGCCCCTGCCCAAGGACGTGGGAAAGCCAGCCCCTCTCGGTAGGTATTCCTTTTCCAGCGGTAGCGCGGGTACCACAACGAAGCGCGTCTGCATGACCATCCCTCTTCTCGGCAGCTCTTTAGTATTAGTCGCATTATGTGAATGCATCAAGGCAGCTCATGCTTGAATTTCGCCCCACTTTGGCGCCCGCAACGCCCCAAAACCACCCACCCCGCCTACCGCTGCACCTGCCCGGCACCCTGCCCTGACTGGCCGTGGCCCTGTCTGCAACGGACGTCGAACGGGAATCTGACCACCTGGCCATGTTTTTGCTTTGCAAGCTGCTCACCTCCAGCACATCGAGCAGCCCATGTCCGAAACCCCTGCGCACCTGCGCCTCGAGCTACGTGCCATTACCAAGCGTTACCCAGGCACGCTGGCCAACGACCGCGTCGACCTGCGCATCGCCGCCGGTGAAATCCATGCCCTGCTTGGCGAGAACGGCGCGGGCAAGAGCACCCTGATGAAGATCATCTACGGCGTCACCCGGCCGGACGCCGGCCAGTTGTGGTGGGAAGGCCGGCCACTGCAAGTGGATGAGCCAGGCCAGGCCCGCAGGCTGGGAATCGGCATGGTGTTCCAGCATTTTTCGCTGTTCGAAACCCTGACCGTGGCGCAGAACATCGCCTTGGCACTGGGCCGCGAGGCGGGCTCGCCGAAGCAGCTGGCGCCGCGTATCCGCGAGGTCTCGCAGCGCTATGGCATGGCGCTGGAGCCGGAGCGCCTGGTGCACAGCCTGTCGATCGGCGAACGCCAGCGGGTGGAAATCGTGCGCTGCCTGATGCAGGACATCAAATTGCTGATCCTGGATGAACCGACCTCGGTGCTGACGCCCCATGAAGTCGAGCAACTGTTCGTCACCCTGCGCACGCTGGCCGCTGAAGGCTGCAGCATCCTGTTCATCAGCCACAAGCTCAATGAAGTGCGCGCCCTTTGCCACAATGCCACCGTGCTGCGTGCGGGCCGGGTTTCCGGCGCCTGCGTACCTGCCGACTGCAGCGACCTGCAGCTGGCACGGCTGATGGTCGGCGATGCCGAAGGGCTTGAAGCCAGCTACCCGAAGCGCGCCGGCGGCCTGCCGCGGCTGCGGGTAGACGACCTCAGCTGGCGCAACCAGGACCCGTTCGGCACCTCGTTCGAGCACCTGCGCCTGGAAGTACGCAGCGGTGAAATCGTCGGAATCGCCGGGGTTGCCGGCAACGGCCAGGACGAATTGCTGGCCTTGCTCAGCGGCGAAACGCGCCTCCCCGCCAGCGAGCGCGAACGCATCAGCCTCGACAACCAGCCCATGGCCCACCTGCATCCGGACGCCCGTCGCGCCCTGGGCCTGGCCTTCGTCCCGGCCGAGCGCCTGGGCCACGGCGCAGTGCCGGACATGAGCCTGGCCGACAATGCCCTGCTCACGGCCTTCCAGCAAGGCCTGGTCGAACGTGGCCTGGTCCGCTCGGGCAAGGTGCGGGCGCTGGCCGAGCAGATCATCCAGCGCTTCGCGGTCAAGGCGCCGGATGCGCAAACCACGGCACGCAGCCTGTCTGGCGGCAACCTGCAGAAGTTCATCCTTGGCCGGGAAATCCTGCAGAACCCCAGGCTGCTGGTCGCTGCCCACCCGACCTGGGGCGTCGATGTCGGCGCCGCCGCAGCGATCCACCGCGCCCTGATCGCCCTGCGCGATGCCGGCGCGGCGATCCTGGTGATTTCCGAAGACCTCGATGAGCTATTGCAGATCAGCGACCGCATCGGCGCCCTGTGCAGTGGGCGCCTGTCGCCGCTCAAGGCCACCGCCGACACCCACAGCGTGGAGGTCGGCAGCTGGATGGCCGGCCAGTTCGATACCGCGCACGCCGCCACCTGACGAGAACCCGCCATGTTGCTATCCCTCCAACCCCGTACCCAGCAGTCGCGCGCCATGCTGGTGCTGTCACCGCTGCTCGCCGGCCTGCTGACCCTGGTCAGCGGGGCGATCCTGTTCAGCGCCCTGGGGCATGACCCGCTGCCGACCTTGCACACCTTGCTGATCGAACCGCTCAGCGACCTCTACGGCCTCAGCGAGCTGCTGCTCAAGGCCCTGCCGATTCTGCTCTGCGCCCTGGGCCTGGCGGTGGCCTACCAGGCGCGCATCTGGAACATCGGCGCCGAAGGCCAGCTGCTGATCGGTGCCCTGGCCGGCAGTGCCGTGGCGATCCACATCATCGGCTGGGAAAGCCGCTGGGCCCTGCTCTGGGTGCTGCTGGCCGGCACCCTCGCTGGCGCACTGTGGGGCGCATTGGCGGCGTGGCTGCGTACGCACTTCAATGCCAACGAGATCCTCACCACCATCATGCTCAACTACATCGCCCTGAACCTGCTGCTGTATTGCGTGCACGGCCCGCTCAAGGACCCCGAAGGCTTCAGCTTCCCGCAGTCGGCGATGTTCGGCGATGCCAGCCGCCTGCCAGCGCTGTTCGCGGATGGCCGCCTGCATGTCGGCCTGTACTTCGTGCTGCTGGCGCTGGTGGCCGTGTGGGTGCTGCTGCACAAGAGCTTCCTGGGCTTCCAGATCAAAGTGCTCGGCCTCGACCCGCGGGCCGCCGGCTTCGTCGGCTTTCGCGAAAAGCGCCTGGTGTGGCTGGCGTTGCTGATCAGCGGTGGCCTGGCGGGCCTGGCCGGGGTCAGTGAAGTCAGCGGGCCGATCGGCCAGCTGGTGCCGCAAGTGTCGCCGGGCTACGGCTATGCGGCGATCACCGTGGCCTTTCTTGGCCGGCTCAACCCGCTCGGCATTCTGGTTGCCGGCCTGCTGATGGCCCTGCTCTACCTGGGCGGCGAGAACGCGCAAATGACCCTCAACCTGCCGCAGGCGCTGACCGGGCTGTTCCAGGGACTGATGCTGTTCTACCTGCTTGCTTGCGACGTGCTGATCCTCTACCGGCCGCGGCTGACGCTGAAGTGGCGGCGGCGTACACCGGTGGCCGAAACGGCCAGTGCCTGACCTCCCCTGACCTGAGGCTTCGACTATGGATCTCGATCTGCTTGGCAACATCCTCTACGCCATGGTGCGCTGCGGTACCCCGCTGCTGCTGGTGGCCCTGGGCGAACTGGTGTGCGAGAAGAGCGGCGTGCTCAACCTCGGCCAGGAGGGCATGATGCTGTTCGGCGCGGTGGTGGGCTTCATCGTCGCCTACGCCAGCGGCAGCCTGTGGCTCGGCGTGCTGCTGGCGTGCCTGGCCGGCATGCTGCTGGCCGCGCTGTTCGCCATGGTCGCCCTGGGCTGCCAGGCCAACCAGGTGGCGACCGGCCTGGCCCTGACCATCTTCGGCGTCGGCCTGTCGGCGTTCGTTGGCAGCGCCTGGGTCGGCAAGCCGCTGAGCGGCTTCGAACCGCTGGCGATTCCGCTGCTGGCCGACCTGCCGATCATCGGCCACATGCTGTTCAACCAGGACGTGCTGGTGTACCTGTCCTTCGCCCTCTTCGCCCTGGTCGCCTGGGTGCTGCTGAAAAGCCGTACCGGCCTGATCCTCCAGGCCGTAGGCGAAAACCCCGACGCGGCCAGCGCCATGGGCCTGCCGGTGCTGCGCGTGCGCACCCTGGCGGTGCTGTTCGGCGGCGCCATGGCGGGCCTTGCCGGCGCCTACCTGTCACTGGCCTACACCCCGATGTGGGCAGAAAACATGACCGCCGGCCGCGGCTGGATCGCCCTGGCGCTGGTGGTGTTCGCCAGCTGGCGGGTGCAGCGGGTGCTGCTCGGCGCCTACCTGTTCGGCCTGGCCAGCATCCTGCACCTGGTCGCCCAGGGCATCGGCGTGAGCTTCCCGGCCAACCTGCTGGCGATGCTGCCCTATGTGGCGACGATCCTGGTGCTGGTGGTGCTGTCACGCGATGCGATCAAGACCCGGCTGTATGCACCGGTTTCGCTCGGCCAGCCCTGGAAAGCAGGACGCTGACGCCACACCGCAAACAAGAAAACAACACAAGACCCACAGGAGTGAACCCTCGATGCATCTGAAGAAAAGCACCAAGCTGCTGCGCACCCTGGCCGCCGCGATCGGCCTTGGTACCGCACTGTCCGCCTCCGCCGCCGACCCGCTGAAAGTCGGCTTCGTCTACATCGGCCCGGTCGGCGACCACGGCTGGACCTACCAGCACGAACAGGGCCGCCAGGCGCTGATCAAGCAGTTCGGCGACAAGGTCGACACCAGCTTCGTCGAGAACGTGCCGGAAGGTGCCGACGCCGAGCGGGTCATCCGCAACATGGCCAAGGGCGGCTACGACCTGGTGTTTGCCACCTCGTTCGGCTACATGAACCCCACCGCCAAGGTTGCAAAGCAGTTCCCCAAGGTCACCTTCGAACACGCCACCGGCTACAAGCAGGACAAGAACCTCGGCACCTACCTGGCCACCTCCTATGAAGGCCGCTACGTCGGCGGTTATCTCGCCGCGAAGATGACCAAGAGCAAGAAGGTCGGCTACGTCGCCTCCTTCCCGATCCCGGAGGTGCTGCGTGACATCAACGCCATCCAGCTGGCGCTGGACAAGTACAACCCCGGCACCGAGATCAAGGTGGTGTGGGTCAATTCGTGGTTCGACCCGGGCAAGGAAGCCGATGCGGCCAACGCCCTGATCGACCAGGGTGTCGATGTGCTGTTCCAGCACACCGACAGCCCGGCGCCGATCCAGACCGCCGAGCGCCGTGGCATCTACGCGGTGGGCTACGCCTCGGACATGGCCCACTTCGGGCCCAAGGCCGTGCTGACCTCGATCGTCAACAACTGGGGCCCGCATTACATCAAGAGCACCCAGGCGGTCATGGACGGTAACTGGAAGCCGCAGGACTACTGGGGTGGTTTGGCTGACGGCACCGTAGAGCTGCCAATCAGCGACCTGGTGCCAGCCGATGTGAAAAGCGGCGCCGAGCAGATCATCGCCAGCATCAAGAATGGTTCGTTCCACCCGTTCACCGGGCCGATCTTCGACCAGAGCGGTGCGCTGAAGATTGCCGAGGGCGCCGTGGCCAGCAATGCCGAACTGGCGGGCATGAACTACTACGTCAAGGGCATCACTGCACAGCTGCCCAAGTAAGGCCAGCGCTCCCACAAGAGCCGTCTGCAACTCACTTTACCGGAGGCCGGATGAACACACTGCCCATCATCGACATCGCCCCGCTGTACCAGCACGACCCCGCCGCCCGCCTGGCGGTGGCCCGGCAGATCGACGCCGCTTGCCGGCAATGGGGCTTCTACTACATCAAAGGGCACCCGATCCCGGCGGCGCGCATCGCGGCACTGAAAGCCGCCGCCGAAGATTTCTTTGCCCGCCCGATCGAGGAAAAGCTGCGCATCGACATCACTCGCAGCACGCACCACCGCGGTTATGGCGCCATCGCCACCGAGCAGCTCGACCCGAGCCGGCCGAGTGACCTCAAGGAAACCTTCGACATGGGTTTGCACATGAGCGCCGACCACCCTGAGGTACTGGCGGGCAAACCGCTGCGCGGCCCCAACCGCCACCCGGCCATCCCCGGCTGGGAAGCGCTGCTGCAACAGCATTACCAGGACATGCACGCCCTGTCCCTGACCCTGCTGCGGGCCATGGCCGAGGCGCTGGGCATCGAAGAGGACTTTTTCGACCGACGCTTTGCCGAGCCGATCAGCGTGTTCCGCATGATCCACTACCCGCCCCGCCAGACCGCCAGCAGCGCCGACCAGCAAGGCGCCGGCGCACACACCGACTACGGCTGCGTGACCTTGCTGTACCAGGACGACGCCGGCGGCCTGCAGGTGCAGAACGTGAACGGCGAATGGATCGACGCCCCACCCATCGAAGGCACCTATGTCGTGAACATCGGCGACATGATGGCGCGCTGGAGCAACGACCGTTACACGTCCACACCGCACCGGGTGATCAGCCCGCTGGGCGTGGACCGCTATTCGATGCCGTTCTTCGCCGAACCGCACCCGGACACCGAAATCAGCTGCCTGCCCAACTGCTCCAGCGCGGACAACCCGGCCAGGTACCCGGCAGTGTCGTGCAGCGCCTACATGCTGTCGCGCTTTGCCGAGACCTATGCCTATCGCCGCGAAGCGGCCGAGGCCTGAGCGGCCTCAGTCGGGCACGTCCATCAGCGGCGTGCTCGACAGCTTTACCGCGCCGTCTGCGGTGATCAGCAACTGCTCCTCCAGCTTGACGCCCTCGGCGCCGCCCTGCTCGCCGATGTAGCTCTCGACCGAGATCACCATGTTCTCCTGGAACACCCCGTCGTAGCCCCACGCCTCGAAGTCGACGGCATAGGCCACGCTGGGGTATTCATCGGCCAGGCCACAACCGTGCACCATCATCATGTAGCGGTTGTGCTCGTACTGCTTGGGCACCGGCCAGCAGCGCTCGGCGAACTCGCGGAAGGTCAGGCCCGGGCGGATCAGGTCGATGTTGTGGCACAACTGGTCGGACGCTGTCTGCAGCAGGTCGCGCTGGTAGGCGGTCGGTGCCTTGCCCGGGCAGATGAAGCTGCGCGAGATGTCCGAGAGGTAACCGCCCGGGCCGATCATGTCGGTGTCGAAGCCGACCATCTCGCCCGCCTGGATCACCTTGTCGGTGGCGTCCTGGAACCACGGGTTGGTGCGCTGCCCGGAGGTCAGCAGGCGCGCCTCGGCCCACTCGCCGCCGTGGGCCACGTTGGTCGAGTGCATGATGCTCCACAGCTGATTCTCGCTGATGCCCGGCACCAGGTTCTGGCGCATGCGCGCCACGCCCAGGTCGCACACCGCCATCGACACGCGATGGCTGGCGATTTCCTCGGCGGACTTGATCAGCCGCGCCTGCTCCATCAACGGCTGGGCGTCGAACAGCGAGATGCCCTGGGCCTTGAGCCGGTCGGCGCCCCACGGGTCGCAGCGGTCGACCGCCAGGCGGGTATTGGCACCGCCATGGGTCTTGATCAGGTCAGCCATCTCCCGCGCCCACAGCTCGGCCTTTTCATCGACCCGGGGGCCGGCCAGGAAGTAGATCCACGGCGTGGTCGGGCGAATCTCGTCGATGGTCTCGACATGCTCGCTGTTGTGCTTGCTGCTGGTGAAGTCGAACAGCACCACCGGCCCGTCCGTGGCGATGTACACGTAGCGGCTGGGGGCATGCATCACCCAGACGCCCAGGCTCAGGGTGTCGGTGGCGTAGCGGATGTTCAGCGGGTCGGCCAGCAGGATGCCGGCGTAGTCATGCTGGCGCAGCTGCTCGCGGATGCGGGCCAGGCGATAGGCCCGCAGGGCCTTGCGGTCGATGGCCGC
This sequence comes from Pseudomonas sp. NPDC086566, assembly GCF_050280885.1. Classification (NCBI taxonomy): domain Bacteria; kingdom Pseudomonadati; phylum Pseudomonadota; class Gammaproteobacteria; order Pseudomonadales; family Pseudomonadaceae; genus Pseudomonas; species Pseudomonas sp. NPDC086566. The sequence continues at coordinate 220,833 of NZ_JBNNWD010000008.1, forward strand.
ATAGGCCTGGATGATACTGGCGTCCACCGGGACCAGCGGGTGGGCGCGCACGGCCTCGTCGGCCCTGTAGTTGAGATGGACCTCATCATCGAGCCGGAATTTCTGCATCGGTGCTTGCTGTGTGGCTACTGTCGCACTCGCCATGACGGTTCCTCGAATGGCTTGCTGTTATGAACGAAGCAGTGAACGAAGCAGTGAACGAAGCAATGAACGAAGACAAACCTCGCAACGCCCTCAACCCAGTACGGCCTTGACCTCCAGATACGCCTCGAAGCCGAACTCGCCGCACTCCCGGCCGTTGCCCGACTGCTTGTAACCGCCGAACGGCGCACTGGCGACCCAGGCCGGCTGGTTGATCTGCACCTGCCCCACGCGCAACTCGCCGGCCATGCGCAGCAGCGCCTGGCGGTCGCTGCCTTGCAGGTAGGCAGCCAGGCCATAGGGGGTGTCGTTGGCCATGGCCACGGCGTGCTCAGGGGTCTGGTACGGGATCAGGCACACCACCGGGGCGAAGATCTCTTCGCGGGCGATACGCATGTGCTCGGTAACGTTGGCCAGCACCGTGGGTTTTATGAAGAAGCCCTGCCCCACGCCGTCGGGCAAGCCCAGGCCGCCAGTGACCAGCTGGGCACCGTCGGCCAGCGCTTCGGCGATCAACGCCTGGGCGCGGTCATGCTGGGCCTTGTTCATCACCGGGCCGAGGGTGGTACGCGCATCGAACACATCGCCAACCACCACGCTCTGCGCCGCCTCACGGGCAATCGCCACGGCCTGGTCGTGCAGGTGCGCCGGCACCAGCATGCGCCCTGGCGCCGTGCAGGACTGCCCGGCATTGCGGTAGGCGGCGTGCACGCCGTTGGCCACAGCGCTCGCCAGGTCCGCATCCGCCAGCAGGATATTGGCCGAGTTGCCGCCCAGCTCCTGATGCACGCGCTTGACCGTCGGCGCAGCCAGTTGCGCGACGCTGACCCCGGCCCGGGTGGAGCCTGTGAAAGAGACCATGTCGATATCGGGATGGCTGGACAGTGCCTGCCCTACCCCGGCGCCGTCGCCATTGACCAGGTTGAACACCCCGGCGGGCAGTTCGGCCTGGTGCAGCAGCTCGGCCAGCAGCATCGTGCTCAGGGGTGAGTATTCGCTGGGCTTGAGGACCACGGTGCAGCCGGTGGCCAGCGCCGGAATCAGCTTGGTAATGACTTGCAGCACCGGGAAGTTCCACGGCGTGATCAGCCCGCACACGCCGACCGGCTCGAAGCGTAGCTGCACGCCGTCGGACTCGCGCTCGAAGGCAAAGCCCTCGAGAATTTCGATGCCGTTGCGGATATGCGCCAGCGAGCCGGCCACCTGGGCCTGGCGCGAGAAGCTGATCGGCGTGCCCATCTCCAGGGTCATGCGTTGGGCGAGCGCCTCCTGGTGCTCGATGCACAAGGCCTCGAAGCGCTTGAGCACGGCCAGGCGCTGTTCGCGCGGGGTGCGCGACCATGGCCCGAAGGCACGCCGGGCGGCGGCGACCGCCGCGTCCACGTCTTCGGCAGTACCCAGGGCGATGCTGCCCACCGCCTTGAGGGTGGCGGGGTTGATGACCGGGCGCCGGGTCCGGCCGCTGGCTTCGACGAAACGGCCATCGATGTAGAAGTGATCGAGGTAGTTCAAAGTCTGGCTCCTGGTTACGCTTGGTGAATGTTGAGCCCTGCGCGGACGGCCGCTGCAGGTGGCTGGACCTGGGGTTTGCCGGGCTGGCCGGGGAGCATCGCCCTGATCACGTCACGCAGGTGCAGGACCCCTGCCGGGTGGCCCTCGCGCATCACCGCAAAGGCCCGGTCCGGGTCGCCTCCGGCCTGAGTCAGGGCATGCTCCAGGGTCTGTGTCGCGTCGATGCGCTCGAGGCGGCGCAACTCCTCGACCGACGCTGGCTGCGCCAGGCTTTCCACACGCAGCAGGCGGGCGCGGTTGATGTCGTTGACGAAGCGCTCGACGTACTCGTTGGCCGGGTGCAGCACGATGCTCTGCGGGTCCCCCTGCTGCACCACCTCACCATCCTTGAGCATCACGATGTGGTCGGCGATGCGCAGCGCCTCGTCGAGGTCGTGGGTGATGAACACGATGGTCTTGAACAGCTCGCGCTGCAGTTCCAGCAGCAGGTCCTGCATGTCCTTGCGGGTCAGCGGGTCGAGCGCCGAGAACGCCTCATCCATCAGCAGCACGTCGGCATCGGACGACAGCGCGCGGGCGATGCCCACCCGTTGCTGCATGCCGCCGGAGAGCTGGTGCGGGTAACGGTCCTCGAAACCGGCCAGGCCCAGCCGCGCCAGCCAGCGCCGGGCATCGGCCTCCACCTGCGCAGCCGGCTCGCCACGTACGCGCTTGGCCAGGCCGACGTTCTGCAGCACGGTCTGGTGCGGCATCAGCGCGAAATTCTGGAACACCATCGAGATGCTCGACCGGCGCACTTCGCGCAGTTCGTTTGCCGACAGCGCCGTGAGGTCGACGCCATCGAGCAGGATTTCCCCCGCGGTCGGCGCGATCAGGCCATTGAGGTGGCGGATCAGCGTCGACTTGCCAGAGCCGGACAGGCCCATGATCACGGTGATCTGCCCGGCACGCATGTCGACGTTGATGTCGCGCAGCCCGCACACATGGGCGTGTTGCTGCAGCAGCTCGGTCTTGCTCATGCCGGCACGCACCCGTTCGACCATCTGCTCTGGCGCACTGCCGAAGATCTTGTAGCAGCCGCGCACGGCCATCTTTATTGCCTGGTTCATGGGTTGTACCCCTTGCTCTGTGCGCTCAGCCGGGCCATGGAGGCCTTGGTCACGCGGTCGAAGGCAATCGCCAGCAGGACGATGGCGAGGCCAGCCACCAGGCCGACGCCCAATTCGAGGTTGTTGATCCCGCGCAGCACCAGCACGCCGAGCCCCGGCGCCGACACCAGCGAGGCGATCACCACCATCGACAGCGCCATCATGATGGTCTGGTTGACCCCGGCCATGATGCTCGGCAGCGCCAAGGGCAGCTCGACGCTGGTCAGGCGCTGCCAGCCGCTCATGCCGAACGATTCGGCGGCCTCGCCGACGCTGCCATCGACCTGGCGGATGCCCAGGTCGGTCAGGCGCACCACCGGGACGATGGCGTAGAGGATGATGGCGATGCCGTAAAGCTTCGGCTCGGTGACGCTGAACAGGAAGATCAGCGGGATCAGGTAAACGAACGATGGCAAGGTCTGCAGCATGTCCAGCACCGGCAAGGCGGCGCTCTTGAAGCGCTCGCTCCTGGACATGAGGATGCCGATAGGCAGCCCGGCGAATATGCAGATCAAGGTGCAGGTGAACACGATGGCCATGGTCTGCAGCGCGTAATGCAGGTGATCGACCAGGCCCAGGGCCAGCAGGATCGAGCCCGCCAGCGCGGTGATGCGCAGCGACCGCGACAACCACCAGGTCAGCGCCAGCAATGCCAGGATCATCAGCCACCAGGGCACCAGGTCGACGACTTTCAGCGACAGCTCCAGCAGCCAGGACAGCGGCTGGGTCAGGGGGTCGAGCACCACCTTCAGGCCGTCACGCACCGTCAGGAAGCCATGTTCGATGGCTGACGTCATGTCGCGTGTGCGGGGGATGGCCGGGCAGGCGCTGTTCAGCGCATCCAGCGACGGGAACGGCAGGCTGCCCTCCCCCGCGCCTGCCTGGTTGGCCTTGGCCTTGGCCAGCAGTTGCGCCAGCGTCACCGGCCCGCCCTGCGTGCCTGCACTGCACCAGCCCTGCAGGCCGAGGCTCTCGAATACGGCGTTGTATCCACTCATGGCAATGTCCTCGGCGAAGGCCCGCGCACAGGCGGGGCGCTTCGCCACGCAGCGGGTTACTGAATGATGGCGTCCAGCTTGCGACCGGCCTCGTCCGAGACCCAGGCTTGCCAGACGCTCTTGTGCCGGGTCAGGAAGTAGGCTGCGGTTTCATCCGCGGTGGCCTTGTTGCTCTCCTGCCAGGCCAGCAGCTCGCCCATCTGCGTGTTGGTGAAACTGACCTTGCTCATCAAGGCGACGATGTCCGGGTGGCTGTCGTGGAAGGCACGGGACATGGTGGTCAGCACGGTCGCCGTCGGCCAGCTGGTCTTGCCCGGGGTTGCGCAGTCGATGCGCGCATTGCACTTGGCCTTGTCGGCATCCAGCGGCCCCATGTCGACGCTGACCATCGGGTATTTGCCCAGCAGGCCGGTGGGTGCCCAGTAGTAGCCGAACCAGGGCTTCTTGCTTTCGTAGGCCGAGGCCAACGACGCGGCCAGGGTCTCGCCAGAACCATGGTTGAACACCTTGATGCCATGCTGTTCCAGCTCGAAGGCCTTGATCAGGTTGTCGCTGGACACGCGCCCGCCCCAGCCGCTGGGGCCGTTGTTGAACTGGCCGCCCACCCATTCCGGATGGGCCATGATGCCCGCCAGGGTGGCGGCCTCGGGGTGCTGCTCGACCAGGTACTTCGGCACCCACCAGCCATCCTGGCCGCCGTCGGACAGCACATTGCCGACCCTGACCAGCTTGCCCTGCTTTTCCAGGGTGAAGTAGACGTCCGCCACCGCCGGCCAGATTTCCGTGAGGATGTCGGGTTTGCCGGTTTCGGCCAGTGAGGTCAGGGCCGGCACCGTGGAGGTCGGCACCTTCTGTACCTGGCAGCCGTAGCCTTGCTCCAGCAGGAAGCTGGACACTGCGGTGACCACTGCGCCGGAAGCCCAGTTCATCTCGGTAATGGTGACCTGGCCGCAGTCTGCCTGGGCCGAAGCGTTCAGCGATATCAATGCAGCGGTAACAGCGCCAGCAAGGGACACACGCAATCTCATGAGGTTATTCCTTCTTATGACAACGGGTCAGTGAGTCGAATCGGCAGCGAAAAGCGCGTAATGCCAGGATCACCTCCCGGTCCTTCAGCGGTCATTGCGGCGCCTTGCGGCCACCTCGACTCTTGTTGTAACGCACACGCAAGTGTGGGCAATCGCCCGGTACCGCTACTTTGCAGATGCGACCTCGACACGCTTGGCCGGCGCCTGGTGCACCGCCCGCGACACGCCCTGTGCGCGCTGGGCATGGCTGGTAAGGATCATTTCTGCGCCTTTCTCGCCGATGGCCAGGCTGATCGCGTTGAGGTTGCCGCTGGGGATCTGCGGAATGATCGACGAGTCCACCACCCGCAGGCGCTGCACGCCGATCACCTGCAGCTGCGGGGTGACCACGGCGGTGGCGTCGATGCCCATCTTGCAGGTACCGCAGGGGTGGTAGCTCTGGCTGGCGTTCTCCTTGAGGTAGGCATGCCATTCGTCGTCGCTCTGCACGTCCTTGCCGGGTTTGCATTCGCCCAGCACATAGGGCGCGAACGCCTTAGACTGCAACGCCCGACGGGCCATGCGCCCGCCACGGATCAGGGTGGCGACGTCGTAAGGGTCGCTGAGCATGTTGAACTGGATGCGCGGCGGCGCCAGCGGGTCGGCCGAGCGCAATTGCAGGTAACCGCGGCTGCGCGACTGGTTGACGTTCGGTTGCAGGTTGATCGAGGCTTCGTCGAGCAGGCTGATGCCCTGCGGGGTGTAGGCGGACGAGAAGGCGCCGAAGTGGTACTGGATGTCCGGGTACTCAAGCTCGGGCAGCGTGCGCACCAGGCCGAGGCCGCAATAGGTGAAGGTGGCCTGCCCGGTACGGGTGAGCAGGAACTGCAGGCCATGCTTGAGCATGCCCGGCAGGTTGAACTCCTGATTGGCAGTGCGCACGTTGACGAACGCCTTGACCTGGCAGCTGGGGTGTTCCTGCAAGTTACGCCCCACGCCAGGGCTGTCCTTGACCACCGGGATGCCCATGGCCTGCAGGTGTTCGGCCGGGCCGATGCCCGAGAGCATCAACAGTTTCGGCGAGTTGATGGCGCTGGCACTGAGGATCACCTCACCGTGGCAGCGTTCGCTGCGGGTGACGCCGCGGTGGTCGAATTCCACGCCCACGGCGGTATCGCCTTCGAACAGCACACGGCGCACCAAGGCCCCGGTGAGGATGGTCAGGTTGCGGCGCTTCTTTATCGGGTCCAGATAACCCTTGGCGGCGCTGAAGCGCAGCCCGCGGTGCTGGGTGGAGTGGAAGATCGCCGCCCCTTCGGTGTCCTCGGCGTTGTAGGAAGGGTTGCGCGGAACGCCGATCTCCTCCATCGCGTCGAGGTAGACGTGGGCCAGTTTCGGCACACCGCGGATCTCGGTGATGATGATGGCGCCGTCCTTGCCGTAGGTGTCTGACACGCCATCACGGTTGCTTTCGACCTTGCGAAAGTAAGGTAGCAGTTCGTCGTACGACCAGCCGACGTTGCCCAGTTCCGCCCAGTGGTCGTAGTCGCCGCGGTTACCGCGCACGTACCAGGTGGCATTGATCGAACTCGAACCACCGAGCAAGCGGCCACGTGGCACCACTTCGGCGCGGTTGTTGCGGGTCGGGTCGGGCTCGGCCTGGAACATCCAGTCGGTCTTCGGGTTGCTCATGGCTTTCATCGCCAAGGCCGGGATCTGGATCACCGGGTGCTTGTCGCTGCCGCCGGCCTCCAGCAGCAATACCGTGTGCCGCGGGTTGGCGCTTAGCCGGTTGGCCAGCACGCAGCCCGCCGATCCCGCGCCGATGATGATGAAATCCCAACTCATGCTCCGACCTCTCTTGTCATACGGCCATCTCGCGCAAGGCTTGCCTGTTGTCACGCCATTCGATCATGCATGGGCCACGCCAGCTACGGCCTGGCGACCGAGCAAGCGGTCCAGGGTGGCCAGGGTGATCTTCAGCTCATGGGCCGAGGTGCCGGCCAGCTGGGCCTTCTGGAAGGCGTGCCAGCGGTCGCGGATGGCGATGCGGGAACGCTCGCCCAACGCGGTCAGGCGCAAGCCGCCGTCGCTGTCGCGCAACAGCATGGCCCTGCGCTGCAACTCGGCCAGGGCATCCTCGACATCGCGCTGGCCCAGGTAGGTTTCCCTGGCCAGTGCCTCGACGCCGATCCCGGGGCGGGCATACAGCGAGGCCAGTACTCGCGCTACCGCGACGCTCACGCCCTCGGCCCGGCGATGCTCCTCGAACGCTTCCGACAGCGCATGGTGGGCATCGAAGATCGACGACAGCAGGTTGTGTTCGGGGCGCGGCAGGCTCCCCGCCGACTCCGGTTCCCCGGACAGGTCCGGGTGCACGTCGGCGATGCTGTACTGGCCCTGGCTGAACAGCAACGGCGTGCCGGCATAGCGGGCAATGCGGGTGACGCGCCCGACCAGTACCAGGTGGTCGCCGCCCTCGAAGGTCTGCTCCAGGGTGCATTCCAGGTGCGCGATGCAGCCGGCCAGCAACGGCGAGCCGTGCATGCCGGGCTGCCATTGCGCGGCGCTGAAGCGGTCTTCCTGCTTGCTGGAAAACAGCTGCGACAGGTGCATCTGGTCGGCGCCCAGCACGTTGATCGCAAAGCTCTGGCACTGGCTGAAGAAGGCGAAGCTGCGCGAGGTGCGGGCAATCGACCAGAGTACCAGTGCCGGCTCCAGCGACAGCGAGGCGAACGAGTTGATGGTCATGCCATTGAGCTGTGCCCCGCTGCTCGCGGTGACCACCGCCACGCCCGTGGCGTACTGGCCCAGGCAACGGCGGAACAGGCGCGGGTCGGCGGCCGGATCACCGGCTTCCAGTGCTACCGGGGTGGGTTCGGGTTGAATCTGGGTCTGCGACATGATGACGACTCTCCAGGCAGGATCAGGCGAAGCGGCTTTTCGGCACGGTCAGGCCAAGGTTCTCGCGCAGCGTGTTGCCTTCGTATTCCTCGCGGAAGCGCCCGCGGCGGCGCAACTCGGGCAGCACGTACTCGACGAAGTCATCGATGCCGTGGGGCAGGTGCGTGGGTGCGATATTGAAGCCGTCGGCGGCTTCTTCATCGACCCAGGCCTCCATCTGGTCGGCCACGTCCTGGCCGGTCCCGACCACGGTCAGGTGCTCCTGGGCCATGCCGATGCGCTTGTACAGCTGGCGAATGCTCAGGCCTTCGCGCTGGGCGGTTTCGTAGTACATCTGCGCGCTGCTGCGCAGCCCGACGTTCTCCAGGTTCGGCGCCGGAACCGGGCCGTCCAGGTCCATGGCGGAAAGGTCGCCGAACGAGCGCTTGAGCATCGCCAGCCCCACCAGCGGGTTGATCAGTTCCTGCAACTGTTCGTACTTCTCCTGGGCGTGGGCCCGGCTGGAGCCGACGATGGGGGTCAGGCCGACCATCATCAGCAAGTCTTCGCGGCGCCGCCCAAAGCCGGCCAGGCGGTCCTTGACCGAGGCGTAGTACTGCTGGGCCGAGCCAATGTGCTGCTTGGCGGCGAAGACGATGTCGCAATGCTGCGCGGCAATCTGCTGGCCGACTTCGGAGGTACCGGCCTGAACCAGGATCGGCCGGCCCTGGGGCGAGCGCTTGACCGACAGCGGGCCACGCACCGAGAAGTGCTTGCCCACGTGGTTGAGCACATGCAGCTTGCCCTCGTCATAGAACACGCTGCTGTGCTTGTCATGGACGAAGGCATCCTGGTCCCAGCTGTCCCACAGGCCAGTCACCACATCGACGAACTCCTCGGCGCGCTCGTAGCGGGTGTCGTAGTCCAGGTGCTTGGCCCGGTTGAAGTTCCAGGCCTCCTGCTCCGACCACGAAGTCACCACGTTCCAGCCGGCGCGCCCGGCGCTGATCATGTCCAGCGAACCGTACTTGCGGGCGATATGGTAAGGCTCGTTGTAGGTGGTCGAGGCAGTGGCGACCAGGCCGATGCGCTGGGTGCAGGCGGCGATGGCCGAGAGCAGGGTCAGCGGTTCGAGCTCGGCATTGTGGCTGGAGCGGCACAGCGAACCGGCCGGTACGTCATCGGCGCGGATGCCGATGCCGTCGGCAAGAAACAGCAGGTCGAACTTGTTGCGCTCGGCGGTGCGGGCCACCTCCAGGAACGACTGGAAGTCCGACGCCGCGTCGACCTTGAGCTCCGGGTGGCGCCAGGCCCCCACGTGGTAACCCATGTAACGCATGGAAAGGCCGAGTTTGATCTGTTTCTTGCTCATCCGGTGTGCCCCTGCTGGTCTGTTGCAAAATCCAGGCTGAACGGGCCCGCGCAAGGCCACGGATGGCTCACGGGGAAGGTTCGGTGTACTGGACATTGATTGGGTAACTTCACCCCGGCGCGGACGGCCGGGTGGCTGCGTTTTCAGGTCAAGGGCCGGCGTTGTTCTTTTCCTGATTCGGCATTTCCTGTGAAGGCAGGCTCATCCTGCCGCGATCCTACAAGCCTGTAAACGTAGGATTTTCAGTGCTGTTTGCGTAAGAAAAACTTAACCAAAAATGCGTAATGCACCCTTACGGTGCATGCCCGGCAACACGGCTTCAATGGGGTTCGCCGAAGGTCTGCTTGATCCACTCGCCGACCTGCACGGCAGCCGTGCTTTCGCGGGCCCGAGCGGGTTTTACCAGGTGAAAGCCGTGACACAGCACCGGGTCGGTGTGCAGCGGCTGGACCAGCAGGCGGTTGGACAGGAAGCGCTCCATCAGCGGCGGGCCGATCAGGCCGAAACCCTGGCCGTCGAGCACGGCCTGGACCAGGTTGGTGTAGGTGTCCACGGTGATGCTGGCTTTCGGCTTGGCCATCGCCACCTGCTTGGAGGCGAACCAGGTCGACCAGCGCGTGAGACGGTCGTAGGGCCCTTCCAGGTGAATCAGCGGGTGGTCGAACAGGTCCTCGATGCTGCGCGGCGGCTCACGGTGCTCCAGGTACGCCGCCGAACAGGTCGGGGCGATGCTCTGGCGCACCAGCAGGGTCGACTGCCCACCGGCGAACGGCGGGTTGCCGTACGCCACCACCAGGTCGGCGTCGACCTCGTCGACCGAGGTGCGGTCGAGCACGATCAGGCGCAGTTCGACGTGCGGGTGCCGGGCCCTGAGCGTGCCCATGTTGGGCATCAGCCAATAGGTGATGACCCCGGCCGTGGCGCTGACGGTCACCACATGGCTTTCGGGGCGACGGGTCAGGGCCACCGTGGCTTCCAGGGCCATTTCCAGCGAAGCGGCGATGGCCGCGTGGTAGCGGGCGCCCTCGGGGGTAAAGCGGATGGTGCGGTCGAGGCGCTGGAACAGCTTGACCCCGAGGAACCGCTCCAGCCCGTTGATCTGCTGGCTGACCGCGACCCGGGTGACATGCAGTTCGAGCGCTGCGCGGGTGAAGCTCAGGTGCCGCCCCGCCGCTTCGAAGGCGATCAGCATGTTGGGCGGTGGCAACGTGGTCTTGAGCGTGCTCATCGGGTCGGGTCCTGGGCAGCGACAGGCGCTATCGGACCCGCAGTGTCCCAACGGCGGGCTGTGGAATCAAGCGCGCCGCGCCGCCCGCGACGCCATCAACTGTGCCTGCGTCGCAACCTTCACATCTCGACCTGGGTACCCAGTTCGATCACCCGGTTAAGCGGCAGCTGGAAGTACTTGAGGCTGCTGTTGGCGTTGCGCAGCAGGAAGGCGAACAGGTGCTCGCGCCAGCGGGCCATACCCTTCTGCTTGCCGGCGATGACCGTCTCGCGGCTGAGGAAGTAGGTGGTGCGCATCGGGCCGAATTCCAGGTCCGGGTACGGGCAACGGCTCAAGGCCAGCGGCACGTCTGGCTCTTCCATGAAACCGAAGTGCAGGCTCACCCGGTAGAAGCCGTCGCCGAAGGCCTCGACTGCAAAGCGCTTGCCGGCATTGCCCCGCGGCTCGTCCTCGAACACCACGGTCAGCAGCACCACCTGCTCATGCAGCACCTGGTTGTGCAGCAGGTTGTGCAGCAGCGCGTGGGGCACGGCTTCAGGCCGGGCGGACAGGAACACCGCCGTGCCATTGACCCGGTATGGCGGTTGCGCCTGCAGGCTGGCGATGAACAATTCAAGCGGTAGCGCGCTTTCGTCCAGCCGCTCGACGATGATCGTGCGCCCGCGCTTCCAGGTGGTCATCAGCGCGAACAGCGCGACCCCGGCAATCACCGGGAAAGCGCCGCCCTGGAAGATCTTCGGGGCGTTGGCGGCAAAGTACAGGCTGTCCACCAGCAGAAACGCCAGCAACATCGGCACTGCCAGCCAGCGGGGTGCCTTCCACAGCAACAGCACCACCGCCGAAGCCAGCAAGGTGGTGATCAGCATGGTGCCGGTCACCGCCACGCCATAGGCTGCCGCCAGTGCCCCGGACGACTCGAAGCCGACCACCAGCAGCACCACGCCGACCATCAGCGCCCAATTGACCATGCCGATGTAGATCTGCCCCTGCTCCTCGCTGGAGGTGTGCTGGATGAACATGCGCGGCACATAGCCCAGCTGAATGGCCTGGCGGGTCAGGGAGAATGCACCGGATATCACCGCCTGGGAGGCGATGATGGTCGCCAGCGTGGCCAGCCCGACCATGGGCAGCAGGGCCCAGTCCGGCGCCAGCAGGTAGAACGGGTTGCGCACCGCCTCCGGGTTGCCGAGGATCAACGCGCCCTGGCCGAAGTAGTTGAGCACCAGCCCCGGCAGCACCAGCAGGAACCAGGCGCGGGCAATCGGCTTGCGGCCGAAATGCCCCATGTCGGCGTACAGCGCTTCGGCGCCGGTCAGCGCCAGCACCACGGCACCGAGAATGGCCACGCCCATGCCGGGGTGGTAGACGAAGAACTTCACCGCCCAGGCCGGGTTCAGCGCCTGCAGCACCTGCGGCTGCTGCACGATGCCATGCACGCCCAGCGCACCGATCACTACGAACCACAGCACCATGATCGGCCCAAACAGAATGCCGATGCGCGCGGTGCCGTGCTTCTGGATCAGGAACAGCGCCACCAGCAACAGGACCGCCAGTGGCACGACCCAATGCTCGATGCCGTCGAAGGCCAGCTGCAGCCCCTCGACGGCCGACAGCACCGAAACCGCCGGGGTGATCATGCTGTCGCCGTAGAACAGCGCAGCGCCGAACAGGCCGAGCAGCACCAGCATCCTGCTCAGCCGCTTGTAGGGTGCCGCCGCCCGGTGTGCCAGCGCGGTCAGGGCCATGATCCCGCCCTCGCCCTGGTTATCGGCGCGCAGGATGAACAGCACGTACTTGAGCGATACCACCCATAGCAGCGACCAGAACACCAGTGACAGCACGCCGAGCACCCCGGCGGTGTTGGCCTGGACCCCGTAGTGCCCGGCGAAGACTTCCTTGAGGGTGTACAGCGGGCTGGTGCCGATATCGCCATAGACCACGCCGACGGCGGCGACGAGCATGCCGATGGCAGCGGGCTTGCGGGAATGGGGTGGGTTTGCTGCGACGGCGGACTGGCTCACGAAAGGGCTACTCTGGACTGGCGGGTGGAGGTGCATGCCATCCTTGAGCATCGCGCGGTAAGTATCCCTGTAGGGCAGTCGTTCAGTCGTAAAAAGAGCGTAAAAAAACCAGGGGTTCGCCTTGGGAGATTCAGCGCCTGTGAGACCGAGCGCCGCCCGCGCGGCGCATCGCGGATAAATCCGCTCCTACATTTGTTGCAACGTGCCGAACCTGTACCGCCATGGTTGCCAGCCCTGGCGCATGACTTGAACCGTGCAAACCGGCTGACAACCATGGCCTCACAGACATGGCCACGTTGCAACAAATGTAGGAGCGGATTTATCCGCGATGCGCCGCCCGCGCGGCGCTCGGTCTCACAGGCGCTGCAAATCTCCCGGCCTGCGCGCCGCTACCTACCCGAAATGTGCTGTATGGTTGTCGCAAACGACTAACCCCGGAGACCTTCATGTTCCGTGCCTTTGAACGCTGGCTCGACCCCTTCCCGCCCGACGAAGTGCCGCCGCCCCCGGTCGGCCTGCTGCGCTTCCTGTGGGCCTGCACCCGCGGCGCACGCGGCTATGTCCTGGCTCTGGCGCTGTTCAGTGCCGGGGTCTCGATCTACGAAGCCTGGCTGTTTTCCTTCCTCGGCCAGGTGGTGGACCTGCTCTCCAACTGGCAGGCTGGCGGTGCAGTGAGCCCGGAAGAAAGCCGCGTGCTGTGGGGCGTCGGCCTGCTGCTGATCGCCAGTGTCGTGCTGGTGGCCTTGCGCACACTGATGCAGCACCAGGTGCTGGCGATCAACCTGCCGCTGCGCCTGCGCTGGGACTTCCACCGGCTGATGCTGCGCCAGAGTCTGTCGTTCTTCTCCGACGAGTTTTCCGGGCGGGTCACCACCAAGGTGATGCAAACCGCGCTGGCCGTGCGTGAAGTGCTGTTCACCCTGATCGAGATCGTGCCGGGCATCGGTGTGTACTTCATCGCCATCATTGCCCTGGCCGGTGGTTTTGCCGCCAAGCTGATGCTGCCGTTCATTGCCTGGCTGGTGCTGTTCGGCCTGGCCATGCTGTATTTCGTGCCGCGCCTGGGCAAGGTCGGCCAGGAGCAGGCCCATGCGCGATCGTCGATGACCGGGCGGGTGTCCGACGCCTACACCAACATCACCACCGTGAAGCTGTTTTCCCACTCCAAGCGCGAGGCGCACTTCGCCCGGGCGGCGATGGAAGACTTCAAGCAGACCGGCTTTCGCCAGATGCGCCTGGTCAGCCAGTTCGAGATCGTCAACCAGGCGCTGGTGGTCGGGCTGATCTTCGGCGCTGGCGGCTACGCCCTGTGGCTGTGGCACCAGGGCCAGGTCGGTACCGGTGCGGTGGCCGCGATCACCGCCATGGCCCTGCGTGTCAACGGCATGTCGCACTGGATCATGTGGCAAATGACCTCGTTGTTCGAGAACATCGGCACCGTGCAGGACGGCATGGCCACCCTCACCCGCGGGCCCAAGGTGCAGGACGTGCCGAATGCCGCCGTGCTGGAAACCCGTGGCGGCGCGGTGACCTTCGACAACGTGCGCTTCAACTACAACGGCGAACGCCAGGTGCTCGATGGCCTGAGCCTGAGCATCCGCGCTGGCGAAAAGGTCGGCCTGGTAGGCCGCTCCGGGGCGGGCAAATCGACGCTGATCAACCTGCTGCTGCGCTTCTATGACGTGGACAGCGGCGAGATCCGCATCGACGGGCAGAACATCGCCCACGTCACCCAGGACAGCCTGCGCAGCGCCATTGGCATGGTCACCCAGGACACCTCGCTGCTGCACCGCTCGATCCGCGATAACATCGCCTACGGCCGCCCGGACGCCACCGAGGCGCAGATCCAGCGCGCCGCCGCCAACGCCCAGGCCGATGGCTTCATCCGCCAGCTCAGCGACCGCGACGGCCACAGCGGTTACGACACCCTGGTCGGTGAGCGCGGCATCAAGCTCTCCGGCGGCCAACGGCAACGGATCGCCATCGCCCGCGTGATGCTCAAGAACGCCCCGATCCTGCTGCTGGACGAGGCCACCAGTGCCCTGGACTCGGAAGTCGAAGTCGCCATCCAGGAGAGCCTGGACGAGATGATGCAAGGCAAGACCGTGATCGCCATCGCCCACCGGCTGTCCACCATCGCCGCCATGGACCGGCTGATCGTCATGGATGAAGGGCGCATCATCGAGCAAGGTACGCACAGTGAATTGCTGGCGAAGAACGGCACCTATGCGCGGTTGTGGCAGCACCAGAGCGGTGGTTTTTTGGGGGAAGATCAGGGGGTGGCGGAGGCGCTGGAATAGCCACGTACTGCCCTACCTGAAGGCTGACGCAACCCCCTGTAGGAGCGGCTTCAGCCGCGAACACCGGCATAGCCGGTGCCATCCACCGCGGTGGCTGCTTCGCGGCTAAAGCCGCTCCCACAGGGTCCGTGCCAAATCCACTGCGCAAGCGCTCTACCCGGCGCGTCCCATCGATCATGTTGATGAATACTATCGAGCGGCTCGCCTGTCGACGTCCCACTGCCGGCTTTTATAATCGCCTTCAATTTTCCCTCCCCCTTCGCCTGCAACCGGCGACCTCACCTTGGAATCAGGAACATGCCAAGCGTCAGTCAGGCCTCTCACGGCCGTCCCGAACATGATCAACAAAGCGTCAGGCAACAGTGGCTGGCGATTCTCTCAGTCGCCGTGGGCGCCTTCGCCCTGGTCACCAGCGAGTTTCTGCCGGTGGGCGTGCTCAACGATGTGGCCAGCGACCTGGGCATCAGCGCCGGCCACGCCGGGCTGATGGTGACCCTGCCCGGTATCATGGCGGCCCTCGCCGCGCCGCTGCTGTCGGTGGGCATCGGCGCCCTGGACCGGCGCTACCTGCTGATCGGCCTGACGCTGATCATGATCATCGCCAACGCGGTGGTGGCCTACGCCAGCGACTTCAGCCTGCTGCTGTTCGGTCGCGTACTGCTGGGCATCAGCATCGGTGGCTTCTGGGCGACTGCCATTGCCCTCAGCGGCCGCCTCGCGCCCAAGGGGGTGAGCGTGGCCCGGGCCACCTCGATCATCATGGCCGGCGTAACCCTGGCCACCGTGCTGGGTGTGCCCGTGGGCACCTGGCTGAGCGGCCTGATGGGCTGGCGCATGACCTTCCTGGCCACCGCGCTGCTCGGCGTACCGGTACTGTTGGCGCAGCTGTTGCTGCTGCCGCGGCTCAACCCGGACAAGGCGATCCGTGTCAGTGACCTGCCGGCGCTGTTCATCAACCCGCAAGCCCGGGTCGGCTTGATCGCCGTGCTGCTGATCGGCCTGGCGCACTTTGCCGCGTACACCTATGTCGCGCCGTTCTTCAAGCAGAGTTCCGGCTTCGATGGCTCGACCATCGGTTCCCTCCTGCTGCTCTACGGCGCGGCCGGGGTGATCGGCAACCTGTTCGCCGGCTACGCCGCCAACCAGAGCGTGCGCCACACGCTGTTGCTGGTGGCGGTGATGATTGGCGTCAGCACCGCACTGTTCCCCTACTTCGCCACCGGCCTGACCGGCGCGGCGATGCTGATCGCACTCTGGGGCTTCGCCTTTGGTGCGTTCCCGGCCTGCGCCAGCATCTGGATGTTCGTCGTGGCACCCAAGGATGTCGAGCGCGGCATGCCGCTGTTCGTGGCCATGTTCCAGGTGATCATCGCCCTGGGCTCGTTCTTCGGTGGGCGCATCGTCGACCAGCTGGGCAGCTCGGTGCTGCTGAGCCTGGCCACGGCACTGGTGGGCTGCGGGTTCGTCACGGTGCTGGTGCTGGGGCGCAACGTCAGTAACAGCCTGGCGGCACAGGCTGGCTGACGGGTGTCAGCTGTCCAAAAAGGCCACTTGATGTGGCCTTTTTCATTCGCGTGGACCTCACAACCAGCACTTGTCATCCGTTCCACTCCTGCTCGCGTCGCATATCAGGGCCAAGGTTCTGAAATCGACCCACACTCGACCAAAGTAACTTGCATAATGAAAGTAACAGTGAAATAGTGATTTCAACATCCGGTCACGCTCGGGGCGAATCATGAAAAAAGCCAGCTTCCAGTCGATGCCATGCCCAGTGGCACGCGCACTCGAACTCATCGGCGACGGTTGGAGCCTGTTGCTGCTCAGGGACGCGTTTTATGGTCTGCGGCGCTTCGATGAGTTCCAGCACAGCCTGGGGATTGCCAGCAACACGCTAACCCGCCGATTAAGCGATCTGGTCGCTGCGGGCTTGATGGAGCGCCGGCCTTATCAAAACAATCCACCCCGCTTCGAGTACCTTCTGACAGAAGCGGGGCGTGATCTTCGCCCGGTGATCCTGACCTTGATGGTGTGGGGTGCCAAACATGCCGAGGGTTCGAAAAAGGTCTATCTGGCCGATGTAGAAACCGGCGAACCTGTCGCCCTGACCTTGACCGACAGCAACACGGGCAAGCCGATTACCGTGCAAGACCACCGTCTGCATATTTCGCCCGATGCAGACCCCCTGACGCATTGGCGCGTGGAAGCCGGCGAAGGTTACCGGCACGAGCAACTGTGGGTCAGCCCCTTCCCGCAACCAGACTCGACCAGGAGCGGACAGCAATGAACGCTTCCGTCGACGCCCCGATCGACAGCGCGCAGGCCGCGCCCCCTACTGGCGAGCGCGCAAAAGTCCGCAACAAGCGGCTCAAGCTGGCCGCCTTGGTGTTTTCCATTGCGTTGGCGGTAGCGTTCTTTGGCCACTGGTGGGTGATCGGCCGCTTCCTGCAAAGTACGGACGATGCCTATGTCGGCGCGGACGTGACAGTGATCAGTGCAAAGGTTCCGGGCTACATCCAGGAAGTCGCGGTGGCAGACAACCAGTTCGTCAAAGCCGGGGACCTGCTGGTTCGTATCGAGGCCAGCGATTACCGGGCTGCTCTGGCAAAAGCCGACGGGGCTGTCGCCGCACAGCGTGCCAGCCTGGCCAACCTGAACGCAACGGAACAGCTCCAGCACTCGTTGATCAGCCAGGCCAAGGCGCAGCTTCAGGCGCGTCAGGCGCAAACCGAACGCGCGCTGCAGGATAAAGCCCGGGCCCAAGTGCTGCTGAACAGCCATGCGGTTTCACTGGAGAATGCCCAGCACGCCGATGCCATCTGGAAGACAGCCCAGGCCGAGCAGAACCATGCCGCAGCCGGGGTATTGGCGGCACAGCAGCAACTGGTGGTCATCGAGACTCAGCGCGAGCAAGCCAGAGCCGCTCTGGCACAGGCCGAGGCGGCCCGCGAGCAGGCCGGGCTGGATGTCGGCTACACCGAACTGCGCTCGCCTGTCGATGGTTACATCGGCAATCGCAGGGCCAAGGTGGGGGCCTATGCCGCAGCCGGTAGCCAGGTGGTGTCGGTGGTACCTGCCCGCGGTTTGTGGGTGGATGCAAATTTCAAGGAAGATCAGCTGGCACGTTTGCGTGTGGGGCAGCCGGCACGCATCGAAGCCGATATTCTGCCCGGGCGGGTCTTCCATGGCCGCGTCGGGAGCATCGCCCCCGCCACGGGTGCGCAGTTCAGCATCCTTCCACCCGAGAACGCGACTGGCAACTTCACCAAGATCGTTCAACGTGTACCCGTAAGGATTCTGCTTGAGGGTAGCGATGCAGCGTTCGGTGTACTGCGTCCCGGCTTGTCGGTGATCACCGAGGTCGACACCCACGCCGACAGCCTCGCACCTGCCGCACCTGATGCCGCACGCGAACGCGTAGGCGCCCTGTGAGCAGCGGGCTGCCAGCATCAAGCACGCCACAGAAGGTCGTCGCCTTTGCGTGCATGTGCGTGGGGATGTTCATTGCCTTGATTGACATCCAGATAGTCTCGGCCTCGCTCAAGGACATTGGCGGAGGCCTGTCGGCAGGTGCGGATGACACGGCCTGGTTACAGACGGCTTACCTGATCGCCGAGATCATCGTCATCCCGCTCTCAGGGTGGTTGTCCCAAGTGATGAGCACTCGCTGGCTGTTCGCCGCCTCGGCCGCCGGTTTCACACTTACCAGCCTACTGTGCGCTCTGGCTTGGGACATCCAGAGCATGATCGTCTTCAGAGCCCTGCAAGGTTTCATGGGCGGCTCGATGATCCCGCTGGTGTTCACCACGGCATTCATCTACTTCACAGGCAAGCAGCGCGTAATCGCCGCCTCGGTGATCGGCGCGGTGGCCTCGTTGGCGCCTACCCTCGGGCCTGCGGTGGGAGGCTGGATCACCGACGCTCTCTCGTGGCATTGGCTGTTCTACCTCAATTTGCTCCCGGGCATCTTCGTCACCATTGCCGTGCCCTTGCTGGTCAAGGTGGACCGCCCCAATCCAGGCTTGTTGAAAGGCGCCGATTACCTGGGGATCGTATTGATGGCACTGTTCCTCGGGTGCCTCGAATACACGCTTGAAGAAGGCGCGCGATGGAACTGGTTCAGTGACCGCACCATTGTGTTCACGTCCTGGGTCGCTGGCATCAGCGGTGCCTTGTTTGTGTGGCGTTGCCTGACCATCGAGGCGCCGATCGTTGACCTGCGCGCGCTCCGGGACCGCAACTTCGCACTGGGTTGCCTGTTCTCCTTCATCACAGGGATAGGGATTTTCGCTACGGTCTATCTGACCCCTTTGTTCCTGGGACGGGTCCGCGGCTATGGTGCGCTGGATATCGGAATGGCGATTTTTTCCACGGGGCTGTTTCAGCTGCTGGCCATCCCGGTGTACGCCTTCCTGGCTAACCGAATCGACCTGCGCTGGGTAATGATGCTGGGGCTCGCGCTGTTCGCCATCTCCATGTGGGACTTCTCGCCCATCACCCATGACTGGGGGGCCAAGGAGCTGCTGCTGCCACAAGCCATTCGCGGCTTCGCTCAGCAACTGACGGTGCCGCCCACGGTGACGTTGACGCTTGGAGCATTGCCGCCCGCACGGCTCAAGCTCGCTGCGGGGCTATTCAACCTGATGAGAAACCTGGGAGGCGCGATCGGCATTGCGGCCTGCGCCACCCTGCTCAACGACCGGACCAACCTTCACTTCCTGCGTCTTGCGGAGCACCTGAACGCACGCAATGAAAACCTGAACAACTGGTTGGAGCAACTTCAGCAGAATGCCCAGGCCCATGGCCAGAACAGCGTTGATTCGACCCCGTACGTACTGCATCAACTGTGGGCACTGACCTGGCGTGAAGCGCAAACGCTGTCATACGCCGACGCGTTCCTGGCGATCATGCTTTGCTTCATTGTCGCGGTCGCGCTGGTACCACTCATGCGCAAGATCGCCGCGCCAGCACAACCGTCAGCAGAGCACTGAAGCACCGGTCGGCGTGCCTGTATCGCTAGCGGGCGCCAGGAACCTGGTGGAGATTCAACTCCAGCCAGTCGGCAAGCGCGGCGACATGGGTCGCCGCTTCCTCACCAAGCGGCGTCAGATCGTATTCGACATGCGGCGGTATGACCGGATAAGCAGTCCGGCGCACCAAGCCATCGCCTTCCAGCCGCTGCAGGGTCTGCGACAACATCTTTTCGCTGACGCCGTTCACTTTACGGCGCAGCTCACTGTAGCGCAGCGTGCCATCGAGTAACGCCATGAGGCAGAGCATGCCCCACAGACTCGTCACGTGAGACAGCACTTCCCTGGCCTTGCATTTGCCTGTGAACAAGTCACCGCGCCTGAGCTTGGCCGTCAGTGTGCGCTCGTCAGGCGCTGATGGATTCTTGGTTTGGGCGGCGTTCGAGCGAGTGTGCGGCATGATACTAACCAAAAGGTGCGTACTTCCGTGGGTGGGCGTAGCGAACTTATAGTGCGCCTCGAGAATCGGTCAAGCTCAGGTGAACGACTTGCAACGTCTTACATTCAACAAAAGCTGGATGCCCGTCCTCGCCATCGCGTTCATCGTCGCAGCCTTGGCGCTGTCATTGGCCTGGGCCGCAGGGCTGCTTGGCGGCCGCACGACCACCCGGACATTCCTCGGCGACTCGCTGGACCACTTCGAACCGGGCTATCGCCGGGCGCATGGCAAGGGGATCTGTTTCGTGGGGGTCTTTCGCAGCAGCAAAGCGGCGGCGACGCTCTCGACAGCGCGGGTATTTGCCCAGGAACAAATCCCGGCCGTCGGGCGCTTCTCCATCGGGTCCGCAGACCCTCATGCCGCGGACACGTCTACCACCACCGTGAGCATGGCCTTGTTATTGAGTGCCGATGACCAGTCTCAATGGCGGATGAAGCTGAACAATGCCCCCTACTTCCCTACCCGTGATGCCGAGGGATTCCTCGCGCAAAGGAGCGCTTTCGAGCCGGACCCGGCAACGGGGCAGCCTGATCCCGCGCGTGTCGCTGCGTTCTTCGAAAAATACCCGGAGGCGCGCAAGGCAGTCGAGTACAAGGCGACTGCGCCTGGGCCGAGCAGCTTTGCGCAGGCCCAGTACAACGTCATCAACGCCTTCATCCTGCTCGCGGCAGATGGCAAGCGCCAGCCAGTGCGCTGGTTCATGCGGCCCCATGCCCCGTTTCATGGCCTCTCCGTGGAAGACCGGGCGCGACTCGGCCATGACTTTCTGTTCGACGAGATCCAGCAGCGGGTGGCGCAAGCGCCCGTCTACTGGGACCTGGTACTGCAATTGGCGCAGGCAGGGGACCCAGTCGATGATCCGTCGCAACCCTGGCCCGCCGAGCGACAGCAAGTGGTCGCCGGTACGCTGGAAGTGACGGGTGTTCGCGACCAGGCCGAAGGTGGCTGTCGCGATATCAACTTCGACCCGACCCTGGTGCCGTCCGGTATCGCGCTTTCCAACGATCCTGTGCTGGCAGCGCGGGCGGGTATCTACTCGCACTCCTACAATGCACGCCTGCGCGAAATCGCGTTCGGCAAGGCCACCGACGCCATTGGCAAGAAGGATGACAAGTGATGCAAGACGCACCCACTGCCCGCACGCGCAACCCCCGCCACTTCAACCTGACCGCCAGGCTGCTGCACTGGGTGATGGCGATCGCCATCCTGGCCATGCTGTTCATCGGTGTCACCATGATGAGCTCCCTGGCCCTTCGTCCCGTGTTGATCGATCTGCATCAACCGTTGGGGGTCGCCATCCTCTGCCTGGCACTGGTGCGCCTGGCCAATCGTCTATGCCGACCGGTGCCGGCACTGCCCGCGAGTGTTCCCCGCTGGCAAGCTGCAGCCGCGCATCTGTCGCATGGCTTGCTGTACCTGTTGATGGTCGGGTTGCCCTTGCTCGGCTGGGCAGTGCGTTCGGCAGGCAACTGGCCCGTCATCCTCGTGGGCGACTGGAGCTTGCCTGCGCTCGTCCCGGAAAACCCGGTGCTCTACGCATGGCTTCGGCTGGCGCATGGCGCACTGGCGTGGCTACTTTTTGCGGTCATCCTGGGGCATCTTGGTGCCGCTCTGATGCACGCATGGGTACTCAGGGACGGTGTCTTTTCCAGCATGGCCCGGGGAAGCAGCAAGGAACAAAGCCAACCTGAATCCGGCTCAAGGCCAACGTCCTGAATCGATGGCGGTCAGCTGTCACGGACCGCCATCGGCTTGCGCAAGGCAGCCTCAGATGCCGAAGAAGCCCCGAGCGTTGTCCGCACAGATGCGCGCCTTCTCCTGATCGCTCAACCGAGGATGCTCCAGCACACCGGCGCCAATGGCCTGTTCACCCAGCGGGAAGGGAGAATCGGAACCGAGCATGACGCGATCCGCCCCCATGACATCCACCAGCAAACGCAGCGCACCCGGGTCGAAGACTGCCGAGTCGGCGAAGAAACGTTTGACATAGCTGGACGGCAATTGCGGGCAATCTTCGCGAACAATGTCCCGATGGCGCCAGGCGTTATCGACACGTCCCAGAAGAAAGGCGAAGCCGCCACCACCATGGGCGAAGCAGATGCGCAGGGACGCCGGCAAGCGTTCGAAAGCGCCAGACAGGATCAGCGACAGGATACCCAGCTGGGTTTCCGCCGGCATCGCGACCAGCCAGGGCAACATCCATTTCTTCATGCGCTCGCCGCCCATCATGTCCCACGGGTGCACCAGCAACGGGATATTCTCCACCGCACAGTGGTGCAGGAAGGTGATCAGGCCCGCTTCGTCCAAGTCGTGGTTGCCCACATGATTGCCGATTTGCACGCCGACATGGCCACAGGCCTTGGCCCGGCTGGCCTCGAGGCAGGCTGCATCGATATCTTGCAGGGGTACCTGGGCCAGCACCTTGAGGCGGCCGGGTGACAGGGCCGTCATCTCCAGGGCCCGATCGTTCATCATCTGTGCCCACGGCAGCGCCTGCGCGATGGGTTGGTCATAGCCGAACATCACCGGCGTCGCGCACATCACCTGCACGTCCAGGCCCTGCTCATCCAGGTGTTCGATGCGGCGCTGCGGATCCCACAGCACATCATGTACCGGACGGAACGGTTTATCGCCGAGCATGATTTGCCCCTGGCGCCCCTCGGTCTGCAGCCAAGGGCCACGCTGAGGACTCAGGCGGGCGGCCTCGGCTTGCGTGATGCGGGGGAAAAAGTGCGAATGGATGTCGATTTTCATAAGCCGTGGACCTCACGCAGCGTCGTGTGCCAGGTCTGCCAGTCGCGGCCTGGGTGGATTTCGCCGCAACCGGGGCAACGACGCTCTTCATCGGTGGTGGTATAGAACCGGTCGTATACCGGTGGAAGATCGGCAACGATGCTCTTGAGCCTCAACTCATAGCGCCGGACCACGGTGCCGCAGTGCGCACAGGACCATTGCAAGGCGTCGGACTGCCCTTCCGGGCGGCGATGCTCCACCACCAGGCACAGACTGCCGGGCTCAGGGCGCTGCGGCGAATGGATGACGTGGGGGGCCATCAGGTAGATGTCGCCTTCCTTGAGGTCGACACGCTCGTAGCGCCCTCGGTCCCAGACGTTGAGGTAGGCATTGCCCTTGAACTGGTAGAAAAACTCCTCCACCGGGTCGTCATGGAAGTCGGTGCGCTGATTAGGCCCACCCACCACGGTGACCATGTAATCGCTGTCCTGCCAGATCTGTTGGTTGTTCACCGGCGGCTTGAGCAGGTGCGCGTGCTCCTCGATCCAGCGGTTGAAGTTGAACGGGGCGCTGAAGTGATGCTTGTCCATGGTTGTTTTCTCCCAGCGGTTCAGCGACGACGCGGCGCGTACGCTATGGCCTTGATCTCGATACGTAGATGGGGGTGTGGCAACTGGTGTACGGCTACGGTGGTGCGGGTCGGGCCGCTTTCGTCAAAGTATTCGGCGTAGACGTCGTTGTAGCCGCCGAAGTCGTTCATATCGACGAGAAAGCTGCTGATCTCCACCACGTCTGCAAGGCTTGCACCTTCAGCGGCAAGAATGCCGCGCATGTTCTCGATCACTGCGCGGGTCTGCGCCCGAATGTCCAGCCGGGTGGTGCCCATGGCATCCACTTCGACGCCGACAAAACTGTTGTCCGGGCGCCGTGAGCTGGTGCCGGAGACGAACAGGAAGTCACCTGCTCGCTTGATATGCGGGAAGCGCCCGCGCGGTGTGGCCTTGCCGGCGACGACCGTGGCCTTGACGTCACTCATGGCTGTCTCCTCGGTTGTCGCCGCGAACCCTGAAACTGCTCTGCCCCAGGCCCTGGACTTCAACACTGACATGCACGCCTGGGTACAACGCCACCGCCGCACTGGCGGCGCCTGCCATCACCAGGCTACCGGCCGGCAGTTCGAGTTCGGCGGCATGCAGCAGACGCGAGGCTTGCACCAGGCTGCGCAGCGGATTGCCGAGGATTGCGGCAGTGGAGCTGGCCTGAGCCACACGGCCATCCAGGCGCAGCACCACACCGGCATTGTCCAGCCCGGTGAAATCCCGCGACCAAGGGCCGAGGGTGAGGCCCGCCGAGGAACAGTTGTCCGCCACCACATCCTCCAGGCTGAACTTGAACGCCTGGTAGCGTGAATCAATGATCTCCAGCGCGGGGGCCACGGCCTCGACGTAGTCTGCCGCTTCCAGCAGGGTCAGCGGGCGATCGATCACGCGGCGCGTGAGAAAGCAGACCTCCGGCTCGACGCGCGGGTGAATGTAGCGCGCCAGGTCGACCAGGCCGCCGTCCTCTTCCACCATGGTGTTGCTGAGCCACCCCCAGATCAGGCTGTCGACCCCCATTTGCTCCATCTTCGCGCGGCTGGTGAAGCCGAGCTTGATGCCGATGCTGTGCTCACCATCGGCATAACGACGCTGCATGGAGGCGCGCTGGATGCGGTAGGCGTCAGCCAGGGAAAAGGCGGTGCTGCCACTGAACTGCGCCAGTGGTTCGGCGCTTCGCGCCGCCCGGTCAAGGGCTTCGGCGATACGAGCAATATCGGTATTCATGCACGCTTCTCCAGCGATGGCTTCAATAGGTCGAGTGCGACGTCGACGATCATGTCTTCCTGGCCACCGACCATCCGCCGCTTGCCCAGCTCGACGAGGATGTCCACGGCCTTGATGCCATAGCGGGCAGCAGCCACTTCGGCATGGCGCAGGAAGCTCGAATAGACCCCGGCGTAACCCAGGGCCAGGGTTTCACGGTCCACCCGTACCGGGCGGTCCTGCAGCGGGCGCACCAGGTCGTCGGCGGCATCCATCAGCGCGTACAGGTCGGTACCGTGCTGCCAGCCGAGCTTGTCGGCAGCAGCGATGAACACTTCCAGCGGTGCGTTGCCGGCGCCGGCGCCCATGCCGGCGAGGCTGGCGTCGATGCGGTCGCAGCCCTCCTCCACGGCGGCGATGGAGTTGGCCACGCCCAGGCTGAGGTTATGGTGGGCATGGATACCGGTGTGGGTGGCCGGGTCGAGCACGGCCTTCAGCGCGCGAAAACGCGCACGGATATCGTCCATGTTCATCGCCCCGCCCGAGTCCACCACATAGATGCAGGTGGCGCCGTAGCCCTCCATCAACTTGGCCTGCTGCGCCAGCCCTTCAGGCGTTTGCATGTGGCTCATCATCAGGAAGCCGACGGTGTCCATGCCCAGCGTACGGGCATACTCGATGTGCTGGCGCGAAACGTCCGCCTCGGTGCAGTGGGTGGCCACGCGGACAATGCGGGCGCCGGCGTCGTAGGCGTTCTTCAGGTCATGGAGGGTGCCGATCCCTGGCAGCAGCAGCGTGGCGATCCTGGCGTGGTTGACCGCGTCGGCCGCTGCTTCGATCCATTCGAGGTCGGTGTGGGCACCGAAACCGTAGTTGAAACTGGAACCCTGCAGGCCATCGCCATGGGCGACTTCGATGGAATCGACCTTGGCGCGGTCCAGCGCACTGGCAATGGCGCGCACGTCATCCAGCGAATACTGGTGACGAATGGCGTGCATGCCGTCGCGCAGGGTTACGTCACTGATATAGAGCTTCTTGCCGTTCATGCCGAGGCCCCCATTGCTTGCGCCATGCGCTCGGCGGTGGCCAGCGCGGCGGAGGTCATGATGTCGAGATTGCCGGCGTAGGCCGGCAGGTAATGGGCGGCGCCTTCCACTTCAAGGAACACCGAGGTCTTGAGGCCGCTGAAGTTGCCCTGCCCCGGCAGCTTCAGGTTGCGCACCTGTTCGAACTGCACCTGCTGCTTGAGCCGGTAGCCCGGCACGTAGGCCTGTACCGCGGCAGCCATTTCTTCGATGCTCGCCGCTATTCGCTGTTGGTCGGCGGTTTCGCTCAGCACGTACACCGTGTCGCGCATCATCAGCGGCGGCTCGGCGGGGTTCATGATGATGATCGCCTTGCCCTTGGTCGCGCCGCCGATCACTTCGATGGCCTTGCTGGTGGTCTCGGTGAATTCATCGATGTTGGCGCGGGTGCCGGGGCCGGCGGACTTGCTGGCGATCGAGGCAACGATCTCGGCGTAGTGCACCTTGGCTACCCGCGATACCGCCGCGACCATGGGGATGGTCGCCTGGCCGCCGCAGGTGACCATGTTGACGTTGGTCGCCTGCAGGTGCTGCTCGAGGTTGACCACCGGCACGCAATACGGGCCGATGGCCGCCGGGGTCAGGTCGATCATGCGCAGGTCGGCCTTGTGCTGGCGCAGCAAGGCGTCGTTGGCCACGTGGGCACCGGCGCTGGTGGCGTCGAAGACGAAGTCGATGTCGTTGAACACCGGCAGGCGCGTCAGGCCCTGCACGCCTTCGTGGGTGGTGGCCACGCCCAGCCGGGCGGCACGGGCCAGGCCGTCGGAGGCCGGGTCGATGCCGACCATCGCGGCCATCTCCAGGTGCTTGGCGTTGCGCAGGATCTTGATCATCAGGTCGGTGCCGATGTTGCCGGAACCGATGATGGCAACTTTGCGTTTCTGGCTCATTCAGGCCTCCTTACTCGGCTTGCGCAAAGGACGCTGTGACGCGGCCCAAGCCCTGGATCTCAGCGGTAAACACATCGCCCGGGCTCACCGGCACCATTGGCCCCAGGGCACCGGTCAACACCACGTCACCCGCACGCAGTGGCTCGCCGAGACGGACCATGGTGTTGGCCAGCCACAACGCGGCATTCAGGGGGTTATCCAGGCAGGCTGCGCCGGCGCCGACCGATACGGGTTCGCCGCGCAAGTTCAGGCGCATGCCACAATTGACCAGGTCCAGTTGCCCGAGGGGCACCGGCTGGCTGCCGAGCACGAACAGCCCGGACGACGCATTGTCGGCGACGGTATCGAGCAAACTGATGTCCCAGTTGGCAATACGGCTCCCAACGATTTCGATGGCTGGCAAAGCGAAGGCGGTGGCACGGATGATGTCAGCCAGGGTGTGGTGCTCAAGGCACAGGTCGCGCTCCAGAACCAGGGCGATCTCTGCCTCGGCCTTGGGCTGCTGGCAGTCACTCCAGCAAATGGGCTGGCCATCACCTCGCGCCATCTGCGCGAACAGCCGACCGAAGTCTGGCTGGTCCACCCCCAACTGGCGCTGGACCACGCTGGAGGTCAAGCCGATCTTGTGCCCTACCGGGTTCCAGCCAGCGGCAATGTCGGCCGCGTTGTTGTACTGCTGCACGGCGTAAGCCTGCTGGAGTGCGGGTGCCTCCTGCTCGGCGGCCGCACGCTCGATGAGGTCGCGTACTGGCGCGCAGGGCCTGCCCTGTTCACGCGCCTGGCGCAGACACGCTGCTGCTTCGGCGATTGCTGGATGCATGGCGTACTCCTGTCCTTACGGATTGACACAAATGGTGGTGAGCTCTGAATAGAAATCCAGCGAGTGGCGCCCACCTTCGCGGCCAAGCCCGGACAGGCGTGCGCCACCGAAGGGCGTGCGCAGATCACGCAGGAACCAGGTATTGACCCACACCATGCCAACATGGATACGCCGAGAGAAACGGTGGGCCCGCTTCAGGTCGCGGGTCCACAGCGAGGCGGCCAGGCCATAGGCCGAATCATTGACGCGCTGCAGCACGTCTTCATCGCTGTCGAAGGGGGCGATGTGGCAGACCGGGCCGAACACTTCTTCGCGCATGCAGCGTGCGTCATCGGCAAGCCCGGTCCAGATGGTCGGCTGGACAAAAGCCCCGTGGTCGCGCTCATCACCGAATTCCGGCACACCGCCACCACTGACCACCGTGGCGCCCTCGGTCAGCGCCAACTGGAAGTAGCCCAACACCTTGTCGCGGTGCTTATGGGAAATCAGCGAGCCCATGTTCACTCCGTCTTCGTCGGGATAGCCGACTTTCAGCTGTTCGGCACCTGCTTTGAGCGCCGCGACAAAGCGCTGGTAGATCGACCGCTCGACGTAGACCCGCTCGGTGCACAGGCAGACCTGGCCAGAATTGGTGAAACTGGAACGCAGCACACCGGCAACTGCTGCGTCAAAGTCGCAATCGGCGAAAACCACTGCGGCATTCTTGCCACCCAACTCAAAAGACACCTCGCGTACGCCCTCAGCAGCGGCGCGCATGATGGTCGAGCCGGTGCGCGACTCACCGGTGAAGGTAATCGCATCGACATCAGGATGGCGGGTCAGAAACTCACCGGCAGAGGCAGGACCGAAGCCATGCACAAGGTTGAATACCCCTGCCGGCACACCGGCCTCATGCATGACCTCGGCCAGCAACGTAGCGCTGGAAGGGGTATCTTCCGACGGCTTGACCACCACGCAGTTACCACAGGCCAACGCTGGCGCGACTTTCCAGGTAAGCAGCAACAGCGGTAGGTTCCACGGCGAGATGATGGCCACCACGCCGTGCGGCTTACGCACGGTATAACTGAACACATCCGTGCCATCGCCGGTGCGCATTTCAAAGAGTTCGCTACCGCCTTGTCGCACCAACTCCGCGAAGGTGCGGAAGTTCTGCACGCCCCGTGGAACATCCAGGCTGCGTGCCTGATGCACGGGCCGACCGGTATCAGCGACTTCGGCAGCCACGAAGTCTTCAAATCGACGCTCGATGCCGTCGGCGATACGCCCGAGCAACTCGGCTCGCTGGGCAGCACTGAAGCCACTCCAGGGCCCCGACTGGGCGAGTTTCGCCGCTTCGACGGCAGCATTCACTTCATGTTCGCCAGCTTCACACACCTGGCCCAAGACGCGCCCGTTGACCGGCGAGACATTGTCGAACCTACGCTTACTTTCAACGAAAGTTCCCGCAATATAGTGACGAAATAATAGAGTGGACACAGCAACCTCCTCGTATAAAAAAGCAGGCGCAACTATTGGCAAGTTGCAAACTTGTCAGGCATGTTTTCAGCCATTGCGCGCCAACATGAACTTGGCGCAAACAACGAGTTAATCCGAGCTGAGCCGGTCACAAGTAGCGGGCGAAGTCGGCCTGTACCGTTGCCCGATCAACCGCGAGCTTCTGCGCAACCTGCAGTGCCATGGGGTCTGGATAGACTTCAGCAGCACCGCTGGCCAACCCCGTCACGATCGCGTCGGCCACTTCCCGGGGGCTGGCCTTGGCCCCCGCGACGCCCTGGCTCATCGCCGTATCGATCACACCGGGGAGTACGGCCATCACGTGCACCCGGCCGGCCAGCTCGGCCCGAGCGGCCTCGGTCAGGCGCAACGCGGCCGCCTTCGACGCACACAGCGACCCCATTGCTGGCAAGGCCACCCGCGCCAGGATCGACAGGACGTTGACCATGGCGCCCGCTCGCTCGACAAGTGTCGGAGCAAAGGCACGCATCATCGCCAGCGTGGCGAAATAGTTGACGGCCATCTCCTGGGCGGCAGCTTCGGGTTCGTCGGTGCCTAGCAAGCGCTGCTGGCGATTGACGCCAGCGTTGTTCACCAGGATATCGATCCCTACCCGCCCCGCGACCTGTGCCACCTGCTGCGGCTGCGTCACGTCCAGCGGCACGGCTTCGACCTGCGGGTGATCGAACAGCAGACGTTCAGGGTTGCGGCACGCAGCGTAGACACGCCTTGCCCCGGCGGCCAGAAAGGCCTCGATCAAGGCCAGGCCCAGCCCGCCGTTGGCGCCGGTGATCAGCACCTCCTTGCCCATGGCACTGGTAGCGTTCACAGGTGCTCGCTCGTGGCCCAGCGGGCCATCAGGGTGTTCGAAGGCAGCGATTCATCCAGCAATTTCTTGGCCGTTTCGATACCCGCGACCGGCAACCCTTCGGGATCGAGCAGGCCGATCTGGACCAGCACCGACGCCTGGTCCCAGTAGATATGCTCGTGGTAAAGCTTGTCGCCGCGGAAGTTGACCACCGCCACCATAGGGATTTCTACGTATTTGCCGGTGGGTGCTATCCCGGGCAGCATGTAGTCCATTTCGCAGGTGTGGGTGAAGGACATGATGAATTCATCGACGACCTGGTAGGCGCCGACCGTGCGGGAAATCGGAATCATCTTGGTGTCCTCGGGGTTGGCGTGGACAAAGTGATGCTGATAGAAGCGCCCGAGTTGCTGGCTGCCCACCCCACCGGTCAGGGTCGGAATGTGGTTCACGTAAGGCTCGGCGACCATGGTCGCCAGGGTGGCCGGCACGTCTCGGGTAACGAACTCGTGGTGGATGTGCGCGTCCCACAGGTCGGAGAGGTTGTAGGCCGGCCCGATGTACTTCTTCAACGCTGCGATGGTGCGCCCATGGGCCATCAGGGCCGAGGGTTTGTGGAAGTGGTCGCTGCCCAGCCGGGCGAACGCATGGTCGGCCCCTTCGTAGGTATACAGCTCTACGCCTGGGCGGCCACGCAGCCCCTCGGCGATCTGCGCGCGGGTCGCGGCGTCGCACATGCCATCGAGTTCGCCGTGGTGCAGGACCAGCCCGCCGCTCAGGCCATCGGCTTCATCCAGGAACTTCTCGATGCCCATGCCGTAGTAGCCCACCGCGACAGCGACATCGGTACGGGCGGCGGTGAGGTAGGCCAGCTTGCCCCCCAGGCAGTAACCCACGAAGCCCAGGGCTGGCCCGGTGACCTGGTCCAGGGCCCGCAGCGTGTCGAAGGCGGCTGCGATGTCGTCCACGGCCTTGTTCAGGTCCAGTGCGGTGTAGAGGCCCAAGGCCTTGTCGAAGTCAGCGGGGGTGTAGCCCAGGTCGATACCTGGCTCCAACCGCCAGAACAAGTCCGGCACCAGGACCACATAGCCTTCCTCGGCATACATCTGCGCCACCTCGCGCATGTTGGCGTTGACGCCGAAGATCTCCTGGCCCAACACGATGCCGGGGCCTTTGCCTTCTGGCGGCAGCGCCAGATAACCCTTGAAACTTCCAGCCTGGTCTCGCGCCAGAATATCGATGTATTGGCTCATCTCATTGCTCCTTTTACGGTAAGCGGATCAGGTGTTGCCCTGCAGGAATCTTTTGCCGAAGCAGCCGTTGTCGAAGCGCTGCCAACGGCGCGCTTTACAGCAACTTGAAAGGTAATTCGGTGATCAGGCGAATCTCGTCCATGTCACCGCGTGGCTCGGCCGAGTTACCGCGGTGCACGCCGTAGCGCGCCCTCAGGCTGAGGTTTTTTGCCGGCCCGCTTTGCACCACATATTGCAACTCGATATTGCGCTCCCAGTGGCGCCCGCCATCCTGAAAGCCGAGTGATGAGTAGGAACTCTCCGGCACGATATTGGAGCCTTTGCCACCCTGCCCCTGGATGTAACGAATCATGCACCTCAGGCCAGGAACGCCACGCGCGGTGAAGTCATAGTCGTAGCGAACCTGCCATGAGCGATCGTTGGGCGCGTTGAAGTCACTGAGCTGCACGTTGTTCGCCAGGTGTGCCACGGTGGTTTGCCCGTCACGGAACGCCAGGTAGTCGAAGGGCGTGTCACCCTGCACTTTCTGGTAGGCAAGCATGATGGAGTGAGCGCCGAACTTGACGCCCGGGGCCACGGACCAGGTCAGGTTGTCGATGGGCCCGCCATGGGCGGCACCGATGTCGACCGTGCGGTACAGGCTGAAATTCACGGTCGGGGTCAGCCCCTCGACCAGGGCGGGCAAGTAGCGAAACCCCAGGTAATCCTGGCGCCAAAGGTCTTCGGCACGTTGCGTGCCGAGGTAGCCTCTGACTGCGCCCTGCTCGTAGTTAAGGCTCAGATAATCGACCGTGTCCGTCTGCGTGGCGCCATACAGCGAGCGCAACGTGCTGTCGTTGCGGTTCTCCGACGGCGCCTTGCCGGCAGTGATGTGGGCGGCATCGAAGGTCAGCGGCTGCAGGTCGCGGCTGGTGAGCTGCCATGCCGTCACCGTTTGCGGCAACAGGCGCCCGGAGCCACCGTCGGTCATGAATACCGGGGACGTGCGCAATTCCATGGACCCGTACCTGAGCACCGTTTCAGCGACCTTGAGCTTGAGCGCACCACCGCCCACGCTGTACTCATCCGCCACCTCACCGTCGTTCCTGACGTGCAGCAGGTTGGTGCCAGTCCTGCCACGGCCACTGTCCAGTTTCAGCCCGCCGAACACATGCGCGTCGAACCCCAGGCCGACAAGGCCAGGCGTGAATGCGGAGGTGTAGTCAAGGGTCAAGCCTTGGGCCCACTCGGCGCGATAACCGTTGACGGTGCCGGGCCGGCGGTTGGCCCCGCCATTGCGAAAGTCGCGGTTGAGGTAAAAGTTGCGGGTAACACCGGTCAGGGCACCCTGTTGCAAATACCGTGCGGCATCGGCCCATGGGTCATCCGCCAAGGCCTGCTGGCAGGCCAGTGCCAGCCCCAGGCTGGACGCGAGCCGGTAATCGATTGCTGAAGGCATAACCACACTCCTGGGTACACGTGTACACCACGCGCAAGGCCTTGGGGCCGTGCATGGTCAGTGGTTGAATGGCTGAGCGCTGGCCGACGGCGCCCGCTTCGGCGGACGAAGTCGGCTCGACCGTTTGGGTTACACGTCGCGGCAGGCCGGTTGGGCTACGATTCGCCGGTGCTCATCGATGGCGACGTCGACCAGGGTGCCGGGGGGCAATGGCCCTGCGGTCTGGGCAATGACCACGGGGCCTTCGAGCAGCTCGACACTGGCCAGGTGCAGCTGCTCTGCGCCAGCCATGCCGACCCGCGCGCGCACCACGGTGGCCTGGGCAACCCGACCGACCTGGGCAGAGACTTCCTGCCACTGCGCCTCACCGCAGCGCGGGCAGCTGTAACGCGGCGGGAAACTGGCCTGGCCGCAACCGACACATTGCTGGATCATGAACGCCATGCCACACCCCCTTGCCACCGTTCGAGCACCACCGCGTTGGCGCACATGCCGTAGCGGTACTGGACCATGCCATAGCCGGTCACCACCGCCAGGCGCGCATCGCTGACCTGGCGTTGACCGGCGTCGCCAAGCAGCTGGGTAATGGCTTCGACCAGCCCATGCATGCCCCCCGCCGCACCCGCCTGGCCGACCGAGAGCTGCCCGCCAGAGGTATTGACCGGCAGTTCGAAACGGCCTATCCGCCGCAGCACTCGCCGGTAATCGTCATCGGGGACGAAGCCCAGGTCGGCGAGCTGGATCAGGGCCATGACCGGATAGTCGTCATACACGCACGCCAGGTCCATGGCCTCAGGCCCGGTATTGGCGCGGTCCCACAGCGTGTCGGCAATCTTTGCCAACGGCGTCTGCAAGCCGTCGCCGGCCTGGTGGTCATCGTTGTGCAGCGCCTTTACGGCGCGCACCGCCACGTTGACTGTGTTGCGGGCGAGGTCGGCGCGGGTCAGCAGGATGGCGTTGGCGCCATTGACTACCGGCACACAGTCAAACCGGCACAGCGGGTCGGCCACCAGGGGCGCTTCAAGGTACTGCCCGAGGGTCAGCGGCTCTCGGTAAACCGCCAGCGGGTTACGCTGCGCCCAGGCTCGCTGGGCAATGCACAGCTGTGCATAGTCTTCGCGGCCAAGGCCGGTGCGTTGCGCATGACGCTGGGTGAGCATCGCGAACACCCCATTGGGCCCGCCGTGCTGAAGCGGCTTGAGGTACTCCTCGGTGGTGCGGTTGTAATGGTCGACCAGGGTCCTGAAATCCTCCGGGGTGAACGTGTCACCGGCCACCAGCACGATCACGTTGGCATCACCGTGCTGGATGGCACGCACGGCATGCTGCAGCATATTGATCGCACTGGCCCCGCCATTGCGGTCATCCATGCACCAGGTCAGGGTCAGCCCGAGGCGCCATGCCAGATCGATGGCGTTGTCCGGCCGGTGGGTGAACGATGCCACGCCCAGGCCATCGACCTCATGCGCCGCCACGCCTGCCTGGCGCAGCAATTGCTGCACCGCCCTGCCGAGCAGTTGCGACGTCGACTCGCCCGTGCCGCGCCGGTTGTAAGGTACCTCCAGGGCCCCGGCGATCAGCGCCACGGCGTCATTGCTTGCTGACCGGTTCATGACCGCCCTCCCTTGGCCCGCACGCGGGTCTCCTTGGTGAAACACAGAGAGATGACCGTGACCAGCCCCAACGCCATCATCATCAGCGACACTGGCCAACTGGCCTGGTAATGCGCCAGCAATGCGGTCGCGATCATTGGCGACAGGCCACCGGAGAACACCGAGGCGACTTCGTGCCCCAGCGCCATGCCGGAATAGCGCACTTCAGTGCTGAACAGCTCCCCCATGAGGCTGGGCTGGGTACCGATCATGGCGCCATGGCAGATGGCATTGCCGATCACAAAGGCCAGCCAGATCCAGGCAGGCTCCCGGGTCTCGAGCAACCAGAAGAATGGAAATGCCATCAGCACCATCCCTACCGCGCCCACCATGTACACCGGCTTGCGACCCACGCGGTCCGACAGGCGCCCCCAGAACAACATGGTCACCAGTTCCACGCAGGTGGATACCGTGACCCCCGCCAGCATCACGCTATTGGGCACGCCGAGAAACTTGCCGTAGACCAGGGCGAACGCCAGCATGAGGTAGGAGCCGCCGTTTTCAGCCACCCGCAAGCCCATGGCCATCAGCACTTCGCGCGGATGTTTGCGCAGCACATCCAGCACCGGCATGTGCGACGTCTTGCCGGTGGCCTCGGCGCGCTGGAAATCCTGGCTTTCGGGCAGGGAACGGCGGATGTAAACGCCCAGGCCGAATATGACGATCGAGACAAGGAAGGGAATGCGCCAGCCCCAGCTGTGGAAATCCTGCTCCGGCAACAGCTGGACCACATAGAACGCCCCTGCGGACAAGACAAACCCACCGCCCACTCCGATCTGACTGATCGACGCATAGAAGCCGCGGCGCTCGGGCGGTGCCGACTCGCTGATCATCAGCACGCCACCGCCCCACTCGCCGCCTGCCGCGATGCCCTGCAGGACACGTAACAGCAGCAACAACACAGGTGCCCACACCCCCGCCTGAGCGTAGGTGGGCAGCAGCCCGATCAGGAAGGTTGCGCCGCCCATGATCGAAAGCGTCAATACCAAGGCTTTCTTGCGCCCGTACTTGTCGCCGATATGGCCAAAGATCACCCCACCGAAAGGCCGGGCGAGAAAACCCAGGGCGAACCCGGCCAGGGCTGCGATCGTACCGACCAGCGGATCAGTGCCCTTGGGGAAAAACAGCTCTCCGAAGATGAGCGCCGCCGCGGTGCTGTAGAGAAAGAAGTCGTACCACTCCAGTGCATTGCCTGTGACCGAAGCCAAGACGATCTTGCGAAAGGTTTTGCTGTTGATCGGTGCGCGGTTATCAACCTCTGCGCCAACATGACTCTGCGCTGACTGGGTGTCAGAAAGTTCAAGCGAATGCGTGCCCGTCATGGCGGTCTCCGTCAATGACTGAATAATTATGAACGCTGTTGTTATTGTTGTTGCATCGTTTGTTATTGCACGGCAGTCAAAGCCAAGTAATCAGGCGCGTTTAAGCCTATAACCGGAGCACTCTAGATCCCACGCAGTGGCGGTGATACCGAGTGCCCTCAATTTATATTTCTGCACTTTGCCGTTTTCGGTTTTCGGCAATTCCACAACAAAGTCCAAATAACGCGGCACGGCGAAGTACGCCAGCCGGGATTCACAATATTGCGTCAGTTCCAGTGGGTCGAGCCGCGCGCCTGCCTTGATGACGATCGCAGCCATGACTTCATCTTCGGCCAGCTCCGACTTCACCGCATAGACCGCTGCCAGTTCCACTGCCGGGTGGCTCAACAGCACCTGCTCCACCTCAAAAGACGAGATGTTCTCGCCGCGGCGCCGGATCGTGTCCTTCAAGCGGTCGACAAAGCGGAAATAACCATCGCCATCGCGCACCACACGGTCGCCGGTGTGATACCACAGGTTGCGCCAGGCTTCGACGGTCTTTTCCGGCATACCGAAGTAACCGCAGGCGAAGGCGAAGGGCTGCTCGGCGCGCAGCACCAGCTCTCCCGGCTCGCCATCGGCCACCGGCCGATCCTGGCTGTCCACCACGCGGGCACTGAAGCCTTGGGCCAGTCGGCCCATTAAACCAGGCCGCTGCAGCGCCAGTGGCCCGCCAATAACGGCATTGGTTTCGGTGGCGCCATACCCATCGATCAGGCCGATACCGGTGCGTTGGATAAATGGCGCGTGGAACTGCTCCGGTACCCCTGGCGCCAGCGCGACACGCACGTTGTGGGCGTGCTCTTGCCCATGCTGCGGGCGGCTGAGGAGGATAGGCACCATGGCGCCCAGCAGGTAGGTCACCGTCGCCCCTGTCTGCGCCAGCGCCTGGTAGAAGCCGCTGGCGGAAAAGCGTTTGTCCACCACCAACTGGGCGTCGTGCAGCAATGCCTGGAAAAACGCGTTCAACGCATTGGTATGGAACAACGGCAGGCAGGTGTACAGCACATCGCCGGGCACCACCTGCAGGTCGCCACCGGTATTGATGCCCCACCAGTAGAACTGCGCGTGAGGACAGATCACCCCCTTGGACAGCCCGGAGGTGCCGGACGTGTAGAGGATGACCAGCGGGTCGCCATCCTCCAGCACGGCAGGTGCAGCCTTGGACGCACTGGCAGGCGGCATCGACTGCACGCTCAGACGCCCCTGCCATAGCGCGTCAACAGCGCACCGGGGCGAAACGACCCACAGGGTTTCGACAGCAAGCGTTGTGTAATCCTGTGCCGCGAGCACCTCCAGGTGGGCTTCTTCACTGACCAGCAAGCGCGCCCCGCTATTGGCCAGCACATGATTGAGCTGCATGCCGCGGCAGGCCGTGTTGACAGGCACCGCAATCGCACCCAGCCAGCCGCACGCCAACAGCACCTCAAGGAACTCGGCGCGGTTGGCGCACATCAGCGCGACTCGGTCGCCACGTTGAATGCCATGTTCCACCAACGTTGCCGCACGCCTGGCTATGGCATCGACAAGTTGCGCCGCGGTCCAGGTGCAACTGCGGTCGGAAAAAAGTGCAGTATCAGGGCTGCGTTCAATACGCTTGGACAACAACACCGGAAGTGTAAGTGCGCCGCCACTTGCTAGTTGCTTGCAAAAACTTTCGTCCATTACCCAACGCCTCGAATTGTTGTATCACCTCGTTGTTGTTCCGAAGTCTATGAACCTGTAATCTATAAGTCAAATTCATGACTATTATATAGTTAATAAACGGGATTTATTCGAATGCGCCATTTGAATGACGTTGATCTGAACTTGCTCAGGGTGTTCCAGGCCATCATGGAGGAACGCAGCCTGACCCTCGCGGCGGGTCGCCTGGCGATCACACAACCGGCGGTCAGTTATGCCTTGGGGCGACTTCGCAAGCTGTTCGATGACGCGCTGTTCGTGCGCACGCCGGAAGGCATGATGCCGACCCAGACCGCCGAGCGCATCGCCCTGCCGATCGGGCGGGCACTGACGGCCGTACGCGACGCCCTGAATGAAACCGAACCTTTCGAGCCTGGCACCAGCGACCGAGAGTTTCGTTTGTGCATGTCGGACATTGGCGAACAGGTTTTCCTGCCGGCACTGTGCGAACGGCTTCAGACCCTCGCGCCGCGGATCAAGCTGTCCTCCGAACTGGTACCTGTCGCCCTGGTGGTCGAGCGCATGCGCATGGGGCAGCTGGACTTTGCCATCGGCAACCTGCCAACGCTGAAGACGACCACCCGCTACACATCGCTGTTTCATGAGCAGTACGCCTGCATGACGCGCAAACGCGAGGGGCTTCCAGCAGATAAGATCAGCGTGGAACAGTTCCTTGCCCTCTCCCACGTCAGCATCACCTCCACCGACAGCAGCCACGTGGCCATCGAGGACAACCTGGCTTCCCGCGGCCTGAACCGCCACATCGCGCTGAGGGTTCCGCACTTCACCGTGGTGCCGCAGATCCTCAGGCATACCGGCTGGATGGTCACCCTCCCCGAAGGCGTCGCCCGGGCGCTGAACCACTCCGAAGATTTCGTCATCTACCCCCTGCCGGTGGAGATGCCGGGCGTCGAATCCACGGTTCACTGGCATGCTGCCTACGATGCCGATGCCGGCAATCGGTGGTTCAGGACATTTCTGTTCGAAACCTTGCGCAGGTAAGGTGAGGTTTACCTGCGCGGCGGGGTCCACTGGGTCAGGAGACCTTGATGACGACTTTGCCGAAGGCGCCCCTTGCCAGGTGTTCGAACGCCTGGTGCACCTCGTTGAACGAATAGACCCGATCGATCACTGGGCGAATCGCGTGCTCGTTGAGGAATGCGTTCATGCGGTCAAACGATGAACGCGGCGCCACGGCGATGCCACGGATCGTGGTCTGGCGAAAGATAAGCGGCATGAGGGCCAGTGATGTGGATTGACCGGTCAGAAAACCAATCTGGGCGATTTTGCCCGCGGCCTTGGTTGCCAGAACAGACTGGTTCAGGCCCTCCCCACCTGCCACATCCAGAAGCAAGTCGACGCCTTTGCCAGCGGTGAGCTTGAGGACTTCCTCATGCCAGCGCGGGTAGGTCCGATAGTTGATGCCTGCCACCGCGCCGAGCTTTTTCACCGCCTCCAGGTTCGCATCGCTGCTGGAGGTGACGATCACTTTGGCTCCCAGTGCAGTTGCCAACTGAACAGCAAAGATCGATACCCCGCCCGTGCCCTGCACCAGCACCGTCTGGCCAGGCTGGAGCTGGCCGTAGTCAACCAACGAATACCATGCGGTCAGTGCAGCAATCGGCAGCGTTGACGCTTCTTCGTCGGACAGGTTGTCTGGCGCCCGTACCGCGCTTTGCTCATCAATGATCATGAATTCGGCCAGGCCACCTGGCAGCGGCATGCCGAAGCAGTAGGCCGGTTCATCAGGCCCTGGCTCGCCGTCGATCCAGCGCGAGTAAAGATGCGAATTGACACGGTCGCCCACTTTGAACCTGCTGACGCCTTCCCCTACGGCAACCACTGTGCCCGAGGCATCGCTGACCGGAATCAATGGCTTGGGTACCAGGTGAGGTTCGTAAAAGCCATCGACGATGGCCTTGTCACGATAGTTGAGCGAAACGGCGCCGATCTTGACCAGCAACTCGCCTGCTTTGGGGGTGGGTGTATCGACTTCGCCGAGTGCCAGATTATCCAGCCCGAAATCGTTCAAAAGCCATGCTTTCATGTGCCTGTCTCCAGTTGGTGTGTGCCAATGGCGACATCTTCCCAACGAAGGGAGGCTCAATAAATGCCACGCCAGGCAAAGGATTGTTATTTCAAGAGGCAACAATCATACTTTGCACATCAGCCAAACCGGCAACAAACAATCGACCTGAGAAGACGCGATGGAACTGCTCCAGTCCATGCAAGTGTTCACCCGGCTAGCCGAACTCGGCAGTTTTACCCGCGCAGCGGACGCCATGCAGATTGGCCGCCCGCAAGTCACCCGGGCAATCCAGGCATTGGAAACCTCGCTTGGGGTGAGGCTGTTCCAACGCACCACCCGTGCAGTCAGGCTCACCCCCGAGGGAGA
This sequence comes from Pseudomonas sp. NPDC086566, assembly GCF_050280885.1. Classification (NCBI taxonomy): domain Bacteria; kingdom Pseudomonadati; phylum Pseudomonadota; class Gammaproteobacteria; order Pseudomonadales; family Pseudomonadaceae; genus Pseudomonas; species Pseudomonas sp. NPDC086566. The sequence continues at coordinate 260,323 of NZ_JBNNWD010000008.1, forward strand.
AAAGTACTACGCGCGCGCTACGCAGATTCTCGCAGACGTGGCGGCTGCTTCGACGATGTTCTCGTCGCCCGGTTCGACCTTGCGCGGCCGACTGCGGGTTGATATCCCAACCGCGTTTTCGCAGCCTGCGCTCATAGAGGGATTGAAAGCTTTTTCAGATTTGCATCCTGCCATCGAGTTGGCGCTTGGGGTCACGGACAGGACCGTCGACCTTGTCGCAGAAGGCGTAGACTGCGTGCTGCGAATCGGGCCATTGCCCAGCTCCAGCCTGGTGGCCGCCCGTATCGGCATGGCTACCATGGTGACGTGCGCAGCGCCGCGCTACCTGCGCGAACATGGCGAGCCGAAAAGCCTGGAGGAGCTGAGCGCGCACCTCGGCGTGACCTTTATTTCCGGGCAGAACCAACGCCCACTGGCGTGGCACTTCATGGATGGCGGCCAGGAGCATTCCTACATCAGCCGTCAGGGCGTCACGGTCAACGAATCCAATGCCTATGTTCAATGTGGCGTAGCGGGCTTCGGCTTGCTTCAGGCCCCAGGCATCGTGCTGGACCGCTTTCTGGCGGACGGCACGCTGACAGAGGTGCTGCAAGCCTACCGTCCGCCGCCCAGACCCGTATCAGTGCTGTACCCCAGCCGATCGCACCTGGCGCCGCAGGTCGAGGCGTTTGTTTGCTGGGTGCGTGAACAATTGCCCAGACTGTATGGGCAGTGGCTGGAGAATTAGCCAGCCCATCGAGATGCACCAACACGTTGTATAACTGCTGCGGTTCGCTTCGACTCCACGGTATTCTTGCTCCATGCCAGGAATGGCTATGTGCCATGGCCTTGCGCCATTGAGCGCCAACGTCGAAATCCGGACTTCTCTCAGGTACTAACGTGAAGCGTGACATTCACCTCGTTGTCCTTTTGCTAACGGTCATTGGTTGCTCGCTCGCTTCGTTGACGCTATGGAAGGTCATGGCTTCTCGTGAACAGGCACTGGAAGACATCAACACCCATGGCCTGAACCTCACCCAGGCGCTTTCCACCTATTCCGAAGGCATCGTACGGCAAAGTTCGATGATCCTGCTCGGCCTGGTGGAACGCCTGGAAACCGAAGGCAGCGGGCCGGCGCAGATCGAACGGCTGAGCCAGCTGATCAACCGGCAACAACCGCTGATGCCACAGATGAGCGGCATCACCATCTACGGGCAGGACGGGCGCTGGCTGATGTCGTCCAACCGCCCGATCCCGGTCGGTGCCAACAGCAGTGACCGGGCCTACTTCATCCATCACCGCGACGACCCTTCGCGCGAGTCGTTCATCGGTCCGCCCATCCGCAGCCGCGCCAACCAGGAATGGGTCATTACCATCAGTCGTCGCTTCAATGATGCCAACGGCGATTTTGCCGGCGTGGTGGCAGTCACGCTGGGGATCGAGAACTTTCTGCACCTGTTCGGCCAGATCGACGTCGGCCGGGATGGTGCCATCGGGCTGACCTATACCGACGGCACAATGCTGGTGCGCTACCCGTTTCGCGAGCAAGACATGGGGCGCAACTTCTCCCAGTCGCCGATCTACACCAAGTACCTGGTCGACAAAACGGTCGGTACCGCCTCGTTCACCTCCAGCCTGGACGGTGTCGAGCGCCTGTATGCGTTTCGCAAGAGCGACCAGCTGCCGCTGGTGACCACCGTCGCATTGGGGCAACGCGAGGCACTGGCAGCCTGGCAACTGGAGGCGCAACTGTCGGTGCTGGTGGTGTGCGTACTGCTGGGCCTGACCGGCGCCATCGGCTGGCTGCTGATCCGCGCCATGCGCCGACGCAACCTGGCCGAGGATGATCTGCGGGTGGCCCAGCAACAGCTGCTCGACAGCAATCAGCAGCTTGAACGCCTGGCCATGCACGACCCCTTGACCGGGCTGGCCAACCGCCGCAGTTTCGACCAGGCCCTGGCCCAGGAAGCAGGCAGGGCCCAGCGCAGCGCCGGCCCGCTGAGCCTGCTGATGATCGATATCGACCACTTCAAACGCTACAACGACACCTATGGCCACCCGGCGGGTGATGCCTGCCTGCAACAGGTGGCCAAGCGGCTGGCGGCCTGCATGCGTCGCCCGCCCGATCTGCTGGCCCGTTATGGCGGCGAGGAACTTGCGGCGATCCTGCCTGGCACCGACAGCGCTGGCGCGGCCATTGTCGCCCAGGCCATGCTCGAATGCCTGAGCAAGGAGCCTATCGCTCACCAGCAAAGCCCTTTTGCCCGGGTGACCGTAAGCATTGGCATCGCCTGCACCCAGGGTGGTGAACTGCACAGCTACCAAGACCTGCTCGTGCGCGCCGACCAGGCGCTGTACCAGGCCAAAGGTGCAGGCCGCAATGGTGTGCACATCGGCTGAAACCGGCAGCCGAAGTCAACGGCTCGCCGGTCAGCGAGAGAGCAAGCCTGGCTCGGCTGCCGGTTTCACAGGCGCAACAGGTGCACCGTCAAGCCTGCCAGTGCGCAGGCGAACAGCACCTGGATCACCCCGCGCCTGAACCTGAACAAAGCAATCGCAGCGCTGAGCGCAATCACTGCGGACGGCCAGTCGAACGCTCCATTGAAGCCCGTTGGCCAAAGCACGTGGTAGCCGAAGAACAGGGCGAGGTTGAGGATCACCCCCACAACAGCCGCCGTGATGCCTGTCAGCGGTGCGGTGAACTTCATCTCGTTGTGGGTCGATTCCACCACCGGGCCTCCGGCAAGGATGAAGATGAACGACGGCAGGAAGGTGAACCAGGTGACGAGGCTCGCCGCGACTGCACCGGCAAGGAACGGGTGCTGCGCACCGAACATCGGATGCACGTACCCACCGATGAATCCGACGAAGGCAACCACCATGATCAGTGGCCCTGGCGTCGTTTCTCCCAAGGCGAGGCCATCGATCATCTGGGTTGGGGTCAACCAGCCATAATGCCCAACCGCTCCCTGATAAACATAGGGCAGCACCGCGTAGGCACCGCCAAAGGTCATCAGGGCGGCCTTGGTAAAGAACCAGCCCATCTGCGTCAGGGTGCCATCCCAGCCAAACGACAGCGTCAGCAGCCCCATAGGCACGAACCAGAGCCCGGCCCCCATCAGCAGCAGGCGTACCAGGTGCGCCCATCTGAAACGTGCATGTTCCGGGGTTGGGGTGTCGTCATCGATCAGCGCCGGGCCATAACTGTCTTTTGCCGCACCATGACCGCCACCGATCACGAATTTGCCCGGGGCGAAGCGACCACCCACATAGCCGATGATGCCGGCCACCAGCACGATCAGCGGGAACGGCACGTTGAGCGCGAAGATCGCCACGAACGAGGCGCCGGCCATGGCCCACAGCCAGCCATTCTTCAGGGCTCGTGAACCGATCCGGTGGGCGGCATGGACGACGATCGCGGTGACCGCGGGCTTGATGCCATAGAAGATCCCTGCAACGACCGGCACCTCGCCAAAGGCAACGTAGACCCAGGACAGGCCGATCAAAATGAACAGCGAAGGCAGCACGAACAATGCGCCGGCAATCACCCCGCCCCAGCTACGGTGCATGAGCCAACCGATATAGGTGGCGAGCTGCTGGGCCTCGGGGCCGGGCAACAGCATGCAGTAGTTCAGCGCGTGCAGAAAGCGCTTCTCGCTGATCCAGCGCCTGCGTTCGACCAACTCCTGGTGCATGATCGAGATCTGCCCGGCAGGCCCGCCAAAGCTGATGAAGCCTAACTTGAGCCAGAACAGGAAGGCTTCATACAGGCCGATCGGCTGCCGGGTCGCTTGCGATGGCGGCTGCTCGCTGACTGCTGTAGGGGTGTCAACCATTTTGCGATTCCTCACTTGCAAAAGCCGTCAGCAGGCCATCGAAGATGCCCCCGGCGGCCACGGTCAGTTGATCGTCATCGTCAATGCTCGCTCTCAAGCCTGCGAGGACACGCTCGATACCGGGTGCCTCGGCAGGTTGATTGCCGCCTGCATCCAGGTAGTGAATGACGCCGGCCAGGCGTGCCAGGCCTGGCTGCTGCACGGCAAAGCTCTCGATGAGGGTTTCGAAGGAAACCCGCTGGCCCACGTGGCTGAACCTGGCCCCATCAAAATCGAAGCCCAGTGCATCGCTCGGGCAGTCGCCGGGATGGTTCAACCAGATGAACCGGGCGTCAGCGTCGATGAAGCGACGGATCAGCCAGGCACAGGCCAACCGATCCACCCATGGGCGTTTTCGGGTTGCCCATCGTCGTCCCTGGTAGTCGCTGCGACTGAGTCGAGTGATGACTTCGTCGTGCGCACGCGGCTCATCGGCGGACAGTGCCCGGCTGATGGCGGTCTCTAACTCTTGCAGTGCCGAATCGGCTTGGGCCTTGATCAGGCCCGGGAAGAAATCGATCGCTGCCAGCTGGCCGAAAGCCTTTCTGAGCTTGCGTGCCTGCCGTGTAATGTGAAGCGCATTATCCGCCGTCAGCTCAGCCCGGCTGGCGGCAACGTCTTCCATCAGCCTGGCGTACTCATCGCCCCTGTCGAACAGCCCGCTGAAGCGTTCCTCAGGTTCAGACAGCGAGAACAGGAACGCTGTGCCGTTGCTGGCCAGCACATCACGTTCCACGGCTTCAAAGGTTTCTCGGCCCACGTGACTTTCTGGCAGCAGGTATACGCCATCGCGCAGCACTGCTGCGCCAGAGGCTTTAAGGGTTCTCCAGGCACGCATTCGCTCGGTGGCGTTGGCCGTCGGCAACCCAAGTATCAATAGCGACCACTTGATCATGTAGAGTATTCAACAAAAAATGTATTTACCTCTACAATAATACAGGCTTATCCAAAAGCAACGTTTATTCATGGAGCGTGCTGACCACAGGGACGCTGCTCCTGCCGCCAGATTTGACTCCAGTGTTCGTGAACCAGTATCCAGGCGCGCAGTCATACTCGGGCCCTTTGATCGGCACTCCCGCCATCATCCCTCAAGAGCTGTTTCGCCCATGCGCCAAGCTGCCCGCTGCTCGTCGTTTGTCTCGGTATGCCTCGTTCATTTCTTCCCCCTGTTCATCAGCCCCGCCCTGGCCAGCGGGGAACGCCAGCTGGTGGCGGCCATCAACGATTACCGCGCCCAGCCGCAGCGCTGCGAAGGGCGCAGAGTGCTGGTCTCGACACCGCTGGCGTTGAAGTCGAGCTTGGCATTACCGGTTGGCTACGGCGGCGCTTTGCGAGAAGGCTTGAAGGACGCTGGCTATCAGGCAGTAAAGGTGCGCAGCATCCGTGTAGTCGGCGCAACAGATGCCGAGGAGGCTTTCGACAGGCTGCGCAGCCACTTCTGCGCGGCCTTGCTCGACAACCAGTTTGCCGATATCGGCGTGAGCCGCAGCCGTAGCGAGTGGCAGGTGGTGTTGGCGCGTCCCGTGCTCGACGCACAGCTCGGCGATCAGCGCTCCGCGAGCAACGCGTTACTGGCGCAGGTCAACGCCGCCCGGGCCAAGCCGCGGCTGTGTGGTCGCCAGCGCTTCGCCGCTGCGCGCCCGCTCACTTGGAACACCGCCCTGGGCACGGCAGCGCAGCGCCACAGCCGGGCGATGGCCAACGGCAACTATTTCGCGCACCGCGACCCCAACGGTGATTTGCCCGCAGACCGGGCGTGGGATGCCGGCTACCGGGGGCGTCAGATCGGTGAGAATATTGCCGCCGGCCAAGGGTCCCCGAGCAAGGCCATGGCCGGCTGGCTGGCCAGCCCCGGGCATTGTGCCAACCTGATGAACCCGATGTTCACCCAGGTTGGCGCGGCCTATGTCGCGAATGCGCGCAGCGATGAGGGGGTATATTGGACGATGTTGTTCGGCGCACCTTGAACGGGGCGCCAGCATCGGCGCCGATCAGTCGTCGTCGCGCCAGTCGCGGTGATGCTTGCGCCAGCCGTAGTGATGACCACGGTCGTGGCGATGACGGCGCCAGCCCTGATCGTCGTCGTCATCATCGTCATAGTCACGACCCCCCCCTCGATGACCGCTTTCGTCGTCATATTCGCGGCCCATGTGGTTACCCAGGGCACCGCCCAAGCCGCCTCCTGCTGCCGCACCGATCATGCTGCCCGTAGTGCCGCCCATCTGCCGACCAACCACGTTGCCGCCGGCAGCGCCCAGTGCGCCGCCAATGGCCGCTTCGCCACGGCTGTGCTTGTTGGCCCCCACCGCACCGCCGGCTGCGCCACCCAAGCCTGCGCCGATTGCCGAGCCGGTGCTGCCGCCTATCGACTGACCGACCACCGAGCCCAGTACCCCGCCCAGCGCGCCGCCTATGCCTGCTTCGGTATTGCCGCCTGCCGAAGCGACGCCGCTCAACAGGCCAAGTGACAACAAGAGAATCGAGGAGTACTTCATGGATGAGAGCCTCAAGGGAATGCCGAGGCGATCCTGAGGCTCTGCACGGAGGCTTTCAACGGAAATCCGACCAGTACACGGGTTGAAAAAATTCCCTAAGTTACTGTTTTTCCGGTGAAACTTTGCGCGTTTTTAAGAGTCTTGGGCCCAACCACCCCCCAATGCTGCCATCAACCCTATCCGCGCCTCCAGCTGGCGGGTCTGCAGATCCTGAAGCTTCTGCTTCTCCTGCAACGCATCGAGCTGAGCGGTCAGCACATCCAGCAGGCTGACAGCGCCCTGCCGATAACTGTCCATGGCAATCTGTTCGGCGCTGCCTGCCGCCTGCGCCGCTTGCTGCACATCCTCCGCTTCCCGGGCAAGGTCGTGCACCTGGGCCAGGTTGTCTTCGACCTCGCGCACGGCCAGCAGCACCTTGCCTTGATAAGCCGCTGCCGCCGCCTCGAACTCGGCCTGGGCCCGGCGCTCTTCGGCCGAACGACGGCCGCCGTCGAACAGCGGCAGCTGCAGCACCGGGCCGATGGCCCAGTAGCGATTGGCTGCCGCCAGCAGGTTGCCGCTACCCTGCGTCTGCCCACCCACCAGCCCCACCAGGCTGAAGTCCGGGTACCAGGCGGCACGGGCCACGCCGATCGTGGCGTTGGCGGCAAATACGCGACGCTCGGCGGCGGCCACATCCGGCCTGCGCAATAGCAACGTGCCGGGCAACTGCGCGGGTACTGGCGGTACGTTGAGCGGTGCAGCGTCCGCTGCCAGCGCGAACTCGCCCGGCAAGGCGCCGACCAATTCGGCAATGGCATGTTGCGCCAGGGTGCGCTGGGCGATCACGTCATCCACCGCAGCCTTGGCCTCGGACAGCCTGGCTGCGGCCCGGTCGAGGTCCAGTTGCGAGGCGATATTGCCGTCGTAACGGTGCTGAATCAGCGCCTGCAGCCGGGCGCGGTCGGCCACGGCGCTGTCGAGCAACTGGCGCTGGGCGTCGAGGCCTCGTGCCCGGACGTACAGCACCGCCAGTTGCCGCTGCAGGCTCAGGCGCGCATCGGCCAGGTCGTCGGCCGAAGCCTGCGCCGAGGCGTCCCCCGCAGCCACCTGGTTACGCAGCCGGCCCCACAGGTCAAAATCAAGATTCAGGCTCAGGCCGGCGCTGTCGCTGTCGTAAATCGAGGGCTGGGTAGCACCGCGCAGCGGCCGGCTGTCCGACTGGCGCTGGCGAACCGGTGTGGCACTGGCGCTGACCTGGGGCCACAGCCCGCCATGCAAACCTTGGGCGTAAGCGGCGGCGGCATCGTAATGCGCCACCGCAGCGGCCAGGTTCGGGTTGGATGCCTCAAGCCGTGCCTGCAGCTCGTCGAGACGTTGGTCATCGAACAGCTTCCACCATTGCTCGGGCAACTGCCCTTGCTCACCCACCCTCTGCCAGGCACCTGAGCGCTCGCCGTAATGCGCCGGTAATTGCACCACAGGCGCCTGGTAATGCGGTGCCAGCGAACAGCCTTGCAAGGCCAGGCACAGCAACAACCCGCCACGCTCAAACCGAAGGCGCATGCCCACCTCCCGGCGTTACGCTGCGCACCGCATCATTGTCACGCAGGGCATCGGGCGGGTTGTCCACCACCCTGTCCTTCAGGCTCAGGCCGCCATCGACGACCAGCGTGCTGCCCAGGTCCTGGGCAATATGGATGCTGCGCAGGTGCGCGCGGCTTTGCCCATCGAGTACCGCCACCTGCGGCCCCTGGGCCCTGAAGATCAGCGCACTGGCAGGAATGCTCACGGCCTGGGCATCGCTGCGCAGGGTGATGCGGGCGCTGGCGTAGTCGCCCGGCAGCAACGCCGCGCTGCTGTTATCCACTGCGTACTGCGCAAGCAGCGTGCCCGAACCCTGGTCGACAGCGGTCGAGGTGCCCAGCAACGCGGCCATGAAGTGCTGGCCGGGCCGCTCGGGCACCGACAACTGCACCTGCATGCCGGGCAGAATCTGGCTGGCGTAGTTCTGCGGCACCGGCACGTACAGGCGCAGGCGGCGCGTGTCGGCGATGTCGAACAGCGAGGTGGCACTCTCGCTGTCGGCCTTGATCAACTGGCCGACCTGCGCGTGGCGGGCGGTAATGGTGCCCGTGAACGGTGCCCGGATGACCTTGTAAGCCGCCAGGTCCTTCAGCCGCGCATAATCCGCTTCGGCAGCCTGCGCATCGGCGCTGGCGACCGCAGCAGCAGCCACCTTCTCATCGACTTCCTGGCGCGATACCGAATGGCTGGCCAGCAGGTGCTGCCAACGCACGGCAGTGCTCTGCGCCAGCGCCGCACTGGCCTGGTGCTGCGCCAGCCTGGCCTTGGCCTGGGCCAGTTGCTGGTCGAGTTCGGGACTGTCGATTTCCGCGAGCGGCTGGCCGGCCTTGACTGCCGTGCCGATATCCACCTGCCAGTTCTTCAGGTAGCCGCTGACCCGGGCGTTGACCCGCGCCATGTTCCAGGCCTGCAGGTGGGCCGGCAGGCTCAGTACCTGGCTGGCGGCATTCATCGAAGGGGTACAGGTGACCACCGCGGGCGTTGCCCGGCTCTCGGTCCACGCCTGCACCGCAGCAGCCTGGTGCTGCCGGGCATACACCCCCAGTGCAACCACCAGGGCAGCGAGGCCGAGGCCGGCGCCCCCCAGGCGTTTCAAGCGCCGGCGATCAGTGATGGAACGGCTAGGCATGCAGGTTTTCTCCAACGACAGCGTGAGGGGTTGAGCGGCGGTGGGCCAGGCTGAACACGACAGGGACGAACAACAGAGTCGCGCACGTGGCGACCACCAGGCCGCCAATCACCGCCCGGCCCAGTGGTGCGTTCTGCTCTTGGGACAAGGCCAGTGGCAGCATGCCGATGATCATCGCCAAGGCGGTCATCAGCACTGGCCGGAAGCGGGTGAAACCGGCTTCCATGGCAGCCTTCACGGCATCGCCGTGCACCGCCAGGCGCTCGCGGCAGAAGCTCACCACCAGCACCGAGTTGGCCGTGGCGACGCCCATGCACAGGATCGCTCCGGTGAGCGCCGGTACCGACAGCGTGGTGCCGGTGACGAACAGCATCCAGACGATCCCGGCCAGCGCGGCGGGCAAGGCGGTAATGATCACCAACGGGTCGATCCAGGACTGGAAGTTGACCACGATCAGCAGGTAGATCAGCACTATGGCCCCCAGCAGGCCCAGGCTCAGGCCGTGGAAGGCCTCATGCAACGCGGTGACCTGGCCGTGCAGGCTCACGGTCGCGCCCTTGGGGCGCAACGGGGCGGTGTCGTCGATGACGTGCTGGATGTCTGCGGCGATGCCGCCCAGGTCACGGCCCTGGACGTTGGCATACAGGTCCAGGGTCGGGGTGATGTTGTAGTGGCTGACCACGTCGGCGGTGTTGCTCCGCGCCAGGCTGGCGATGCCGCCGAGCACGGCGGTATGCCCATTGCTGCCGGTGATTGGCAGAGCCTCCAGTTGGGCGATGCTGCTCATCTTGTACTGCGGGGTGGCGCCAACCACGGAATAGGACACACCGTTGGCCGGGTTGAGCCAGTAGGTCGGCGCCGTCTGCGAGGTGCCGGCCAGCGAAGCGCCCAGGCTGGCAGTGACATCACGCTCGGTGATGCCCAGCTCGGCGGCGCGCTCGCGGTCGACGTTGACCTGCAGCGACGGGTAGCTTTCCGACTGTTGCAGACGCAGGTCGGCGATGCCCGCAATGTGCTGCAGGCGGCGCATCACTTCGGCGGCGTAGGCGCGGTTGGCAGCGTCGTCGGGGCCTGAAATCTTCACGTCGAGCGGTGCTGGCGAACCGAAGTTGAGGATCTGGCTGCTGATGTCAGCCGGCAGGAAGGCAAAGGTGGTGCCGGGGAAGCTGTCTGGCAGTACCTCGCGCAGGCGCTTCACGTACTCGGCGGTCGGGCCATGGCCGGCCTTGAGCGCAATCTGGATGTCACCGTCCTGCGGCCCGACCGTGCCGCTGGTGTTGTAGGCCATGTCGATGCCGCTGATGGGCAGGCCGATGTTGTCGATGATCGACGCCACCGCCTCTGCCGGCAGCACTTCGCGGATGCGGCTTTCGATGCGGTCGAAGGCCGCCGCGCTTTCTTCGATGCGCGTACCCAGCGGCAGGCGCACATGCAGTGCCATCGCCCCGGCATCGGTCTCGGGGAAGAAGTCTTCACCTAACGTCGGCAGCAGGGCAAAGCTGGCCAGCACGCAGCCGAGGAAGCCGAGCAGGAAGCGCTTGCGGTTGGCGAGTGCCAGTTCGAGCCACCCTTGATAGCCGTCGCGCAGTCGCGAAAAGCCCACTTCGAAACCGGCCTGCAGGCGCACCAGCGGGTTGGCCGCCTGGTCGCCTTCGTGGTGATTGAGATACGCGTCCTCGGGGTGCCGCCCTTCGCCCTGCTCCACCCGGTGCGGTTTCAGCAGGAACATGGCCAGGGTCGGCACCAAGGTGCGCGACAGAATAAAAGAGCTCCCCATGGCGAACATCACTGCCAATGCCATGGGCCGGAACAGGTATCCGGCGATGCCCTGGAGCATGAACATCGGAACAAATACAACGCAGATGCACAACAAGGCCACGAAGGCAGGGCCGACGATCTGCCTGGCGCCATCGAGAATGGCCTGGCGGACCGACTTGCCCTGCTCCAGGTGCCAGTTGATGTTTTCGATGGTCACCGTCGCGTCGTCGACCAGAATGCCCACGGCCAGCGCCAGGCCGCCGAGGGTCATCACGTTGAGGGTCTGCCCGCTGACCGCCAGCAAGGCGATGGCCGACAGCACCGCCAACGGGATCGACGCGGCGATGATCAGGGTCGAGCGCCAGCTGCCGAGAAACAGCAGGATCATCGCGCTGGTCAGCAAGGCGGCGATGAGGCCTTCACGGGCGACGCTGCCGACCGCTTGCTTGACCACCGTGGAGGCATCGCCGAGCAGCGAGGTCTTGAGCTCCGGCGGCAGGGTTTCATCGATGCGCGGCAGCATGCTGCGGATGCCGTCGACGATCGACAGAGTCGAGTTGTTGCCGTTCTTCAATGCCGGCATCAACACCGCGCGACGGCCATCGACGCGCACGATGTTGGTCTGCGGCGGCGCCCCGTCACGCACGTGGGCCACCTGGCCGATGGTGATCTGCGCGCCGTCGACGACCTTGACCGGCAACGCGTTGAGCTGGTCGATGGCCGTCGGGCTGTTGTTCAGCAGCACGGTGAATTCGTTGCGGCCGATCTTCGCCGTGCCCACCGGGATGATCTGGTTCTGCGCGGCCAGCGCATTGGCCACGTCCTCGGCGGACAAGCCCTTGGCTGCCAGGGCCTGAGGGTCGAGGTCAAGGGTGATCTGGCGCTGCTTGCCTCCCATCGGGGTCGGCATCGACAGGCCGGGTACCGAAGTCAACGGCAGGCGGATGCTGTTCTGCACCAGGTCGCGAATGCGCGCTTCGGACAGTGTCGGGCTGGAGAATGCCATCTGCAGGATCGGCACGGTCGAGGCGCTGTAGTTGAGGATCAGCGGCGGCGTGATGCCCGCCGGCATCTGCTTGAGCACGGTCTGCGAAACCGCGGTGACCTGCGCATTGGCAGTACGGATGTCGACGCTGGGCTGGAAGAAGATCTTGACGATACCCATGCCCGGCAATGACTGCGACTCGATGTGTTCGATGTCGTTGACCGTGGTGCTCAGTGCCCGCTCGTAGGTGTAGACGACCCGCCCCGACATGGCGTCCGGGGCCAGCCCAGCGTATTGCCACACCACGGCAATTACGGGTATGCCGATATCAGGGAAAACATCACTTGGCGTGCGCACTGCCGCCAACGGACCGACGATGCAGATCACAATTGCCAACACCAGAAACGTGTAGGGTTTGTGAAGTGCCGTTTTGACCAGACCGAGCATACCCTGCCCCCGAAAGTTGAACGGGGCGCAGTCTTCCACGGACTTTCCGGCGCGTCGGTTAAACCTGCATTAACGTTTTTTAAGCAAAATCCAAGGGCATATTCATTTGCAGCGAAGCGGCTTGGCGACCATCCTGTGCGAATCATTCGCAGCTGCAATCAGAGGTCGTAGATGGGTACAAGATGGCGGGTAGTGATACCTCTACTGGGAGCTCTCGGGGTGCTGGGTGGCTGTGCCGGGCCGATGCCCAAGGCCGCCCCGGACGAGGCATGGGTGAGCCTGCGCGAAGAGCCGACGACCACCCTCATGGCCGAGACACTGGATGGCAAACGGCTCTCTGACGGGCGCTTTTTCGAGGTCCCCAAGGGCCAGCATACGCTAGGCAGCACTCTGTATGTCGAGGGTGACGGGGACAGTAACGGTAGTGCCTGCAATGCAAACATTACCTATAAGGACTTTAAAGCCGGCAAGCACTACACCTTGGTGGAAAGTAGCCTTGGGCAACAATACATGCTGACACTTTACAGCAGCACCCATCGTCCATTGGCCCAAACTTCGGATATAGAATGCATGGCCGGATAGTTGATCGGTCTCAAACTTTCAGCGCCCGTGAATGTTCAATCCAGCACTGGTTTGAGCAATCCCTGCGCCTCATACAACGTTGCCAGGTAGCGCAGGCGCATCTCGTCAATGCTCAACCGCGACGCATGGGTGGTGATCGTCAAGGTCGCCTTCAATTGGCCGCTGCGGTCGAGCAGCGGCACGCCCAGCACACGCATGCCGATTTCATATTCCTGATCGACGATGCTGTGGCCCTGCGCCCTCACCCGCTGCAACTCCGCCTCCAGCAACGCCCTGTCGGTCTGGGTGTAAGGCGTCAGCGCCTGCAGCGGGTTGCGCGCGAAGTATTCCTCGCGTTGCTGCTCCTCCAGCCACGCCAGCCAGACCCTGCCACTTGCCGTGCAATACATCGGCACCCGCGACCCGGGGCGGATCGACAACGAAGCGATGTGGCTGTAGCGGCTGCGCACCAGGTGAATGATCTCGTCGCCATCACGGCTACCCACCGACACATGTTCCTGGGTCTGCCGCGCCACCTGCTCGACGATCGGCCGCAGCATGCGCGGCAACTGCGCCGAGTCGACATAGGCCTGGCCTATGCGCAGGGCCTTGGGTGTCAGCCAGTAATGGCGGTTGTCGGTCTCGGCAAAGCCTTCGTGCACCAAGGTCAGCAGAAAGCGCCGGGCGGCACTGGGGGTCAAGCCGGACAGCCTGGCCGCCTGGGGCACGCTCAGGCGTGGTTGTTCGGCGCTGAACAGCTGCATCAGCGCCAGGCCTTTCTGCAGGCCGGCGATCAGGTCGCGGGGGTGGATCACGGTCTGGGACATTGAGTTAGGCTCGTGGAAAGTCGCTGTTAATGCGATTACCGATAGATGGCTGCGATTATCGCATCAGATGCCCGATAAGCGCATTGTCGATGAAATCGCCTCGCTACAAGCTTGCCTCCACAACAACAGTCATGACGGAGGTCAGCATGATCCGAGGTTCAACCGAACTGGTCGCCATCGTCGGTTCGCCTGTCGCTCAGGTGAAGTCGCCGGAAAATTTCAATACCTGGTTCGCCAACAACGCCCGCGACCTGGCGATGCTGCCCATCGACCTGCAGGAAACCGCGCTGGACGCCTTTGTCGACACCCTGCGCGGTTGGCGCAACATGCGCGGCTGCGTGGTCACCGTGCCGTACAAGCAAGCCCTGGCCACGCTACTGGACAGGCTCAGCGCACGTGCACAGGCACTGGGTTCGGTCAACGTGATCCGCCGCGAAGGTGACGGGCGCCTGGTTGGCGACAACGTCGATGGCGCGGGTTTCCTTGGCGCCGCCCGCCTGCAAGGCTTCGTGGCCAGCGGCAAGCATGCGCTGGTGGTGGGCTGTGGCGGGGTTGGCAGTGCGATCGCCTATGCGCTGGGTGAAGCGGGCCTTGGCCGGATCACCCTCAGCGACCCCAGCGCCGAACGCGTCGGGGCGCTGGGCGAAGTGCTCGGCAGGGCCTTCCCGCATCTGCAAATCGCCACGCTTTACCCCTCGTTGGAGGACTTTGACCTGGTCGTCAATGCCTCCCCCGTCGGCATGGGCAACAGCGGCGAACTGCCGTTGCCGCTGGCACTGCTGGAGACCCTTAAAGCCAGCACGCTGGTGGCCGACGTGGTCACTTCGCCAGAGATTACCCCGCTGCTGCACAAGGCGCGTGAACGCGGCTGCCCGATCCAGACCGGCGCCCAGATGGCCTTCGCCCAACTGGGCCACCTCGGCGCCTTCATGGGCGTCACCCCGCTGGAGATCTGAAACCATGAACGCTAGCGAACAAGCTGTGTTCGACCTGGTGGTGCTCGGCAGCGGTGCCGGAGGGTTCGCCACGGCCGCCACGGCTGCCCGCCACGGGCTCAAGGTACTGGTGGTGGAAAAGGCCGAGCACTTCGGCGGCACCTCGGCAATCTCCGGCGGTGCGGTGTGGATCTACGGCAGCGATCAGGCACAGGCCGCCGGGGCCGAGGACTCCCCCGAGGCAGTGCGCACCTACCTGAAGGCCATCATCGGCGCAGGTTACAACCCGGCGTTGGTGGAAGCCTTCATCGACCGAGGTCACCAGGCCCTGCGCTGGCTGGAGCAGCACACCGAACTGCGTTACAGCCTGCGCCCGCACTCGCCCGACTACTACCCGGCCGAGCCCGGCGCCACCGAGTTCGGCCGCGCCCTGGAAATGGTCGAGTACGACGGGCGCCATCTCGGTCCGCGCTTCAAGGACCTGAAAATGCCGCCGCCGGGCATGCTGTTGTTCGGTGGCATGATGGTCAACCGCGTCGACATCCAGCACTTCCTCAACCTGCGCCGCTCGCCCGCCTCGCTGTGGCACTGCCTGAAACTGATGGCGCGTTATGCGCGGGATCGCCTGAAGCACCCGCGGGGGACCCGCCTGACCACCGGCAACGCCCTGATCGCCCGCCTGGCCAGCAGTGCCTTCGCCGACGGCACGACACTCTGGTTGCGCAGCGAAGCACAAGCGCTGATCGTCGAACGCGGCGCGGTAACCGGCGTCATCGTACAGCGCGAGGGCCGACGCATACGGGTGCAGGCTCGCGGTGGCGTGGTCTGTGCCATGGGTGGTTTTGCTGCCGGGCAGCTGGCGGCAAGTTATCGTCCGCCTACCTCAGCGCCACACCTGAGCATGTCGCCACCCACCAACGACGGCGCCGCACTGCGCCTTGGCGAAGCGGTGGCGGCAGCCCAGGGCGAAGGCCTGGCGGCCAATTTCTTCTGGGCGCCGGTGTCCGAGCTGCAGCATGCCAATGGCCACCGCGAGCGCTTTCCGCACTTGGTCACCGACCGTGCCAAGCCTGGGGTGATCGCGGTCGACCCGGCCGGGCGGCGCTTCGTCAACGAAGCCAATTCCTACCACCACTTCGTGCAGACCATGTTCGCCAACGGCATCGGCCATTGCTGGCTGCTCTGCGACGCCGAGGCAATGAACCGTTACGGCCTGGGCCTGGCGCGGCCCAAGCCGGTGGACAATTCGCCACTGATCGCCGCCGGCTACCTGCTGCGCGCCGACAGCGTGCGCGACCTGGCTGCGGCCATCAGCGTCGATGCGCAAGCGTTGCAGCAGACGCTCGAGCACTTCAATGCCGACGCCCGCAACGGCATCGACCGTGCATTCGGCAAGGGCGGCAACAGCTACAACCGCTACATGGGCGACCCTCAGCACCAGCCCAACCCGTGCCTGGCTCCGCTGACCAAGGCGCCGTACTACGCCATCCGCCTCCATACCGGCGACCTCGGCTCGGCGCGCGGCCTGGTGACCGACGCCAATGCCAACGTGCTGAATCGCAGCGGCGCACCGATTGCCGGGCTGTATGCAGTGGGCAACGACATGAATTCAATGATGAACGGCACCTACCCCGGCCCCGGAATCACCCTGGGCCCCGCCCTGACCTTTGGCTGGATCGCGGCCAGCCATATCGCCGAGCGCCTGCAGGCGCCAGCCAGCCACCAGGAGAAACCCGCATGTACTACGAACTGAGAACCTACACCCTCGACCCACTGAAGATGGCTGACTGGCTGGCCTTGTACCAAAGCCATGCGCTGGCGGTGCAGCGCGAGCACCTCGGCAACCTGGTGGGCTTCTTCACCAGCGAATTCGGCGAGGTCAACCAGGTGGTGCATATGTGGGCCTACGCCAGCCTCGACGAGCGCATGGCGCGCCGTGCCGCAATGGCCGCCGACCCGCGCTGGGCGGAGTTCTCGCGGCGCAATCGGGAGCTGGGCGCGGTGCTGCAACTGCACTCGCGGCTGCTGCGGCCCACGGGCTTTTCGCCGCTGCAATGACTGACCATTTCATTAACCTGAGCGGGACCCCGGCATGCAACCCCTCGAATGTGACGTACTTGTCATCGGCTCCGGTGCCTCTGGCCTGGCGGCCGCCGTTACCGCCGCGCATCACGGCCTGCAGGTGATCGTCGCGGAAAAGGCCAGCCAGCTTGGCGGCACCAGCGCCTGGTCGGGGGGCTGGCTGTGGATTCCACGCAACCCGCTGGCGGTTGCCGAAGGCATCGTCGAAGGCGACGACGCCCCGGAACGCTACCTGCGTGCCCAGACCCACGTCACCGAACTGGACCCACGCCAGCAAGCCTTCCTGCGCCATGGCCCGGAAATGGTGGCGTTCTTCCAGCAGCACACTGCCGTGCAGTTCCAGTCCGGCAGCAGGATGCCCGACATGCATGACGGCGATGGCAGCGCACACGGCGGGCGCTCGCTGTGTGCGCTGCCGTTCGACGGTCGGTTGCTCGGCCCATGGCTGCACACGCTGCGCCCGCCGCTGGACATCGTCAGCCTGGCGGGCATGGGCATCGCCGGGGGGGCCGACATGGCAGCCTTCTTCAATGCCCGCCGCTCGCCGCAAGCGGCCTTGCACGTTGCCAAGCGCCTGCTGCGCCATGGCCGCGACCTGCTGCTGCATCGGCGCGGCCTGCAACTGGTCAACGGCAACGCCCTGGTTGCCCGCCTGTTGCGCAGCGCTCTGGACCTTGGCGTGATCCTGCTCACCGACAAAGCAGCTGTGCGCTTGCTCGGCGATGGGCGCATCGACGGCGCGCAGTTCGCCGATGGCCAGGTGGTCCGGGCACGCCGTGGCGTGGTCCTGGCCTGTGGCGGATTTGCCCATGATCGCCAACGCATCGCCCGGCTGATGCCCCACGCGCCCGATGGCACCCAGCATCACTCGGCGGCGCCGCCAGAGAACAGCGGTGATGGCCTGAACCTCGGCGAACAGGCCGGTGCCCAGCTCGGCACACTGGTGCAGGCAGGCGCCTGGGCACCGGTTTCCCGAGTGCCGCGCCGTGACGGCAGCGTTGGCCACTTTCCGCACCTGATCGACCGCGCCAAGCCTGGCTTCATCGCCGTGCGCCGCGATGGCCGACGCTTCACCAATGAAGCGGACTGCTATCACGATTTCATGAATGCACTATTCGCCGCCACGCCACCGGGCGAAGCCCACGAAGCCTGGCTGATCTGCGACCATGCCGCACAGCGACGCTACGGTATCGGCTGGGCCAAGCCGTGGCCTTTTTCGACCGGCTTCTATCGGCGCCGCGGCTACCTGTTCAGTGGCCAGTCCCTGGCAGAACTGGCGCAGCGCTGCGGCATCGATGCCGCACAGCTGCAGCGCACCGTGGCCGACTTCAATCGGCATGCCGCGCTCGGCGAAGACCCGGCCTTCCAGCGCGGCGCCTCGGCCTACAACAAAGCCCAGGGCGAACCGCTGCATGGGCCAAACCCTTCGCTGCGCCCCTTGCTGAACGGCCCTTTTCATGCAGTGAAACTGCTGCCTGGCAGCCTCGGCACCTTTGTCGGCCTGTGCACCGATGCCTCGGCACGGGTGCTCGATCATACGCAACAGCCGATACCCGGCCTGTTCGCGGTCGGCAACGACATGCACAGCGTGATGGCCGGGCATTATCCTAGTGGCGGTATCACCTTGGGGCCGGGCATGACCTTCGGCTACCTGGCCGGCAAGGCGCTGAGCTGCCCGTGAGCACGCGCGCTATTGTTCGGTTATCGAACAATAGCCCCCTCCCCCGAATTGACGCTCGCCGATTCACTGCTCACCATGCACCGGCCTTGCGTGTACCCCCTGCCTGGGGCCAGGTCACGTTCGAGAAAAAGCCGTCCATTACAATTTCAAGAAACGACCCGGATATGAATCACTCCAAGCTCACAACCGCCAGCCCACGGCTGCCCTGCGCCGGCATCGGCGACAAGATCCGTGGCGCCTTCGCCGTCGGCAAGACCCGTTGGGGCATGCTCGCCCTGGTGTTCTTCGCTACCACCCTGAACTACATCGACCGCGCCGCGCTCGGCATCATGCAGCCGGAACTGGCCAAGGCCATGAACTGGACGGCGATGGACTATGCCAACATCAATTTCTGGTTCCAGGTCGGCTATGCCGTCGGCTTCGTGCTGCAGGGCCGGCTGATCGACAAGGTCGGCGTCAAGCGTGCCTTCTTCGCCGCCGTGCTGCTGTGGAGCCTGGCCACCGGTGCCCACGGCCTGGCCACCTCGGCGGCCGGTTTCATGGTCTGCCGCTTCATCCTCGGCCTGACCGAGGCGGCCAACTACCCGGCCTGCGTGAAGACCGTGCGCCTGTGGTTCCCTGCCGGCGAACGCGCCATCGCCACCGGCCTGTTCAACGCCGGCACCAACGTCGGCGCCATGGTCACCCCGGCCCTGCTGCCACTGATCCTCACCGTGTGGGGCTGGCAGGCCGCGTTCATCGCCATGGGCTGCCTGGGCCTGGTCTGGCTGGTGTTCTGGGGCCTGAAGTACTTCAACCCGGAAGAGCACCCGCATGTGCGCCAGAGCGAACTCGACTACATCCTGCAAGACGTCGAGCCGCCAGTAGCGCGCCTGCCCTTCAGCCGTATCCTCGGTATGCGTGGCACCTGGGCCTTCGCCGTGGCTTATGCGATCACCGCGCCGGTGTTCTGGTTCTACCTGTACTGGCTGCCACCGTTTCTCAACCAGCAGTACAGCCTGGGCATCAGCGTCACCCAGATGGGCATCCCGCTGATGCTGATCTGGCTGACTGCGGACTTCGGCAGCATCGGCGGTGGCATCCTTTCCTCGTGGCTGATCGGCCGCGGCGTGCGCGCGACCACCGCACGCCTGGTGTCGATGCTGATCTTTGCCTGCACCATGGTCAGCGTGACCTTTGCCGCCCATGCCAGCGGCCTGTGGATCGCGGTGCTGGCCATCGCCCTGGCAGTCGGCGCGCACCAGGCCTGGACCGCCAACATCTGGAGCCTGGTGATGGACTACACACCCAAGCACCTGATCAGCACGGTGTTCGGCTTCGCCAGCATGTGCGCAGCGATTGGCGGGATGTTCATGACGCAGATCGTCGGCAGCGTGCTGATGGCGACGAACAATAACTATGCCGTGCTGTTCACCATGATCCCGGCCATGTACTTCCTGGCGCTGATCTGGATGTACTTCATGGCACCGCGCAAGATCGAAGCCCGGTAAGCGCGGGTTGCAGTGACCTCGAAGGGGCCTTGGCAGGCCCCTTTTTCATGCCTGCCCGGTTTGCGCAGGTATCGAGCCCGGGCGAACCGGTACCCGGCCCTGAACCGGGCAAGCGGCGTGAGGCCGCCGTTCGTCGTGATTACGTGAATTACATACAACCTTCATGCGCGGGTTCTCCTTCTAAACCAGCACAACAACATATTCAGCAACAATTACAGGACCGGGCGCATGGTAAAGGGAACTTCCAAAGCCGCACGACTATTCGGGCTGTTGATGCTGGGCATCATCGCGCTGCAGCTTTCGGGCTGCGACATGGTGTTGTTCAACCCAAAGGGCCAGGTCGGGCTGGAACAACGCAACCTGATCATCCTGGCCACGCTGTTGATGCTGGTGGTGGTCGTCCCGGTCATGATCATGGCGTTGGTGTTTTCGGTGCATTACCGCGCCTCCAACGAAAAGGCCCGCTATACGCCCGAGTGGAGCCACTCGCGCGCAATCGAGGCCGTGGTCTGGGGCGTGCCGCTGATCATTATCATCGTGCTCGGGGTGGTGACCTGGCGCTCGACCCATGCGCTCGACCCCTACCGCCCACTCGATGCCGCCAAGGCGCCGGTCAAGGTGCAGGTCATCGCCACGGACTGGAAGTGGCTGTTCGTCTACCCCGAACTAGGTATCGCCACGGTCAACGAGCTGGCCATGCCGGTGGACACGCCCGTGGATTTCCGGGTGACCTCCGATGGCGCCATCACCTCGTTCTTCATCCCGGCACTGGGTGGGCAGATCTACGCGATGGCCGGCATGCAGACCCAGCTGCACCTGATCGCCAACGCGCCGGGTCGCTACACCGGTATCGCCGCCAACTACAACGGCCCCGGCTTCTCCGACATGCACTTCAACGCCCTGGCACTGGACCAGGCCGGTTTCGATGCCTGGGTGGCCAAGGTGCGCAGCTCGCAACGCCAGCTCGATCAGAGCCGCTATGCGCAGCTGGCCAAACCCAGCGTCGCTCACCCGGTAGAGCATTACGCAGCGGTCGACGCCGGCCTGTTCCAGTCGTTGATCGACAAGTACCAGGGCGTCAACCGGTCCCGCGAGGTCGAGGAGCGCCTGGGCGCTCCTGAGGGTCAATCGCCGCAAGGCAGCAAGGAGTGAGGCACATGTTCGGAAAACTGACCTGGGATGCCATCCCCCTCGGCGAGCCCATCATCATGTATACCCTTGCAGTGGTCGGGCTGATCGGCTTCGGCGGGGTCGCAGCCATCACCTACAAACGCAAATGGACCTACCTGTGGAAGGAGTGGTTTACCTCGGTCGACCACAAGCGCATCGGCGTGATGTACATCGTCGTCGCCCTGGTGATGCTGCTGCGCGGTTTCGCCGACGCGTTGATGATGCGTACCCAGCAGGCCATGGCCTCGGACGGTTCGCCTGGTTATCTGCCGCCAGAGCACTATGACCAGATCTTCACCGCCCACGGCGTGATCATGATCTTCTTCATGGCCATGCCGTTCGTGGTCGGCCTGATGAACATCGTGGTGCCGTTGCAGATCGGCGCCCGCGACGTGGCCTACCCGTTCCTCAACGCGGTGAGTTTCTGGCTGTTCGTTTCCGGCGCGGTGCTGGTCAACCTGTCACTGGGCATTGGTGAGTTCGCCCGCACCGGCTGGGTCGCCTATCCGCCCTTGTCCGGCATCGCCTACAGCCCCGGAGTGGGTGTGGACTACTACATCTGGTCACTGCAGATATCGGGGATAGGCACCTTGCTGACGGGGCTCAACTTCCTGGTCACCATCCTCAAGATGCGTACCACGGGCATGACGCTGTTCCGCATGCCGGTGTTCACCTGGACGGTACTGTGCACCTCGATCCTGATCCTGGCGGCATTCCCCATCCTGACCGCCACCTTGTTCATGCTCAGCCTCGACCGCTACCTGGGGATGCATTTTTTCACCAACGAGCTGGGTGGCAACCCGATGATGTACATCAACCTCATCTGGGCCTGGGGCCACCCGGAGGTGTACATCCTGATTCTGCCGGCGTTTGGCATCTTCTCGGAAGTTGCCTCGACCTTCTCGCGCAAGCGGCTGTTCGGCTATTACTCGCTGGTGTGGGCGACCATCGTCATCACCGTGCTGTCGTTCATCGTCTGGGTCCACCACTTCTTCACCATGGGTGCCGGGCCGAACGTCAACGCATTCTTCGGCATCATGACCATGATCATCGCCGTGCCCACGGGGGTGAAGATCTTCACCTGGCTGTTCACCATGTACCGCGGGCGGGTGCGTTTCGAGACACCGATGCTGTGGACCGTCGGCTTCATCGTCACCTTCAGCATCGGCGGCATGACCGGCGTGCTGCTGGCCGTGCCAGGCGCCGACTTCCTGCTACACAACAGCCTGTTCCTGATCGCGCACTTTCATAACGTGATCATCGGCGGCGCAGTATTCGGCTACATGTGCGGGCTGACCTACTGGTTCCCCAAGGCGTTCGGCTTCAAGCTCTACGACCCGTTGGGGCGCGCTGCGTTCTGGTGCTGGCTGGTGGGGTTCTATTTCGCTTTCATGCCGTCGTACTTCCTCGGCTTCATGGGCATGACCCGGCGCCTCAACCATTTCAACGTGCCCGAGTGGCGCCCGTTCCTGCTGCTGGAGATGGTCGGCGTGCTGATCATCCTCTGCGGCGTGGCCTGCCAGCTGACGCAACTGGTTGTGAGCATCCGCAAGCGCCACGAAAACCGCGACCACACCGGCGACCCTTGGGACGGCCGCACGCTGGAATGGGCCACTGCATCTCCGCCGCCGTTCTACAACTTCGCCGAGCAACCGGTAGTACACGGCATCGACGCCTATTGGGGCATGAAGGAACGCGGGGTCAAGACGCTGATCGAGGCGGATTTCCGCAAGATTCACATGCCCTGCAACACCAGCCTGGGCGTGGTGATCGGCGCGTTGAGCACGGTGCTGGGCTTCGCCTTGGTCTGGCATATCTGGTGGCTGGCGATCGCCGGCCTGCTGGCCACGGTGGCGGCATTGATCGTGCGCAGCTACGACCAGCATACCGAGTACTACGTGACTGCCGAGGAAGTCGAACGCGTGGAAACCGAACGGCGCCAACTGATGGCGGAGGCCTGATCCATGTCGCATATCGTCCTGAACGAAACCGCCCATCAGCAAGAGCAAGGTTACGAGGATGCCGGCTCCCTGAGCCTGTTTGGCTTCTGGATCTACCTGCTGACCGACTGCATCCTGTTTGCCACGCTGTTCGCCACCTACGCCGTGCTGGGCCAGTCTGTGGCAGGTGGCCCGGGCGCGGCAGACATCTTCGAACTGCCCTACGTGCTCGCTGAAACCGGCCTGCTGCTGTTCAGCAGCGTCACCTACGGCTATGCCATGCTCGCCAATCACCGCAAGGACAAACGCCGCGTGTTGCAGTGGCTGGGTGTCACCTTCGCGCTGGGCCTGGGCTTCATCGCCATGGAGGTGAACGAGTTCCACCACCTGATCGCCGAGGGCTACGGGCCGCAGCGCAGCGCGTTCCTCACCGGCTTCTTCACCCTGGTCGGCACCCACGGCCTGCACGTGCTGACAGGCCTGGTGTGGATGGCCCTGCTGATGATTCAGGTGCAGCAGCGCGGCCTGTGCTGCGTCATGTCCACACGGCTGAGCTGCCTGAGCCTGTTCTGGCATTTCCTCGACATTGTGTGGGTGTGCGTGTTTACCGTCGTTTACTTGTTCGGGGTGATCCGATGAGCAGCGAAAGCCAGGTTCATAGCAGCGCAGGGGCCAGCCAGTCCAGCCACAAGTCCTACAACATCGGCTTTGTGCTGGCCGCTCTGCTGACGCTCGTTCCCTTCGGGCTGGCCATGTATCCCAGTTTGTCGCGCAGCGCCACGTTCCTGCTGGTGCTGGCCTGTGCGGTGATGCAGATTCTGGTGCACATGGTGTTCTTTCTCCACCTGACCACCGCGCGCGAGCAGCGCTGGAGCCTGGTGGCGCTCATTTTCACCGTGGTGATCATCGTGCTGTTGGTGGGGTTGTCGCTGTGGATCATGTACTACGTGCACTACAACATGCTCGGTTTGTGACAGCTGACCGCCCTGTGGCGAGGCCGCCGGTGCGGTAGTGGTTGACCCGGCACCAGGCGTTGAACCCGTTAGCTGGCTGGCTGCAAAAGCAGCGACACAGAGGCTTTGGCAAGCGTAGCGAGGCGGCCGTTGATCGCGCCAGGGGAGCATTGCCCTGCACCCCGCCGTCGACGGACAACAGGCTTGCCTATGCCATAGGAGTGTCGCGATGAACATCCATCATTTGAACTGCGGGTGCATGTCCCCGCTTGGCGGTGCGCTGTTTGACGGCTACAGCAAGGGGCTTACAGCCAAGGTGCCTTGCCACTGCCTGCTGATTGAAACGGAGCATGACGGCCTGGTGCTGGTCGACACTGGTTTCGGCCACAACGATATCCAGCACCCCGAGCGCCTGAGCCGGTTCTTTCGTGTGTTCAACAACATTCAGTTCGATCAACGCCTCACTGCGCTGGATCAGATACGGCGGCTGGGGTTTGAACCGGCTGATGTCCGCCACATTGTCCTGACACACCTCGACTTTGACCATGCTGGCGGGCTGGATGACTTCCCCCAGGCGCGAGTGCATCTGCTCGGCGATGAAATGCGACAGGCCAGCCAGGTCCGCAGCTGGGTCGAACCCCGGCGCTTTCGCGCCAGCCAGTGGCAAAGCCGGCTCAACTGGGAGTTCTACCCGGGCCAGGGTGAGCACTGGTTCGGCTTCGATTCCGTGCGCCCGCTGATTGATGTGCGCGAAGACATTCTGCTGGTGCCACTGGCTGGGCATACCAGCGGCCATGCGGGCGTTGCCCTGGGCACTGAAAAGGGTTGGCTGCTGCATGCAGGCGATGCGTATTTCCACCATGGGGAAGTCCATGGCACGCAGCGCCGCTGCCCCCTTGGCATGCGCCTCTACCAGCGGATGATGGACAGCGACCACCGATTGCGCATGACCAACCAGCGCCGTTTGCGCGAGCTGATCCTTGCGCATGGCAGAGACCTGGAGGTGTTCTGCAGCCATGATCCATGGGAACTGGCGCAAGCCGCATCGCGCTGAGCCCCCCGCCAGGCTGTGGCCTCGTGAAGTCATAAAAAAAGGCCCGCACTGGGCGGGCCGAAGACCTGACGTGGAGAGTCGAACGAACTCTACAACTGTTTTGATGGACGCCTTCGTCGAGGGTTTTTTCCTATTTGCAGAGCCCCGACAGACGGATGATTGTGATTGCAACCTGACAGCCGATCATGGGTGAACTACCTTGGCCGCTGTGCCGCTCGCATTCTGCAAGCAAGTCCGAACGCCTCGAAAATAGCGCGATATTGTGGATGGAACATCACCTGCCACTCAGGATGCCACTGCACGCCGAGGGCAAAGGAGCGGCTACCTTCCACCGACAATGCTTCAACCAGGCCATCCATGGCCACAGCCTCGATGCGTAAGCCTTCCCCGACCCGTTCTATCCCTTGCCCATGTACCGAGTTGACTTCGATCACTTCGGGAAACCCCAGCCCATGCAACACGCCACCTGGTCGCACCGTAAGCCTGTGGGCGGGTGCGTACTGGTCTTCAAGCGGTTCGTTGCTTGGCGGCTCATGCTCTATGCCAGGTTGATGGAGTTGCTGCACGAGCGTGCCGCCAAAGGCCACATTCATTTCCTGGAAACCCCGGCACACGCCCAGCACCGGCAGCCCTGCTTCTACGGCCGCTCGCCACAGCGGTAGCGTGAGGTGATCACGAGCGGCATCTTTTTGTGTCCCGGGTGGACTCGGCGGCCCCTCGTAGTGGTGAGGCTCGATATTGGAAGGTGAACCGGTGAAAAGCAGACCATCCAGTCCATCGATTATGTCTGCTATGTTCAGCAACTCTGGAAACATCGGTAAGATCAACGGCAATCCATGGGCAGCAGTGGCTACTGCGCGGGCATTTTTGTCGTCATTCAATTGAACTGCATGCGGGCCGACCTTATAGCTACAGGCCGTCACCCCGATAATTGGCAGCCGCAATGTCTTCTCCCCCTCGCCAAGCCGCTTGTCGCTGTAGCCCCAGTAATCAAAACCAGCGATTGCCTCGAGGAAAGTACAGGTATCCGACCCTATGAAATTCCCGAGGCAGATGAAGCGCGAATCTACTGGGTTGAACCTGACGCAGCCGCATCCGTTCACCCCGATTGACGATTGGCATATCCACAACGGTTCAATACGCCAGGCAGGCCCCCATGAGCGACATTGAAATACTGTCCGTCTCTCCAGACGGTCGCTACCAGGTCCAGGCGACCCCGTGGGAAGCAGGCAACTCGCACTGGGTGTTTCCGCCGCAGATCATGGACCTGCGTAACGGACACGTGGTGTTCGGCTTTGAAGACCCTCTGTGGTCGGCAGACCTCAGCAACTGGACAAGCCCGACCCAGGTCGAACTCACGCTGCGCAAATACCCCGGCCATCGAGCACCTCGGGGGCTCAAGGTAATCATTGAATGTGCGCTGGGGACCGCAGAGTATGGCGACGGCATGCACATCGAACTGGCCCGTCTGGAAAGCAGCCTTGAGCGGATGCTCGATCTGCCCGGCTGAACTATGCCTCTGCCAGCGACTTGGCTGCGGCTCAAGCGGTAAATCACGCTGCCCAGGTTTCATGGAGATGGCGCCACAGAACCCGGTCTCCCTGAAGGCTGAACAGCGCCGTCGAGCGCCGTGTCGTCGCGTCCTGACCCGGCAGCCGATGGGTCTCTTGATAGCGGACCATTGCACCGTCCGGCCATTGCGCCAGGGTTTCCAAGCCGCAGAGCTCGATGCTCAACCCCGGTTGACTACCAGCGCGCGTGGCGAACAGCGTGGCGACATCCTGCAGGTTCACCTGCAAGCCAGTCGGCGTGATCATGGAGAAATCCGCCGTGAAACGCTCGACCATCGCCTCGACCTGGCCCTCTCCTCTGGCGAAGAGCGCCTCGATCAACACGTGCAGGTCGATGACTTCTTGTAGATAAGGATTCATGGTTCGATAACTGCTCGCCTACTTTTCACCAACTTTTTCTAAAGCGGCAAGTAACTCCCGGTTGCTTCCCCCAAGCAGGCTTGTCGCCTGGGCGGCACGCTTCAACACCATCAATCGAGCCGCTTGCAGCTGATCCTTGTTGAACCGCTCGGCTGGGCCCGACAGCGTTAAAGCACCTTTGAACTCGTGGGCGACGCCAAACACAGGAGCCGAGATCGACGATGTATCGGGGTCGCGCTCACCAAATGAGGTCGCCCAGAACTGCTCCCTGACCTCCGCCAAAGCGCGATCTGCTGGCGGGCCAAATGCCCTGAGGATCTTTCCGGAAGCGCCGGCATGCAGCGGGAAACGGTCACCCTCATGGATGCTGAAGCGCACTGCTCGCTTGGGTTCCACCCGGAAAAGTACCACCCGGATATCGTTCTCGATCACATAGAACGAAGAGGTCTCCCCGCTCTCTTCAGTGAGTGCCTCGAGCACCGGGTAAATCGTATCGCGTAGACGGAAGGAGGATTGGTAAATCTGAGCCAACCGCAGGGGCTCATGGCCCACAGCGTACTGCCCGTCAGCCAGGCGCCTGACAAATCCAGCCCTTTCCAGGGAGCTCATGAGCCGAAGGATGGTGCTTTTGTACAAACCCGTGCGACGAGCGATTTCCGCCAACGGTAGCGTGCTCCGATCAGGCTCGAAAGCACCCAGGATCGCAAAGGCCCGGTCAACCGCTGCCACCCCTCCGTCAGCATTGTTCCTGGAAGCTTCGGCTACCGCTGGCTCATTTTTTGGTGACATCGGACTTCATCTCGGCGCTATCGTGAAAAAGCGGCCCCTTGAAGGGGCCGTTCAGATGGCTGTTACCTTACCTGTGAGTACGGTGAGCAGCTAGTCCATTGTCCAGAACAACGTTCCACGTTGCCAACACCAGGCGTCAGGCATCCCGCATGAACAGTCGCAGGGACAATGCCATCACGGCGGCGAAGAACAGGATGCATCCCATGACCATCAGGCCCGCCGTGAAGGAATGGGTGTAATCCTTCAGGAACCCCATCAGATAGGGCCCGACGAACCCACCGAACGCACCGATGGAGTTGATCAGGGCGATACCCCCTGCTGCAGCCTGGCCACTCAGGAACTTTGCCGGCAGCGTGTAGAAGATCGTCTTCGCCGAGATCGTCCCTACCAGGGCCAGGGTGATACCTGCCAATGCGGGTATCAGAGCATTCATGTTTACCGCAAAGATCAATGCCATACCGGCCAATACCAGCGCGATGATGAGGTTCAGAATGCCGCGTCCACTTCTATCCACATGCTTGGCCCAGAACAGCAAGCCAACCGTCGAGAAGAAGTAAGGTACCGCAGCGACCCAACCAATCAGGCTCACTTCGACACCCTGGGCCTTCAACATCTGCGGCAGCCAGATACCGATCCCGTAGGTGCCGATGGTGAAGCTGAAGGTGATGGTGCTCAGGATCCAGACGCGCGGATCCTTGAGTGCTGCACCGAGACCGTGGCTCTTTTGGCTGCCGGCCTTTTCCTTCTCCAGCATTGCGGTAAGCGCATCCTGCTCTTCCTGAGACAGCCACTTGGCCTGGGCAGGCCGGTTGGCCAGTACCTTCAACGTGATGAGTCCCAGGAGGCAAGCTGGCAAACCCTCAATGATGAACATCCACTGCCACCCCGCCAGCCCCCAGGCTCCATGCAACTGGAGCAGGTAGATGGAAAGCGGGCCCCCGACAAGGAATGAGATCGGCGTTGCAACCGTGAACCATGCCAGCACCCGAGTGCGATATTGGGCAGGGAACCAGAGGGTGAGGAAGAAGATCACGCCAGGGAAGAAGCCCGCCTCGGCTACCCCCAAAAGGAACCGGACAACATAGAAGCTGTAGGGGCCGATCACGAAGGCAGTGGCCGCTGCGGCAAGCCCCCAGGTGATCATGATGCGGGCCATCCAGAGGCGCGCACCGAAGCGGTACATGGCGAGGTTGCTCGGGACTTCGCAGAGGCAATAGCCCACGAACATGATCCCTGCACCCAGGCCAAACTGCGCTGCAGTGAGCCCTAACTGATCAGTCATCTGCAGCGCCGCGTAACCGACGCTGGTGCGATCCAGGTAGTTGAAGAAATAGGCCAGCGCCAACAAGGGGATAAGGCGCCAGGCGGCCTTCTTCATCGCGCGTTGCTGCAAGGCAGACGTGGCTTCGGGCTGGGGCAGGGAAACATGGGTATCCGGGGTCGTGACATTCGCCATGACGGTGTCCTCGGTTTTGTTGTTATGAATACCGTGGCTGGATCGGCCATCGGAGCGCGCAGACCGTGGTACGTCCCATACCTTCAGTGCTGCTGATTTCGCTCGAGAGTCAGTTCGAGCTGGGCGTAAAACTCATCGGGAGCGGGCCGTCAAAGGAGACCCGCCCCAATCTGATCAAACGGTTCTGATCGCGCCGCTGGATTCGAGCTGACTGATCTCGTCGTCGCCATAACCCAGCTGTGCGAGCACCTCTCTGGAATGGCTGCCCAAGGCCGGGACATTGAGACGAGCACCAAAACGTTGGCCGTTCATCTCGATAGGCAGCATCGGCACCTTCACCTGCTCACCATCAGGCAATGTCAGCTCAGCCATACCGCCAGACTGATTAAGGTGCTCATCCTCAAACATGTCTTCCGGTCGCTGGATCGGGGAAAACGGCAAGCCCGCCTTCTCACAAAGCGCCATCACGGTCTGCTTATCCATGCCAGACAAGCGCTCTCTCACCATGGGAATAATTCGGTCGCGTGCCTGGACGCGCAGATTGTTCCGGCTCAGTTCGGCGTCATTTCCAAGTTCAGGGAAGTCGAAGGTTTCGCAGAAGGCGACCCACTGACTGTCGCTGACGACACCCATGAAGACCTGCTCACCTTCCTGGACGGTCTCGAACACGTCATAGATGGCCCAAGCCGAAATCCGGCTTGGCATGGGTGCAGCCGCTTTACCGGTTACGGCTTTCTGCATCATGTGCTGAGCGACCAGGAAGGCCGAGTTTTCAAACAGACCGGTCTGTACGAACTGACCGCGCCCCGTCTCTTTGCGCTGCAGCAGGGCGGCAAGAATCGAGACGGTACTGAACATACCGCCCATCACATCGTTGACAGACGCTCCGGCGCGTAACGGGCGCCCGACGGGCCCCGTCATGTAAGCCAAGCCCGTCATCATCTGTACCACCTCATCCAGCGCGGTGCGTTTCTCGTAGGGGCCTGGCAGAAAGCCTTTCATCGAGCTGTAAATGATGTCCGGCTTGATGGCCTTGACCTGCTCATAGCCCAGGCCCAGTTTCTCCATGGCCCCAGGGCGGAAGTTCTCTGTGACGACATCTGCCGTGGCCAGCAACTTCTTGACGGCAGCCATGCCTTCTGCGGACTTGATGTCCACCGCAAAGCTCTTCTTGTTACGGTTGTAGGCCATCCAGTAGCCGGCACCGGACCCCATCAGACGGCGCGTGTTATCACCCTCCGGAACGGGCTCTACCTTGATGACCTCGGCGCCGAGATCGGCAAGCAGCAACCCGCAGGTCGGGCCCATCACCATGTGCACAAACTCGACTACGCGAATGCCCGCCAGAGGCAGAGACTTCTGTTCACGCTGGCTCATACGGCCTCCTTCGCGTAGATGAAATTCTTGCCAACACCGGCATCTGGGATGAAGCCATAAACAGGCTCTTCCGGGAGCCCTCGGCGAAGCACTTCACGCGCCGCAACGAGGCGATCAATGTCTACACCGGTTTTCAGGCCCATGGACTCGAGCAGATACACCAGGTCTTCGGTGACGATGTTGCCCGAAGCACCCGGTGCGTAGGGGCAGCCGCCCAAGCCGCCTTGGGAACCATCGAAGGTCTTCACCCCTGCTTCCAGTGCAGCGACGACGTTGGCCAGACCCTGGCCGCGAGTGTTGTGGAAATGGGCGCTGCCTGCGAGCGCGCCGAGCTCCTGGAACAGACGCGTGAAAAGTCGACGCACTTGAACCGGGTTGGCGTAACCGACCGTGTCTGAAAGGCCGACCTCGTCTACCCCCAGTTCGGCCATTTTCAAGGCAATCGCCAGGGTCTCGTCGTCGGTTACGACGCCTTGAAGTGTGCATCCGAAGGCAGTCGAAACGCCCGCTTCGATCAGCACATCCGGGAAGCGTTCATTACGCAAGGCAACCACCGCCCGAACCTCATCGAAGACCTGGGCGTGCGTCTTGCGGATGTTTGAGATCGAGTGCTGCTCGCTGACCGAGATGGGCAGCGTGATCTTATGCACACCCGCGTTGAAAGCAGCTTCGGCCCCCTTGAGGTTCGGCACCAAAGCAGTAACGAAAAGATCTGGCAGCGTCAGGGCATGGGCTACTACCTGTGCAGTATCTGCCATCTGCGGCAGCAGTTTTGGCGATACAAACGATCCGACCTCGATTTCTCTCAAACCGGCGCCCGCCAGAGCCGAGATCCACTCCAGCTTCACCGCGGTGGGCATGGTGGCCTTGACGCTCTGCAAGCCATCTCTGGGCCCGACTTCGCTGACGAGGATGTCGATATCTGTCGCTTCTTTCACGGAGGTCCTCCTGTAGCTGGGGAGAGCCTGTCCGAACATTCACTCAGTGCGGCTGCGATGCGGAGCGCTGTTTTTATGATTGTTCTGTCAGGCAGAATTACGTTCTGATTTAGTATCTACCCACATTTTCACACCTGTCAATGAGGGTGACGATGAACGGATTTCGCTGGCTTTTTGGCTGGCTACCGAAGAGAGGCAGGGTTTCGAGCAAGGCTTGACAGCTGGGAAAATTGCTTGGAAAGTGTTCTATCAAGAGCAATGTAGTTCTGCCCAACAGAACAACTACTCGAAACAACAAGATATCCCAGGCAACGCACACTGATGAAACTGGCCCAGACTCTGCCGTTGGAGCCTCAGTGTCGCGTGTCTGTTTTCACATGGAGATTTGCCATGAGCCTGTATGCCCCTCCCGAGGAACGACCAACCGAAATCTTCAGCAGATTGCCGAAAGCGTTTTGGCGCGACGGGGATTCCGACTGGGTCAGAGCCAACAAGCCAGGCCAGCGCGTGGCGAGCTTCCTGGAAGGGCCCTCCTTCGACCAGGCCGGCAATCTCTATGTTACGGATATCCCCTACGGCCGGATCTTTCGCGTTTCCCCTCAGGGAGACTGGGATCTGGTTGCTGAATACGACGGCTGGCCTAACGGTTTGAAAATCCACCGTGACGGGCGAATCTTCATTGCCGACTACAAGAACGGGATCCTGGTTCTCGACCCGATCAGCAAACGCATCGAGCCGTTCCTGACGCATCGCCGAAGTGAAAGCTTCAAGGGTGTCAATGATCTGTTCTTTGATCGACAGGGGCACCTCTTCTTCACCGATCAAGGTCAGACAGGCATGCACGATCCAACGGGTCGGGTTTTCCGCTACGACCTGGAGCAACAGCGCCTGGAATGTTTGCTGGATAACGGCCCTAGTCCCAATGGCCTGGTGATGGACCTCCAGGAAAAAGCGCTGCTGGTAGCGATGACGCGCGGCAACGCAGTATGGCGACTCCCGCTGCAACCCGATGGCACTACGTCCAAGGTGGGTGTCTTCACCTCAATGGCCGGGGGCGTGAGTGGCGCTGACGGCATGGCTTTGGATGAGTCTGGGAATCTCTATGTCTGCGATGCAGGCAATGGATGCGTATGGGCATTCGACGCCCATGCCGTGCCACTCTACCGATTCAAATCGTGTACCGAGGGCCGTACGTTGACCAATCTCGCCTTTGGCGGTGAGGGCAATCGTGGCCTCTACATCACCGACTCGTCGACCGGACACATCCTGAGAGCTGAGCCCGGTCACGCCGGGAAGCTGATGTTCTCGCACGCCCCGGCTTAACGACTGCTTGCGACAGCCCTGTGCACATGGCGCACGGGGCCTGCTCGGCCCTGGAAAAGCCTGGCAATTCTTACGACTCATACAAAACAGATAATAAGAGGGCTACATGCTCACACTCTTGAGCTACACAATGATCGTCTGCTTCATGTATCTGGTCATGAGCAAACGACTGTCACCGCTGGTTGCGCTGATTCTGGTGCCGGTTGCATTCGCCAGTCTGGGAGGCTTTGCCACCCAGCTCGGCCCCATGATGTTCGATGGCGTGAAGATGCTGGCCCCGACAGGGATCATGCTGACGTTCGCGATACTCTACTTCTGCATGATGACCGATGCAGGCTTGTTCAACCCGCTGATCAAGCTGATCCTCAAGTGCGTGAAAGGCGACCCACTGAAAATTGTCATTGGCACCGCTGTGCTCGGCATCTGCGTGGGCCTGGATGGCGACGGTGCCACGACCTACATCATCACCACCGCAGCACTTCTTCCGCTCTACCGGCGTACAGGCATGAGCCTGCAGGTTCTGGCCACCGTGCTGTTGCTGACCAACGGGGTGATGAACATCCTCCCTTGGGCCGGGCCCTTTTCGCGTGCAGCAAGCGCCATGCACGTAGACATCACTGAACTGTTCATCGAGATGCTACCGCTGATGATCGCTGGAGCGGGTTGGGTGATTTTCGCGGCGTTCTTTCTGGGTAGCCGGGAGCGCCGTCGTCTGGGTGTCGTGCAACTCGATCATGACGAGGGCATGAGCCATTTCACCGCGTTCAAACTGACCGACTGGCGCTTCCTCTTCAACGCGGTACTCACCATCGCGCTGATCAGCATGATGATGCTCAGCCTCATGCCCCTGCCGATCCTCTTCATGCTCGCCTTCGGCCTGGGCGTCCTGGTGAACTTCCCAAGTGTCAAAGACCAAAAGGAAGTCATCGGAAAATACGCCGACAACGTCATGGCAGTCACCCTGCTGATTTTCGCCGCCGGCATCTTCGTCGGGATCATGTCCGGCACTGGGATGATCAAGGCGATCTCGGAAAGCCTGATCCATGTGATCCCTGAATCCGCTGGCCATTTCATGTCGGTCATCACGGCCTTCCTCAGCATGCCTTTCACCTACGTGCTGACCAACGATGCTTTCTATTTCGGGATTCTCCCCATTTTGGCCGAGACTGCGAGCCACTACGGTATCGGCGCCAAGGAAATGGCCATCGCCGGTTTGATCGGGCAGCCAGTCCATCTGCTCAGCCCACTGGTTGCCTCAACCTATCTGCTCTGTGGACTGCTTGACCTGGACTACGGAGACAACCAGCGAGCGTCCATCGGCTGG
Source organism: Pseudomonas sp. NPDC086566 (assembly GCF_050280885.1). NCBI lineage: Bacteria > Pseudomonadati > Pseudomonadota > Gammaproteobacteria > Pseudomonadales > Pseudomonadaceae > Pseudomonas > Pseudomonas sp. NPDC086566. The sequence continues at coordinate 294,388 of NZ_JBNNWD010000008.1, forward strand.
AGCATCGGTACGTGCATGGTGATGTTCGTTGCGGCTATCGCGATTGGAACCATCGACATTTTCAACTGAGGGCATTCCTCCACCGAGCCATTCCCAGGTGGGCAATCTCACCTGCTGTTGAAGTGGGCTGGGGGCGTCGTTCTTGAGGAAGTTGCGAGGGTTTAGGGAGTGACATAGGCTGCATCTTCATGAGTGGATGCTACTGACGCTGGAGAACCGATGATGGGATTACAAGGATGTGCAGCGTTTCACGGTCTGGCGTGCCGCCCTGTCGGGCCCTCTGACGCCGAAATGATCTGCTCGCATCGCGAGCAGATGTTCCTTGAAGCGGGTGGCATTGCTGAAAATCTGCGCGTCATGACTGAGCACTTTCGCCCATGGCTGCAGGAGCGGCTGGGTGACGGTCGGTATTACGGATTCAAACTCCTGGATGGCGAACAGGTGGTTGCAGCGATTGGCCTGATGAGCATCGATTGGCCTCCCCATCCCTCGCACCCTACCCTGGACAAGCGTGGCTATGTGTTGAATGTGTACGTCCAGCCGGCCTACCGCCGCCGGGGCCTGGCTTCGTCATTGATGCAAGCGGCTGAAGCCGAATTCGCTCGCCGAGGCATCACCTTCGCTGTCCTGCATGCCACCGAGACGGGCAAACCGGTGTATGAGCAAGGCGGTTGGGCTGGAACGGCGGAAATGGCCAAATCCATTGCTGTGCTGTGATCACTTACGAGACTTTGCGGACGCACGGCCTTGGGGCCGAAGGTCCACCCGGTTAGGCCGGGGGTGTTGGCCTTGCCGCAGCAGTATGTCCTGAAAACCAACCCTAAACGACGTACCGCCTTGGACAACGAACCTTCAGGATTGGACCACACCAAACCAAGGAGCAGGCCCGATGTCCACCTCGATCAAAAGCGCTGAAGCAGAAACTCGTTTCATCGATGTCAGCAATCGCCGACTCGCCTACCGCACGATAGGCGATGGCAAGCCCTTGCTCTTGCTGGTTCGCTATAGAGGCACGATGGATGATTGGGATCCCCTGTTTCTCGATAGTCTGGTCACGCAAGGCTTTCAAGTAACAGTCTTCGACTACAGCGGTCTGGGCCAGTCAACAGGTGAGGCTAGCTATAACCCAGGCTCTCTGGCAAAGGATGCCATCGAGCTGATTCACGCCCTTGGCCTGCGCCGCGTCGTGATTGGAGGGTGGTCGCTTGGCGGCATTGCTGCACAAATTGTTCTGGCGCAGGCACCACAGCTGGTGAGCCACGCGGTACTGCTGGGCACAACGCCTCCTGGCCAGTTGGTGAAAACGGGCGAGCCTCTGTTTTATGAGCTTGCACGACGTGAAAATGACTTCGAAGATTTTGTGAAACTGTTCTTCGAGCCAACCTCGGATCGGAGTCGAACGGCGGCTGAGCTCGCCTGGTCGCGACTGGCGTCGAGAACCCAAAATCGTAGCCCGCAGGTGCCAGTTGCCTGGGCTGCACAGCAACTCGGCGACGCCCCCAAGAACCCGGTATTCCCCGTAGAAGCAGTACTGCAGGTCCTCAAGACCACCAACATCCCGGTTCTGCACATAGGCGGTGATCACGACATCGTATTCCCTGTCGAGAACTGGCAGGCGCTGACCCAGCAACTTCCGTCGCTGACCCAACTCAGCTTGCCGAATACCGGGCATGGCCCTCACATGCAATACCCCATCGCCACTGCCCGGCACATCGGGGCATTCGTTGCGGAGTAGCGACCAGTAGCCGCTCACTGAAAAGGCCACTTTACGTGGCCTTTTCTACTTTCTACTAGCGTCATACCTTAGCGCCACCACTCATCATCCTGTAGACCGCTACGAATGAAAGGCTCATTACCAGCATGGCGAACACTATTGCGGTTTCGAAGATGCCGTATCCGCTAGCTACCGCATACCCAGCGATCATCGCCGGAACACCCATACCGAGGTAGCAACAGAGGAAGGCAACGGATAACACTCCCGCGACCTCCTCGGCACGTGACTTGGATAAAACCAGTCGAATGCCACCTTGAAAACCAGCACCAAAGCCAGCTCCTGAAATCACAACGCCAAAGACAAAGGGTGCGAGCGAACCGGTGATCAATGAGGCTAAGACCATAGCCATACCGGTCAGCAGCCCCAGTGCACCAATCCAGGAGAGGGTATGCATCGACCGATTAACGAATGTGCCGATCGCAGCTACCCCACTTCCAGCGAAAGCTGCCAACACCAATCCTCCTGCCCATGACGCGGATAACGCAAAGAGCTGCTCAATTAACCGTGGTCCCATCGAAGCAAAAAAACCGGCGACAGCCCAGCCAGCAACGAATAGCGACGATGCAATGATCATGGGTCCGCGCACAGGCACAGGTATGCTGAATTGAGGCACCATTGACCGGGCAGCCCCAGGTATTCTTGAGCGGACATCCCTCATGATGAGTAGACCAACGCCCTGAATGACCAAAATGAAAGATAGCGCCGCGAACACGGTATGAGTGGGGTACGGTAATGCCTGTGCGAATACGCTACCCATCAGAGCGCCAACAGCGCTGCCGATGGCAGGAGTGAGGGCATTCACGACTGCGCCGCGCTTGTGGTTGAGGTCAATCAAGGCTGCGCCTACCGCAGGAACTGCAGCCCCTGTCGACACGCCTTGAATCAGCCTGCCAAGCACCAAATCCGTGAAGCCCTCAGCTACACCCAGCACGTACATGGCCACCAATTGCAAAACAGTCGTCCACAACAGTACCGATCGACGACCGACGTAGTCGGACAGCCGTCCGAACACTAGCAGCCCGGCAAGTACTGATATGGCATAAATACTGAAGATAAAGCTGATGCCCATCGCAGTGAAATGCCACTGGTCCTGATAGATCGGATACAACGGTGTAGGTACGCTGGATCCAGCCAGGAAAGTCACTGTGATGGAGGCAAGCAGCCCAAAACGAGTCCGCGGGCCAAGACGCTGCTTGTCGTCATTGGCAACGCTTACTCCAGGGGTTATCAGAATCTGGTTCATGACTTGTGCTCACAGTAAGCGGTTGATCAACAGGCATACGCCCATCGCAAATACCAGTGTTCCAGTCCCGAAGCGCACGGCTCGCCAAGGGCGAGCGCGTGCAAAGGTGATGAAAGCCATGCGTCACACTGAAGCCAAAAGCGAATAATTGATGGCTTTTGTAACGTCAGCTTGTGGATTAGAAATGGCATCGAGCATACGCCCAACGACTCTTCCGCCCTTGATCAAGGCAGGCGCGTCGTGACTTGGAAGCAGAAATTTGCTATCTGCAAGCGCCCTTTTGAGAGCTTTCTTTTCATCCAGTGTGGACATGGCCCGATTCGCTGTGATCGTCGGCTCATGGGACGCTTGATCGAGAATGGGCTCAATCAATTGGTCGTGAATGTCGTAGGCGATGTCGCCGCAGATATTCGCCAGTCCTTCGTCAGTTTCGACCAGGACCGATATCGAGCCTGGCGTGTGTCCCCCTGACAGTCGAACTGCTACGCCAGGGATAACCTCTTCTTCGAACGTGCCATCGACATCGAACAGGCGAATTGCGCCTCGAGTGTGGAGACGATCAATCAAGTGCTTGGTATCAGCCGCGGTGTACATGAGCGGTCCCATGATGCCGGATGCAGCGAACTCCAGTTCACGACGGGAGATGCCGACAGTAGTCGCCATCGGGAAAAGATCAGTCATGCCGACGTGATCGATATGAGCATGCGTGTGGACGATGTGCCGGATGTCTTCCATCCGCAACCCATGCTGGGCCAGATGGTATTCAAGCGTCATTTGCGGCGTCACTTCGTACGTCAGTCCATATTCTTCATACTGCTGGGCATTGCGTGACCCCGTATCGACCAGGATCGGTTCCTCCCCTCCAGTAATAAGGAAACCCAGAACCGGGATGCTGACTTGCTCGCCGGGGTTCCGGAACATGACCAGACCACTCGAATCCATCTGCATGTTTCCGAGGTTAATTGGATGGATCTTCAGTGCCATGGTGATTCTCCTTGCAGGCGACGCTTGGGTTAAGACAGACCGTCGGACGGGTAAGTACCGTCTTGCTCTGCCCTGTTAAGAACCGATCGGTTCAATATAGGGCGACCCAAGCCTGGGCGCAAGAGAAAAAAACCATTCGGTTCAAAAAGTGTTGGGTGTTGCTCAGAGAGCCCGCAGCACTTCCATGAAATGGTTGACCGGATCGCCCGTTCCATCAGCAGGCAAGCAGCTTTCAACACACACACCAGAGAAAAACACCATGATGATGTCCGCAACAATCTCTGGAGCCAGTCGGGTCTTCTCAGCCCTTACGTTGTCAGCGATTTGCGGGAGCAAGCGACGATGACAATCCACGAGCAGTTGACGGACCTGGTCGGAAAGCACGGGAAACTCACGTAGCGCATTGACCGAAAAGCAGCCCATACACCCGTTATCTTGAGGGTCGCCAAGCCGAAGAAAACGCTCGATATTGGCCCATCCTTGCGGCTGAGCAGCCAGGATTTCTGGTGCTCCGCGGTTTGCGTAGTAATACGCCAAAGCGCTCAGAAACAGATCATCCTTATCCTTGAATTCTGAATACAGGCCTGACTTATTCACGCCCGTAGCCTGCTCAAGGTGATGAAGAGAGGTGCCGGAGTAGCCGTACTGCCAGAACACGGGCAGTGCCTTCTGCAGAACCGTCTCACGATTGAATTTTCGAGGGCGTCCCATTTTCGGTACCTAAACGATCGACATGATCCCAGTATCGAACCGTTCGGTTTGATAGGAAAGCGTTTTCTATTCGACTGGCCTCCAAGCAGGGCCGTCCACATTGAAGATTCGACCCTCTACCCCCCTCAATGCTCCGGTTCATGCTTTGAAGAGTCTTGGCATTTGCCCATTTAGTAGTCACACGCCGGTTATCGAGGACACCCGCTTGAGTATCCGATTCGATGCATGACCGTGCTCCGATTGCGATGTCCTAAAACATGACCATATGCGTCGTTTAAGACAAATCTGTTTTTTCGCATCATGGCTCCACACCCAAACAACGGAGCTAGACCATGACTCAGGAATACAAAGGCACCGCCCTGATCACAGGCGCATCCACCGGCATCGGGGCAATTTTCGCAGACCGCCTGGCTCAACGTGGCTATGACCTGGTACTCGTCGCCCGCAATCGTGATCGCCTGAACGCTCTTGCCAGCCGCATCACCAACGAGACTCAGCAGAGCGTTGAAGTCTTCCCCGCAGACCTGGCCAACGCAGCGGACCTGGCGCGAGTGGAACGCAAATTGCGCGAAGACGCCAGCATCAATCTGTTGGTTAACAACGCAGGCATCGGTACTCACACCCGTTTGCTGGACAGCGACGTGGAGCGAATGGCCGAGATGATTAGCCTCAACGTCACGGCACTGACTCGACTGACCTACGCCGCAGTTCCAGGCTTCATCGCTCGCCAACAGGGCGCAATCATCAATATCTCATCAATCGTCAGCCTGGCACCGGAAATTCTGAATGGCGTGTATGGCGGGAGCAAAGCCTACGTCACGGCCTTCACACAGTCGCTGCACAAAGAGCTGGCAGAACAGGGCATCAAGATTCAGGCGGTACTGCCAGGAGCTACGGCTACCGATTTCTGGGAGATCGGGGGGCTGCCCGTAGAGAACCTCGATCCCAACATCGTGATGTCAGCAAGCGACCTGGTGGATGGCGCCCTTCAAGACTTCGACAACGGTGTCCTGATCTCCATCCCTTCCATGCAGGACATACAGCATTTCGAGCTGTACGAAAGCAGCCGCAAGGCGCTCTTCGGACATCTCTCCAGCAACAAACTCGCTCCGCGTTACGACGTTTAATCAATCAATTGAAAGGATACAAATCATGAAAACTAGCGCAAACACCATCTTCATTACTGGCGGCACCTCGGGCATCGGCCGCGCTCTGGCCGAAGCGTTCCACCAGCGTGGAAACAAAGTCATCATCGCGGGCCGACGCCAATCGTTGCTGGATGAAATCGCCAGCGCCAATCCCGGCATCGACACCGTTCAGCTTGATATCAATGATCACCAGCAGATCAAGGACGTTGCACAAGAGGTTATCCGTCGGCATCCCACGCTGAACGTCATCATCAACAATGCCGGCATCATGCCTTTCGACAACCCAGGCTCTGGGGATTATGACGATGAGCAGGCTGTAGGGCTGCTGCAAACCAACCTGCTGGGCCCGGTGCGTGTTAGCGCAGCGTTTGTAGAGCATCTCAAGCGCCAACCCGATGCCTACATCATCAACAACAGCTCGGTACTGGCCTATCTGCCACTGGCCGCGACAGCCCTCTATTCGGCGACCAAAGCTGCGATTCACTCCTACTCGCTGTCGCAACGTTTTGCCCTGCGCGATACCAGCGTCAAGGTTCTGGAAATCGCACCGCCATGGGTAGACACCGATCTGATCCACAAAAGTGGTGATGAACGCGCCATGCCGCTGGACGAATTCATCCAGGAAACCCTGGAAAAACTGGAAACAGCGACAACCGAAGTTCTGGTTGACCGCGTCGTACCAGTACGCGCCAACCAAGGGCCAAACGAGCATGAACTGATCAACCAGTTCAACCAGGCTCTGGCCGAAAACCCTATCCCTGTCGCCTGAACATAAACGCATGGGACAACCTGGAAGGAAGCAAAATCATGACCCGAATTGCTGCTTTGACCCTTGACCAAGCTCCAGCCGCTGCGCGCACTGCCCTTCAGGGCATTGAAAAAGGCTTGGGGTTCATCCCTAACGCCTTCGCTACCTTGGCTCACTCTCCAGCAGCCTTGGGAGGATATCTCGCTCTGGCACAGGCGCTTAGCAAGAACAGCCTGACACCTGCCGAACGTGAAGTAGCGGCACTGGCGGCCTCGGAAGTTAACGGATGCGATTATTGCGTCGCGGCTCACAGCTTCTTCGGTGGGAAGACCGGACTGAACGCTGATGATTTGCTGGCGGCGCGCGCTGGCACGCTGAATGGAGTCGCTGCACTGGCTCGGGCTGTCACCCTCAGCCGCGGCCAAGTGAGTGACGAGCATCTCTCAACCGCACGGAAAGCAGGGTTGGACGATGCAAAAATCGTCGACGTCATCGCGCAAGTCTCGCTGCTGACCTTGACGAACTACCTGAACAACGTGGCGAAAACAGACATCGACTTCCCACCGAAAGCGATCTGACCCGACGCCTGACTTTGAGCGACGCGTGCGCTCCTTCCAAGGCGATCAGCCATTCCTCGAATGGCTGATCGCCTCAACCTTCAGCGAAACGGCGAAAGTCTTCCTCGGGTTAGCTAGTTTTTGTGGCTCACGAAGGGAGTTAGCCTGACATCACTCTCTGACCTGTAAAGGACAACCTCATATGAAAGCCGTAGTTTTCCAAGAAGCTGGTTTGCCAATCCAAAACGCTCGTTCCCTGTTCGAAACGGACCTGCCGAAGCCCACCCCAGGCGCTCGAGATCTGCTTATCGAAGTGAAGGCGATTGCGGTGAACCCGGTAGATACGAAGGTGCGAGCCCGCAGTACCAGCCAAGAGGTCCAGGTGCTGGGTTGGGATACCGTTGGTATCGTCCGTGAAGTGGGCAGCGACGTTTCATTGTTCAACGTTGGCGACGAAGTATTTTACGCCGGCGCTATTGATCGCCCTGGTAGCTACAGCGAATTTCACCTGGTGGATGAGCGCATCGTCGGCCAAAAACCACGTAGCCTGGACAATGCCAGTGCCGCAGCCTTGCCGCTGACTTCCATTACTGCCTGGGAGCTGTTGTTCGATCGACTGGGCGTTCAGGAGAACGGTGGTAAAGGGCGAAGCCTGCTGGTCATCGGCGCCGGTGGTGGGGTTGGCTCCATCCTGGTCCAGCTGGCCCGCAAACTTACCCAACTCACTGTCATCGGTACAGCGTCGCGGCCAGAGACTCAGTCTTGGGTACAGGAACTGGGCGCCCACCATGTGATTGATCACTCCGCCTCGATCCCGCTGCAGCTTGAAAACCTGAAACTCAACCCAGTCGACTACGTTATCAGCCTGACCCATACCGAAACCTACCTGCCCCAGATCGTTGAAGTGCTTCGCCCACAAGGCAAACTCGCGCTGATTGATGACCCAGCACAACTGGACGTCATGCCACTCAAGCGCAAATCGCTTTCGCTGCATTGGGAACTCATGTTCACGCGTTCTCTGTATCAAACCGCAGACATGATCAAACAGCATCAGTTGCTGAACAGAATTTCCGAGCTGGTCGATAACGGCGTCATCCAGACCACCATTGGGGAACACTTCGGCAAAATCAGCGCAGATAACCTCAAGCGCGCCCATGCGCTGATCGAGAGCGGCAAAGCCAAAGGCAAGATCGTTCTCGAAGGCTTCTAACCCGCTGATACGCTCAAGGACAAGCATATGAAAGCTTTCTTCCAAGCCACTGGCCTGGCTGTCGCGGTCTCGCTCAGTGCAATGGCCATGGCCGATACCGCCTCGGGCACAGGCACCAACCCCGAACGTGTTTTCGCTTTCAATGGCGCCATGCCTACAGGCGTGACCGTCACCGAAACGGGTCGGATCTTCATCAACTTCCCTCGTTGGGGAGATGACGTACCCTACACTGTGGCGGAGATCAGACAGGGCCATCTGGTTCCTTACCCGGACCTGAAAACGAATGTCGAAAACGCCAAGGATCCGGCCGCCGGGTTCATCAGCGTGCAGAGCGTCGTAGCTGACGGTCAAGGGCGTGTCTGGGTATTGGATACAGCCGCTCCCGGCTTCTCCGAGCCCAAGGCAGGTGGAGCCAAGCTGATCGCAATCGACTTGAACACCAACAAGATCGTGAAAACAGTTGTGTTCCCGCGTGAAGTGATTCTGCCAACAACCTATGTGAATGACGTACGTTTTGATTTTCGCGTAGGTAAAGAAGGTACCGCTTACGTCACCGATTCGTCGGTAAAAGGGCCAGGCGGAATCATCGTCCTGGACCTGGCCAGCGGTACGGCAACCCGTCGCCTTAGCGGGGCCAAATCAACTTCCGTAGACCCTGAGTTCCGACCTGTCATCGAAGGGAAACCAGCACTCATCACCCGCGACGCGCAGGGTAAATCAGGACTGCTGACCGTAGCCTCGGACGGCATCGCCCTGTCGAGCGATGGTAAGACGCTGTACTTCTGTCCGCTTTCGAGTCGACACCTGTATTCGGTTCCAACGGCTTTGTTGCGAGACCCCACTGTAAGCGAAGCCGAACTTGAACACGCTGTTGTAGATCTTGGTGAGAAAGGCGCTTCCGACGGTCTTGAGGCTGATGCTGACGGTGCAGTCTATGCGGGCGATTATGAGCACAACTCCATCCGCAAACGCCTTGCCGATGGCACTTGGCAAACCCTGGTCGAGGATTCGCGAGTCCTTTGGCCGGATACCTTGTCGATCGGCCCAGACGGGTATCTGTACTTCACTGCCAACCAGCTGCACCGCTCACCTGGCTTCAACGATGGCCAAGACAAACGGGTGAAGCCTTACAGCCTGATGCGCGTCAAGATCGACGCCAAGCCTGCGCAAACGCATTGATAAGGAAATGACATGCAAAAGCACATTCGCTTGGGCTACATCGACCTCAGCTTCCATGCCGCTAGCGCAGCGCTAGTGCAGCGCACGCTAGAGCGACATGGTTATCTGGTGAAGGTCAGCACAGCGCCTCATGAGGAAATGTTCCGGTTGTACAGCGAAGGACAGGTAGAGATGCTCGTATCAGCCTGGCTGCCAGCCAGCCACGGTGCCTACCTGGCAGCTTGCAAGAAACCGAGCACTTCCCTTGGAGTTCTTTACAACCCGTTCTGCATTTGGGGTGTGCCTGATTATGTACCGGAGGATCAGGTCGCTACGATTGCAGACCTGCTGAGGCCGGATGTTGCCCAGCGGATGAGCCGCCGCATCCAAGGCATAAACCCTGGTGCTGGTATCAGTCGCTTTTCCAAAGCCATGGTGACGCAATACGAGTTGGATGCTGAAGGCTACTTTTTTGCGCAAGGCACCGAGGCCGATTGCTTCAATCGTTATGAGCAATCCTATGCCGAGCGGGAATGGTTTGTCGTGCCGCTGTGGCATCCTCAATATCTGCACCATGCCTACAAAATCCGAGCCCTGGATGAACCGCTCGGGCTGTTGGGTGGTGAAGATCAAGCAACGCTCATTGCCGCCAGTGACGTTGTGCAAAAGATGCCGAAAGAACTGATTGAGGACCTGGTCTCGCTACAACCTGGCAATGCCGCGATCAGTGAGCTTGATTTTCTTATCCGTCACAAAAAGCTTTCAGCCTTGGACGCTGCAGACATTTGGCTCTCACGTCAGTCAGCACCGGCGCAAGCTTGAATCAATAGCGGGGCCCGGTGCCCCGCCACTGCCCGACTAGCTTTCGAAACGTTTTGCCAGAAAGGCTCTAAGCGATTGGATGGCCGGCGTGAGCGATGTGCGATGGGCACATACCAGCTGAAGCGGTGCCGGCTGCCCATAGCTTTCCGGGAATAGCTCAACCAGGCGGCCGCTACGAAGATCCTCAGCAACATCGAGCCTGGACTTGTAAACGATCCCCAATCCGGCGACAGCCCAGCGTCGAACAATATCGGCATCATCGCTGATCCGATCACCTGTCACCTGAACCGTCCGCACTCCCTGTGGGAAATTGAAGCTCCAACGCTCGTAGGTTTGCTCGCCCATCACATATCTCAGGCAATTATGCCCGCTCAACGCCTCAGGAGATTCCGGCATACCATGACGCGCGAGATACGCCGGCGAGGCGCAGACTGTTCTGCGGTTCATCGGTGCGAGTGCCAAGGACACCAGGCCCGAGTCACTCAACTGCCCATACCTGATACTAGCGTCCAGATGTTCCCCAACCAGATCGGCCACCTGATCACTCACCCGCAATTGCAGACGTACCATGGGGTGCGTTTGCTGAAACTCGTCAAGCCATGGAAGCAACACATTCCTGCCGATATCAGATGGCATCGACAAGCGAATAGTGCCAGCGATCTCGTCACGGCCCTGGGTCAACGCCACCTCGCCATTATCAAGTGCTTCCAAGGCTTGCCGCGCGTGCGGCAAGTAGCGCTCGCCATCATCGGATAATCTCAACCGACGCGTCGAGCGAACAAACAATCTCGCGCCCAGGTTGCTTTCCAGACGCTGAATGGCACCGCTCGCCAAGGCGGGCGAGATGTCGAGCAACCGCGCCGCGGCGGAGAAACTACCCGCAGCAGCCGACGATACGAAGACCTGCAGATCATCGATTCGTATGATTTTCTTCACTTTGACGAAATTCTTTACGTGGTGGCGAGGTTTTTCAGCGTAATGGGAAAAATGATCATTGCCCAGCCCTTCAAACAGGAACTTGCAATGAACTTCCCTAAACGACTTGCACTAACAGCTGTGATGGCAGGCTTTATCGGTGTCGACTGAACAAGCCTACTCGATCGACTTGCGCTGCCGGCAAGTACAATCTGCCCTGGTTGTCGAACGCGGGTGCATCGACCCAGTGCAGGCGAGTGTCCTTTGCAATGGTCTGAATGGTGCCGTCAGTGGCGATTCGCTTGACGCTATTCAGCTAAATCACTGAAGTAGAAATTGCCCAACCATGGCGCATCGAAGGTCGAGCGACCACTGAGCGTCTATCGCATAGACCCTAAGTAACCTCACTGCACCCGTTTCAGAGCTAATGCGTTACGCATTGCGAACTCTGAAACGGGTTTATCGAAAAGCCTTCGCCAAACGTTATGGTTCAGGTCCGGCGGGAGCGCGAAGCTAATGCAGAGACCACGACCCCCAAAACCACAAGGCCGAGCCCGGCAAGGAACATGGTGGAAACGGTCGCACCAAAAGCCAAGCAAGAGAACACTGTTCCAATCAGGGGTACCCCAAGGGTGAAATTTGACATGCCAAACGTCGAAATTCGCCGTCCGTACTCCGCAGAAATCACAAAGCACGCCGATGTCGCAATCGGACCGATGAAGAACAATTCCTCAGCGAGTTTCCTATCCAGGACAAGGGATGTCGGTGAGCCTTCGCTGACATAGGCTGCAATCGCCAATGGTATGGTAGCCAAGAGCATCTGCCACGGGGCAAGCGCCAGAGGCGGGGTCACCCACCGATGACGTTTCACATGAAGGATGACAATCGCCCAGCTGACCGCTGCAAGAAGCAGGAATATTGCCCCCAACACGGTTTCCTGATTTGTCCATTCGAGCTCTCCTGGGGAGCACACAGCCGCGATCCCTGACATCCCTATGACAAGCCCTGCAATCTGCAACCTGGAGGGCATTTCACGGAACATGACCCAGGCGACAACCACACACCACAGTGGCGTTGTGTATGCCAAGAGCACAGCGCGGCTAGTGTCGACATGAACCATCGCCACCATACCCAGACCTGTGAAAGCCATCATCTGCAACAAACCCACGCTTGCGATGATTGGCACATCCTCTCTAACGGGGAGCTTGAGCTGTCCTCTCGCAAACAGATAGGCAAAAAGACAGACCGCGGCACTGGCGAAACGAATGGTAGCCAGCCAGAGCGCAGGCACGTCATGCAATGCAAGCTTGGTAACCGGCCAGCTACTTCCCCACAGGAGCACCATGACACCAAGCCAAACGTAAGTCGAAGATATCCCGAAATTTTTGGAGCGGGTCTTAAACACTTGCTGAGTTGAAGCGCGCATGGTGCCACCTCGTTGCAATCTAGTTACGTAGCACCATGATATTTTTGGGCAAGCGAAAAAACGTACCTATCTCTTCCTCAGAAGTAGAAATACCGGTACATTTCATTGGAAAGCTCTCATGAAGAGGAAAAATTTACCATGAGCCGCTCGAAGCTCGATGACGCTAGCCTGCGCATCCTTGATGCACTCCAAGAAAATGCGGAGTTAAGCAATGCAGAACTCGCTGAAATGGTAGGGCTTTCAACATCGCCGTGCTGGCGACGTGTCTCAGAGATGAAGGAAAGTGGGGTCTTACGAGGGGCCGTAACGCTAGTTGATCCTGCAGCGCTCGGTCTTGCAATAAACGTATTCGTACACGTGTCGCTCAAACTTCAGGACAAACAGTCTCTAGAAGTATTTACGAACGCAATCAGGGAGCGCCCAGAGGTGATGGAGTGCTATTTGATGAGCGGCGAGGCGGATTTTATGCTGAGGGTGGTAAGCGAAGACCTGACAAAGTATCAGGCACTACTGCTTGACTGTTTGACCACGATACCCGTTGTGGCAAGCATCAAGTCGAGTTTCGCACTAAGCCAGGTTAAATATACGACTGCACTGCCCACGAATCATTTGAGAGGGCGCGCTTCAGCGGGCAACAACTAACGCTCATCCTTTCTTTCATTCCTCAACTGCGGAGTGAAAGGTAGTTTCTGATTGGCGGAGCTTGCTCGCGCCGCCTGCTCACCAAGCCTAGCCAAGACACTTCCTGCAAACCATTAACGGGGCAGAAGGTAACTCTAGGTAGGCTCACTGCGACGGCTGCCGATTTCGGCACGATAGAGAACCCTTGGCCCAGTGTCACCAGAGCCAATACCGCGACTAAGCTCCCGTGCTGGGGCCCAAGCCTTGGCCGAGGAAGCTCTACCATAGGATATTCGCATGTATAAAGCTCATGGCAAACCGTTTCCAAGCCAGAAGTCTGGGTTTACAACAGACTCCACCTGTACAGCAGAAGCAGCTGGAGCCAAGCGGAAAACCTGTACACTCGCTTTGCCGTCGATAGCCGCGCTTAAAGTTTTAAACGCCTCACCGAGTGTATGTTGAGTCAGCGCATCATCATTTTGCCAAAGCTCAAGCATGGTCCAGTGGCCTTGAGTGTCCATGTTTTCAAAAAGACGATAATGAAGACACCCGCGCTCTGACTGCGTCGCTTCGACAGCTATTAGCAGGGCGCTGTGAACCTCTGCTACTGATGATGGATCTGCGGTGATATGCGCTACAACGGTAATCGTACTGGTCATGGCGAGCACTCAGTGTGTTGATGCCCTAGCTTGATCACTTCCACTGGTACGTGAAACCCAAAGGGTAATGAAACAGTTTCAACAAATTGACGAAAGTCCCGGGAACCCTTCTGGCGCGGGCGAGCGCACAGCCGCCATGCCTGCGTTAGTTTTTGCTAACGAGCACAACAATGCGATTCTCGGCCATCAGTCTTGCCATGGGTGCCGCGTTGATCGTTGGCATCTACCTACACCAGCCGCTGCCAAAAGCGGTGTGACATAGCTGAGATGATTGGACAAGAATCTGAGCCGAAAGCGAAAGAGCTCGTGCAGCTTCGCCAATAGCATGGTCATCAAGGGAGTCGAATAGATCCCGCCACCAAACGAGCGACACGCCGCTCAATGCAGATTGGAGATGATCATGAAAACATTCATTGTTGCACTCGCTTTAGTGACCCCGGCCGCTTTCGCGGTGGCACAAGACAACAATCCGGACGCAGACGCTCACCAGTACCGCTACGGTGATGTGATTGACGTGGATAAAGTAATCTCGCAAGACGTTGTGATTCAGTCCGAAACTTCACAGGGGCTGGAAACGGTGAAGCTGGTGTACCGTGATCACGCGGGGATAGAGCACGACGTTTACTACAAACGCGTCGCTGAAACTCATCAAGACAGCTGACATACGCTTTCGTGACTGGCCCGTCGCAATGCGCCGGGCCCACCGCGAAGTCAATCCGCATCCTTAGCCAGCCTAGCCTCCACTTCACCCAGCTTTCGCTCTCGCCGATATTGTCCAGGGGTCTGCCCCAGAACATCCTTGAAGACTTTGCTGAATGACGCCTGCGTTTGGTACCCCACCTCCAAAGCGATATCGCTCAAACCAGAGTCCGTCTTCGCCAGCAGCAAGCATGCGATTTCCATTCTGATTCGAACCAGTAAGGTTCCCGGCGGGCAACCTGCCATGCGCGTAAAGGCTCTCATGAAGCTGGCTCGCGACATGTTGGCCATTTCTGCCATGCGCTCAACGGTCCAGGCATCTGAGGGATCCTCTAACAACGCATGCCATACCTTGGAAAGACGGCGGTCGGCCAGAAGACCAATGCTACTTTCAACAGGTGGGCTGGTATCCAGCCATGACCGCAGAACCATCGTGAACAGAGCGGTAGTCAGCGCATCGACTATGGACCGAGCACCCTGATGGTTGGCTTCGGCTTCGCTACGAATCAGCCCCAACATTGCAGAGAGCGCGGAAGCGGACTGTGACGAACTCAAGCTGACATGGATGTACTCAGGCAGCGCTTCGAAAAGTGATGAGCCTGGCTGGTAGATAAACCTGCCGCATAGCAAATCCAAAGGCTCGCCTTCGCCTGTTAACCGATGCAAAGGTAAGAGCCCCTCGCGAACGACTACAGGACGATTTGGCTGATCGACACCCGAATCACTCTGAAGCAAGTGATCGGTGCCGCGTGGGAGCAACAGGATGTCGCCTGCGTTGAGCTCAATAAGGCTGTGGCCAGGCAAGCGCAGTTGGCAGCGGCCTGAGAGGACGATGTGGTAACGCGCAGTACCGAGCTCATCCGGCTGATGGTCAATCGACCAACGCCCGGCAAAATGGCAACGTAGGTCCATGCTGCCGCGCACATCAGCAAGCGTGATGAGTTTGTCTAGCGTCGTCATGGTCATCTCTCAGAAGGCTATCCGGGCGCAATTTAAACCAACCCAAGGGAAAGCGCAGTCGCCAGAGGCGATGATTTGAGACGATTGGCAAAAAGGCGGAGCGTATCCGGCAAAAGCGCGAAGCGGAATCTTCTTAGGATGGACTCATCTTGAAACCACAAGGAGTCACACCATGAGTCCCTATCAACTGCTGGTCACCGCAAGCCGCCTGGATAAGATTGGCATCCATCTCGTACGCTTCGGCGTGGCCATTGTTTTCCTGTGGATTGGCGCGTTGAAATTTGTGCCTTACGAGGCTGACAGCATTACTCCATTTGTAGCGAACAGCCCGTTCTTCTCGTTTCTCTACGCACACCCAGAGGCCTATCGCGAGCACTTCACTCACGAAGGTCAGCTCGATCTGGCGCAGCGTGCTTGGCAAGTTGCAAACCATACCTATGCGTTCTCCAATGGACTGGGGGTGGTCGAGATCAGCATAGGTTTGTTGGTATTGGCTTACCTTATCTCACCGAAGCTGGGGCTCGCGGGAGCTGTGCTCGCTTTCCTCACACCCATCGTGACGCTGTCGTTCCTGATCACAACGCCTGAAGCGTGGGTAGCGAATCTAGGAGATCCTCAATTCGGCTTCCCGTACCTTTCTGGAGCTGGACGCCTGGTCTTGAAGGATGTGTTGATGCTGGCAGGAAGCGTGTTGATGATTGCTGACTCTGCTAAGCAGCTAATAAAGGACACCAGCCTGATCAATCTGGAGAATAAGAAAGTGAGTGGCTAGGTAGCCCTCGCAGCCCCGAGTCAGCGCTACGCGTGGTCGAGGAAAAAGGTATCCATGGGTCGATCGCGGTCACCAGCGACTGGGGGCTTGAGGATCCGTCCGATGTCGTAGGTGACGAAGCGTCTATCGACGCTACATTCCACGCCACGCTGGCCCGCATCGAAGCACGCTGCCAGGCCTTCTTTGCACTGCCTTTCGCTCACCTCGACCGTTCCAGCGAACACAACGCGTGAACGCGGGCCAGCACAGCCTTGGCCCTGTCCAACGCCATACGCGCCCGCTGCTCACCACTGATGCCCTGCTCCAGCAACTGCCGGGTGGGGATCTCCAGGCTCAATGGCAGCGTCGCCGGCAAGCCACGCAACAGCCCGATCAGGTCGGCGTCGCCCTCCCCTGGGAAGCGCCGTTCATTGCGCGCCTGGCGCAGGATCTCGTCCATCTCGGCCGGCACCGGGCCGGCGACGTCGCACAACTGGGCATAACGCATGCGTTGCGCCGGTAGCGTCGCCAAATCGTCCAGCGAGGAACGCGAGCGGTTGAAGTGGAAGGCATCGACCAGCACGCAGCCATTGGCCCGCTCGGCATTGGCCACGACGCGCATGGCCTGGCGCAGGTCGCGCACGTCGGTCCAGGGCATGAACTCCAGGTGCGGGTAGATTCCATACCCGGCAGCCAGATCGCAGAGTTCGGCAAAGCGTGCGGTGAGGCGTGCTTCATCCGGATCGTTGCCGGCCACCAGCAACTCGGTACCGCCCAGTTCGGCGCCGACCGCCAGGATCGGTTCGAAATCGGCCACGCACGTGTCCGCCTTGAGGCGGAGGATTTCCAGGTCGAGCACCTTGATGCCGGTGTCGCGCAGGCGCGCCAGGGTCTGCCGGCGCAGGGTGGCATCAGCCACCAGCGGGAAATGCTGTTCCTGCTCGGTGGCCGGTACCAGGCGCAGGCCGACGTGGCTGTAACCGGCGCGGGCGGCGGCTTCCACCATGTCTGGCGGCGACAGCTCGAGCACCGTCAGGGCGGCGAGGGAAAAGATTCGGTCGGTCATGTCATTCACCAAAGGTCGGGAAATCAGGCGATCAGTTCGGGCGAACAGGCCCGGCCCGTTTCGGCGGCCTGGCGGATCGCTTCGATCAGGGCCAGGGTACGGCCAGCGTCGGCTGCATCGATCAACGGCGCTTCAGTGCCCTGGACGACGCGGATGAAGTGTTGCAGTTGCAAGGTCAACGCCTCGCCTGCGGGGATGGCCTCCTCGCTCTGCAGCAACGGTGTGTGCCAGCCGGAGCCGGCCTCAGCGTAGTGCCAGCGCTTGAGCTGCGGGATGCTCAGCGCTCCATGGGTGCCGGCCAGCAGGTAGCAGGGCTGACCGTCCTGGCGCGGGTAGATCGGGCTCTCGCCGGAATCCAGCTCCCAGCTCCACGGCGCGGCGACCGCGTCGGAGCCGGTCAGGCTACCCAGTGCACCGTTGGCGAACTGCAACAGCACCGCCGCGCTGTCTTCGTTGGCGAAGCCGCGCACGTCGTTGCGGGTGAATGCCTGCACCTGCACCACTTCGCCGCACAGGTGGCGCAGCAGGTCGATGTCGTGAATCAGGTTGGTGAGCAGAAAGCCCGCCCCCGGCTCGCGGCGCCAAGGCGTCTCGAAGTAGCTGTCGGGCTTCTGCAGCTGCCACAACGCGGTGACGTTGATCAGCCGGCCCAGTTTGCCATCGGCGATGACCTGACGGGCTTTGGCGATCAGCGGGTTATGCCGCCGGTGATGGCCGACCAGCACCGGCACGCCACGACGGCGCGAGGCCTCGACCAACGCACGCACTTCATCCAGGTGCACGCCCACTGGTTTTTCCAGCAGCACCGGTACGCCAGCCTCGACGCAATCCAGGGCGGTGGCGACATGCAGGTTGTTGGGGTTGGCGACGATCACCGCATCGGGCCGGGCCTGGTCGAGCATCTGCCGGTGATCGGCGAAGCAGGCTACCCCGCATTCTGCGGCAAACGTCTCGGTCTGTGGGCCAGGGTCTGCCACGGCACACAGCTGGGCTTGCGCCAGCCTGCGCAGATGCTGGTAATGCTGGCGGCCCATGATGCCGGCACCAATCAGGGCGATGCGTAGGGGTGCGTTCAACGTGCTGTCCTCTTGTCATTATTGTGCTAAAGATTGTGAAACCAAGTTCCAGAATCGACATATGCACAATGTAGAACCAAGTTCAGCTTTCCAGAACGACCTCTCACATAGAGTGTGCGATTACCGACCAGAAACGCATCTCAGGCGAACAGTTCGCTCGCCCGGCTGGCCGCTGACAGCTCTTTTGCCGCGGCCAGCAACAACGGCGCCAATTCTGCCAAGCGGGTGTGCGCCAGGCGGGCGCTGGGGCCGGCAATGCTGAGCACGCCTATGACCTCGTCGCTTTGCGGGCGTCGCACTACGGCGGCAAGGGCCGATGTGCCGATGGCCGAGGTCTGCTCCACCCAGGCATAGCCGCGCTCGCGGGCGCGGTGCAGGTAGGCCAGCAGGTCATCGGTGGAGCGCGGCGCGTTGGGGCCGAACTGGACGGGGTCGGCAATGCCTTGGCGCAACACCATCTGCAACGCTTCTTCATCCGTCAGGCTGGCCAGCCAGGCATGCCCGGAGGCGGTGTAGAACAGGGGCGCGTCACGCCCCATGTCCGGGTCGTAGCGCAGACCGGAACGGGCACCTTGAGACTTGGCGATCCAGGTCTGGCGATGGCCTTCGATCACCCCCAGGCGCACCAGCTCGCCGCTGTCCTGGGCCAGGCGATCGAGAATGGGCTGAATGATGTCCGCACCGCTGCTGGACAGGTAGCGAAAGCCCATCGCCACCAGCTTGGCGGACAATTGATAGCGGCTGTTGTCGCGGTTCTGGCGCACGTAGCCCAGGCGCACCAGTTCGGTAAGCATGCGGTGGGCCGCGCTCTTGGGGATGCCCAGGCGCTCGGCCAGGGTTTGCAGCGGCAAGCCGTGGGGCTCGCCGGTGAGGCTTTCTACAAGATTGAAGGCGCGTTCGATCTGACTACCAGCCATGACACGTATTCCTGAAAATTTGCCCGATTCTAGAAGATGATTCCATGCCGTCGAAAGCCAGCGCAGCCTGTCCGCATTGAAGTGTCCGGTTATCGACCATTAATTGGCGCTCGCCCTTGCGGTGCAGCCGGGCCTGCAAGGTACATTGTGGAACCATGTTCCAATAATAATCCAGGAGATACCGCAATGCCCGCCGAACCCTTCCCAAGCGACTGCGACGTACTGGTCATAGGCTCCGGCGCGGCCGGCCTGGCAGCGGCAGTCACGGCCGCCTGGCACGGGCAGAAGGTCATCCTGGTGGAAAAAGACGCCGTGCTCGGCGGTGCCACCGCCTGGTCCGGTGGCTGGGCCTGGGTGCCGCGCAACCCGCTGGCCCGGCGCGCCGGGATCATCGAGGACATCGAGCAGCCGCGCACCTACCTGCGCCACGAACTGGGCAGCCACTACGACGCCGAGCGCGTCGACGCCTTCCTCGAAGCCTGCCCGCACATGGTCGCCTTCTTCGAACAGCACACAGCCCTGCAGTTCGCCGACGGCAATGGCATCCCCGACATGCACGGCGACACGCCCGGCGCCGCGCTCGGTGGCCACCAGGTGATTGCCGCGCCTTATGATGCCCGCCAGCTGGGCGCGCTGCTGCCGCGCCTGCGCAAGACCCTGCGTGAAACCTCGTTCATGGGCATGCCGATCATGGCCGGCGCCGACCTTGCCGCCTTCCTCAACATGACCCGCTCGCCACGCGCCTTGCTGCATGTGTGCAAACGCTTCGCCCGCCACCTCTACCACCTGGCCCGCCATGGCCGGGCGATGCACCTGGTCAACGGGGTGGCGCTGGTGGCACGACTGGCAAAGTCGGCGGACGACTTGGGCGTGCGCATGATCGAGTCGACCGCAGCCCAGGGCCTGCTGATGGAGGACGGCAAGGTTATGGGGGCTTTGCTTGCCACGGCGCAAGGCGAGCGGGCGATCCGCGCCAAGGCCGTGGTACTGGCTGCAGGCGGCTTCCCCAACGATACGGCCAGGCGCCGGCAGCTGTTCCCGCGCGATGCCAGCGGCCACGACAACCTCGCCCTGCCGCCGCAGTCCTGCTCTGGCGATGGCCTGCGCCTGGGCGAGTCGGCCGGTGGCGTGGTGGCCACCGACCTCAAGTCACCGGTAGCCTGGGCGCCGGTGTCGAAAGTGCCGCACCGCGACGGCAGTGTCGGCCACTTCCCGCACATCATCGAACGCGGCAAGCCGGGCATCATCGGTGTGCTCGCCAACGGCAAGCGCTTCGTCAACGAGGCACACGGCTATTACGACTATGTATCGGCCATGGTTGCCGCCGTGCCGCAGGGCCAGGAGGTCTGCTCATGGCTGGTCTGCGACCACCGCTTCCTGCGCCGCTACGGCCTCGGCCATGCGCGTCCGGCGCCCCTTCCAGTAGGGCCGCACCTGCGCAGCGGCTACCTGAAACGCGGCACCACCCTGGCGCAACTGGCCCAGGTTTGCGGCATCGACCCCGCGGGGCTGGCCACCACCGTCGCCGAATTCAACCGGCATGCGCGCCAAGGCCAGGACCCGGCCTTCGGCCGTGGCTCGACGCCGTTCAACCGCAAACAGGGTGACCCGTTGCACAAGGGGCCGAACCCCTGCGTGGCGCCCATCGAGCATGGGCCGTTCTACGCGGTGAAGGTACAGCCTGGCTGCTTCGGTACCTTCGCCGGCCTGCGCACCGACGGCCACGCCCGCGTGCTCAACGACGCCGGCCAGCCAATCAGCGGCCTGTACGCGGCCGGGACCGACATGGCCAGCGTGTTCGGCGGCTGGTACCCGTCTGGCGGCATCAACCTCGGGCCGGCGCTGACCTTCGGCTATGTCGCCGCGCGGCATATCAGCGGCGTCACGGCATACGAATGACGGCAGCGGTTGGCAAACCATGGACATTGGCGGGGTTTGCCACTCACACTTGGCCAGCGCCAAAAAGAGTGCCCACCGACCTTACCCGAGGAGGACGACTGCCTTTGAACAAGAATACCGAGCACTCACGCGGCTGGCTGGCCAGCAAACTGCTTGCCGATGGCCAGGAGCCGGACCCGCGCTTCACCCTGGCCAACGAGCGCACCTTCCTGGCCTGGATCAGGACCGCCTTGGCGCTGTTGGCCAGCGGCATCGCCGTGGACATGTTCACCGCCGAAATCTTCAGCGCCGGCACCCGCCGCCTGCTGGCAGTGGCGTTGATCAGCCTGGCCCTGCTGCTGAGCTTGCCGGCCTTCGTCCGCTGGCTCAATGTGGAGCGGGCGATGCGCCAGAAGCGCCCGCTGCCATTCCCGCTGATCGCCCCGGCGCTGTCGATTGGTGTGTCACTGGTGATGGCGTTCTTTGCCTACGCGGTGTTCTTCCATGCCTGACCCACAACTGGCCAACGTCGATGAGGGGTTGCAGCCAGAGCGCACGCTGCTGGCGTGGCGCCGGACCATCCTGGCGATGGTCGTGTGCAGTTGTTTCTTCCTGCGCTGGGTGCCGCACCATCGCTGGCTGGCGGTGGCACCGGCGGTGCTTTGCCTGCTGGCGGCCGGCGCCGCCTGGCTGCGCTTGCGGCGCAGTTACCTGCGCAATGTCACTGGCCTGCAGGCCGAGACCATTGCCTCTGGCATCACCGTGAACCTGTTGCTGGCGGTATGCGTTACCGCCCTGTGCGCCGTCGAGCTGGCCGCGATCCTGGCCTGGTGAGTCAGCGTACCCTAGAACTGCGCCAGCCAGTACGTCACATCCACCTCGTCGATCTGGTCCTCACGCAGGAAGCGCGCGGCATATTCGTTATGCACACCGCTGCTCAAGAACAGCCGTAGCAACTGCCCATCGATGTGGTTGTCGCGGGCCATGGCAACCAGGATCTTCACCGACTCCGACAGGCTCTTCGCCGCCTTGTACGGCCTGTCCGCCGCCGTCAGCGCCTCGAAGATATCGGCAATGGCCATCACCCGCTCGGCAATGCTCAGGTCATCCTTGCGCAGCCGCCGCGGGTAGCCGCCGCCATCCATCTTCTCGTGGTGGTTGCCGGCGATATCCGGTACCCGCCGCAGCTGGCGGGGGAACGGCAGCGCGGTCAGCATGACGATGGTCTGCACGATATGTTCGTTGATCTTGAAGCGTTCTTCATCATTGAGCGTGCCACGGCGGATCGACAGGTTGTACAGCTCGCCGTGGTTGCTGGCATTGGCCGGCAGGCGCATGTCGAAGCCCCAGACATTGCGCGGGTCGTCCTTGGCCACTGGCGGCTTGCGCCAGCCCCAAGGCACTTGGTGGTCAGGCCGATCGGCCAGCAGCGACTCAGCCACCGGCAACGGCGCGGGCGGGGCACCTGCATGGCGCTGCGCCTCCTCGTGGGAAATGCCCAGACGGTTATCGAAATGCCGCAGCCAGCGGCGCTGGCCGATACGCTGCAGGCGCTCGACGTCCTCATCCTGCATGAATTCGCCGCCGATATTGGCCTTGGCGACGAAGGCGAAGTCGTCCTGCAGTGCAGTGCGATTCTGCTCCAGTGTTCGCTGCAGTATCGTTTTGTCCTCGCCCGCCGCCAGGCCTTGCCAATAGGCCAGTTCGGCGTCGCGCCAGAGCACCTCGAAGCGCGTGCGGACTTCATGGATGCGGTTGTACAGGGTCTCCAGCTTGGTTGCCTTGTCCACCACGTATTCAGGGCTGGTGACCTTGCCGCAATCGTGCAGCCAGGCGGCAATGCGGAATTCGTAGCGCTCGGCCTCGCTCATGCTGAAGTCGGCGTAGGGGCCACTGTCGGCCTGCACGGCCTTGTCCAGCAGCATCTGCGCCAACTCTGGCACCCGCTCGCAATGGCCACCGGTATAGGGGCTCTTGGCATCGATGGCGTCGGCCAGCAGCTTGATCATCGCGTCCAGCAGGCGTTTCTGGGCTTCGACCAGCTGGCGGGTCTCGATGGCCACGGCAGCGGCACCGGACAGCTCTTCGACGAAGCGGCGGAACGGCGCGCCGACTTCAGCGGGCGTTTGCTGCAATTCAAGCACAAGGATGCCTAGCAGCTCATGACCACGGTCCTTGAGCACCAGCGCCAGGCTGCGCCCGCCCAGCCCCAGGGCCTGGGTCACCGTCGCGGCCAGGTCACGGTGCTCGGCTTCGCCAACCGCAAGCGCCTCAGGGTAGTCACTGCCCCGGCAAGCGGCCGCCAGGCGCAGGTGGGCGTGCTCTTGATCGAACAGGTACACCGCGCCCGCACGGACACCGGCGGCGTCTACCAGATGGCTCAACACCCCGTCGAGCATGCGTTCCAGCTGGCTCTCCCGGCTAAGCGTCAGGGTGATGGCCTGGAAGCTGCGGATGGTGCCGGACATGCGGCTGAGCACCCGGCTCAGCTCCTTCACCTCGGACACCTGCGATGCCACCCCCACTGCGCGGCTGAAATCGAAATCGGCCAGGCCGCGCACCTGTTCGGCCAGCTGATGTAGCGGGCGCCCGATGCGCTGGCCAAGCCAGCCACCCAGCAGCATCAACACGGCCATCAGCATGGCCGTCCACAGCATCTGGCGGAACAGCACCTTGCGTGCGCCTGCCAGCAACTCCTGCGCCGGCACCGCAATCAGCACCTGCAGGTCCTGCCCGGCCAGGTTGGTCAACTGCACACGCATGCCGTACCACGTGGCGCCGTCCACCTCGTACACCTCGGGTCGAGTGCCTTGGGGCAAACGGTTGTAGACCTGCTGCAAGCTGGGGATGCCCAGTTCGGCCACCCGCGACAGGCGCACCGCTTCGCCGTCATGCACGATGACCCGCTGCAGGTCCGGATAGGCGACCACGCTGCCTTGGTCATCGATCACGGCGATCTCGGTGCCGGGCGTCATGCGCAGGTCGCGGGCCTCGTTGGCCAGGTCATCGACCGAGACATCCATGCCGATGACCGACGCGCCATCGACGCTGCGCTGGGCCATGGTCATGCCGATTTCGCGGGTGGTGAAGAACACGTAGGGCCGGGTCAGCACCGTGCTGGCCTGCGCCGAGGCGTCGGCAAACCACGGGCGCGTGCGCGGATCGTAGTGATAGTCCGGCATGGCCTGGCGTTTGAGCAGGGTCAGCGCCGGGTCATAAAAGCGCCACTCGCCCACCCTCGCCCCACCCTCGCCCAGGCTGACACTCTGCACCAGGAAGCGGGTACCGGTCGGCGCGGCAAAGCGTTCAAGCAGCTGCGGGTCGCGCAAGCGGCGCACCAGCATGAATTCGCCATTGGGGTAGCCGACATAGGCGGCGCTGAGCATCTTGTTGGCCTTGAGGCTCTCGACCAGTTGCGGCAGCCGCTCCAGGCGCTGGTCCTGGTTGACGGCAACCGGGTTGAAGGCCAGCAGGCGGATGCTGCTCTGCACCGGATCGACCAGGCGTCGGGCACGTTCGTCGATGGTCTTGCCAACCTGCTGCGCGGCATCGCCGGCAGCGGCCACCAGGGCCTGGCTGGTACCGTGATAGCCTTGCCAGGCCAGGCCGGCGCCGAGCAGCAGCATACCCAGCATGATGGCCATCGCTACCAACAGTTGCAGGGGAATACCCCGCCCGGCGTTGCTCATGGCTGGTTGCTCCACGAACGCCCGATGCACACCCTGTTCGCCCACAGGCGACCTGCCGAACCGGCAGCACAACCCAGCAATACGCAGACCATCCGCGGCATTCCTTGTGTAGCGACTTCAACAGTGTAATCAGTCGAGACGAACATGCCGGGCGGAAGTGGCGTGTGGCAGCTAGGCATGCCCGATAGCGGCACAGCGCAATTATCGACTTCAATGCAGAACGACCATGACCGCCCGGCGTCGAAGACTGCTCAGGTGGAAAACCTTGGCCTGCACGCCCCTACCCGCTAAAATCCCCCGCGGGTGCTAGCTGCAAGGTGCAGTGACGCAGGTTAAAGAACAGTGCAGGTCGGGCCGCCTGCAGGGGTTCTTGTGCCTATGCAAAAAACCAAATTGACCCGCGCCCAGCGTCTGGCCCAGCGGGCCTTCGCCAATTTCGAGCGTTTCCTGCACATCGAAGCGGTCAGCGGTATCGTCCTGCTGATCACCGCCGTCGCGGCCCTGATCTGGGCCAACTCCCCGGCCGCTGCCAGCTACGACGCCCTTTGGCACACGCCGATCAGCTTCGGGATCGGGTCGCTGAACTTCTCGCAGTCGCTGCACTTCTGGATCAACGATGGCCTGATGACCATCTTCTTCCTGGTGGTGGGCATGGAGATCCGCCGCGAAATCCACGAAGGCGCGCTGTCCAGCCTGCGCCAGGCCACCTTGCCGATGGCCGCTGCGGTGGGTGGCGTCGCCGTCCCCGCGCTGATCTACCTGGCCTTCGGCCATGCGCCGGCCGAGCAGCAAGGCTGGGCCGTGCCGACCGCTACCGACATCGCCTTCGCGGTCGGCGTGCTGGCCTTGCTGGGCAAGTCGATCCCGTCCAACATCCGCGTATTCCTGCTGGCGCTGGCGATCATCGATGACATCATTGCCGTGCTGATCATCGCCATTTTCTACTCCGGTGGCCTCGACTACAGCGGTTTCGGCGTGGCTGCCATCGGCCTGCTGCTGGTGGTCGGGCTGCAGAAGATCGGCGTCGGCTCGGCCTGGGCCTATGTCATCCCTGGCGCCATCACCTGGGTCGGCATGTTGATGACCGGTGCCCACCCGACCCTGGCCGGCGTGATTCTCGGCCTGATGACGCCGGTTGCCGCCATGCCGTTGGGCGAGCGCCCGCTGGATGCGATCTCGCGCTTCACCAACGACCTGCTCGGCCGCGCCAAGGCCCCCGAGCAGGACACCGGCGACCTCAGCGCCCCGCTCAAGCGCCTGCGTCTGGCCCAGCGTGAACTGGTACCACCTGTGACCCGTGTGGGCGGCGCCCTTCACCCTTGGGTGGCGTACGCGATCATGCCGCTGTTCGCCCTGGCCAACGCCGGTGTCGGCCTGTCGGGCATCGACCTGTCCGCCGAGGCGCCGCACTGGGTGATGATGGCGGTGGCCGTGGCGCTGGTGGCCGGCAAGCCGCTGGGCATCATCAGCGTCAGCTGGCTGATGGTGCGCCTGGGCTGGTGCAGTCTGCCGGCCCAGGTCAACTGGCGCGGTATCACCCTCATCGGCCTGCTGGCTGGCATTGGCTTCACCATGTCGATCTTCATTGCCAACCTGGCCTACAGCGACCCGGCCTCGCTGGGTGCAGCCAAGCTTGGCGTGCTGTCGGGCTCGGTGATCGCAGCCGTGCTGGGCCTTGCCTGGGGCGTCACGGGCTTGCGCAAAGGCGCCGGCAAGGCACCTGTGCAAGCGAGCTGAAGGGTGACCGGGGCCTGTTGGCCCCGGCATTTTCCTGTATACAAAAAACTCGAACTTTGCTTACATGCGTGTCTGTGCGCCTACGACAGCGGCAATCGTCGCTGCGTATTGTGCCAGGCACGAGCCATGCAAGCTTCTCAGCAACACACCCCCAAGACCCTGCTGGTCAAGAACGCCGCACTGCTGGTCACCATGGACGGCGAACGCCGCGAAATCAGAGGTGGCGGCCTTTACATCGAAGACAACCTGATCAAGCAGGTCGGCCCCAGCGATACGCTGCCACAGCACGCCGACGTGATCCTCGACATGGCCGGCAAGGTGGTCATCCCGGGCCTGGTCAACACCCACCATCACATGTACCAGAGCCTCACCCGGGTAGTGCCGGCGGCCCAGGACGGTGAGCTGTTCAACTGGCTGACCAACCTGTACCCGATCTGGGCACGGCTGACCCCGGAAATGATCTCGGTCTCGACCCAGACGGCCATGGCCGAGCTGATCCTGTCGGGTTGCACCACCTCCAGCGACCACCTGTACATCTACCCCAACGGCTGCAAGCTCGACGACAGCATCCACGCTGCCGGCGAGATCGGCATGCGCTTTCATGCTGCCCGCGGCAGCATGAGCGTGGGCCGCAGCCAGGGGGGCCTGCCGCCTGACTCGGTGGTGGAGAAGGAAAGCGACATCCTCAAGGAGTCGCAGCGCCTGATCGAGGACTACCACGATGCCAGTCACGGTTCGATGCTGCGCGTGGTGGTGGCGCCCTGCTCGCCATTCTCGGTCAGCCGTGACCTGATGCGCGAAGCCGCGGTACTGGCGCGCAACTACGGCGTATCGCTGCACACCCACCTGGCCGAGAACGTCAACGACATCGCCTACAGCCGTGAGAAGTTCGGCATGACCCCGGCCGAATATGCCGAAGACCTCGGCTGGGTCGGCCATGACGTGTGGCACGCCCACTGCGTGCAGCTTGACCAGCATGGCATCGAGCTGTTCGCTCGCACGGGCACCGGTGTCGCCCACTGCCCGTGCTCGAACATGCGCCTGGCGTCGGGCATCGCGCCGATCCGCAAGATGCGCGACCACGGTGTGCCGGTGGGCCTGGGCGTCGATGGCTCGGCCTCCAACGACGGTGCCAGCATGATCGGCGAAGTGCGCCAGGCGCTGCTGCTGCAGCGCGTAGGCTTTGGGCCTGACGCGATGACCGCCCGCGAAGCCCTGGAAATCGCCACCCTGGGCGGCGCCAAGGTGCTTAACCGCAACGACATTGGCGCCCTGGCGCCGGGCATGATCGCCGACTTCGTCGCCTTCGACCTGGGTCATGTGGCTTATGCCGGTGCCCTGCACGACCCGCTGGCGGCCCTGGTGTTCTGCACCCCGACCCATGTCGACACCAGCGTGATCAATGGCCGCGTGGTGGTGCAGGATGGCCGCATCACCACCATCGACCTGCCGCGTGTGCTGGAACGCCACAACCAGCTGGCCTACCAGCTCGTCAGCGGCGACTGATACCCGGCAAGTGCTTTGCTCTGCTTTTGCTCTGCTTTTGCTTCTAAGCGCGCGGTAGTTCAGCAAACGCCGAATGCGACTTCAGGAGGCCGAGCGCAGGTCTTGCGGAGGGAGATGACGGGACAGGCCCAGCAAAAACCCCCGCTCCCATCATCCGGCCCCTACGCTACGCTCCGGGGTCCCCTCACTCCGGCGCCTTCCGGGCCCGCGCGGCCTACGACTTGCTGCGCAAGTCTAC
>NZ_JBNNWD010000009.1:0-271989 GCF_050280885.1 Pseudomonas sp. NPDC086566
ATCTCGCGCCTTCGGCTGCGCCGAAGGGGTGCTGCGCACCCTGGCCCTCCAGACGCCTGCGTTCGGCCTCCTGAAGTCGCACTCTGCGTCGCCTGGACTATCGCGCGCTTAGAAGCCAAAGCAAAAGCAAGAGCAAGAGCAAGTGCAAGTGCAACGCAACTGCTTCAATGCCCCGCCGAAGCTGGCCCCGCCTTGGCAGTAAACGGCGGCTTGGCCAGCCACACCAACAAGATCAACCCGGCAAACACCCAGGTCATCAAGGTGAAATAATCCACCGTCGACATCATGTACGCCTGCGCATTGACGATCTGCTCCAGCTGCGCGTAATGCTGCGCACTCGCCCCGCCCATCTGCTCCAGGGTATGCCGCGTCGCCGGGTCGAACTGGCTGATGTGCTCACTCAGGTACGCATGATGCTGGTCCGCCCGACGAATCCAGATCCACGTCGTCAGCGATGCCGCAAAGCTGCCCCCGAGTGTGCGCAGGAAAGTGGCCAGTCCCGAGCCGTCAGCGATCTGATGCGGCGGCAGGTCCGATAGCAAAATGCTCAAGGTCGGCATGAAGAACAGCGCCACGCCAATCCCCATGAACAACTGCACCAGGGCGATGTGCTGGAAGTCGACCTCACTGGTGAACCCGGCACGCATGAAGCAGCTGGTGCCTATCGCCAGGAACGCCAGCCCCGCCAGCACCCGCAGGTCGAAGCGGTGCGCGTACTTGCCCACGAACGGCGACATGATCACCGGCAGCAAACCGATCGGCGCCACCGCCAGCCCCGCCCACGTGGCGGTGTAGCCCATCTGCGTCTGCAGCCACTGCGGCAGGATCAGGTTGATGCCGAAGAACCCCGCATAACCACCGACCAGCACGAGGGTGCCGACCCGGAAATTGCGGTGCACGAATAGCCGCAGGTTGACCACCGGGTGGCGGTCGGTGAGTTCCCAGATGATGAAGATCGCCAGGAACACCACCGAAATCAGCGTGCCGACGATGATGAATGACGACTCGAACCAATCCAGGTCATTGCCTTTGTCCAGCACCACCTGCAACGCACCGACGCCGACGATCAGCGTCAGCAGGCCGATATAGTCCATCGGCTGGCGGCTGGTGACCACTGGCCGCGTGCGCATCTGCTGGCGCACCACGGCAGCGGCGAACAGGCCGATCGGCACGTTGATGAAGAAGATCCACGGCCAGCTGTAACTGTCGGTGATCCAGCCGCCCAATATCGGCCCGGCAATCGGCGCCACCACCGTGACCATCGCCAGTAACGCCAAGGCCATGCCCCGTTTCGCCGGCGGGTATACAGCAATGAGCAACGTCTGGGTCATCGGGTACAACGGCCCGGCCACCACCCCCTGCAAGACCCGAAAGCCCACCAGCTCCGGCATCGACTGGGCGACACCGCAGAGGAACGAGGCCAGCACGAACAGCAGCGTGGCCCAGATGAACAGCTTCACCTCGCCAAAGCGGCGGCTCAGCCAGCCGGTCAGCGGCAAGGCAATGGCGTTGCTCACCGCGAACGAGGTGATTACCCAGGTGCCCTGCTCGTAGCTCACTCCCAGGTTGCCGGAGATGGTCGGCAGTGCCACGTTGGCGATGGTGGTGTCGAGCACCTGCATGAAGGTCGCCAGCGACAGGCCGATGGTGGTCAGCAACAGGCTCGGCGGCGTGAACTGCGCCGGGGCGTTGTTACTCATCGCTGCGCCGTCTTGCCAGTGGCGCTGTTCTCGTGGATCAGCCGGGCAATCAGGTTGTCAGCCTCGACCAGCTGGCGGTCATACACCTGAGTGGTGTAGCTGGCCTGCTGAGGTGGCTGTTGGGCAAGCGCCGGGCCGCTCTGGTCGTGCAGGTCGACCTCGACCACGGTGGACAAGCCGATGCGCAGCGGGTGGTCCTTGAGCTGGTCGGGGCTGAGGTGAATGCGTACCGGCACGCGCTGGACGATCTTGATCCAGTTGCCCGTGGCGTTCTGCGCCGGCAGCAGGGCGAAGGCGCTGCCGGTCCCCGCGCCGAGGCTGTCGACCGTGCCGCTGTACTTGACCTCGCTACCGTACAGGTCGGCGCTGATCTCCACCGGCTGGCCGATGCGCATGTCGCGTAGCTGGGTTTCCTTGAAGTTGGCATCGATCCACACCTCGTTCAGCGGGATCACCGCCATGGTCGCGGTGCCGGGCTGCAGGCGCTGGCCGAGCTGCACGGTACGCTTGGCGACATAGCCGGTCACCGGCGCCACCAAGGTGGTGCGCGCGTGGTCGAGGTAGGCCTGGCGCAGATCGGCCGCAGCCGCCATCACCTCAGGGTGCGAGGAGACCACGGTGTCATCGACCAGGGCGGTGCTGGTATTGAGCTGCTGGCGCGCGCTGTTGACGGCGGCCTGGGCCACGGTCAGATCGTCCCGGGCATGGGAAATCTCTTCCGCGGCAATCGCGCCGCTGTCGGCCAGCACCTTGCGTCGGTTGTAGTTCTGCTGCGCCTTCTGCAGTTCGGCCTGGCGGGTTTCCAGCTGCGCCTTGAGCGAGTCGACGTTGCTGTACAGCCCGCGCACCTGGCGCACGCTGCGCGCCAGCTTGGCTTCGGCGGATTGCAGGGCCACCTCGCTGTCGGACGGGTCGAACTGCAACAGCACCTGCCCGGCTTGCACCAGGTCGCCGTCATCGGCGCCGATGCTGGTGACAGTGCCGGTCACCAGCGGCGTGATCTCCACCACGTTGCCGTTGACGTAGGCGTCGTCCGTGCTTTCGTGCCAGCGCCCGATCAGGCTGTACCAGGCCCAGGTGCCGGCGCCTGCGAGCAGCACCAGCAACAGCAGGCCAAGCAGCCAGGCCTTGCGCTTGCCCGACGCTGGCGCGTCGGCGGAGGGAGTTGTGGTGTCTGTGGGAGTGGCCATGACAATACCTTGGAAAATGCGTGACAGGGATCAACGATCGCCGAAGCGGCGGATCGTCAGAGGGTCGCCGGCACCTAGCAGAACCTTGGCCAGCAAGCCTTCGAGGGACTTCAGTTCGTCCGGCTGCAGCACGCCGACCAGTTCGTTCATCGCCGCCGCGCCGATCTCCGGCAGGCGGTCGGCCAGGCGCTGGCCATCGGCGGTCAGCCCCAGGCGCACCTGGCGGCGGTCATCAGGGCAACGGTTGCGCAGGATCAGGCCCTTCTGCTCGAGGCGGTCGAGCATGCGGGTCATCGAACCGCTGTCCAGGCCCAGGTAGCGGCACAGTTCGGCCGGGGTATCCACCTCGTACTGGGTGACTATGATCAGCACCTTGAACTGTGCGGCAGTGACGCCTTCCGATTCGAGGTGCCAGTCGAGAATGCGGTCCTTGAGGATCGCCGCCCGGCCGAGCAGCATGCCGATGGCGCAGGTCTGGAAGTTTTCCGGGGTGAAATGGGGCATCGCGGTCAGCTCGAGCAATTGTATGAAAATATTACTGCCTAGGCAGTGAATGTCAAAGCTTTGATTAGGCTGCTATGCAAATATTCATGAAACGGCCGTTGCCGACGACCTTTAACGGGGCAGGCAAGCCCGTTTGCCGCGAAGCGTTCTCAAACGCTGGAAATCCCTTGCGCAACCGACGAAAAACACACATAACTGATAGTCATTCGCCATTACCTCGGTTCTCGGGAACCCCTCTGCAGGGGTAGAATGCGCAAAACCCGGAGCCATGATGAACCTAGACCGCCTCAATCCCAGCCCAGACGATCCGATCACCGATGCCGCTGCGCACTGGTGCATGCGCCTGCACGCCGACGATTGCACGCTGGTCGAACGTGAGGCGTTCTCCCGCTGGCTGGCGGCCGACCCGCGTCATGCCGAGGAATACCAGGCGATGCTGGAAATCTGGCAAACCGCCGACCTGTTGCCGCGCACCGCCACGGTCATCGATTTCAACCCGCCTGCGCAGCACCTGCCACGCTCACGCAACTGGCGGCCACTGGCCTCGGCAGCAGCGCTGGCCCTGCTGGCATTGCCGTTGGCCGGCTGGGTGGGGTGGGAACAAGGCTGGTTGCCCGACCACTACCAGCACTTTGAAGCGGGCAGCGAGATGAAGACCGTGCAGTTGAGCGACGGCAGCACGGTCGAGCTCAACCTTCACACCGAACTGACCTACCTCAACTACAAGGACCAGCGTCAGGTCACCCTCAAGCGTGGCGAAGCCTTCTTCAAGGTGCAGCACGACAGCAGCCACCCGTTCATCGTCCGCGCCGGCGGCGGCCAGACCCGCGTCACCGGTACCCAGTTCAACGTCTGGAAGTACCAGGACCAGGTCAAGGTCACGCTGGTGCAGGGTTCGGTGCTGGTCAGCAGTGCAGGCAGTGCTGGCGGTTACCGCCTTGGCCCTGGCATGCAGGCCAGCTACCACAAGGGTGATTTCGAACCGCAACTGGCCGAGAACAGCGATTACGACAACAGCCTGGCCTGGCGCAACGGCAAGCTGGTGCTCGACAACCTGAGCCTGGAACAGGCCCTGCCGGTGATCAACCGCTACCTTGACACCCCGCTGCTGCTGGCCGACCCCGGCACCGGGCGCATCCGCATCAGCGGCATCTACAACACCGGCGAGGTGGAGCGGCTGGTGGACAACCTGCCCAAGGTGTTGCCGGTCTACCTGACCCGCAGCAAGGACGGCAGTACCGTCCTCAACAGCATTTCCCCGCCACCCGACAAGGGCTGACGCCTTACAGCGTCATCGCCGCCAGCCAACCGAACGCCAGCAGCGGCAGGTTGTAGTGAAGGAAGGTGGGGACCACCGTGTCCCAGATATGATGGTGCTGGCCATCCACATTCAGCCCGGAGGTCGGGCCGAGGGTCGAGTCCGACGCTGGCGAGCCGGCATCCCCCAGGGCACCTGCGGTGCCGACGATGCATACCGTGGCCAGTGGATCGAAGCCCAGTTGCACGCACAGCGGCACAAAGATCGCAGCCAGGATCGGCACCGTCGAGAACGACGAGCCGATGCCCATGGTCACCAGCAACCCCACCAGCAGCATCAGCAAGGCGCCGATGCCCTGGCTGTGGTCGATCCACTGCGCCGAGGCCTCGACCAGGCTCTTGACCTCGCCGGTGGCCTTCATCACATCGGCAAAGCCGGACGCGGCGATCATGATGAAACCGATCATGGCCATCATCTTCATGCCTTCGGTGAACAGATCGTCGGTGTCCTTCCAACGCACGATCCCCGACAGCGAAAAGATCAGGAAGCCCACCATGGCGCCGATGATCATCGAGTCCAGCCACAGTTGCACGAGGAATGCCGCAGCGATCGCCAGCCCCGCCACCAGCAGGGTCAGCGGGTTGTACTGCACGCTGACCTGCTCGACCTGCTCGATGCGCGCCAGGTCGTAGTCGCGCTTCTTGCGGTAGCTGATGAACACCGCCAGCAGCAAACCGGCCAACATGCCCGCGGCCGGGATGGCCATGGCATGGGTGACGTTGACCCCGCTGACATCGACCCCGGCACGGGCGACGTTGGCCAGCAGGATCTCATTGAGGAAGATGTTGCCAAAGCCCACCGGCAGGAACATGTACGGCGTGATCAGGCCAAAGGTGATGACACAGGCGATCAGCCGACGGTCGATGCGCAGGCGCGTCAGCACGTACAGCAGTGGCGGCACCAGCAGCGGGATGAAGGCGATGTGGATGGGCAGGATGTTCTGCGACGACACCGCCACCACCAGCATCAGGCCGATCAGCAGCCATTTGACCTGGCCGCCATTGGCATGGCCCTGGCGGTCGATCATGTTCAGCGCCCGGTCGGCCAGGGCATGGGCCAGGCCCGACTTGGCGATAGCCACGGCGAAGGCACCGAGCAACGCGTAGGACAGTGCCACCGTGGCGCCGCCGCCGAGGCCTCCGTTGAAGGCCTTGAGCGTGCCTTCGATACCCAGCCCGCCGACCAGGCCACCGGCCAGGGCGCCGATGATCAGGGCGATGACGACATGCACGCGGGACAGGCTGAGTATCAGCATGATGCCGACCGCGGCGATCACTGCATTCATGGTTTGGGGTTCCTCGTGGCGGCAGACAAAAAGCGCGCACTGTGACGGAGCGGGCGTCGGATGTCAAAAACGCCATATTGCGGCGTATTTCGCTGGCATTTTAAATTGAATGTTTGAATAAAGAAAAAGCGGACAAGGCCGATACAGGGCAAACACCTGTAAGCCCCACCGCCAAACCCTTACTGCCAGAAAAAGGGACTCCCTCATGCCTTTGCGACAACTTTCCATCCAGTGGAAGATCACCCTGCTCGCCGGTCTCTGCCTCGCCAGCATCGTCACCCTGCTCGTCGGCCTTTCACTGTATCGCATGGACCACAGCTCGGACCTGGTCAAGGCCAGCAGCATGCAGATGCTCGGCGAGGCCGCGCAGTCGCGTATCGAGTCGCAAGGTGAAGTCCAGGCCCTGAACATTCGCCGCCAGTTCATGGACGCCTACCAGTACGGCGCGGGGTTCTCGCGCCAGGTAATGTTCTTGCGTGAACAGGCGGAAAAACGCTTCCTCGATGCGTTCGACCTGCGCGAAGACATGACCCGCCAGGTGCGCGCCGCGCTGCAGGCCAACCCCGACCTGCTCGGCTTGTCGCTGGTGTTCGAGCCCAACGCACTGGACAACAAGGACAGCCTGTTCGCCGGCAAAGCCGAGCTGGGCAGCAACGAAACCGGGCGCTTCGCCCTGTACTGGTCGCAGCCACGCGCCGGCCAGCTGACCGCCATGGCCCTGCCCGAACACGACATGGCCAACACCGAGATCGGCCCCAGCGGCCAGCCGGCCAACACCTGGTGGACCTGCCCGCGCAGCACCGGCAAGGTCTGCGTAGTAGAGCCGTACTTCTATGACATCGACGGCCAGCGCGTGCTGATGACCAGCATCGTCTTCCCGCTGGCGGTCAACGGCAAGATCATCGCCACCCTGTCCATCGACATCAACCTCAACAGCCTGCAGGCCTTGAGCCAGGAGGCCAGCCGCAGCCTCTACGAGGGCCGCACCACGGTCGGTATCCTCAGCCCGGTCGGCCTGCTGGCCGGCTACAGCGCCGACCCCAGCAAGCTGGCCCAGCGCTTCGACCAGGTCGACCCGCGCCAGGGCGCCGAACTGGTGCGCAAGCTGGCCACTGGCAAGCTGAACATCGTTCACGACCAGGCACGTCTGAAAGTGCTGGCCGCCTTCGAACCGGTCCCCGGTGCCCAGCCCTGGGGCGTGCTGCTGGATGTGCCGGAAAATGCCCTGACTGGCCCCGCCGAAGCACTCAAGCAAGAACTGGACGCCCTGAACACCAGCGGCACCCTGCTCGAACTGGGCCTGGGCCTGGCCGCCGCGATCGCCGGCCTGCTGCTGGTCTGGCTGATGGCCCGTGGCGTGACCAAGCCGATCCTCGGCGTGGCGGCGATGCTCAAGGACATCGCCAGCGGTGAAGGCGACCTGACCCGCCGCCTGACTTACGACAAGCGTGACGAACTCGGCGAACTGGCCGGCTGGTTCAACCGTTTCCTCGACAAGCTGCAACCGACCATCGCCGAAGTGAAGCGCTCGGTGCAGGCCGCCCGTGGCACCGCCGACCAGTCGTCGGCCATCGCCACCGAAACCAGCGCCGGCATGGAGCAGCAGTACCGCCAGGTCGACCAGGTGGCCACGGCGTCCCATGAAATGAGCGCCACCGCCCAGGACGTCGCCCGCAGCGCCGCCCAAGCCGCGCAAGCTGCTCGCGAGGCCGACCAGGCCACCCGCGAAGGCCTGGCGGTTATCGACCGCACCACCACCAGCATCGATGCCCTGGCCGCCAACATGAGCGAAGCCATGGCCGAAATCGAAGGCCTGGCGCAGAACAGCGAGAAAATCGGTTCGGTGCTGGAGGTGATCCGCTCGATCGCCGAGCAGACCAACCTGCTGGCGCTCAACGCCGCCATCGAGGCTGCCCGCGCCGGTGAGGCCGGACGCGGCTTTGCCGTGGTCGCCGATGAAGTGCGCAACCTGGCCCAGCGCACCCAGGAGTCAGTGGAAGAAACCCGTCAGGTGATCGAGGCCCTGCAGACCGGCACCCGTGATGTGGTCGGCACCATGGACCAGAGCCACCGCCAGGCTCAAGGTGGCGTCGAGCAGGTTGGCCAGGCGGTCAGCGCTCTGCAACGCATCGGCCAGGCCGTCAGCGTGATCACCGACATGAACCTGCAGATCGCCTCGGCGGCCGAAGAGCAGAGCGCGGTGGCCGAAGAGATCAACAGCAACGTGGCGACCATCCGCGATGTCACCGAATCGCTGTCGGGCCAGGCCAACGAGTCGGCGCGGGTCAGCCAGTCGCTGAACAGCCTGGCCAACCAGCAGCAGGCGCTGATGGACCAGTTCCGCGTGTGACCGGCCGCAGGCCGCTGCCTGGGAACAGGCAGCGGCCCTTGCCCGGCTCAGCCGGTAAAACGCCCGCCGCCGAGGATCTGGTCCAGCAGGGCCAACGCCGCCTGCACATTCGGCCGCGCCCCCATCGGCAGGACCT
The DNA here is from genome assembly GCF_050280885.1 of Pseudomonas sp. NPDC086566. Taxonomy (NCBI): domain Bacteria; kingdom Pseudomonadati; phylum Pseudomonadota; class Gammaproteobacteria; order Pseudomonadales; family Pseudomonadaceae; genus Pseudomonas; species Pseudomonas sp. NPDC086566. The sequence continues at coordinate 8,484 of NZ_JBNNWD010000009.1, forward strand.
CACTGTCGGCCCGGGTGGCATCCTGGTAACCCGACGCCATCACCAGCAAATGCATCTGGTCGGCATTCAGGTAGACATGGTGGTGCTCCAGCGCATACGACTGGATCAGGCTCAGGGCCCCCGTCACCATTGGCGTAGCCGAAGATGTGCCAGCGTACGTGGCGGTGTAGTCCCGGTCATCACCGTGCTTGTCCTCCAGGTCACCGTACGACAGCGTGACCACGCTGTCCCCCCAGGCATTGAGCATGCGGTAGCGGTAGTTGTAGTTGGAGTAGGTATGGGGCTTGCCATCCCATGACTGGCAGGCGCCCACCAGGATCGCACCGGCATCGCCGCGGTCAGTGAAGTTGCGATGCTGCGACAGATCGACCCCATGCCCGGCAACCGTCCCCTGCCTGGCATCGGTACGATTGCTGCCATTGCAGGCCGCCGCCACCACCACGGCGCCGCGCTCTACCAGGCTGTTCATCACGTCCCACCAGATGGCGTCATGCACACTGGGCAGGAAGGTGTACAGGTCCTTGGGGTTGGCGGTCTGACGGTTGATGCCGACGATGTCGCCAGGCTCGACATGGCGCAGCAGCGCCTTGAGGGTACCCAGGTTCCCGGTCGCATCGGTGGCCCTGCTGTCATACAGGAACAGCTCGCTTTCATGGCTCATGCCGGTCACGCCGAAACCGTTACGCGTGGCCACCAGCATGCCGGCCGAGGCAGTCCCATGCTCAGGGTTGTCGTTCGGTCCCCCTGGGATCACTTTCAGCGCGGGGTTGTCACGCAGGTCTTCATGATTGGGGAACACCCCGCCGTCACTGAAGTGGATCCTGGCACCCTTGCCCCGCACTCGCCGCGCCCAGGCCTGCCGCACGTTCAGGCCTTGCCAGCGCCCGCCAGGGGCGCCCAGATAATGCTGTCGGGGCTCGAAGTCAGGGGTGGGCTGGCTGTCTTCGTAGGCGCGGTTGCCGGCCACGACGGCCCCTCCCGTCAACAAGGTGGCCAGCACGCCGGCCAGCACGAAGGCCAGCGGGTGCGGGTCCGGGCTGTTACTCAGGAACTGCAACGTTTCTACGTATTGCAGTTCTGCCAGGGACCGGGACAGTGCCAGGAAGGTGTCATTGAGCATGCTCGGTGGCTGATCGATCAGGTAGTACCGGTTCAGCATGCCCAGGCGTGGATCGTCCTGTTCCTGCTGGCTCAAGCAGGGTCGCAGATGGATCACCGCGCCCAGCTTCGGCCACAACCGCACCAGCTTCGACTGCGATCCAGGTTGCAGGTCGGCCTGCAAACGGTCAAAGCCTCCCGGGGCAAATTTCACCAGCAGCGGTGGCAACGCCTTGCCAACCGCCGTCGGGGTGCCAGGCTCACCGAGCTGGACGAAGGGGTCATCTAGGGTAGCCACGGCCTGTGCATCGGCCGCCCGGCGGCGGCGCTGGCCGGATGCCAACGGCACAGCGTCGAGCACGTTGCGGGTCAAGTCCTGTTCGGTGATGAGCAGATTCAACGGCGGCAGGTCGATCACGCCACTGGCCCCGGGTGGCAGCCCCCGCGCCAGCGCCTGCGCATCGAGCAGCACCACCCTTGGGCTGATCCGGTAGCGACCGGCAGTGGCCGCGGTAACCAGCGTCGCCGGGCAGCCGTGGTCAGCCAGCGCGCCACTGCGTGCTTGCGAAACAACCGACTCGCCGCCCAGGTGCACAGGGCCATCCGCCTCGATACGCTCCAGTTCATAGCGGACTCGCGCAACATGACGCAGATCGCTACCCAGGCAGCGGATATGAAATTTGCCGTCGAAACGGAAGTTGCGGTAATAAATGAAATCCAGGTCCAGGTCCAGGTCCAAAGCAGAGCACTCCTCGAAGGCATGGCAGGCTGCCACGCACCGCCCGGATTGTTCCCACCATGCCGCGCAACTCCCACCACGAAAGCCTTCCCGCAGGGCTGCAAACGCCGTCGTCTACACTTGCCTCAATTCAAGCCGCGGCAACCGAAGAGGCCTCCATGAAGAAGATCCCTGCGCTGCTGGCCGGCCTGCTGCTGGCCTTCGGCCTGGCCAGCACCGACAGCGCTGCTTCGGCAGAAAAAAACCCACCTATCCACTTCGGTGACATCCAGTGGGAAAGCGGCGCCCTGACCACGGAAATCCTGCGCCACCTCGTCGAGCACGGTTACGGCTACCCCACCGACACCCTCCCCGGCAGCTCGGTGAGCATGGAAGTGGCACTGGCGCGCAACGACCTGCAGGTTATCGCCGAGGAATGGGCCGGGCGCAGCCCCGCCTGGGTCAAGGCCGAACAGGCCGGCCAGGTGTTCGCCCTGGGCGACACGGTGAAAAATGCCGAGGAAGGCTGGTGGGTACCGGCTTACGTGATCAAGGGTGACCCGGCCCGCAACCTCAAGCCCCTGGCCCCGGACCTGCGCAGCGTCGACGACCTCAAGCGCTACCCGCAGGTGTTCCGCGACCCCGAGATGCCAGACAAAGGCCGTTTCCTCAACAGCCCCAGTGGCTGGACTTCCGAGACCGTCAACAGCCAGAAGCTCAAGGCCTATGGCCTGGATGGCCTGTACAACAACTTCCGCAGTGGCTCCGGCGCAGCGCTGGACGCCGAAATCAGCTCGGCCATCCGCCGCGGCCAGCCGGTGCTGTTCTATTACTGGAGCCCCACCGCGCTGATTGGGCGCTACGACCTGGTACGCCTGCAGGAACCGCCGTTCGACGCGAGCGCCTGGGCCACCCTGACCGATGCGAAGAACCCCAACCCGAAAGGCAGCCAGTCGTTGCCGGCGAAGCTGTCGATCGGTGTGTCCAAGGCATTTCGCGATGGCTACCCGGACCTGGTAGAGGTGTTCGAAAAGGTCGACCTGCCCATCGACACCCTCAACAAGGCCCTGGCCGAGATGAACGAAAAGCGTCAGCGACCTGCCGATGCCGCCAAGGCGTTCTTGCGCGCCAACCCGCAGGTGTGGAAGGCCTGGCTGCCCGCTGAGGTGGCCACCAAGGTCGAGGCGAGCCTGTGAGTGCTGGCTTTCCCGAAGCCCTGCAACTGTCTTTCGCCGGCACCATCAACCGCTGGGTCGACTGGCTGGTGCTGCACTATGGCGACCACCTGCGCAGTGTCTCCGACCAATTGCTGCAGCTGCTGGTCGGCCTGGAGAACCTGCTGCGTCTGATGCCCTGGTGGCTGCTGCTGTTGCTGGTCGGCCTGATCGCCTGGCACGCCAGCCGCAGCCTGCTGCGCAGCGTAGCGCTGGTCGCACTGCTGGCGTTCATCGGCATGCTCGGGCTGTGGGACAAACTGCTGCAGACTTTGGCACTGGTGCTGGTCAGTACCGGCCTGTGCGTACTGGTTGGCGTGCCCCTGGGCATTTTGCTGGCCACCCGTCCACTGGCCCGGCGCCTGCTGTTGCCGGTGCTGGACGTGATGCAGACGCTACCGGCCTTTGTCTATTTGATCCCGGTGCTGATGCTGTTCGGCCTGGGCAAGGTGCCGGCGGTGTTCGCCACCTTGATCTATGCCTTGCCACCGCTGGTGCGGCTGACCGAGCTGGGCCTGAGCCAGATCGACCCATCACTGCTGCAGGCCGCCCACGGCCTCGGTGCCGGCCGCTGGCAGCGGCTGCGGCGCATTGCCCTGCCGCTGGCGTTGCCGAGCATCATGGCCGGGCTCAACCAGTCGGTGATGATGGCCCTGTCGATGGTGGTGGTGGCCTCGATGATCGGTGCCCGGGGGCTTGGCGAGGATGTGTTGGCCGGCATCCAGACGCTCAATGTCGGCCAGGGCGTCGAAGCCGGGTTGGCCATCGTCGCGCTGGCGATGGTCATCGACCGCATCAGCCAGGCCTATGGGCGCAGCGGCAAGTAATCGGCAGGCCGCCGTCTGCACGTCGCTACATTCTTAATCGAATAAGAATATGAATTCTTATTCTTTTTTAACTACAAGTAATTTCGCTATAACGGTCTCAACTGTACAGCCGCCAACACCCGGCCAACTGTCTGCAGCGCAACACCTGATCAACACACAACGCCCACAAAGCAACAGCGGTAGCGCCTCAATTATCGCAACCCGTTGATCCATAAAGCATTAATAACTCGGCACGACGATTGCTCAAGCAAAGTCCCCCGCTCAACCAGAACCGGAGACCTGCCCATGAGCACCCCACTGAATGTCGTCGCCCTGTCCGGCGGTACCACCCGCCCCTCTCGTACCTTGGCCCTGACCGAGGCGATCCTCGCCGAACTCAGCCAGCACCTGCACATCAAGCCACACCTGATCGAACTGGGTGACATCGCCCGGCCTCTGGGTGCCGCCCTGTGGCGCAGCGAACTGCCCGACACCGTGGAGCAACAGCTGCGTCTGGTGGAAAAGGCCGACCTGCTGGTGGTTGCCGCGCCGGTCTATCGCGGCAGCTTCCCCGGCCACTTCAAGCACCTGTTCGACCTGATCGGCCAGGACGCGCTGGTCGACACGCCCGTGCTGCTGGCTGCCACCGGTGGCAGCGAACGCCACGCATTGGTGCTCGACCACCAGCTGCGCCCGCTGTTCAGCTTCCTGCAGGCCCTGACCCTGCCGATCGGCGTCTATGCCAGCCAGGCCGAGCTTGCCGACTACCAGGTTTCCAGCGACGCCCTGGGAGCGCGCATCCGCCTGGCCGCCGAGCGCGCCGTGCCGCTGTTCGGGGCCCACCACGCGCTGCGTCAGAGTGCCTGAGGAACCGCCATGAATGCACCTTTGAATGCGGCCCGTCCGGCACTGGCGGTGGCGCGCGAACTGGCCTTGCAGTTCGCCCAGACCGCAGTGGAGCGCGACGAGCGCGGTGGCACGCCCAAGGCCGAACGCGATGCCCTGCGCAGCAGCGGGCTACTGTCGCTGGTCATTCCCCAGGCCTTCGGCGGCCAGGGCGCGAGCTGGCATGACACCTTCGAGGTGGTGCGCGAATTCGCCCGGGTCGACAGCTCGCTTGCCCATGTGTTTGGCTTTCACCACCTGATGCTGGCCACCGTGCGCCTGTTCTCGCGCCCGGATCAGTGGCAACCCTGGTTCGAGCAGACCGCACGCAAGCACTGGTTCTGGGGCAACGCCCTGAATCCGCTGGACACCCGCACCGTGGTCAGGCACCTCGACGGCTGGTGCGAGTTCTCCGGCAAGAAGAGCTTCTGCTCCGGCGCCAGCGACTCGGAAATGCTGATCGCCTCGGCGGTGGACGAGCGCGCGGGGGGCAAGCTGCTGATCGCAGCGGTCCCCAGCGGGCGCACCGGCATCACCCTGCACAACGACTGGAACAACATCGGCCAGCGCCAGACCGACAGCGGCAGTGCCACCTTCGAACGGGTGCGCGTCGAACACACCGAGCTGCTGCTCGACCCCGGGCCGTTGAGCACGCCGTTCGCCGCCCTGCGTCCGCTGATCGCCCAGCTGCATTTTGCCAACCTGTTCCTCGGCATCGCCGAAGGCGCCTTCGACGAGGCGCGCCAGTACAGCCTCAAGGAAAGCCGGCCGTGGTTCCGCTCCACAGCAGCCAGCAGCGCCGAAGACCCGTACGTGCTGCACCACTACGGCGAATTCTGGGTGGGCCTTGAGAGCGTGCGCCTGCTGATCGCCCGCGCCGCCCGCCAGCTCGATAGCGCCTGGGCCAAGGAGCAGGCGCTGAGCGCCGAGGAACGCGGCGACCTGGCATTGGCCATCGGCACCGCCAAGGTCGCGGCCACGCGCCACGGCCTGGACATCTGCAACCGCCTGTTCGAGGTCACCGGCGCGCGCGCCACCCATGCCTCGCTGCGTTTCGACCGCCACTGGCGCAATCTGAGGACGCAAACCCTGCACGACCCGGTGGACTACCGCATCCACGAGCTCGGCGAGTGGGCCCTCGGCGGCAAGCGCCCCGCCCCATCCTTCTATTCCTAAGGATCGCTCATGCAACTGCTGACCCTCCCCCCGTCACCGACATTGGCTACCTCGATCAGGGCGACCGCACAGGTCTTCGAAGACCCCAGGTCGCAGGCGCTGCTCGCCCACCTGCAACAGGTCGCCCCCAGCGAGGCCAGCGTCCTGATCATTGGCGAAACCGGCACGGGCAAGGAGCTGGTCGCACGCCATATCCACAACCTCAGCGGCCGGCGCAACGGCCCGTTCATCGCGGTGAATTGCGGCGCATTCTCCGAGTCGCTGGTCGAAGCCGAGCTGTTCGGCCACGAAAAAGGCGCCTTTACCGGCGCCTTGGCAGCCAAGGCCGGCTGGTTCGAAGAGGCCAACGGCGGCACGCTGTTCCTCGACGAGATCGGTGACCTGCCGCTGCCGATTCAGGTCAAGCTGCTGCGCGTGTTGCAGGAGCGCGAAGTGGTGCGCCTGGGCTCGCGCAAGAGCATCCCGATCAATGTGCGGGTGCTGGCGGCTACCAACGTGCAACTGGAGAAGGCGATCAACGCCGGGCACTTCCGCGAAGACCTGTACTATCGGCTGAACGTGGTGACCCTGCAGTTGCACCCGCTACGCGACCGGCCGGGGGACATCCTGCCGCTGGCGCGGCACTTCATCCGCAGCTACAGCGAGCGGCTGGGCTACGGGCCGGTGGAGCTGAGCCCCAAGGCCCAGGCCAAGCTGGTCGAGTACAGCTGGCCAGGCAATATCCGCGAGCTGGAAAACGTGATTCACCACAGCCTGCTGACCTGCGGCGATGGCGTGGTGCAGGCGCAGGACCTGCGGCTGTCGAACCTGCGCCTGGAGCGCCAGGAAGAAGAGCCGGCGAACCACGGCGTGGACGATCTGCTGCTGCAGGCGTTCAGCCGGTTGTATGAAGAACAGCCTGGCGATCTGTACGAGAAGGTCGAGAATGCCCTGCTGCGTTCGGCGTATCACTTCTGCCATTACAACCAGGTACATACCGCGCAGTTGCTCGGGTTGTCGCGCAATGTCACGCGCACGCGGTTGATTGCCATTGGCGAACTGGTGGTGAACAAGCGTCGGGCGCAGCAGCCAGAGGTGCTGGATAACCGGGTGGTGCGGTTGTCCATCTGAGTACTCCTGTACCTGCCCTTTCGCGGGGCAAGCCCGCTCCCACAGATTTCTGTGGCGTACCGCGCTGGCATTTTCCCTCAGGTGTCACGCAAAAGGTCATGGGTATCGAGCAAGCGGAACGCAACCTGCGGGTTGCGCTCCAGGCCCCGGCGAATCGCGGCCGGGATCGACTGGCGGGTCTTGCGGCAGAGGCCGGGCTGGTCGTCGAGTTCGATGACAATGCCGCGCATGGTGCGCACTTCGTTGAAGCCGGGGCTGATGTGCACGCGGATGCCGAGGTTTTCGTACAGCCGCTGTTGCAGGCGCTGCAGGTCTTCCAGGTCCTTGAGGTTTTCCAGGCGTTCGAGCAGGCGCTTTTCTTCCTGGCGGGTGAGCAGGAGGATGCGCTGGGCCGCTGGCGGTTGAGCGGCCAATTGTTCGCGGCCGCAGTCACAGGCGCCAGGGGGGCACGGTTGGCGTAGAGGGGTGGGTGTGGTCATGGATCAAGCATAGCCTGTGATGGCCTGTTCGCGGGTCAACCCGCTCTCACAGGGTCAGTGAGCTCCCTAAAATTTCCTGCCAGGATAAAAATATTCATAAAAGACTGGACCCCTGCCCCTCGCTTCGCCTATAAATCGCTCAAGGGAAATTTATATTCCCATGAAGAAACATCCCTTCGCTCGCCGCGAAGCACCTTTTGCCCTTGTGCCGACCTGCCCCACCCGATCACGAGGCCCATCCGACATGCCCCCCGCTCCCGACCACTTCATCCTGCGCGTCAGCTGCCCCGCCGTGTCCGGCATCGTCGCGGCGGTGACCACCTACCTGGCCGAGCATGGTTGCTACATCAGCGAAATGGCGCAGTTCGACGACGAGGACAATGGCCGCTTCTTCATGCGCGCCGTGTTCCGCTACAACACCGGTGTCAGCGGTGACACGCCACAACTGGAAGCGGGTTTCGCCGATGTCGCCCAGCGTTTCGACATGGACTGGAGCCTGCACAGCAGCGCCCGACCACTGCGCGTATTGCTGATGGTGAGCAAGTTCGACCACTGCCTGGCCGACCTGCTCTACCGCCACGCCAAGGGCGAGCTGGACATGCAGATCACCGCCGTGGTCTCCAACCACCTCGACCTGCGGCCAATGGCCGAGCGCCAAGGTATCCGCTTCGTCTACCTGCCGGTGAGCAAGGACTCCAAGGCCGAGCAGGAAGCCGCACTGATGCGCATCGTCGAGGACACCGGCACCGAACTGGTGGTGCTGGCGCGCTACATGCAGATCCTCTCCGACGACCTGTGCCGCCAGCTGTCGGGCCGGGCGATCAACATCCACCACTCGTTCCTGCCAGGTTTCAAGGGCGCCAAGCCTTATCACCAGGCCTACCAGCGCGGCGTCAAACTGATCGGCGCCACCGCCCACTACGTCACCAGCGACCTCGACGAGGGCCCGATCATCGAACAGGAAGTGCAGCGCGTCGACCACGCCTATGCCCCCGACGACCTGGTGGCGATCGGCCGCGACACCGAAACCATCGCCCTGTCCCGCGCAGTCAAATACCACCTTGAGCACCGAGTGTTCCTCAACCACGACCGCACGGTGATCTTCAAATGAGCGCCATCCCCAGTATCAAGCTGATCGACGGCAAGGCCACCGCAGCGCGGGTGCTGGCCGAGGTTCGCGAGCAGGTGCAGACCTTGCGCCAGGGCGGTGTGCAACCAGGCCTGGCAGTGGTCCTGGTCGGGGCCGACGCGGCCAGCCAGGTGTATGTACGCAACAAGGTGCTACGCGCCGAGGAAGTGGGCATCCGGTCGCAGGAACACCGGCTTCCGGCCGACACCACCCAGGCGCAACTGCTGACCCTGATCGACCGGCTCAACCGCGACACCGGGGTGAACGGCATCCTCGTGCAGTTGCCGTTGCCCGAACACGTCGATGAACAACGCATCCTCCAGGCGATCAACCCGCTGAAGGACGTGGACGGTTTTCACAGTGAAAATGTCGGCGGCCTGGCCCAGGGTCGCGATGTGCTCACGCCCTGCACCCCCAGCGGCTGCATGCGCCTGTTGCGCGATGCCTGCGGCGAGCTGCGCGGCAAGCATGCCGTGGTGATTGGCCGCTCGAACATCGTCGGCAAACCCATGGCCGCGCTGCTGCTGCAGGCCGACTGCACGGTAACCGTGGTGCACTCACGCAGTCGCGGCCTGCCGGCGCTGTGCCGCCAGGCCGACATCGTCGTCGCGGCGGTCGGCAAGCCACGCCTGGTCGGCGCCGAGTGGCTCAAGCCCGGCGCGGTGGTGATCGATGTCGGCATCAACCGCATCGAAGAAGGCGGCCATAGCCGCCTGGTCGGCGATGTCGACTTCGCTGCCGCCCTGCCCCAGGTTGCCGCCATCACCCCGGTGCCCGGCGGCGTCGGCCCGATGACCATCGCCTACCTGATGAAAAACACCCTGCTCGCCCTCGACCTGCAGCAACAGGCCGCCCTCCAGGAGCGCACCCCATGCCTTTCGCCCTGCTGAAATACGGCCTGAGCGCCGACTACCCGGTGGAGGTCGACCTGCCGCCACCCTGCGAACTCAAGCCGCGCTATGACGTGGTGATCATCGGTGGCGGCGGCCACGGCCTGGCCATCGCCTACTACCTGGCCAAGTACCACGGCGTGACCAACGTCGCCGTGCTGGAAAAGGCCTACCTGGGCGGCGGCAATACCGCACGCAACACGGCGGTGATCCGCTCCAACTACCTCACCTCCGAGGGCGTGCGTTTCTATGCCGAGTCGGTGCGGATGTTCCAGAACCTGTCCAACGAGTTCGACTTCAACATCATGTACTCCGAGCGTGGCCAGCTGACCCTGGCGCACACCGACGCCACGGTGCGCGCCTTCCGCCGGCGTGCCGAGGTCAACAGGCACTTCGGCGGGCGCACCGAAATGATCGACCGCCAGCAGATCCGCGAGCTGGTGCCAAGCCTGAACCTCGACCCCGGCCACCTGCCGGTGCTGGCCGGCCTGTGGCACATCGACGGCGCCACTGCGCGCCACGACGCGGTGGCCTGGGGTTATGCCAAGCAGGCTGCCAAGCGCGGCGTGGAAATCCATCAGCTAACTGAAGTGCAAGAACTGGTCATTAGCAAAGGTCGCATCGAGGCGGTGAAGACCAACCGCGGCACCGTGCAGTGCGGTTGCGTGGTGCAGGCGGTGGCCGGGGCCAGTTCGCTGCTGATGGCCAAGGCCGGCATCCGCGCACCGATCCACACCTACCCGCTGCAAGCCATGGTCACCCAGCCATTCAAGCCATTCCTCGACCCACTGGTGAGCTCGTCGGCGCTGCACTGCTACGTGCAGCAGACCAGCCGTGGCGAGATCGTCTTCGGCGGCGGCTCCGACCCGTACCCGCTGTACAACACCCGCTCCACCCTCGACCTCAAGGAAAGCCTGCTGGCCCACGCGATCGAGATGTTCCCGTTCATGGCCAACGCCAAGCTGATGCGCCAGTGGGCCGGGATGACCGACATGACCCCGGACTACAGCCCGATCATGGGCCTGTCGCCAGTCGACAACTATTACCTCGACGCGGGCTGGGGCACCTGGGGCTTCAAGGCCACGCCGATCTGCGGCAAGACCATGGCCGAGCTCGTGGCCAGCGGCGGCAAGGTACCTGAATTGATCGCCCCGTTCGCCCTGGAGCGCTTCAGCCGCTTCCAGCAAGTCAACGAAATGGGCGCCACCGCGGCCAGCCACTAAGGAGCACACGACGATGAAGATCATGACCTGCCCCTTGAACGGCCCGCGCAACATCAGCGAATTCACCTACGGCGGCGAATTCAGGCAGATGCCCGACCCGGCCACCTGCAGTGACGCCGAGTGGGCCGATTACGTGTTCAACAGCGACAACCTGGCCGGCGTCGTCACCGAGTGGTGGCTGCACAACGCCTCGAGCTATTGGTTCCTGGCCGAGCGCCACACCGTCACCGACCAGGTGCTGCGCACCTTCGACCCCAGAGAAGTGTTCGACCGCCGCGTCGATTTCAGCCCCACCGCCAGCCCGGAGATTGCCGGATGAACAGCCATACTCGCCTCCCCGCGCCGATGGGCCTGCTGATCGACCGCGAACGGCCCCTGCATTTCGAATTCGACGGCCAGGCCTGCCCGGGCTTTGCCGGTGACACCCTTGCCAGTGCGCTGCTCGGCAATGGCCGCTGGCTGCTGTCGCGTTCGTTCAAGTACCACCGCCCCCGTGGCCCGCTGAGCATGGCCGGGCAGGACGCCAACACCCTGGTGCAGCTCCCCGAAGAGCCCAATGTGCTGGCCGACATGGAGGCTGCGCGTGACGGCCTGGTGGTCACCGGGCAGAACTTCAACGGCAGCCTGGAACACGACCGCGACGCCTACCTGGGCAAGTTCTCGCGCTTCATGCCGGTGGGTTTCTACTACCGCTCGTTCTACAAGCCCAAAGGCATGTGGAAGGTCTGGGAGCCGCTGATCCGCAAGAAGGCCGGGCTCGGCGTACTCGACCTCGGGTTCACGCCGCAGTACTACGACAAGGCTTATCTGTTCGTCGATGTGGCCGTCATCGGCGGTGGCCCCGCTGGCTTGCGCGCCGCGCTGGACGCTGCCAGTGCCGGGGCCAAGGTGCTGCTGGTCGAGCAACAGCCAGTGCTTGGCGGCTCGCTGACCTACGCCCGCTTCGACATCGCCGGCACCCGCGCCGCCAGCCTGCGCCACGCACTGCTGGCTGCCGTCGAAGGCCACCCGAACATCCAGGTGCTGTGCGAAGCCACCTGCAACGGTTGGTTCACCGACAACTACCTGCCGGTAATCCGGCACAAGCGCCTGTACAAGGTGCGTGCCAGCCGCTGCCTGGTGGCGGCCGGGTCGTTCGACCAGCCGGTGGTGTTCCGCAACAACGACCTGCCCGGGGTGATGCTGACCAGCGCCGCGCAGCGGCTGATGAAGTTGTATGCCGTCAAGCCGGGGCAACGTGCAGTGATTCTCACCGGCCACGATGACGGCTACCTGGCCGCGCTGGACCTGCAGGAGCAAGGCGTGGCTGTCGCCGCCCTGGTCGACATGCGCGCCGCGCCGGCCGATGCCGCGCTGGCCAGCGAGCTGAAGCGTCGCGACATTCCCTTGCACCTGGGCAGCACCGTCTATGAAGCCCTGCATGGGGCGCAGATGCGCCATGTCACGGGCGCAGACATCCGCCCGATCACCGGCCAGGGCAAGGTTGGCGATCACGCCCTGCGCGTGGCCTGCGACCTGCTGTGCATGTCTGCGGGCTACATGCCGGTGTATCAGTTGCTGTGCCAGGCCGGTGGCAAGCTGGCCTATGACGTCAACCGCGACGAGTTCGCCATCAGCAACCTGCCCGCGGGCCTGGATATCGCAGGTTCGGTGAACGGCCGCCACCGCCTGGACAACGTGCTCACCGACGCCAGCCGCGGCGCCGCCGAAGCCCTCGCAGCACTAGGGCTGCCAGCCCCCACGCCACCGGCCTGCGTGGCCGAGGCCAAGGTCAACTTCCCCTGGCCGATTTTCCCGCACCCCAAGGGCAAGGACTTCGTCGACTTCGACGAGGACCTGCAGGTGCGCGATATCGTCAACGCCACCCGCAGCGGTTACCGCGACGTGCAGCTGGTCAAGCGCTTTTCCACGGTCGGCATGGGCCCGTCCCAGGGCCGCCACTCGGCATTGCCCACCGCCCGCCTGGTAGCCCAGGCCACCGGTCGCAGCATCAGCGAAACCGGCGTGACCACTGCTCGCCCACCCTTCCAGGCAGAGAAGCTGGCGCATGTCGCCGGCCGTGCGTTCGACCCTTACCGGCAGACGCCGATGCACCGCCGCCACCTGCAAGCGGGCGCGAAGATGATGCCGGCCGGCAGCTGGCAGCGCCCGGCCTTTTACGGCAAGCCCGAGGAACGCGAACGCTGCATGCAGGAGGAAGCCCGTCATGTGCGCGAGAAAGTCGGCCTGATCGACGTGTCCACCCTGGGCGGCCTGGACGTGCGCGGCCCCGATGCCGCCGAACTGCTGGAGCGCCTGTACACCTTCGGCTTTGCCAAGCTGGCCATCGGCCGCACCCGCTATGCGCTGATGACCAACGAGCACGGCGTGGTGATCGATGACGGGGTTTGTGCGCGCCTGGCCGAGCAGCACTTCTACGTCACCGCCACCACCAGCGGCGTCGAGCGCATCTACCAGCAGATGCTCAAGTGGAACGCGCAGTGGCGGCTGGACGTGGACATCACCAATGTCACCGCCGCCCTGGCCGCGGTCAACCTGGCCGGGCCGCTGTCGCGCCAGGTGCTGGCCAAGGTCTGTGACGATGTCGGGCTGTGCGCCGAAGCCTTCCCTTATCTCGGTGTGCGCCAGGGCAAGGTAGCCGGCATCCCGGCGCGCATCCTGCGGGTCGGTTTCGTCGGCGAACTGGGCTATGAAATACACGTGCCGGCGCGCCATGCCGAGCGCCTGTGGGACACGCTGATGCAGGCCGGTGCCGGGCTGGGTATCCGCCCGTTCGGGGTCGAGACCCAGCGCCTGCTGCGCCTGGAAAAAGGCCACGTGATCATCGGCCAGGACACCGACGGCATGACCCACCCGGCAGAGCTCGGCATGCAATGGGCGATTGGCCACAAGAAGCCGTTTTTCGTCGGCAAGCGCTCGATCGAGATCCTCGAAGCACAGCCGCTCAAGCGCAAGCTGGTCGGTTTTACCCTGCCCAAGGGCAGCCCGCAGCCGCTGGAGGGCCACCTGGTGCTGGACGGCCCGGACATCAGCGGCAACGTCACCTCCTGCGAATACTCGCAGACCCTGGGGCAGATCATCGGCCTGGCCTACGCCGGCGCCCATCAGGCGACGCCTGGCATGCACATCCCGATCCGCGTGGAAGGCGGCGTGATAGTCAATGCCAAGGTGGTGCACCTGCCTTTCCATGATCCCGACAACCTGCGCCAGGAGCTCTGAACCATGACCAGCCTGAAAGCTGAAGCCTTCATCCCACGCAGCCTTTTGCACACCTGTGCGTTGACCGACCTGACCGGACTGGCGCGGGTCGGGTTTCGCGGGGGTGATGCCGCTGACTACCTGCAAGCGCGTGGATACCAGCTGCCCTCACAGCCCAACCAGGCCTTGCGCCAGGGTGACGGCGGCTGGGTGGCGCGCCTGTCGGCCAGCGAGTACCTGTTGCTGGGCAGCCTGGCCGACCAGGGCGCCCGGGTTGCCAGCGAAGAACAGGGCTGGGTGCAGGATGCCCGGCGCAATTACCTGCTGCCGCGTCAGGACAGCCATGCCTGGCTGCAGTTGTCGGGGGAGTATTGCAGTGCGGTGATGGCCAAGTTGTGCGGCGTCGATTTGCGGTTGCAGGCGTTTCCGGTCGGCGCCGTGGCGCAGACATCAGCGGCGCGGATCAATGTGATCGTGGTGAACGTCGGCAGTGATGAGTTGCCGGCATTGCAACTGCTGTTCGACCGGGCGTCGCTGGCCTATTTTCAGAAGGCGGTGCTGGATGCCATGGATGAGTTCGATGGCGGGTGGGTCGGGGTGGATCAGTTGATGATTTGATCTGTACCGGCCTCTTCCCGGGACAAGCCCGCTCCCACAGGATCACCACGGATCCGAATCTTGTGATGATCCTGTGGGAGCGGGCTTGTCCCGCGAAGAAGCCAACTCGGTATCAGAGGTGTACCAACCGCTCGCGCAGGAAACTCACAAACCCCTGCACCGGCCGCGCCACCTGCCGGTGCTGCGGGTACACCGCGGACAACTGCAGCGCCGGCGTCACCCACTCATCCAGCACCGTCACCAAGCGCCCATCGGCCAGCGCCTGCCCGACGATGAAGGTCGGCAGATAGGTCACCCCCATCCCGGCTATCGCCGCGTCGCGGAGCAACTCGCCGTTGTTCGCCCTCATCCGCCCGGTTACCTGGATCGCCTGGGTCTTGCCACCCTGCCTGAACTGCCACTGCACCTGCCGCGAATGCCCATAGGGCAGGCAATCATGCTCGGCCAGTTGCTCAGGTTTTGTCGGCACACCCCGTGCGTCGAGGTACGCCGGGCTCGCGCAATACACCCGTTCGACATCGGCAATGCGCCGGGCAATCAGGCTGGAGTCCTCCAGCGCGCCGATACGCAGCGCCAGGTCATAACCCTCGCCGATCAGGTCCACCGCACGATCGCTGAGGTCCACCTCCACATCCACCTGCGGATGCAACTGCAGAAACTCGGTCAGCAGGCAGCCCAGGTGGGCCATGGCGAACGACAGCGGCGCACTCAGGCGCAACGTGCCGCGCAGGGCCTGGGCCTGGCCGCTGATGTCGTGTTCCACCTGTTGCACCTCGCCCAGCAGGCGCAACGCCGACTGGTAGTAGTGCTGACCCAGCGGCGTGGCGTCCAGGCGCCGGGTGGAGCGGTTGAGCAGGCGCACGCCGAGGCGCTCTTCGAGCTGCATCAGGCGGCGGCTGACCGATTGCTTGGACATGCCCAGGCGGTCGGCGGCAGCAGTGAAGCTACCGGCCTCCATGACCTGGGCAAAGATGCGCATGTCTTCGTAGGGGTTCATTGTCTCGCTCTTGGTGACAGTAAAACGCTTTATAGCGGCTTTTTCCCGCCAATGCACCTGCCTAATCTACGCACAGGTCGCAGCGATGGCCCTGAAGGCCAGGCAAGACGCCCATTACCAACACTTGAACAGAAAAGGATTCGCTCATGAACATTGTCCACAAAACCCTCACCGCCTCCCTCCTCGCCCTGTCCGTGTCCAGCGCTTTCGCTGCAGGCAGCCCAGGCGTCGAGCAGCACACCCAGGCCTTCCTCGAAGCGCTGGAGCAAGGCGGCGGCAAGCCGCTCGAACAGCTCAGCCCAAAAGACGCCCGCGCCGTACTGACCGGCGCCCAGGCGTCGGTGAAGGTCGACCTGTCCGGTATCGAGGTCAAGGAACGCACCATTCAGGCCAACGGCCAATCGATCAAGCTGCAGGTGGTGCGCCCGGCCAATGTCAAAGGTGAGCTGCCAGTGTTCATGTTCTTCCACGGCGGCGGCTGGGTGCTCGGCGACTTCCCGACCCACCAGCGGCTGATCCGCGACCTGGTGGTCGGCTCCGGCGCGGTGGCGGTCTATGTGGACTACACCCCTTCGCCTGAGTCGCACTACCCGACAGCGATCAACCAGGCCTACGCCGCGACCCGGTGGGTGGCCGAGCATGGCAAGGAAATCGGGGTCGACGGCAAGCGCCTGGCCGTGGCCGGTAACAGCGTCGGCGGCAACATGGCGGCGGTGGTCGCGCTCAAGGCCAAAGAGGCCGGCACCCCGGCGCTGCGCTTCCAGCTGCTGCTGTGGCCAGTGACCGATGCCAGCTTCGAGACTGCGTCATACAAGCAGTTCGCCGAGGGGCACTTCCTCACCACCGGGATGATGAAGTGGTTCTGGGACAACTACACCACCGATGCCAAGGCACGGGCAGAGATCTACGCCTCGCCGCTGCGGGCTAGCAGTGAACAGTTGAAAGGCTTGCCACCAGCGCTGGTGCAGACGGCCGAGTTCGATGTGCTGCGCGATGAGGGTGAGGCGTATGCCCGTAAGTTGAATGCGGCGGGTGTGACCGTGACCTCGGTGCGGTACAACGGGATGATTCATGACTATGGACTGCTCAACCCGCTGAGCCAGGTGCCGGCGGTGAAGGCAGCGATGCGTCAGGCCGCAAACGAACTGAACGTGCATTTGCAGTAACGCCAGCCAACCCTGTGGCAGGGCCCGCGTACCCTGCCCTTACTGGAGATTCGTCATGCTTACCGTCCGTAACGCAGAAGACCGCGGCCTGGCCTTCCATGGCTGGCTGAAATCCTTCCACACCTTCTCTTTCGGCCATTACCGCAACCCTGAGGAGCAGGGTTTCTCTGACCTGCTGGTGATCAACGACGACCGTGTCATCCCGGGCAAGGGCTTTGGCGAACACCCGCACCGCGACATGGAGATTTTCTCCTATGTGCTCGAAGGCGCGCTGGAGCACAGGGATACCCTGGGCACCGGCTCGGTGATCCGCCCGGGTGATGTGCAATTGATGAGCGCCGGCCATGGCGTGGCGCACAGCGAGTTCAACCACAGCCAGACGCAGCCGGTGCACTTCCTGCAGATCTGGATCGTGCCCAATGTGAAAGGGGCGACGCCGCGGTATCAGCAGCAGCACTTCAGTGCCGAGGAGAAACGCGGCACGTTGCGCCTGATCATCTCGCCAGACGGTGCCGAGGGGTCGTTGCAGGTTCGGCAGAACGCACGGGTGTATGCCGGGCTCTTCGATGGCGCAGAACGCGCGACGCTGACCTTGCCGGAAAACCGCCATGCTTATGTGCATGTGGCTCGCGGCAGTATCGAGGTCAATGGCCAAGTGCTCACTGAAGGGGATGGCGTGCGGGTCAGGCAGGAACAGGTGCTGGAGCTGGGCAACGGGGTGGATGCCGAGGTACTGGTGTTCGACCTGCGGCCGCATGAATTACCAGGGATGCCGTAAACAGGGCCGGCCCTTTCGCGGGTAAACCCGCTCCCACAGGTTTAGCGCCGCTCTAAAGGGCTGCGCGGTACCTGTAGGAGCGGGTTTACCCTCGAAAAGGCATCAGCAAAGACTCAAGGCTCGAAGCCTTCAACGATGATTACCTCAGCCTTCGCCACCCCCTGGCGATGGCTGCACGCCTCCTGGTACAGCGCCGACCGGTAGCACGCCACTGCCTGCTCATACGAATCGAACTCGATCACCACGCTACGCTGAGGAGTGGGCCGCCCCTCCATCGCCTCGCTGCGCCCGCCGCGGGCCAGGAAGCGGCCACCGTATGCCTTGAAGGCTGCGGGGGCGCGCTGGGTGTATTGCTGATACTGCTCGGGGTCGGTGACGTCGACGTGGGCGATCCAGTAGGCCTTCATCCGCGGGTTCTCCTGTAGCAATGATATTTGTGTATGATGGTATACCATAAAAATCACCCCACCACAGTGAGCGTGCAACATGGCTTTCAACACCATCGAGGAACTTCTCGAGGATTACCGGCAAGGCAAGATGGTCCTGCTGGTGGACGACGAGGACCGGGAAAACGAAGGCGACCTGTTGATCGCCGCCGAGCGCTGTGACGCCCAGGCCATCAACTTCATGGCCCGCCAAGCGCGTGGCCTGATCTGCCTGACCCTGACCGACGATCACTGCCAACGCCTGGGCCTGGAGCAGATGGTACCGGCCAACGGCAGCGCGTTCAGCACGGCCTTCACCGTGTCGATCGAAGCGGCCACCGGCGTTACCACCGGCATCTCCGCCGCCGACCGGGCGCGCACCGTGGCCGCTGCCATGGCACCCGATGCCCGCCCCGAAGACCTGGTGCAGCCAGGCCACATCTTCCCCCTGCGCGCCCGCGAAGGCGGCGTGCTGACCCGTGCCGGGCACACCGAAGCCGGTTGCGACCTGGCCCGCCTGGCCGGTTTCACCCCGGCGTCGGTGATCGTCGAAGTGCTCAACGATGACGGCACCATGGCCCGCCGCCCGGACCTGGAAGTATTCGCCGCGCTGCATGGCATCAAGATCGGCACCATCGCCGACCTGATCCACTACCGCCTGAGCACCGAACAGACCATCAAACGCATCGGCGAACGCGAACTGCCGACCGTGCACGGCACGTTCCGCCTGGTGACCTACGAGGACCGCATCGAAGGCGGTGTGCACATGGCCATGGTCATGGGCAATATCCGCCGTGAGCAACCGACCCTGGTGCGGGTGCACGTGATCGACCCGCTGCGCGACCTGGTTGGTGCCGAGTACGCCGGCCCTGCCAACTGGACGCTGTGGGCAGCATTGCAGAAGGTCGCCGAGGAAGGCGCCGGTGTGGTGGTGATCCTCGCCAACCACGAGTCCTCCCAGGCCTTGCTCGAACGGGTCCCGCAGCTCACTCAGCCGGTACGGCCGTATCAGCGAGGGCAGTCCAAGGTTTACTCGGAAGTCGGTACCGGGGCGCAGATTCTGCAGGACCTGGGCGTGGGCAAGCTGCGCCATCTGGGCCCGCCGCTGAAGTATGCGGGCCTGGCCGGGTATGAGCTGGAAGTGGTGCAGAGCATTCCGTTCGAGCCGGGGATGGTTGGCTGACGCGGGCCGCTCCTACAAGGCCGGAGTGATGGCCGGTCGCCTCATACCCCTTGCCAAAAGTTTGGAATACCATAATATGATATCCCGTAGACCTTGAATCTGCAGGCCGGCACCTACAATCACAAACGGCCACAAGACACTTTGTTTTAGCTGCTCCCCGAATACTGTTGGCGGGCGCACCAGAAGCCCGCCTCGAATAACAAAAGCAACGAGGGCGTAACCATGCTGTTGAGCAAACGTGTAACCGCAGTGCTGTCCGCCAGCCTGCTGACCCTGGCCTGTCAGGCCGCCCAGGCCGCTGACAGCCTGAACTTCGTCAGTTGGGGCGGTACCACCCAGGACGCCCAGAAAGAAGCATGGGCCATCCCCTTCACCAAGAACACCGACATCAAAGTCGTTCAGGACGGCCCGACCGACTACGGCAAGCTCAAGGCCATGGTAGAGAGCGGCAACGTGCAATGGGACGTGGTCGATGTCGAAGCCGACTTCGCCCTGCGTGCCGCCAGCGAAGGCCTGCTCGAACCCCTCGACTTCACCCAGATCAAACGCGACAAGATCGACCCGCGCTTCGCGTCCGACCATGGCGTCGGCTCGTTCTTCTTCTCCTTCGTGCTGGGCTACAACGAAGGCAAGCTCGGTGCCAACAAACCGGTCGACTGGACCGCGCTGTTCGACACCAAGACCTACCCAGGCAAACGCGCACTGTACAAATGGCCGAGCCCCGGCGTCCTGGAACTGGCCCTGCTGGCCGACGGCGTAGCGCCCAAGGACCTCTACCCGCTGGACCTGGACCGCGCCTTCAAGAAGCTCGACACCATCAAGAAAGACATCGTCTGGTGGGGTGGTGGTGCCCAGTCGCAACAGCTGCTGGCGTCCGGTGAAGCGTCGCTCGGTCAGTTCTGGAACGGCCGCGTCTATGCGCTGCAGCAAGACGGCGCACCGGTGGGTGTGAGCTGGAAGCAGAACCTGGTCATGGCCGACTTCCTGGTCATCCCGAAAGGCTCGAAGAACAAGGACGCGGCCATGAAGTTCCTGGCCAATGCCAGCAGCGCCGAAGGCCAGGCCGCATTCGCCAACAAGACCGCCTACGCCCCGGTGAACGTCGACAGCGTGGCCCAGCTCGACAAAGACCTCGCGCCTAACCTGCCCACCGCCTATGCCCAGGATCAGGTCACCCTGGACTTCGCCTACTGGGCGAAAAACGGCCAGGCCATCGCCGCCCGCTGGAATGAGTGGTTGGTCAAATGAAAGTCGCCATCAACGCCCTGCATGACGCGCACGGTGCCCCGGGAAAGGCCCCGCGCCGCGTAAGCCTTGGCCAGCGCTGGAAAGGCAGCCGCAACCTGCTGCCGGCCTTGCTGTTCCTTGGCCTGTTCTTCTTCGCCCCGCTGGTCGGCCTGTTGCTGCGCGGAGTGCTGGAGCCAACGCCGGGGCTGGGCAACTACGAGCAGCTGTTCGCCAACTCGGCCTATGCACGGGTGCTGTTCAACACCTTCTCGGTGGCCGGCGTGGTGACCCTGATCAGCGTGCTGCTGGGCTTTCCGTTGGCCTGGGCGATCACCCTGGTGCCCAAAGGCTGGGGCCGCTGGCTGCTGAACATCGTGCTGCTGTCGATGTGGACCAGCCTGCTGGCACGCACCTACTCGTGGCTGGTGCTGTTGCAGAGTTCGGGTGTGATCAACAAGGCGTTGATGGCCATGGGCATCATCGATACCCCGCTGGAGATGGTGCACAACCTCACTGGCGTGGTGATCGGCATGAGCTACATCATGATCCCGTTCATCGTGCTGCCACTGCAGGCGACCATGCACGCCATCGACCCGATGGTGCTGCAGGCAGGCTCGATCTGCGGCGCAAGCCCCTGGACCAACTTCCGGAAGGTGTTTCTGCCGCTGTGCCGCTCGGGGCTGTTCTCCGGGGCGCTGATGGTGTTCGTGATGTCGCTCGGTTACTACGTCACCCCGGCCCTGCTCGGCGGTGCGCAGAACATGATGCTGCCCGAATTCATCATCCAGCAGGTGCAGTCGTTCCTCAACTGGGGCCTGGCCAGCGCCGCCGCCGCACTGCTGGTGGTGATCACCCTGGTGCTCTTCTACCTGTACCTGAAGCTGCAGCCGGAATCCCCGGTCGGCAACGCGAGGTAAACCGCCATGCTCCTGTCTCCCAATGCCATGGGCCGCCCGCTGCGTACGGGCCTGTACCTGACCACCGGGGTCATCGCGGCGTTCCTGCTGCTGCCGGTGGTGTTCATCGTGTTGCTGTCGTTCGGCTCGTCCCAGTGGCTGGTGTTCCCGCCACCGGGCTGGACCTTCAAGTGGTACGGCCAGTTCTTCTCCAACCCGGAGTGGATGGATGCCGCCCTGGCCAGCCTCAAGGTCGCCGTGCTGACCACCATCGCCGCGGTGCTGCTGGGCCTGCCCACCGCCTTCGCCCTGGTGCGTGGCCGCTTCCCTGGCCGCGAAATGCTCTACGGGCTGTTCACCATGCCGATGATCGTGCCGCTGGTGATCATCGCCGTGGCGGTGTACGCGCTGTTCCTCAAGCTGGGCTACACCGGCACGCTGTTCGCCTTCGTGGTCAGCCATGTGATCGTCGCCCTGCCCTTCACCATCATCTCGATCATCAACTCGCTGAAGCTGTTCGACCAGTCGATCGAGGATGCCGCGGTGATCTGCGGCGCCTCGCGCCTGCAGGCGATATTCAAGGTGACGTTCCCGGCGATTCGCCCCGGCATGATCGCCGGTGGCCTGTTCGCCTTCCTGGTGTCGTGGGACGAGGTGGTGTTGAGCGTGATGATGGCCAGCCCCGACCTGCTGACCCTGCCGGTAAAGATGTGGACCACCCTGCGCCAGGACCTGAGCCCGGTGATCGCCGTGGCCTCGACCCTGCTGATCGGCCTGTCGCTGCTTGTCATGTTCATTGCCGCCGCCTTGCGCCGGCGCACCGAAGTCAACGCCTGAGCGTGCGGAGAAAACAACAATGAGTGCAGTCATCAAAGACAACGCCCACGGCAAGACCCTGGTCAGCCTGCGTGGCCTGAACAAGCACTACGGCGACTTCACCGCCGTGGACAACCTCGACCTGGAGATCCAGGACGGCGAGTTCCTGACCTTCCTCGGCTCCAGTGGCTCCGGCAAGTCCACCACGCTGTCGATGCTGGCCGGCTTCGAAACCCCGAGCAGCGGCGAGATCCTGGTCGACGGCCAGTCGCTGGTCAATGTGCCGCCGCACAAGCGCGACATCGGCATGGTGTTCCAGCGCTACTCGCTGTTCCCGCACCTGAACGTGCGTGACAACATCGCGTTCCCGCTGGCCATCCGCAAACTCGGCGCCAGCGAGACCACCAAGCGCGTCGACGCCATGCTCAAACTGGTGCAGCTGGAGCCGTTCGCCCACCGCAAGCCGTCGCAGATGTCCGGCGGCCAACAACAGCGCGTGGCGATTGCCCGGGCGCTGGTGTACGAGCCCCGCATCCTGCTGATGGACGAACCGCTCGGGGCGCTGGACAAGAAACTGCGTGAAGACCTGCAGGACGAACTGCGCCAGCTGCACCGCCGGCTGGGCATCACCATCGTCTACGTGACCCACGACCAGGAAGAGGCGATGCGCCTGTCCCAGCGCATCGCCATCTTCAGCCATGGCAAGATCGTTGGCCTCGGCACGGGTTACGACCTCTATCAGAATCCGCCGAATGCCTTTGTCGCGTCGTTCCTGGGCAACTCCAACTTCCTGCGCATCAAGGCCAGCAGCAACGGTGCGGGCAGTTTCGAAGGCCAACCGGTGGCGATTCGCCTGACCCCAGGCCTTGGCGCACAGCAGGATGCCCTGATCATGGTGCGGCCGGAGAAAGCCCTGGCCCTGACTGCCGAACAGGCCGCGCGCGAGCCACTGCCTGCGGGCTGGAACGAGGTCAGTGCCAAGGTCGGTGAGGTGCTGTTTCTGGGTGAAAGCCAGACCTGCCATGTGGTAACCGCAGGCGGTACCGAGCTGACGGTCAAGGCGCTGTCGGCTTCCGGCATGCCGATGCAGCCGGGGGATACCGTGAAGGTGCGCTGGGCGGTGGCGGATGCCTGTATCTATACCGAGTGGGCCGAGAGCGACCTGAGCAAGTCGGCCGGGGCGCATTGATCCCGGCTGGTTAGTGGCTGTGCCGGCCTCTTCGCGGCTTTACCCGCGAAGAGGCCGGCACTGTCAACCCGGAATCTGAAACCTGTCGGCAAAGTATTCCCGGAAAAACTCCACCGCCACCCGTACTTTGGCCGACCCGGCCAGCGGCGCGGTATACACCGCCCAGATATCGGCACTCTGCCGATATCCTTCCAGCACCTGCACCAGCCGGCCATCGGCCAGGCTGTCGTGCACATCCCACCACGACCGCAGCACGACCCCGCGCCCGTCCAGGCACCACTGGTGTACCACTTCGCCATGGTTGCTCGACAACGCGCCGGTAACCCGCACACTCTCCTCGCCACCAGGCCCCTCCAGGTGCCAGACCCCGAAAGGATGGTCGCGCTCCTTGATCACCAGGCAGTCATGGCTGGCCAGATCGGCCAGGTTCTTCGGCGTGCCGCGCCGGGCCAGATAGTCTGGCGCCGCACACAGCACCCGCCAGTTGCGCGCCAGGCGCTTGGCAATCAGGTTCGGAGCTATCTGGTCACCCACGCGGATATCCAGGTCGACGCCCTCGGCCACCAGGTCCACCAGGCGGTCATGCACGTCCAGGCGAATGTCCAAACGCGGGTAACGCGCCGCCAGTTCCGACAACGCCGGCGCCACCATCCGCCGGCCCAGGCCCAGGCTGCTGGCGATGCGCAACTGCCCGGCCGGCTCTCGCTGGCGGGCGTCCAGGTCATCACCCATGCGCTGTAGCGCCTCGAAAATCTGCTGCGCCCATTGATAGACCCGCACGCCCTCCTCGCTCACCGTCACCCGCCGGGTGGTGCGGTGCAGCAGGCGCACACCGAGGTCCGCTTCGAGCAGGCGGATGCGCTTGCTGACGAACGCCGCCGACATGCCGCGGGCTTCGGCCACCGCCGCAAAGCTCGCACGGCGGGCCACCTGCAAGAAGATATCGAGGTCGTCGAGGTTCGGCAAATTATTCACGATACGTACACCAAGAATGCATGATCAGGCTAATTATTCATGAATCGAACCCTTATAGCATGACCCACCTCCGTTCCCCAGACACAAGGTGTGGCCATGACCCAATCCAAGACGTTCAAGATCGCCGCCATTCCCGGTGACGGCATCGGCAAGGAAGTGCTCCCGGAAGGCGTCCGCGTGCTCGAAGCCGCGGCCCGCAAGCATGGCCTGGCGCTGCAGTTCGAGTTCTTCGAATGGGCCAGCTGCGACTACTACCTGGCCCATGACAAGATGATGCCGGACAACTGGTTCGACCAGCTCAAGGGCTTCGACGCCCTGTACTTCGGTGCCGTCGGCTGGCCCGACAAGGTGCCTGACCACATTTCCCTGTGGGGCTCGCTGCTCAAGTTCCGCCGCGACTTCGACCAGTACGTGAACATCCGCCCGGTACGCCTGTTCCCTGGCGTGCCCTGCCCCCTGGCCGGCAAGCAGCCTGGCGACATCGACTTCGTGGTGGTGCGGGAAAACACCGAAGGCGAGTACTCGTCGCTGGGTGGGCGCATGTTCGAAGGCACCGCCAACGAATTCGTCCTGCAAGAATCGGTGTTCACCCGCCGTGGCGTCGACCGCATCCTCGAATACGCCTTCGAGCTCGCACACAATCGCCCACGCCAGCATGTGACCTCGGCCACCAAGTCCAACGGCATGGCGGTGAGCATGCCCTACTGGGACGAGCGCACCGCCGCCGTGGCCGCCCACTACCCGGAAATCACCTGGGACAAGCAGCACATCGATATCCTCTGCGCACGCTTTGTGCTGCAACCGGAGCGCTTCGACGTGGTGGTGGCCTCCAACCTGTTCGGCGACATCCTCTCCGACCTCGGGCCGGCCTGCACCGGCACCATCGGCATCGCGCCGTCGGCCAACCTCAACCCCGAGCGCAAGTTCCCATCGTTGTTCGAACCGGTGCACGGCTCGGCGCCGGACATCTTCGGCAAGAACATCGCCAACCCGATCGGCATGATCTGGTCGGGCGCGTTGATGCTCGAGTTCCTTGGCAAGGAAACTGCGGACGCCCGTTATCAAGCTGCACACGATGAAATCCTGCAGGCCATCGAGGCGGTCATCGCCAGCGGTGCAACCACCCCTGACATGGGCGGCAGCCGTTCGACCCAAGCGGTCGGCAAGGCCATCGTCGAGGCGTTGAACACCGCCTGACCGTCACATTTCGGTCACGCTACCGTCGTAATCTGCCGGGCAACGCTATGCCACAAGGTCGCCCGGCATGCTCCGCCTGCTGCTCCTGCTGCTTTCCCTGCTCCCGCTGACGGCCCTGGCCGAAGCGGGCCACCTGCGCGTGCAGGGTTCCAATACCATTGGCGCGGCGCTGTTGCCTGCGCTGGTACAGGGGCAACTTTGGGCGCAACAGGCGACGCAGATACAGCAGTCGCCGGGCCCGGTGCCAAACGAGACGGTCATCACCGCGCGTGATGCCCAGGGGCAGGCGCTGCGTATCGACATTGCCGCGCATGGTTCCAGCACCGGCTTTGCCGCATTGGGCCAGGGCAACGCCGACCTGGCCGCAGCCTCGCGTCCCATCAGCGACGCCGAGGTGCGCCAGCTCAAGGCGCTGGGCGATCTGCGCTCGGCCAGCGCCGAGCAGATCATCGGCCTGGATGGCGTGGCTGTCATCGTCCACCCCGACAACCCTCTGCCGCAGCTGACTACCCGGCAACTGGCGCAAATCTTCTCCGGGCAGATCCAGCGCTGGGAGCAACTGGGCGTGGCCGGCGGCGCCATCCACCTGTATGCGCGGGATGACCGCTCCGGGACCTATGAGACCTTCAAGGCGCTGGTACTGGAGCCGCACCAGGGCGAACTGGCCCGCCAGGCGCAGCGGTTCGAGTCCAGCGAAGAACTGGCCGAGCGGGTCGGTGCTGACCGCCAGGCCATCGGCTTCAGTAGCCTGGCAGCCGTGCACGGGGCCAAGGTGCTGGCGGTGGCCGAGGGCGATGCACCGGCCCTGTTGCCCGAGCGCCAGTTGGTGGCCAGTGAAGACTACCCATTGTCACGACGCCTGTACTTTTACCTGCCAGCCAATGCCAAAGCCCAGGCCCGAGCGCTGGCAGACTTCGCCCAGAGCCCGGCCGGCCAGGCCATCGTCGCCGAGCAGGGCTTCGTCTCGCAGCAGGTCATCGCCCAGCCGGTCGCCACGCAGGCCGGCATGCCGCCGCGCTACCGCAGCCTGGCCCAGCAAGCGCAGCGCTTGAGCGTCAACTTCCGCTTCCAGGAAGGCAGCGCCAGCCTCGACAACAAGGCCCTGCGCGATGTGCAGCGGGTCACCGAATACCTGCGCCAGGCCGGCAAGCTGCAAAGCAAGGCGGTGCTGGTAGGTTTTGGCGACCCCAAGGAAACACCTGGCCGTGCCGCCTTGCTGTCGCGCCTGCGCGCCCAGGCCGTGCGGCGCGAACTGGCACGGAGTGGCGTCGAGGTGCTGGAGGTGACCGGCATGGGCGATGAATTACCCGTCGCCGGCAATGACCTGGAACAAGGCCGCCTGCGTAACCGGCGGGTAGAAGTCTGGGTCTACTGAGGAGCAAAGAAATGTAACAGCTCGCCATTCGGCATCACCGGGAAACGGGTCTAGGCTCTAACCCATGTGATACCGGGCCCCTCTGACGGCTGCCAAGCCGTGATGTCGGATCACTGTTGCGATCTTCAACTGGCAACGTCGACATTCAAGGAGGGGCTCATGGCAGCTCTGCAGACATTCCTCACCACCCCGTTTCTGGGTACCAGCACCTGGTTGTGGCTGGTGTTCATGGCCATCGTCATCGCTTTGCTGGTGCTCGACCTGGGCGTGCTGCACCGCCAGGACCGCGAGATCGAAATGCGCGAGAGCCTGTTGCTTTATGCGGGCTATTTCAGCGTCGGTGTGCTGTTCGGCCTGTGGGTCTGGCATGAGCTGGGCGCCCAGTCGGCGCTGGAGTTCTACACCGGTTTCCTGGTCGAACAGTCGCTGTCGATGGACAACGTGTTCGTCATGGCGATGATCTTCGGCTTTTTCGCCATCCCCCGCCGCTATCAGCACCGGGTGCTGTTCTGGGGCATCCTCGGGGTGGTCTTCCTGCGGGCAATCATGATCGGCGTGGGTGCGGCGCTGGTGCAGAACTTTGCCTGGGTGCTCTATCTCTTCGGCGCCTTCCTGCTGTTCACCGGTGTGAAAATGGCCCTGTCGAAGGAGGACAGCCACCCGGACCTGGCCAACAATCCGATCCTGAAATTCGTTCGGCGGCACATGCGCGTGACCGACCAGATCCACGGCTCGCAATTCTTCGTGCGCCTGACTCCGCCCGGCGAAAGCCAGGCCCTGCGTTATGCCACGCCGCTGTTCCTGGCCTTGGTGCTGATCGAGTTGGCCGACCTGGTGTTCGCTGTCGACAGCGTGCCGGCGATCTTTGCCATCACCCAGGACCCCTTCATCGTCTACACCTCCAACATCTTTGCCATCCTCGGCCTGCGTTCGCTGTACTTCGCCCTGTCGGCACTGATGCACCGGTTCGTCTACCTCAAGTATGCGTTGGCGCTGGTGCTGATCTTCATTGGCTGCAAGATCTTCTACCACGGCATGGTCGGCAAGGTGCCAGCGTTGCTGTCGTTGGGGGTGACGTTCGGGTTGTTGCTGGGTGGGGTGGTGGTTTCGTTAGTGAAGACGCGGGGGGAGAAGACGGTGGATGGCACGGAGTTGGAACAGCTAACGGACGGGAAAGGCAAGGTTGGGAAGAAAGAGGAAGACCCGCAGATGCGGGTCTGATCCAGTCTCGGGGAGTGTCACACTGACTTGTCACCCCGAAGCGAACGCGCTACGGCCTCCAGCTCGCCACATGCATCTCGCTGAGGTACCAAGCGAATGTCCACCCGACGATTCTCTGCGCGTCCATTCAAGGTGTCGTTGCTGCTGACAGGTTGACTGGCCGCGACACCTTGGACAGCAAAGCAACTGTCCGGGATATCGCCCATACGCTGCATCCAGTCGCGAACAGCAGAAGCGCGGGCGCGAGAAAGATCGAGATTCCTGGCTGCATCCCCCCGCGCATCGGCATGCCCGGAAATAACGATCAACCAGCCAGGCTGGGCCTTGATACCCACCAGTGCATTGACCAACAGCTTGGTTGAGCCAGGTTTGAGTTCGGCACTGCCAGGATCGAACAGGTTCAAGCTGTCGAGTTGGATTGGATCGGGCGTAGCGGGTTCTTTGGCTTGCCTGGCTGCCCACTCTTGCCAGCCTAACCAACCCATGAATGCAATCGTGACCATCAATGTCAGCAACCACGGCAATACGACACGCTTCTGCACCGCAGGCTGGACAACAAATGTATAAGTCGAAGGCGCAGAAACGACAGCAGCCATGTGAGGCGTAATGGAAGGCTCAGCAACCGTCCCCCAGGTTTGCAGAGGAAGCGGCATTGGCGCCGCTCGGCTTCCCGACACGCGTTGCAGAAGGCTGACTATCTGATTGCGGAAGACCTGCAGCGACACCAATGGCGCATGACCAAGGCGTTCCAAGCGGTGCTCCAGCCGGTTCAGCTCGACAACCAGATTACTCAGCACTGCCGAGTTCGACGTGCCCCACTCCACCCTGCGAACCAATGGATGCAACTGAGTAAACAGCCATGCCATGAGATCGATACGAGCTGACGCCTGCACTGGCCACAAGCGCGACCACTCATCGCTCAGTGTCGTGAGCAGCGACACGCCTTCAGTCAAGCCTGCCAACCCCGTGCGGTAGCTACGCGCAAGCACAAAAGACACCGCGGTGTGCAGTTCTACCCCGTTCAGCTCGAAAAGCCGCAAGCACAGCCCCTCCACTTTTGCCCAGTCCACGTCTGGGCAGGCAGGGTGATTGAGCTTTGCCAACTCACCGTGCAGCATTTTGAACTCATCGAAGTTGCCCGGATCCCCACCCAGGCGTACACGCATTTCAAAAAGCGCCGTCATCTGGCCCCCTGTCAATTCCATTGCACGGGAAGGTAGCCTTCCTGCTTGAGGTGACGCCCCACAACCCTGCCTTCGGCGCCGAGTGTGGTCCCAAAGGACGCCCTGCCGCCGCCCTTGATGAGTACGTCAAGGGCATAGTCAAGATGGCCAGGGCGAGACTGAGGTATCAGCTGAACGCTCACCTGCGCCAGCCGTGGCTCATAACGGCGCAACGTGCGGGCGATGTCGTTCATCAAACCATGGGCTGAAGCCGGTAGCCCTTGGAGCACCGTGCCCATGTCCGGCAAGCCATAGTCGGCCAGATGCGAGAGTGAACCTGCACGGCTGTTGAGAATGCGCTGAATGTTGTCCAGCACCGAGAGGGTCAGCTGGTCATCTTCATTCACCTGGTCCAGCGCTAGCTCACCGCGGAAGTTCTGCAACAGGATTTCGTAAAGAGAAGGACTGGTTTCAGGCATGCAGTCAGCCCTCCACGCGGTGTCGGAGGGTCAGTCGGTTATCGCCCAGTTCGAGCACCCTGGCCTGATCCGGTTCGAGGTCGTCCCGCTGCAAGACAACGCGCCACGTATTTTCGATAACGTCTGGACTTCGGAACAGAGCAACCACCGCAACATACCGAGCGTCGCCTTGCAGGGGAGTACTCAGCTGCGCCGCCTCACCGGGCTTGATCACCACCACGCGTTCATCGAGCAGATCATCGCGAAGCACCCGTTCCCCCTGGCTTAGCAGATCGTCATAGGTGGCGTTCTCCAGCGCCTTGTTGTCCTTCAACTGGTAGACCCGTACCAGTACAGGCACCGACAACCCGCTCATCTCTCCTGCAGCAGTATTTATCGCCAACCGGCCGCTCAGATCCAGATGCAGCATTTTGACTTGCTTGTAAAAAATCGCATCAGCAGCAGACGCCGTGCCATCTGCCACCTTCTGCGCAAGGCCGCATCCAGCCAGTACAGCAATCAGCGTTGATGCCATGAAGCACTTAAAAACGGTACGCCACATGCTGTACCTCCTTCCGGCAAGGATTCGGTTGCAGACCTTGATATCGGCCCAGGTTGATTGTGATCGTGTCGTCTTGAGCCGGTGCGGATACGCCCTCTGCCCGCCTCAGTACAGCGGTCATGCCAAGCATCGACCGAGTGCGCCCTAACACCGGAACCGGCACCCTCTCGCGCGCAATCGAGAGCTGCAGCAGCGCTGTGCAACGCCACCCCAGGTACACCTCAAGCAACACCCGCAAATCGGCTAACAGCTGACCACCCGGAAGCCACTCACGCGCTTCATCTTCGTCCTCGGTATACAGCCGCAGGCGCAGTTGGCTGTTCGCGTCGTGCCCGACAGCACCTAATGGCATGCCCTGGCCCAATCTCACCGGGCGCTCGGGTGCCAGGCTGGCAGGTTGCTCAAGCACAACGCTCTGCGGCCAATGCCCGGTCACGTGCGTAACCGTATGCGGCGCCAGCAGCTTCACCAAGGCACCGATCCCCTCCGCATTGCGCGTGGGCAGGCGCATCACACTGAGCAGGGCCAGAAAACGTGACATTGGGGTGGCGATGCGCTCTGCCGTACCGGGAATGCCCAGCCCGATCAAGCCCAACAAACACTGTGAAGTGGCATCGCGCCCGCCCGGCTCGAACGTTGCCGGGTAGGAATACTTGCGCCAGATCCGGTAGAACTGGGTGAATAGCCGATGGTTGAAGATATCGAGGAAGCGCTCCAGCGCCTCATGGCCTTCGCGTCGCTGGGCGATATCATCCAGATAGCCCGTGGGCAACGGAGAGTCGACGCCATACAAACCCAGCAGCCGGGTTCGCACTGTCAGCGGTTGGTCTGGAGCAACCTCGTCGATTTCAATGGCCTTCAACTCGCCTGCCGGGAATCCCATTCCAGGGTCTGGGCGGAACCTGACCCGGTCATCGCCGGGATGTGCAGTGCTGCCTAGCGGTGGTTGTTCAGCCAACACCTGCTCCAGCACCTGGCAGAAGCGGTAGACGTTAGCGGTCGAAACCTGTTCAGCCAGCACCTGCAGAATGCCTTCGGCCTTTAGCCGGGAATACGCTGACTGTGATGTTCGTTCCATCGCAGGGACCTCCCTGTAGGTTGCAGAATCATCGTCAGTTGCGTGCACAAATGAATGTCCGCATACAAAGCGAAGAAGCGGCTGAGCATTTCCCCGAACAGGCAGATGTCCCCCTCGCCTGAAAATCCGTTGCCATCGACCGTCACCTCGATATCCACACCTCGCAGCAAGAAGCCTTTTTCGAAGCGCTGAATCAGGTGATGCTTGACGTCGACAATGGCCTCCAGACGGCGGCGGTTCGTTTCGCTGCCCGTCCACTCGTACAAGGCCAACGTGCCACGCAGTACCTCGGCACTGTTGAGCATCGGCAGGAAATTCGATCCCAGGTGGCTGAGGACTCGCCAGTGAAAACGATCGCGATTGGGTGGGTAGCACGGTAGTGTCGGCGCGGTCAGGTTGCGCACTCGCAAACCTGCCTGGGTGGACTGCGCCGCAGCATCGAGCAAGGTGCTGCGCAAGGCTTTGCGCGGCAGCTGACCATTGGTGCCGGTCAGGCGCAACGACAGGCTTTTGCGGTTGAGCAGCACATCCTTGTCAAAGCCCTCTCCGCCAAGGATCAACCAGGTGTCATGAAGACCATTGGCACCGGGCCTCAAGCGGGTATGGAAGTAGCGCTCGGGGGCCTCATCGCGAAGCATGCCCCCTTTGTGGCGAAAACTGCTGAAAGGCACGTAGTCCTGACGCACGCTGTCTTTCGTTCCAGAAACCTTGTCTACCGAGTAGATCTCTGTATGACCGTCCTGCAAGCGCATTGGGCGAAGCAGGTATTCATTCTGCAATGGGTCCAGGGTGAGTGGGTCCGCCTCCAGTGCAAACAGATTGATCACGGGAACCGCGTGCAGACGAATGTGCTCTTGCGTGGGCGTGAACGTATGCGACCAGGTTTCAGTGAGTACGACGTCAAGCTCAAACCATGGGGTGTCTGGGGGCAGCGCGAGCGAATCTAGGCCACAGAGTGTGACGAACATGAATTTCTCACGGAACGTGAAGTACTCCAGCAACAGCTGATAACCACTGAACGCGCTGTCGCCTTTAGGCCAAAGGCGATCATCGTCGGCAAAACCCATTGGCTTGAAATGCCCCGCAAATGCCTTGCGCTGCGCCGCGCCTGGCAAGCGCACATGCAGCGCCTGCACGTTCAATGTCAGCGCCTGGTGCAGCACACTGGCAAGCGCCGCGTCGCCGTTCAGATACAAGGGGATGTGCGCGAGGTCGAGTTGATCCCAGTTGGCCAGTGCTCCGCGCGCGAAGCGCAGGCGCAGAACTGCACGGCCATCGGGCTCATGGTCAAGCCGCACGGTGTCCAGATTGAGTGGCCGTAGGGTCAAATCCTGCGTGGTGGAGTAGCGGCAACGGGTACGGTGCTGACCCACCGGCTGTGACAACACCTGAAAGCCTCTTGTGACCGCCTCGCAGCCTTTCATCTGACTGACATCTGGCATCAGTTCGACGATGGCCAGTGACGGGATGGTGCGCAAGTAGTGGGGCCACAGCAGGCTGACCAGCCCCTCCGTCAGCTCAGGCAGGTCATCGTCCAATTTCTCACGCAGGCGCCCCATCAGGAACGCAAAACCTTCGAACAGGCGCTCGACAAAGGGGTCTTCAGCGCCGGGTTTGTCCAGGTTGAGCTGCGCCGCACGGTCGGGAAAAGCCTGGGCAAACTCCTTGCCCGCTTCACGCAGGTAGCGCATTTCAGCGTCGAAGTAACGCAGGGTTGGGTTGTCCGTAGTCAAAACAGATTCCTGATCAAAGTGAATTAGCTGCACAGCACTGCAGCACGTACCGGGTCAATGGATACGAGTGCTGCCAGCTGATGCTCCATTTGCTGCGCCAACGCAGGCCGGTCAGCGTCGTTGCGCTGGGCCTTCAAACGCAGCAGCTTGAGCAAGCGCGCCTTGACCTCGAAGAGCAGGTCAGGCTCCCAGTCGGCAAAGGTGTGGCGTTGCGCGGCAGCGTCCAGCTCAGTGAACAAATGAATGGCCAGCTCGGCCTTGCCGCACTGCTCGGCCACCCGCGCCATCAGCAAACGCAGTAACCAACGCTGTCGCCCGGTCTGAACATCGGGCCGACTCGCCAGCCAGGCCAGCGCCTGCTCGACACCGTCAGCATCCGCTTGCGCCAGTGCCTCGGGTTCCAAGGCGAGTATTTCGCATGCAGCCGCCGACAGTGCGGGGGCCGCTGCGGGCAGCCATTGTTCTGGGCGGTTAGCGCTGACCTGCTGGTTGATCCACTCTCGCGTGGCTTCATCAGCGAATGGCGAGCCATCGCTCCAGCACAGCAGCTCCACGCCCGGCAGACGGTGCAGCAGCATGGCCAGATCGTGTTTGACGATATCCGCCCAGTTTTTGTAGGGCTCAGCCGATTTGCTCAAGGCTTGATGGAGATACCATTGCAGATCCAACCAGAAGTGATTGACGCCTTCGGCATACATCTGCTCGACCTGATCAATCAACTCGCTCCAGCTTTGTTGCAGGTGCAGGCGCTTGAGCTGCGCGCGATACTCGCCGCGAGGCGGTGCCAGGCGGGTAATCCCCTGGGCATTTTGCGGCGGCACCTGATGCACGGTGTCCCAACGCAAGCTCTTCATCAGCCTATGCGCTGCCAGCCACCCTTCGGGTTGTTCACGCAGGTAGCTGGCCAGGCCCCGGCCACTGTCCAGCAAATCGCGACCGGACTTGATGGGTGATACGCTCGGGCCAGGGGCGCTACTTCTCAGCGGTGAATCACTGCTGGTCTGCGGGACGATTGCATCAACACCTCCCGACACGGCGAGTCGGGTATTGAGTGCGCCGTACAAGGCGTCCAGCCGCGGTCGCTGGTCTTCTGGCCAATGGCTGAAGCCGTGCTCCAACCACACCAACGCCGCCACCGTTCGCTCGCTTTCAGCCTTGACCACCTGAGGGTACAGCGACAGGCTTGCCAGGACCCTGCTGCCGGCAAGCCACTCCAAGGCCATCTTGCGGCTATTGGGGCGCACCGGCAGGATGTCGCAGGCATAGCGTTCCATCAGCGCCGCCAGCAAACTCAGGCCATCTGCCAAGCCGGCCTCACCGTCCCGGTGCAAGCGTGCCCACAGGTAGTAGGTGGCAACGCGAAGGTCTTTGCAGGACTGCTGGAGCAGCTTCTGCGCCAGTTGCGCCACAAGGTCGACATCCGCACCGGAGAGTTTGTTGACCTCTTCGCGCATGCGCTGGAAATCGTCGTCGTAGCCCGGATCCTCTCCCACCGGTGCATCACCGCTGATGGGCGTTAGCCAAGGCTCCCAGGATTCGCTGTGTTTGCGGGCAATGACCAGCGGCTCGCTGGCGGGCAAACAGCTTTCGACCAGGTTTTTCAGGCTCACTCGATACCCCCATTCTGTGTGTACTGTGGGGTATCACGGCCCTCTACCAAAAAGATCTCTCGCGGCAAGCTGAACCCGCGCAACTTGAGCAGTGCCAACGGGCCTTCGCCCAACTCCGTGCGCAAGTGCCAGGTCAGGCCCAGGCCATCCGGCGCATCCAGCACGACCCTGAAGCGACTGTCGCCATCATCCAGCGCCGTGACAGTCGCCTGCTCCAGTAGCCGAATCAGCCCCCAGGTGCCCTGATAGTCCGCAAACAGACGTTCACCAGTGTGGACGCTGCTCCACGTCAGGCTGATGCCGGGATGGTCACCCTGCCCGGGCCAGCGAAAACGTTGCCAGCTTTCTCGCTGATTGAAGTAGTGATGCTTTTCACCGTTGAGTACGAAGGTGGTCTGCACCACATCACGTACAGGCTTGCCTTGCAGCTCGAAGCTCAAGCCCATACCGCCATCGGTGTACAGCACATCGGCCAGCTGGCTCAGTTGGTTGATCGCTGTTAGAAAGTCCGGGTTGAAACGCAGGCCCTGGCTCTGTCGCGCGTCGGCCACCCAGCGGCCGCCTTCCTTGCGCAGAAGCCCCGTGAGCTGCTGAGCCAGGAACTGCTCGATCCGCCCGGAATCGGCACGGATCATCTGCCCCAGCATGGGCAAGGAAGCATCACTGCTGGTGGCGGCGAAGGGATAACGGCCGCTGAAAGCGCCTTGCCATTCATCGACGACCGCGCGCTGCCAGGCCCGGTTGAGGCCGGCCGACGACGGCTGCAGAATCTGCTGCCATGCCTGATCCAGCGGCTGCACGAACAACGTATTAGCCGCTGGCCCCCAGTCGGCGCCGAGGCTGGCGGCGATCAGGTTGCCATAGGCCTGGGTATCTGTCAGGTCCGCGCCTTTGCCTTGGAATACCGTCTGGGCCAAGGTCTGAATCATCGCCTCGGGGTCAGGCGCATTGACCACCTGCTGAAGCTTCAAGCGCACGGCGGTAACCCGGGTGAGGAAGGCTTGCAGGCTCAGGCGGCCATCGACTGATCGCCCTTCAGACTCCTTGCCCAGCAACGCCATCAAGGGGCCAAAGGTGCTGTCGAGCGGGCCGCTGGGTGTTTGGGGAAGTTGATCGATGATCGGCGCTGCTTTTTGTCCCACCAACTTCTGTGCGGATTCGATCAGGGAATCGGCCAGGGCCTGGCCACGGACGCCGGCCTGGCCCTGATAACTCAACGTGTTCATCAAGGCGATCAGCGGTGACTGACGCACGTCACTCATCAGCGTCAACTGTGCAATCACATCGTTCAGGCCATGGCCTTGCTGCCAGCGCAGGCTGTTGAGGAATGTCAGCCAGGCACTGCTGTAATCCTGGAAGTAGCGGGAGGTCAACCGCTCCCTCAGTTGATCGGGGCTCAGTTCCTTGGCGATGTCGTTGGGGTTGTCGCTGAGTACCCAGTCGATCTCTTCGCGCCGCGCCTGCGCCGCGTCTTCAATGGCTGCGCGAACCTACCCTTCCCAGGCTTGGCGGGTGAATACACCGGGGACCTGTTCTGCACTGGTGAACAGGGTGGATGCATCAGTGTCACCCACCATCTGCTGCAAGCCCAACGCCGGGTAGTGGTTCGCCGCGGTGTCGAGGACCTGCTGGTACAGACTGCTTTCAGCATTTCGTTGCCCCAGCTCGCGCAGCAGCACCTGGCGCGTTTGGGCGATCAACCTGAGGTCGACCTTGATCGCCCAGTCAGGGTGCTCGGGCAGATGCTGGCCGTAGGACGTCCACAATGCCGGTTCGGCAGCGCCCAAGGTCTCGGCCAAGAAAGCAGCATCGGCTTTTTCCGGGCGTGCCAGCATCAGATAGGCTTTGAGGTAGTCGTACGTCTGCTGTGGCCGCTTGGCGCGCTGGGGGCTCGCCGCAGGCAAGTTGACCAACGCGTTGAGCCGGTTTTCCAGTTCAGAGACGGCGGGGTCACGGAGCAGCTGGTTATTGGCCTGCGTATAGAGGGGCCACACCGCTTCACGCAGCTCGTGCGACCGGTTCAGGCCAAAGCGCTGATACCACGGTGCGCCGTGTTCTGATCGATAGTCCAGGCGGGAGAGTTCGCGCACCAGCTCGCCCAGTGCCTGTTTAGTGTCGGTGCCCGCTACGGGCTGCTGCAACGCGCTGTACGCCGCCGCGATCTGACCGACCTCGGCGCGGTTGCTGGCAAAGGACAACAACAAGCCGATGCCCCAGATGGAGGCTAGGCCCAGCGCAGAAACGTAGGCGACTCTGGCTGGGTGCCAGCCCAGCCGGCGGGCTCGGGCGGAGCGATCGTTGAGGATCCCTGACCATGCTGGGTCTTCAGGCCAGTGATGATCCACGCGAAGGTTGTTCTGGAGTCGCAGCGGCAAGCTGAACCACACTCCACGCAACCAGACGTCGCGTCGTCGGAACAGCGCGGACAATGCAGCGCACCATCCGGAGACACCCTCGGTCGCAACATCGCGTGACAATCGAAGCAAGAAATCATGATCAGAGTCTTTTTGAAGCTGCGATAGACCCTGCTCACGTAAGGGTTGTGCGAGCATGCCTAAGTGGTCGGCGAGCCGCACTGGCGATAATGGTACCGGGAGCATGCAGCCTACCGCTCCGATTTCGCGCGCGTGCTGCGGCCACATACTGTCGCAGACCTGCCAAACATGCAGCAGCAATTGGCAGCGTAGGGTTTTGGCCAGATTCTGCAAACGACGAACGCTATCGTTCATCGCACTCACGTTATTGCTTTGGACTTTGTTCAACACCCAGACCACCCCATTGAGCGCACGGTTGCGGCATAGGCCGCGCCACTGCAAAAGCAACGTGTCTTGCGGTTCACCTTGGATGCTGCCGGCCCACAGCAGCACGGTGTTTTGCCCTTCCAGCCAACGCTGCTCGCTCAACCCAGGGGCAATCGCCTCGATCTGCTCAGACTCACCGACCACCAACAACAGTCGAATTTTGCGCCGCCAGAAGAAGCCGTAGCGTCCCTTCAAATGCGCCCTCAACTCGGGCACGCCGAATGGATCCTCAGCATTAGAAACCACGTTACTGCCAGTCGAACGAGTCCAGTTGACCCCGAGCTTTTGTCCCATCAGAGCAATAAAATCTCTCGCGCCCAACATTCGGATAGCCAATTCGCCGACGCCATCGAGAAAGAGAAATATCAAACAGCCGATCAACAACACTGCTGACCATTGCAAGCGTGCAGTCTCACTCCCCACCTGCACTACGGGATTATCGACCCAGATCAATACCCCACCCGCAACGAGCAAACACAGGATCACTATCCAGACGCTGATTCTCTTCTTTTTCACGATCAATCCCTATTTCAAGATCTCATGCAGGCCGGACAATAAAAATTT
Organism: Pseudomonas sp. NPDC086566; assembly: GCF_050280885.1. Classification (NCBI taxonomy): domain Bacteria; kingdom Pseudomonadati; phylum Pseudomonadota; class Gammaproteobacteria; order Pseudomonadales; family Pseudomonadaceae; genus Pseudomonas; species Pseudomonas sp. NPDC086566. The sequence continues at coordinate 46,442 of NZ_JBNNWD010000009.1, forward strand.
GAGCAGAGGCATCGTGTAGCAGGACCACCTGCGGACCGCCCTCCGCCTTGGCACACTCACTAGCAACGATTAATGCGACATTACCTACTGCACATCCAGGCAAACCAAACGAATCATCCAGTCGATGACACCTGGCCACGTTAAAAGGGAAACGTGCTGCATTCACAGCGATACTTGTCTCACGTAAAACGTCACCAGGCACCTGAGCCTGCCAACTAAAGTACGTTTCTTCTCCGGCACGCAGTTGCCCCCAAAGAAATGCATCCGTAACTGCATCCTTGATAGAGCGACCAGCGCACTCAAGTTGGACAGGGCGATGAACCAGGGCGATCGAATCAATTTTTTGCGCGTTACACCACTGCGAAGAGCCCAACAACACAGCTGACACGGTCTCGGCCTGTTCAGCAACGGGGTTTAGAAAAAGATTAATTTCGACGGACACTAACAATTGATGTCGTTCCGGCGCATCCAACCAAGTGTCCAGCCACATTACGCCATCATCGTCCATTGCAAAGACCACGCTATCCGTTAAACGGGGGTTGGTGGTAACTGCAGACCAAATAGACAGAAGCTCTTCATTGCAAAGCACTTGGTTATGCCTGATACGAACGTCCACAGCAAGACTGCGCGCCCCGATCTCTAAATCAGACTCCAACCCACGTACAACTTGTTGTAAAAATCCACGTAAACGCTTAGCGTATTCGTACTTTGAGTGATTTTGTACCGACGGTTTTAATTGGCTCAACCGCATTGTCAAGGCTTGCCCTTCCAGATAAATAGGCTGGAGAGGCTTACTACCCAAACGCAGGGCCTGAGCAAGTTTATTATTACCCGCCCCGGAACAATAGGATACGGCCAATACGGCAACCGTACGCTGGCCGCGCCGAATGAGTGACCGCTCCAACTCATCGCGACTCTCATTCCAACTCTCTATATAATCTCGATGCTTCTCGTACGCCAACAAACGCAGTGCGTAGATCACTAACCCGGCAATCAAAACTCCTAATAATGCGCAGATCCAAAACCACAATGATGTATGCCAACTGTCCACCCGCCAAAGCAGGACCATCAACCCGCCAACGACGAGCGAACAAAGCAAGATGACCACACCCCATCGCCAGTGCCGAGGTTGCCGGGGTAGCAATCGCCTCTCGGGTAATGAGTTCAGGTCAACTGACATCTCACCGCCTACCTGCTTGAGGAAGCGACGTGATTAACTCACAACCACAGGAACAGCAATGACCGTCTAAAGCAATGGGCCGACCTTTAACTTTCGAACCTGTATCCCCCTCTGCTATTTCATTCACGCCGTGCCCAGGTATTGGACAAAACACAGCATCACCTACGCAAGCGACATCAAGCTGCATGAATTTCAATCCACGGGTACCGGCAAGTACCTTGCCTCCCGAAGACAGTTTATCGCCAACACGAATAACTCCGCGCATATCATTAAGCACTCAATAATAAAATCATTACCCGCCTTTCAGGCAGCCTACATTTAAATGCCCTCTTAAATATAGAGCTGGCCGCTACTCAATCCGATCTCCACTATTAACAACACACCTAGCCGTTTTATCGCCCAACACAATCAGTTTATGTTCAAATGCATAACCATGCGGATTCTCAGCGGTTCTGTGCACATTCACTCCTCCGCCCCAGCTTGGATTGGCATATGCCTGACCACGTGCAACTTTTGTATCCCGCCCATAGTAGTCCTTGGTAACGGGTGTTTCCGGCCCCTGGGGGTCAATTTCAGGGGAGTACTGATAATAATTTTCGTCATACCAATCTTTAACCCACTCCAGCCCATTATCCGACATGGCATAAAGGCCCAACGGATTGGGAGGAAACCTGTCTACCGGCAAGGGCGTGAGCCCCTTCGTGCTCCACCCCATTTGTCTAGCAAATTCCCTACGATCTCGAGTAGTAGAAATGTTAATTCCTTTCGGCCCACCCCCATATTTAGTAAAACCATCATTTGTCTGCTTATAAGTACCGTCATCAGTGGCCACCATCAAAAACTGCCCGCGGCTGCGTGCCGCGTACTCCCACTGGGCCTCAGTGGGTAATGAGAAAGGAAGATTGGACACTTTAGCCAGCCAGCTGCAATAGCGGTCGGCTTCATACCAGTCCATATGCGCTGGCAAATCAGGTAAAGAATGAATATTCTTCCATTCCTCCTGTATTGCCCCATTTTCAAAAGAACGCAAGTTAAGACCATTGCTTTTAAGATACATCTCAAACTCTTTATTTGAGATCTTAAATCTTGCAATAGAAAAGGTGCTCAACTTGACCTTATGTACTGGCCGACTGTCTTCATTACTATCATAGGACATTTTCTCCGCCCCATACTGCAAGCCATAATCCCCCATCAAGTATTCACCACCTTCAACAAACACCAAGTCCCTTTTTACTTCTTCGATAAAATGCTTCATCTCTATCGGCGTTATCCCGAGTTCCTTATGATCAACTCCGCTCGCCAACTGGTCACAGCCTGACAAACTCAAAAAAACCAAACAAAAAGCAATGGGCCGACCTTTAACTTTCGAACCTGTATCCCACTCTACTATTTCATTCACGCCGTGCCCAGGTATTGGACAAAAAACAGCATCACCTACGCAAGCGACATCAAGCTGCATAAATTTCAATCCACGGGTGCCGGCAAGTACCTTGCCTCCCGAAGACAGTTTATCGCCAACACGAATAACTCCGCGCATATCATTAAGCACCCAATAATAAAATCATTACCCGCCTTTCAGGCAGCCCAAATTTAAATGCCCCCTGAAATATTGAGCTCACCGCTACTCAATCCGACTGTCACTATTAACAACGCACCTAGCCGTTTTATCGCCCAACACAATCATTTTATGTTCAGATGCATAACCATGCGGATTCTCAGGGGTTCTGTGCACATTCACTCCTCCTCCCCAGCTTGGATTGGCATATGCCTGACCACGTGCAACTTTTGTATCCCGGCCATAGTAGTCCTTGGTCACTGGTGTCTCCGGCCCCTGGGGGTCAATTTCAGGGGAGTACTGATAATAATTTTCGTCATACCAATCTTTAACCCACTCCAGCCCATTATCCGACATGGCATAAAGGCCCAACGGATTGGGAGGAAACCTGTCTACCGGCAAGGGCGTAAGCCCCTCCGTGCTCCACCCCATTTGTCTAGCAAAATCCTCACGATCTCGATAAGTAGAAATGTTAATTCCTTTCGGCCCTCCCCCATATTTAGTAAAACCATCATTTGTCTGCTTATAAGTACCATCATCAGTGGCCACCATCAAAAACTGCCCGCGGCTGCGTGCCGCGTACTCCCACTGGGCCTCAGTGGGTAATGAGAAAGGAAGATTGGACACTTTAGCCAGCCAGTTGCAATAGCGGTCGGCTTCATACCAGTCCATATGCGCTGGCAAATTAGGTAAAGAATTAATGTTCTTCCACTTTTCCTGTATCCCCCCCACTTCAAAAGAACGCAACTTAAGACCACTGCTTTTAAGATACATCTCAAACTCTTTATTTGAGATCTTAAATCTTGCAATAGAAAAGGTGCTCAACTTGACCTTATGTACTGGCCGGCTATCTCCATCACTATCATAAGACATTTGCTCCGGCCCATACTCTAAGCCATAATCCCCCATCAAATATTCACCTCCCTCAACAAACACCAAGTCCCTTTTTACTTCTTCGACAAAATGCTTCATCTCTATCGGCGTAATCCCGAGGTCCTTATAATCAACTCCGCTTGCCAACTGGTCACAGCCTGACAAACTCAAAAAAACCAAACAAAATATAGACACCTTAAAAATTTTCACGACCACTCCAATTAGATTTACTCAGACAATATCCGCACTACAAGGACCAAACTTGCAGCGTCGCGGGTAATTCGGATTACGACCAACGTTTAGCTTATAATAGACTGTATCATTCATAGCGAGCGCATAACCAGAAGAACCAAACTCCTTCAACCGATCATAAATTATGGCCAATTCGCTTCGCTCATATTTTATTTCATAGAATTCTCTGTCTCGATCCCTCCCTAACTCAAGAAAGTCTACCAAGCTTCGCTCATGCCGCTCGACGGCGTCCAACTCATCGTATCCCTCTGATGGGCCATTCCCTTGCGCATTGACACGAGACAATACTTTACGCCACTCCGGCTTGCTCTGAATACTTCTAAGCACACAAAGCACCGCCTCTTTTCGTTCACCGTAGCGATCGAAAAACTCTATGTTTCCTGGATCTATATTGTCCCACTTACCATGACGCGTTAGAAGATAAAGCAATATACCCTTAGCTTCAGGTGTGTAGCGCAACAGATCCAACTGTCGAGTGATAACATTTTTAGCTAACTGATTCCGTCGTCTCGAAGCATCAATACTCTTCTTCGTCTCATCAGCCAATTCACCAACCTGTTTTGTGAAATCGTCTGCAATGTTTTCAATTGTTTTTATTTACGAGCGAGTAATACTCATATACATTAGCTTCAACGACCTCCATTTGCATAACACAATAGTTCGTATACACTCTAAATGCGGCCTTATCCATGACTCTAAAAAAACCATAATTCCTTTCATTCAGTTGATAAATCAACCAAGCACCAAACTCCAGAAAGGTATTGCCATCCACCTCACAAATAAAGCCACCTTTGGCACCTGCCCCTTTGCATAGAGAGGCTGCAAAATGAAAACAAAACTTCCCGTTAATAAAAGTACAATGAAAACTCAAGCCGGCACCCACCCCCGCCAACCCTGCAATACTGGGTCCTATTTTACAAAAATCGACGTACTCTCCAGTAGTCTCCAGTATACCGCCATTTGTTTCCCCTGCCGCTGTCGGCTTTAACCATTGCAGTGATCCCGTCAGTGTTCCTTCCGCCCTCGCACCTGCAAAAGCTTCTGCCGAAAGTTCTATCCCTTCATCTTCACTGTTCATCTGCTTATGAAAATCGTAAGCTCGGCTTCTTCTTTCACTGAAAGGTCTCAAACGACCAGGTTGGCCCATGACGGTTTGCTGGTGACCAATCCTGACTACCTGGAATTGAGCCTCCACCTGAAGCGTCGCTCCAATAAATGCGGCCAAGCGAACGTTCAAACTTAGGCGCATCATCCCTAAATCAAACGGGACCTCGTTCTCATCAGAGGGATTAACTGTAAGCGCCCATCCGATGCGATCTGGGGCGTAAATTGAAAAGGACGCCATGCCGGCAGCCGCAGTCAAGCTGCCGCCACCCTCTCCTTTGACGGAGAATTGTTGCTTACGTGGATCAATTTCAACATTTGCGCCGAAATTGGAAACAAAGCGCATAAACTGTGCTCCGCCCTCAAAGTCAATATGATCCCCCCACGTTGCCTCACCTTGTGCGGCAGCATTCCAGCTATCCGCCCAGTCAAAAAGTGAACAATCCATACTCAGCGCCTCAGGATCAAAACCAAGGCCTGCCCATTTAACAACATCCTTCAGATCAATTTTTATTTTTGGCCAATTCAATCCGGCAAGTTGCCTCTTAAGCTTCTTGTCGTCTATGCGTCGAATTTTTCCATCACTGCGTCGCTCAAAGATACTTTCAGCGCCGCCTTTTTTGTCACTACTTTTCAACGACACAGTATGGAGTTTTCTGCCATCCTTGCCTTTACTGTAGTAACCTTTTTTTACATAAACTACAGGCGCTCGTTTCTTACCCGCTTTTCTTTTAGCAGACTGACCACTAACAGGAATAAGCTCCACAACATCATTATATTTCATGTCTTGGGTAGAAAACTCACCAATTTTTTCTTTTAACTTTTCACGCTTCAGCTCCAAATTTTTCTCAGCTCGCACTACAGCGTCATGAAATGTCGCCTCAGGCGCTGTTGTGGTTTCTGCAGCAATTCCATATTTTTCAATTGCAACGGAGTAATTAATTTTTTCCTGATGAAAATCATTTACGCACTGCTGCATTTCCTTCCAATGCGCCTCAAACGCTGCAGCCTCACTGTCAGCAATAAAAACCAACTCTTCGGTTTCCGGACGAAAATAACACTGTACCGATTGATGATGAGCCACTACAACGGGTTTACTTTTGCAAATCCTGTTTTCTGCTACTGAGATATCCGCACCACTCATTTCCTGTCACTCCGAAGTTACTCAAAGAATAACTTTATGCTTTGAAGATCAATTCCATAGTGGGATTGTGTATAACCATTCCCATCTGTCATGCCTCTGAGCACGCTGCCATCGGCAGCTTCAATTCGATACCGTACGTAAGGTTTTGGCTGGTCACTGACTTTATCTCTAACTTGAAAGCCACCTTGCATGGGATTGATGTAAACAGGATCTTCCAGAATCATCGGCGCCAGGGCCTTCTCCAATGAGGCAGTGCCTCCCCAAGCGATATTGTCATTCTTGATATGCAGTTCACCCGGGGCACCGATCTCAACAGATCCGTCTTTTATCTTGATATAGGCACCTCTGCTAACCAGAGTGATGCCGTGTTGGGCATTGAGAACGATCTCGCCATTACTACTATTCAAAGCAAGTTCCTTGTCTGCTTGTAACGTCATCGCATCGCTTTGTGCCTGAATATCCACAGGACCACGAGCCGCAATTAACCTGAGCCCTAACTTTTGGGCGAACAGACTGATTGCCTCACCTGCGGCCACGCTAAAACGTTTGAATAGGCTGAAGTCAGCACTATCACCAGCCGTAGCTGTAATAGAGTTTTCTGCCGATAGTTGGATGTTTGCAGGTGTAACCATCGCTATCCCGGCAGGTGCCGAGGCAAGGAGTCCCGCATCTTTGAGCCGCGCCAAAGCCTCCCGCAGGCTCTGCTGGGCCTGATTATCAGCTGGTAATGCTCCCGACACAGCTGCGCTTTGCGCCAGTGCGTTCACCAATGCCAGAGCGTTATTGAGCTGAGCCAACGCTGCTCCCATCTCCAGCATTGTCCCTTGGGCTTGAGGCTGAGCATCAGCACTGATGAAGATGCCACTGCCGCCACGGATCGCGGCATGTCCATCGGTGCGCAGTTCCGCGCCCTCCCCGCGTGGCCGGCGATCGGCATCGACCAGATGCCCGAGATTTAGTTGAGTCTTGCCACTGTGCTCCGTACTGAGCTTGATGTGCTCCTGCCCACGCGTATCGTCCAGGCGGAACTTGTTGTTGGCCGGGGTCCGCAGCACATTGCGTTTGTAGTTGCGCAGCGTCACGTGGTCGGGATGTTCACTGTCGTGCAGGGCATGGGCGATGTAGGGGCGGTCCGGGTCGCCTTGCTCGAACGCCACCGCCACTTCGGTACCGCATATCAACGGCAGGTGCAGGCCATGGGTGTCACCCGCGTAAGGGCGTGCCAGCCGCAGCCAGACACTCTCCTCGCCCGCTCGCCAGGTGTCCCGGTCGAACAGGAAATTGACCCGGTAACGTCCCTCCATGTCGATATGGCCGTAAGGATCGTTCTTTTGCGTACTGGTGACCCGCGCCGGCACCGTACCGGCAATCTGTGGCTTGCCCAGCAATTTTGGTCGAAAGCCTATCGTCTCCGAGTAGGGAATCGCGTCGAACTTGGCTTCCAGGGTCCGGTCGCGTGCTGCCTCGACGATCAAATGGGTGATGACCACGCCAGGTTCGAAGACCTGTGGCGCCCCGTCAGAGACCGTCAGCACTCGCCCTGGGGCCAGCGTCACGCTGCTGCTGACACCGTTGCAACGGGTCTGGTCGTTGAGAAAGCGTTCATGATTCAGGCGCGCATAGAAGTAGCCGCTTTCGCTGAGCAGGTCCTCATCCTGGTCGATTGCGTCACCCAGCGCGGTATAGGGTTCGCCGTAGTGATAGCCTTCGCCGTACGTGGTGGTGTCGCCGCGGCTGTGATCAACTTCACCATCCAGGAAAGCAGCCGAGTCCCGGTGGTGGTAGGCACGCACGTTGATGTGCTGCACCACAACCTGATGCTCAACCTGCAGCGCCCATACGCCGTCCTGCCCATTGCTGGTCAAACCCGACAGGGGCCGATGCGGCTACTTAACGCCAAACTGGTAATGCCGTTGATGGTCGTGAAACTGGACCACATCAATGTAAAGCCGATCGTCGTGGGAGAAGCGATACCAGATGCCGACTTCCGCCAGCAGACGGCTGATGAAAGTCAGATCGCTCTCACCGTACTGCATGACCTGTTCACGCTTGGGATACTCGCGCGCCAGGTCGAACAAGAAGTGCTGCCCTTCCAGCTGGTGGCGACTGCGCAGGATGCTTTCGACGATCTCCGGTACCGACTGATGCTGATAGATCCGGTACTGCTTGCCACGTCCGAGCAATGCCAGGTGCGCTTCAAGCGTGACTTGGTAGCGGGCTTCATCCCGGGACCCGGAGACACGCTTGAAACCGGTGATGACGCCATGCAGCGTGCGTGAGGCGGCGTTGGTCATTGAGAGCTGGGCGGTGGGTTGAGACTTGCCCAGATAGAAGCTGGCATCTTTCCCGAGGATTTGCGCCGCCTCGATATCCTGTTCCGGGGAGGTGAACGCAATGGTGTAGTTGAAGGGTTGGCTCAGCCCCTCTTTGCCGTTGAACGACAGCACATCGAGCTCGGCGGCAAGGCCCTCGACTTCAAGCTGGTAGTGGTTATGGGTGGCACCCATTATTGGCATAGCCATGATCAAGCCCCCTCGGCAACTTGCAACGCTGGATCGTGTTCATCCACGAAGCTCAAGCTGATGCCGGTGTCTTCGCAGTACCCGAGCGTCACAGCTTGAGTTGGCTGACCGAGGGCTTGGCGCTGCAGCAACTGCTGGCTGAGCACCGGCAGGATCTGCTGGTTGAGCAAGCTATCGATGTTGCGGGCGCCGGTATCGGGCAAAAGGCAGGCAGCCACCAAGGCTGCATGAAGGGAGCCGTCAACCTCGCACCGCAAGCCATAGTGACGCTGTAACCGTTTGCCGACTTGATCGAGCTTGATCGCGACAATGCGCTCCAACGCATCGGCATCCAGTGGGCGGTAGATCAAGGTCTGGAAGCGTGCCAAGAGCGCAGGCTGAAAGTGCTCGCGCAATACTGGCCGTAACAGTTCATGAAGTGCGGCGTCTTCAATATCTGGCTGCCGCTCGACACAACCCTGCAACAGGTCACTGCCGAGGTTGGACGTCATGAGGATGACGGTATTGCGAAAATCGATCTCCCTTCCCTCTCCATCCCGCATGAAGCCGCGGTCAAACACCTGATAGAACAGGTTGAGCACATCACGGTGAGCCTTCTCGACTTCATCCAGCAACACCACGCTATAGGGGCGCTGGCGGACGGCTTCGGTGAGCACGCCGCCCTGACCGTAGCCCACATAGCCAGGCGGCGAACCTTTGAGTTGGCTGACGGTGTGCGCCTCCTGGTACTCCGACATGTTCAGCGTGATCAATGACTTCTCGCCACCGAACAGGCTGCTGGCCAATGCATGGGCCGTCTCTGTCTTGCCGATACCACTGGTCCCGACCTGCAGGAATACGCCCATCGGTGCTTTGTCGTCAGTGAGGCCCGTTCGGGCGGCGCGCAACCGTTGGGCAAGTGCAAGTAGCGCGGGGTCTTGACCAACAACACGCTCGGCCAACTGATCTTCCAGGTTCAACAAGCTGGCATGTTCGTCCTTCAGCAAGCTGCCGAGAGGCACGCCCGTCCAGTCTGCGATCACTTCCGCCACACTGCGTGCGCACACGTCGAGTGACAGCAGTGGCCGACTCCCTTGCACGTGGCTGAGGTCTTGTTGAAGCTGAGCGCAGGCAGCCGTATCGACCTGCTCGGCCTGGCGAGCCTCTAGCAGCTGATGGGTGAGATTGAGCTCTTGCTGGTATTGCAGCTCCAACGCGGTTTGCTGGCTTTCAAGCTGGGCCCGTTGTGCATTGATCTTCGCCAGGCGCGGCTCAGCCACATTGCCGGTCAGCTGCGCATCCTCTTCCAGCGCCCTTTGCTCGGCAATCAGCGCCGTCATTTGCGACTTCAGCCGGACCAGTGCGTGAGGCTCACAATCCAGACTCATGCGGACCCGAGCACAGGCGGTATCCACCAGATCAATCGCTTTGTCTGGCAGGCGGCGCCCCGTCAGAAAGCGCCGGGACAAGCTGACCGCCGCCTGCACTGCGGCGTCTTGAACATGCACGCCGTGGTAGCTGGCATATCGTGCTTTGAGCCCTCGCAGCATCACACAAGCATTGGCATCATCCGGCTCATCGACCTTGATCATCTGGAAGCGACGCTCCAGCGCCGCATCGCGCTCGAAGTACTGCTTGTACTCACTCCAGGTGGTGGCAGCGATGGTGCGCAACTCGCCACGCGCCAGGGCCGGCTTCAGCAGATTCGCCGCGTCTGCGCCCCCAGCCTGGTTACCAGCCCCGATCAAGGTGTGGGCTTCATCGATGAACAGCAGCAACGGAGTCTCTGACCGCTGGACGGCATCGATCACGTTCTTCAAGCGTTGTTCGAACTCGCCTTTGACACCGGCGCCCGCCTGGAGCAACCCCAGGTCCAGCGTACGGATGCACACCGGTTTCAGGCTATCGGGGACATCGCCGCTGGCGATGCGTAAAGCCAGCCCCTCGACCAGCGCTGTTTTGCCGACACCTGGATCGCCTACCAGAATGGGGTTGTTCTTGCGCCGACGGCTCAGCACATCGATCACCTGACGGATCTCATCGTCGCGGCCGAAGACCGGATCAATCTGCCCTGCTGCAGCCTTGGCAGTAACGTCATGGCTGAACTGATCCAAGATGGCGAGTAGTGCCGAATCACCACCTGCGCCGCCCACAGCCTCAGACTCTCCTGGCACTTCTGGCTTGAACAATGAATTCTGCTCTGATTGGCGTTCTTCCGAATCGAATTCAAGCAGCGCTTTCACTTGCTCCGATTGCGAAGGACCGATGCTCAATGCAGGCCAAGCGGCTGAACACTTAAGCAAGTTTGGCGCTTCAAATAGCGCCCCCAGCAAGTGAACGGATCGCAACTGCTCACAGTCACGATCCAGCGATGCCAACAACCAGGCATTGGTGATCAGCTGCCGCACTTCACCGCTCAACTGAGGTTTGCTGAGAACGCTACGCGGCAATGTGTTGAAGTGGTCAAGCAGTCCCTGCCAGATGGCTTCCATATCCCACTCATATCGGCGGGCGATGACCACGAGATCGCCCTCGCCTTGTTCAAACAATTTCAACAGCCAGTGTTCAACGGTGATATGACTGTGCCCACGTGCCTGGCAAAGTGAAGCTGCTGCCGTGAGTGCCTGGGTACAATAGGCGTTTAGCCGGCGAAGCAGGCGTGTAGGATCGTGTGCCATACAGGGCATCCTTGTCGTCAATGATCAACATGTCGCCACAAGTGCGAGCGCATCTGACTATCTGAGGTGTATTTGGCTGAACGCCCGCGCACGGACGCTCAACCCAAGACACTGGGGCCTGTCAACCAACGTGGGCTGACAGCCACTTTTTATTCAGCGGCAGCGGCGCTAGGGCGTTCATTCCAAGAATCCGAATGGATGATGTTTCCATCCTTGAAAGCCCAAGTGATCTTCTCGTAGCGCAACTCGACCAATTCCAAGTGATTGTGTTTCTCTTTCGCTGGGTCTTTGACGTCGTGCATTTTTGGTGCAACTTTCACGACCTTGACGTTTTCCAGTTTGGTGTTGAAATATTCCACCTCCTGCCCGGCATCATTGATTTTGTACCATTTGAATTCCGCTACTTTAAGCGTCTGCCCGGTCGTCACGGCTTTGTAGAGGTAAGGAGAAGAGGCGTCTATCTCCTTGGTGAAAACAAAAGGTGTGTGGATACGCGTACCGGTTAATTTGCCGGTATTGTTATCGGTTGGGATATACAGATCATGATCTTGACCGACCACTTCAACACTACCTTCGCGGCCCTTTACATCCACCGAGCCTTTGATATCGGCCCCGCCATCGTCTTTCAGCCACAGATAAACAGGAATAGCCATTTAGAAGTTCCTCATTTCAAGCATTGGGCGTCGCGAAGTGCGACAGGGGTTGCAATCCCGAGGCCGTAGTCGAGGACTGACAAGCCCCCGCCTCCGGCACCAGGCGAATTTCAACTCGGCGATTGGCCGACCGTCCTTGTTCCGTGTCATTGCTTGCAACGGGCTCACTCGCCCCCAAGCCTTGTACTGCGAAGCAGTTGCTGGGTATGTCACCCATGTGTTGAATCCAGTCGTGAACCGCAGCGGCGCGTGCTCGCGACAAGCGCAAGTTCTGTTCGTCACTGCCCGTCGCATCCGTGTGGCCCGTGATCACAATCAACCAACCCGGCTGGGCCTTGATGCCCGCAAATGCATTCACCAGGAACCTGATCGACTCTGGCTTCAACTGCGCGCTGCCACTGTTGAACAGCGACAAGCTGTCCAGGCGAACCGTGCGGGGCTTGTCAGGCACGCCTTGAGGTACGGTCGGGATGCGGTGGCCGTTGATCGCCGCCAGCAGTGACGGACGTAATCTTTCGCCTTGATACAGCCCGATACCGAGTGACCACGGCTCCCCCTGGCGGTAGTGGTGATCCAGGCGCTGCGCATCCTGGCGAAGCACCATCAGTGCCTCCTGGCGCTGCGATACGTTGGCCAAATCGGGGCTCAGCGAAGCGGTGCTGTAGCGTCGCAAATCATCGGTGACCTGACGTATCAGGAGCGTGTTCTGCCTCGCCGAGCTGATCAATGCGACGCAAGCCGCTAGCACGAATAACCAGACCCCAATCACCACAGCCCTGCTTCGCGGACTGTGCGGAGCCCTGCCGGGCAGCAAATGAAGAAGTGCATCAGGAAAAGGTAACGACGCGTTTGCGTGATTAGCCTCCTCACGAATGTAGGAGAGGCCGGTACGCTGCTGGAGCCAGCGGTGCCAAAGATTGCTGTCACGCGCCCCCTCAATCCTGGGAACAAATGCAACCGCAAGGGTGAGCGCAGTTGCGGTCTGCTGACGGGGACTTTCTGTGTCCATTTCCGCCAAGCACGCTTCGTTCAGCCAACCGACGGCAGCGTTCAACTGCACCGTGGTGCGTAGTCGATCAGCCTGGTGCTCAGAATCTTTGCCCCTGCGCTGCCATTCGGACAGGCTCAGGCATTCACCCGCCCCTCGTACTCGCACACTCGACTCTTCAGCCTCCCAGCTGAACCAGGGCGAAGCCCCGCTCGCGCTGTGGAAATAGCTCACAATCAGCAGCGGCAGCGGTGTGCCTCGCTTGCGCAGTATCGCGACCTGGTGGCACAAGCTTTGTATCTGGTTCGCAAGCACTGCGCCGTCTGTATGGGCACTGGGGGTCACGACCCACATGATGCTGAGCTGCCCACCCCACTCTGGCCGCTCCAGCGAGAGATCGGCGACGGATGCGGGCAACTTCGAAAGGTCGGGCACTGGCACATAACACCCCTCCCCTGTTACTCGTGGAGCCAACTGCTCGGCAGACGAGGCCTCAAACAGTTCAGCCAGGCAATCACCGACCACCAGAACAACGGGATGACGATACAATCCAGCAGGCAGGCTGACACCGCTGCTCCACTGCAGCTGTGTACGTTCTCCGGTAGCACGCGATATCCGGCGCCAACCCACCATCACCAAAGCACTGACTAGCAGAGCCGCGATGGCTTGAACCGCTGCAGCCAGCGGCAACGTGGCAATCAACAACAAGGACAGCGCACCGGCCCATAGCCAAAGCCCTTGTTTGTGTATCCGCGGCATTACGCTCACTCCTGCACCGGCAAGAGAGAGGCCACTGCCTCACCTAACGCGTTATCAAGCCCCCACCAGGCGCCTACCAACAGCGCAGCGGCCATCACGATGTGAACCAGAGGAGAGCGCAACCAATGCCACATCGGCATCCGCGGACCAGTGCCTGATGGGATGACCAACGACTGGCTTGTAGCCAGAGGCGGCACCTCGGCAGAGATGGCAGTCAACAACTGCTGGCGCTCCGGATGGTTGACTTCTCGGTAGCGACCCAGGAATCCAAGCATCAGGACCCGATGAAATACAGTGAGTACGTGAGGGTGCACAGAGGCTTCGCGCAGCGCAGTGCGTATATCCTCGTAGAGCGACTCACCCGCCTGGTGGCTGCTGAAGAACTTTGCCTGCAGGGTCTCCATCGCCCAATCCTCATGGGCTCGACCCTCCGCGCAAGCAAGCACCGTCTCGTCCAGCAGCGCACATTGCGCATGGCTGATCAGATCGATGCTACGACGATCCAGGCCACGCTCCTGAAGCATGGCGCGTACATGCTCGACATCAGCAACACAACGCGACCAAAGCTGCGGGCTACTGTGCGCCTCGGTACCGTGTCGCAACTCGACTACCAGCAGATAGGTATCTTGCATCAGCGCGTCGATATCCACCTTGGCTGCGGCGTTCTTTTGTGTCGCACTGTTCATGAGCGAAGCACCGCGAACAATTCGAGCTGGACATCCTGAAACACGCTCGGAACATAGAGTGCACAGACCCCATCAGCCAGCATCGCACACCCTTTGGCATGGCTGAGGTCGAGCGCGAAGTACTGATTCTCCAGACGCAGCGGTACTGCCGCCGGCACATGGCTCAGAGGTTTCAGAGGAACGCCATCGAGCGCCGCATTGACTAGATGGTCCACATCATCGGGGGAACCGACCTTGCACAGCCGGGGAAACTGACTTTGAATTTGAATCGCCGGCATCCGGCAGCGAACCGACAGGTAGAAGTCCGCACCTTCTGGCTCAAGCAAGCGGGGATCGCTCAGGGAGACCTGCCAACGGTTCGCGCTGCGTGCCTCCAGGGACAAGGCCAGCACACGTGACGGCAGGCTCGCCTCCAGCAATGTAGAAAGGGTACGCATCAACGGCGGGAAGACTGCTTCAAGATCTGCATGTTGGTAGGCAGGTATGTCCTCTATGTGCTGGTCCAAGGAGAAAGTGAGCAGACCACCTGCGAACTTCACCAACTGCTGATATACCTGCTCCGGATGCCGACCAGGCTGCGCTTTCAGGTCAGCCAACACAGGCTGATAGGTGTTCAGCGCATTGAGCAACCAGAACAACGTGACATCCGCGACAGCAAAATCCGCCATGCGCTGGTTGCTCTCCCGACGCATCCCCATCAGCCGCTCACGCTTGGCGGACAGCTGGGTGAGCAAGTTGTCAAGCTGAAGCAACAACCCGGCATGAGCGTCAAACCTCAACAAGGGCGGGATGTAGGTATCATCAATGGCCCACCCGTCCCGGCCATCACGCAGCAAACGGGCCACCGGGCACGTGAGGTAATCCGCATTATCGTCGTCAGCCAGACGCAAGCTCAGCGCCTGTTCGAGCACGCCGATTGACTGCATTTCACCGGTGTAGAGATCCTTGGTATCACGCCATACCTGGTGATATCTGACTAGCCGCTCGGCGCTGTTGCCTTCAAACAGGCAGTTGTTACCATTGGCTTGTTCCAGTGGCAAAGCGAGCACAACCGTGGCCGTCTGGATATCACCGGACACTGCCCGAGAGAGTTCCAGGGCACCGGGCAGTCGATCCAACCGATCGGTGTCAATCAAAGTACCGTCTGGCAGGCACAGCTGAAGACGAGTGGCCATCAGCTTGCCCAACCTCAGCGCCTCTGCATCAAACGCCACATGGCGGATGCCCCAAGGGTGAACCAGGGCCAATGAGGCAATATGTTGATTAGTCCACGATTCAAAGCGGGCCTGCTGCTGAAACTGCTGCGCAGACAACACCACTCCGGACGCCCATAAAGGCCGATCGATTTTCACGTCATACACTCCTGCAACCGCAATCAAGATT
The DNA here is from genome assembly GCF_050280885.1 of Pseudomonas sp. NPDC086566. Taxonomy (NCBI): domain Bacteria; kingdom Pseudomonadati; phylum Pseudomonadota; class Gammaproteobacteria; order Pseudomonadales; family Pseudomonadaceae; genus Pseudomonas; species Pseudomonas sp. NPDC086566. Next base: position 62,198 of record NZ_JBNNWD010000009.1, read on the forward strand.
TGGCTTTGGGCATCTGCGAAACCAAGGAGAGGTTGATGTCCATACCCTCAACCTGGAAATGCGGCACAGCAAACAACTTGACCCTGAAGAAGCCCGGATTGTCATCAATATCCTCGACAACCACTTTGGCTTCTCGCAGCGGGTGAGATGCCTGTAAGTCATCCCCAGGGTCCGTCATCTCGGTGACCAAACCACTTACCCACCTGTTGAGTTCCAACTCCAACAGGCGACGGTCTTTGGTGGTACCGATATTCTCCCGCTGGATCAGTTTCAAATAATGTGCAATGCGCGAAAGCAGGAACACATAGGGCAACCGCGAATTGATACGGCTATTTGCCGTGGCCTCCGCTGTGTCATAGATGGCCGGCTTGTGCGCTGAGTTGGCCGAGAAGAAACACGCGTAGTCGCGATTCTTGTAATAGGAGAGTGGAATCAAGCCCAGGTTGGCAAACTCAAACTCTCGGGTCTCCGGGATCATCACTTCCGAGGGGATCTTGACTTGGCTACCTGTCCCCATGTCGTATAAGTGGATCGGTAAGTTCGTGACAGCGCCACCGGACTGCGGCCCTCGGATCTGCACGCACCAGCCATTGGCGATAAAGCTTTTGACCATGTTGGCTGCGAATGCAAACGTCGAATTCACCCACAGGTATTTGCTGTGGTCGGGCCCCTTGACCTGTTCCACATAATTAAAGAGTCGCACCGGGTTGGTGTCAGGCCCATAAGGCAGGCGCCCCAATACACGGGGCATGGTCGGCCCCACGTAACGGGCGTCATCGCTTTGCGCAAAGGCATGCCATTTGATGTATTCAGCGCGATCCATGTAGTTGCCGATATCCTTGATCGCGGCAACTTCCTCCATGGTGTCCTTGCCAAAGAACGCCGGGCCAACCGAGCACAAGAAGGGCATATGCGCTGCGGCTGCCACTTTCGAAACATTGCGCAACAGCGCGATATCTTGCGCCCCTCGCCCAAATTCGTAATTCGAAACCGCCGCCGCGATGGGCTCACCGCCAGGTGTATCGTATTCCTGGGTGTAGGTATGCAGATACAGTCCGCTTTGAGAGATCTCCGGCGCGTCCTCAAAGTCTTGCATCAGATGCTCTTTGCTGATATCCAGCAGTTCTATCCGAACGTTTTGACGAAAGTCCGTTTGATCAATCAACGACTTCGCGCCACGCCAGATCGATTCGACCCGCTGAAAATCCGGGTGATGCATGACCGCGTCCAGCTGGCTGCTGATCTGAGCGTCAATCGAGGCGATGTGCTCATCCAGCAGAGCCCTGTCCAGTTTCTCCACCTTCGGAGAGACCTGCTTGAGCCGGTCCAGAAAAACGCTCACCGATGCAGTCACGCGCTCATTAACTGTCGCTTCTGACAACGCATCGACACTTTGGAACACTTCAATGCCACCCATCTGATCAAGCGGCTCGAGGTTTATTCTTTCAAACAGCGCGTGATAGACGCTCTGGTTTTCTTCCACCTGCACGGTGGCGCCACGCGATTGCGCAGAAGATTGTTCTTCGGACATTTATTAGCTTCCCGTCTGTCGAGATGGTGGTTTCTAGCGCTCGCTTTGCGCAGCAAGGGCAGCGAGTTCCTTACGCAGCTCGTCACTTAGGGCATCATCTTTTAGTATCCGCTCCAGTTCGGCACGGAACGTTGCGTTATCCAGAAGATTGGCCTTCAGCTCGCGCAGTAAATTCCGCATCGCCAACAGCGCACGCAACTGGGGAATCTGCCGAGCAACCTGCTCCGGCTCGAAGTCCTTCATGCGCTGAAAATTCAATTCGACCGGCGTCTCGCCACCGTCCGCCGACAACGTGTCTTCAACGATAAGCTTGAGACTCGGAGAGAGATCGGACAGCACACTGTCGAAATTATTCTTGTTGATATTGACCTTCGGCCGCTCTGACAGCGGGCGCTGCTCCTTGCCGTTGCTGTAGTCCCCCATCAGCATAAGCTTGAGCGGAAGTTCCACCTTGCGCTGGGCACCGCCAGTGTGCAGGTCTAGCTTGATATTGACCCGCGCCTTCGGCACTTCATTTTGAAAGCTGTTTGAAGCCATACATTCTCCTAAAACCGGAATCCCTGGCGAGGACTAGAAAGGAAAGTTGACGATCCCGAAGACCCATCGAGTTTCAAACCCAACTGAACCACTGCGCACTACCGCTTGAAGCGCTATCCAGAACCATTTCCTCACGAAACCATGGCGCAATTTTCCACGCTGCGCTACCCCCTTCTAAAAATAAGGAAGCGTCCTACAAGACTCAGTCAAAACGACAATGAACTACACAAGCCACATCAGTTGCGCCAGTACAACGCTACATCTAATGGAAACAGCTCAGTCGCGGCTCAGACATTGACCTACATCAACACAATCAGCGCCCATTCAAAGCAACTTCCGATATGCACAAGCAACAATATATTTCCAGCCACCCGCACATAATCGGAAGTTTCCTACAAACTCTAAAACTCACCTTTGAAAAAGAAAACTCGAAAGCACACTCGGCGCCGACGAGGAATCGGGCCCCATTTACTGCAGGATGGACTCGCCGCTCATTAAACGTCTAAAGAATTTTTTGCGTCGTGACGATGGAAACTTCCTACAGCATCAGCTGAGCTTTCCGACTTTATGGCGTTTCGACGACAGGTGCGGGTGCAAGAGGTGCTGGCGGAACTGGGGGTGGCGCGGCGGAGCCGGCTCAAAGAGGAAGAAAAGAAACTGGTGTCCGCCCACGGCGCCGAGGACGCCGGTGCCGAGCGTGATGAGGGGGGGATCAGACACTAGCGTGGGGCGCCAGGATGAGATGAGCAAGCTGATGAGTGCATTGGCCACCAAGGCGGCCAAGGATCTGATGGTAGACCTCAAGACGCAGTGATCCTGCTCCGGCCTCTTCGCGGGCAAGCCCGCGAAGAGGCCGGTACAGGCTTGCATCACCTTGCGCCGCGCAACATCTCCACCGGCACATACTTGCCAATCTCGTACTTGCCGATTGCCGCCCGATGCACCTCATCCGGCCCGTCAGCCAGGCGCAGTGTCCGCTGCATGGCATACATGTAGGCCAGCGGGAAATCACCACTCACCCCGGCGCCCCCATGCATCTGGATCGCCCGGTCGATCACCTTCAACGCCACGTTCGGCGCCACAACCTTGATCTGCGCGATCTCGCTGCGCGCCACCTTGTTGCCGACGGTGTCCATCATGTACGCCGCCTTCAGCGTCAGCAGCCGCGCCATGTCGATCTCCATGCGCGAGTCGGCGATCTTGTCGACGTTGCCCCCCAGCCGCGCCAAGGGCCGGCCAAAGGCCGTGCGCTCGACCGAGCGCTTGCACATCAGCTCCAGCGCGCGTTCGGCCATGCCGATCGAGCGCATGCAATGGTGGATACGGCCTGGGCCGAGGCGACCCTGGGCGATCTCGAAACCACGCCCCTCGCCGAGGATCACGTTCTCATAAGGCACCCGCACGTTCTCGAACAACACTTCGGCATGGCCGTGCGGCGCATCGTCATAACCGAAGACCGGCAATGGACGGACGATCTTCACTCCCGCGGCCTCGGTCGGCACCAGCACCATCGAGTGCTGCTGGTGGCGCGGCCCATCCGGGTTGGACAAGCCCATGAAGATCATCACCTTGCAGCGCGGGTCGCAGGCACCGGAGGTCCACCACTTGCGGCCGTTGATCACCCACTCGTCGCCATCACGCACTGCGGTAGCGGCCATGTTGGTCGCGTCCGAAGACGCCACGTCCGGTTCGGTCATGGCGAATGCCGAGCGAATCTCGCCGCGCAACAGCGGCTCCAGCCACTGGCGCTTCTGGGCCTCGCTGCCATAGCGCACCAGCACTTCCATGTTGCCGGTGTCCGGTGCCGAGCAGTTGAACGGCTCCGGGCCCAGCAGCGAACGGCCCATGATCTCGGCCAGCGGCGCGTATTCCAGGTTGCTCAGGCCGGCGCCGTACTCCGACTCGGGCAGGAACAGGTTCCACAGCCCTTCGGCGCGAGCCTTGGCCTTGAGTTCTTCCATGATCGCGGTGGGTTGCCAGCGGTCGCCCTCGGCGACCTGGCGCTCGAACACCGGCTCGGCGGGATAGACATAAGCCTCCATGAAGGCGCTGACGCGCTCACGCAGTGCCTGGACCTTGGGCGAATAGGCGAAATCCATCGGGGTTACCTTCACGGTTCGAAAGACATGGGCAGAGCCTAGAGCAGCGCGCCTCGATCTACCTAGTCTATTTTCCGCGTGTATAAACATTCATAACCGATATATGATCGACCGATAATTCCAACAAAGGGCGGCGCCATGAACCTCAGCAAGGTCGACCTCAACCTGTTCATCGTCTTCGACGCGATCTACACCGAAGCCAACCTGACCCGTGCCGGGCAGATCGTCGGCATCACCCAGCCGGCGGTGTCCAATGCCCTGTCGCGGCTGCGCGAAACCTTCAACGACCCGCTGTTCGTGCGTACCGCCCAAGGCATGGTGCCCACGCCCATGGCGCAGAACATCATCGGCCCGGTGCGCAATGCCCTGGCGCTGCTGCGCACCTCGGTGCAGGAAAGCCGCATCTTCAACCCGCAGCAGGCCAACAAGACGTTCCGCATCAGCATGACCGACCTCACCGAGGCTGTGATCCTGCCGCCGCTGTTCCAGCGCCTGCGGCGCCTGGCCCCGGCGGTGCTGATCGAAAGCTTCCTGTGCAAACGCCGCGAAACCACCAAGGAACTGGCCGCCGGTCGCCTGGACTTCGCGGTCGACGCGCCGCTGAACACCGACCCCCAGGTGCGCCACGTCAAGCTGATGCAGGACCGTTATGTCTGCGCGCTGCGCCAGGGCCACCCGCTGGCCGATGCCAAGCTGACCCTCGACCACTACCTGGGCATGACTCACATCCATATCTCCAGCCGCCGCAACGGCCTGGGCTACGTCGACCTGGCACTGGGCAAGATGGGCGTGCAACGCAAGGTCGCACTGCGCTCGCAACATTACCTGATGGCTTCGCAGGTGCTGCAGCAGACCGACATGGCCATGACCGTGCCCGAGCGCTTTGCCCGCCGCCACCAGCTGCGTTTCCAGCCGCTGCCTGTGGAGGTGCCACCGCTGGAAACCCACCTGTACTGGCACGAAAGCACTGACCAGGACCCGGCCAACCGCTGGATGCGTGAGCAGATCATCGAATTGTGCGAACGTGTGGTGGCCGAAGAAGAGCGTGCCCTGGAGCCTGCCTGAAGCGCTCCTGCCCGTGCGGGCGCGACGGGCCCGCAGGCGAAAATAATTTCCCGATGATCTAACCATAGAGAAAAATATTCTCTAGAGATCGGCAAATTCGGCATGAAAGGCAAATTCATTTTCACGCCAGCCGGTAGGCTTGATGCAACGATTGCCGACACCACGGCAACATTGCACGGACCCGCACCATGCCTAGCACACCGCTCTATTTCGACTACGCCGCCACCACGCCGGTCGATGACCGGGTCATCGAAACCATGCTCACCTGCCTAGGTCGCCAGGTTAACTTCGGCAACCCTGCGTCGAGTGGCCACGTTTACGGCCAGGCCGCGCGCGAAGTGGTCGAGCAGGCCCGCCGGCAAGTGGCCGACAGGGTTGGCGCCCGGGCCGATGACATCGTCTGGACATCAGGCGCCACCGAGTCCAACAACCTGGCGCTCAAGGGCATCGCTCAGGGCATGGCGCAGCCGGGCCATCTGATCACCAGCCAGCTGGAACACAAGGCCGTGCTGGATACGGTCAAGGAACTGGAGCGCCAGGGCTGGGCCGTCACGCGCCTGGCGCCGGACGCCAACGGCCTGATCCAGCCCTACGACGTGCAGGCGGCCCTGCGCGCGGACACCCGCCTGGTGTCGCTGATGGCGGTGAACAATGAACTGGGCACCGTCACCGATTTTGCGGGCATTGGCGAACGGGTGCGTGCCCATGGCGCCCTGCTGCATGTGGATGCAGCCCAGGCGGTCGGCAAGCTGGCCATCGAGCTGCAGGCGATGGCGGTGGACCTGATGTCGTTCTCGGCGCACAAGGTGTATGGGCCAAAGGGCATCGGCGCACTGTATGTCGGGCCGCGCGCCCGCGAGTCGATGCGCGCGCAGATCCATGGTGGCGGCCATGAACAGGGGTTGCGCTCAGGCACCTTGCCAACGCACCAGATTGTCGGCATGGGCAGTGCCTTCGCCTTGGCCGGTGAGCCGGGTGACAGCGAGCACCAGCGTATCGAGCAGCTGAGCAGGCGCCTGCGTGAGGGGCTGCTGGCCTTGCCGGGAGTGAGCCTCAATGGCTGCGCCCAGCAGCGGATTGCTCACACCCTCAACCTGTGCATCGAGGCCAACGGCTTCAACAGCATGGCCTTGGCCAGCGAGCTGGCGTTGTCCACCACCTCGGCCTGCAACTCGGCAAGCAACGCGGCTTCGCATGTGCTGTTGGCGCTGGGGCTGGATGAAGCACGGGCACGCCGGAGTGTGCGGGTGAGTATCGGGCGGTTTACCAGCGAGGCCGAGGTGGACACGGCGATCGCGGTGTTTGGGCGGGCTTTGACGGCGGCTTCGGCTGCGCTTTGGTAAACCCGCACAGGTACAGCACCGCCGGTGAACGCCAGGTGATCCCATGGGAGCGGGTTTACCCGCGAAAAGGCCGGCACGGGTCAGCGCAATAAGGCCTGGATCTTCTGGTGCAGGGTGTCGAGGTCGAATGGCTTGGCCAGGATCGGTGCCTTGCGGGCGATCGGGCTGCCGGATTCGAGGATCTCGGCCGGATAGCCACTGATGAAGATCACCTTCAGGTCCGGCCGCAGCTTCACCGCAGGTTCGGCGATCTCCACCCCGGAAATGCCACCCGGCAAGCGGAAGTCGGTCACCATCAGGTCCAGGTGCGGCTTGCTCGCCAGGATGGCGAACGCCTGTTCACCGTCTTCGGCCACCAGCACGTGGTAGCCCTCACCCGCCAGGTAGTCGCGCAGGATCATCCGGATTGCCGGTTCATCCTCGACCACCAATACTACATCTTGTGCATCTTCACTCATGTCAACGCCTTGAATACTTGCAGTTGGCCAATGTGACCTCAGGCTTACGCGGAGGTTGCCCGCACCTGGTCGTTTTGTTCTTTCACCCCTGCCAGCGGCAACAGCAGGGTGAACGTGGAGCCTTTGCCGACATCGCTTTGTACCTGAATCTGCCCGCCATGGGCCTGGACGATCTGCTCCGAGATATACAGGCCCAGCCCCAATCCATTGCTGGCTTGCTGGGTGGCCACACGCTCGAACTGCTGGAAGATCCGTTGCTGGTTGCTGGCGCTGATGCCGATGCCGTGATCGCGAACCTGCACCGCTGCCATGCCATCACACTCGAACACCTGCACGTGCACCGGCCGCCGCTCGCCATAACGCAAAGCATTCGACAACAGGTTGGCCAGGACTTGCTCAATCCGGAATTCGTCCCACTCCCCTGTCAACGGTTCACACCGCAGCAGCTCGATGGACGTCTCCAGTGCCGTGGCCTGGGCCGAGAAGTTCTCTACCAGGCCGCGTACCAACTGGCTCAGGTCGAACGCCCTGGGCCGTAGCGACAGCTTGCCGGTGCGAATGCGCGACACGTCGAGCATGTCCTCGATCAGGCGGATCAGGCTGTTGATCTGGCGCTCGTCACGCTCGACCATGGCCTGCAGTTTGTCGGCGCTGAACGCCTCGAGATTGCCACGGGCCAGGTGCATCCTGCGCAGCTGGGTTTCCAGGATCAGGCCGTTGAGCGGCGTGCGCACCTCGTGGGCAACGATCGACATGAAGTCGTCGCGCATGCGCACCGCATGCTCCAGCTCCCCTCGCGCCACCTGCAACTGGCCCAGCAGCAGTTCCTGCTCCTGGCGGCTGCGCTCGAGCGCCTGCAGCTGCCGGTCGAGCACCTTGCGCTGGCGATACAGGTCGACGAACACCGACACCTTGCTCTTCACCGCCAGGGTGTCGAGGGGCTTGTGCAGGAAGTCCACTGCACCGCTCTCGTAGCCTTTGAAGGCATAATTCATTTCACGCGCGGCAGCAGAGACGAAGACGATCGGGATGTTGCGGGTCTTTTCCGTGCCGCGCATCAGTTCGGCCAGCTCGAAGCCATTCATGCCCGGCATCTGCACGTCGAGAATGGCCAGGGCGAACTCGTGTTCGAGCATCAGCGACAAGGCCGCTTCCGCCGACTGTGCCTGGTACACCTCGCGGTCTTCGCCCTGGATCAGGGCGGCGAGCGCCAGCAGGTTTTCCGGCAGGTCATCGACGATCAGCAGTTTGGCAGTGGTGTGGCTTAGCATGCGCTGGGTTCCAGGGTAGCGAGCAACTGCCCGATACCGCTCAGAGAAAGGATAAGGTCGGGCGTATGCCGGGCCAGTGCGGCCTCCGGCATCAGCGCCACCTGTGCATCGCGGGGATCCTGGACCACGGTCCGGCCGCCGCTGTTCTTGATGTAGGCAAGCCCTTCGGCACCATCTTCGTTGGCCCCGGTCAGCAGCACGCCGAGTAATCCAGGGCCGTAGGCATCGGCCGCCGAGGTGAACAGGAAGTCGATGGCCGGGCGCGAGAAATGCACCGGGTCCTCCTGGCTCAGCGACAGGCTGAAGTCAGCTTCCACTGACAGGTGATAACTCGGCCCGGCCACGTAGATCTGGCCCGGGGCAATGGCTTCCTTGTCGCAAGCCTGGCGCACCGGCCGCTGCAAGCGCCGCTGCAACACCTCGGCCAACTGGCTGTGCCGGTCGTCCGGGAGGTGCAGCACGCACAGCACCGGAATGGCAAAACCGGCCGGCAACGCACCGAGCACCGAGAACAGTGCCGTGACGCCACCCGCCGAGGCGCCTATGACCACCGCGCGCACGCCGTTCATGATTTACGGTAGATCCGTTCGGGCTTGACCAGTGGCTCGAAGCGCTCGCTGTAGGCCGAAAAGTCCACCGACTCCTTGCTGCCAAGCACCAGGAAGCCACGGTGGCACAAGGACTCGTGGAACAACCCGAGGGCGCGGTCCTGCAGTGCCTTGTTGAAGTAGATCAGCACGTTGCGGCACGACACCAGCTGGGTCTCGGAAAACACGCTGTCGGTGGCCAGGCTGTGGTCGGCGAAGGTCACGTTGTCACGCAGGCTGCTGTCCATGATGGCGTTGCCGTAGGCCGCGGTGTAATACTCGGCAAAGTCCCGGCGGCCACCGGCCAGGCGGTAGTTTTCTTCATACTCGCGCATGCTCTGCATCGAGTAGATGCCTTGCTTGGCGCGGTCCAGCGAATGCGGGTTGATGTCGGTGGCGTAAATGATGGTGCGCTCGAGCAGGCCCTCTTCACGCAGCAGGATGGCCATCGAGTACACCTCTTCACCGGTGCTGCAACCTGCAATCCACACCTTGATCGACGGCCAGGTGCGCAGCAGTGGCACCACCTCCTGGCGCAAGGCCAGGAAGTGGCCAGGGTCGCGAAACATCTCGCTGACCGGGATCGTCAGGTACTGCAGCAACTGCATGAACATGCCCGGGTCGTGCAGCACCCGCTCCTGCAACGCCGACACCGTGAGGCAGTCGAACTGGCGCAGGGCATGGAGGATCCGGCGCTTGATCGAAGCGCCGGAGTAGTTGCGGAAATCGTAGCTGTACTTGAGGTAGATCGCCTCGATCAGCAGCCGGATCTCGATGTCAGTGTTGCGTTCGCTAGTCAAATTCGCTCCAGTTGCGGCAGCCACACACGGATCAACGAGAACAGGCGGTCCAGGTCGATCGGTTTGGCCAGGTAATCATTGGCGCCAGCCTGCAGGCAACGCTGCTGGTCATCCTTCATCGCCTTGGCGGTGACGGCGATGATAGGCAGCTTGCGCCAGCGCGGCTGCTGACGGATCAGGCGAGTGGCCTCGAAACCGTCCATCTCCGGCATCATCACGTCCATCAGCACCAGGTCGATATCATCGTGCTGCTCCAGGCGCTCGATGGCTTCACGCCCGTTGCGGCCGATCTCGACGATGGCGCCCTTGTGTTCCAGGGCGCTGGTGAGGGCGAAGATGTTGCGCACATCGTCGTCCACCAGCAAGACCTTGCGCCCCTCGAAGACCTTGTCGCGGCTGCGCGCGGTCTTGAGCATGCGCTGGCGCTCATGGGACAGCTGCGATTCGACTTTGTGCAGGAACAGCGTCACTTCATCGAGCAAGCGCTCCGGCGAGCGCGCGCCCTTGATGATGATCGAGCGCGAATACTTGAGCAGGTCGGCCTCTTCTTCGCGGGTGAGGTTGCGCCCGGTGTAGACGATCACCGGCGGGAACGAACGGATGTCCTCGGCAGTCATGCGCTTGAGCAGTTCGTTGCCGAGCATGTCAGGCAGCTTGAGGTCGATGATCATGCAGTCGTAGATGTTCTCGCGCAGCAGCGCCAGGGCATCCTGGGCCATGGCCACGGCGGTGATCTCGACATCGTCGTCGCCGATCAGGCGGGCAATGCTCTCGCGCTGCAGGTCGTCGTCCTCCACCAGCAGGATATGCTTGAGCTTCTGGGTCAACTTGGCTTCCAGGCGGGCGAACACTTCCTTGAGCTCTTCGCGGCTGGTCGGCTTGACCGCATAGCCCACCGCGCCCATGTGCATGGCCGCCTCGACCCGGTCCTCGACCGAAATGATGTGCACCGGGATATGCCGCGTGGTGGCCTGCTCCTTGAGACGCTGCAACACCGTCAACCCGGAATGGTCAGGCAGGCGCATGTCCAGCAGGATCGCGTCGGGAATGTACTGTTCGGCCAGCTCGAAGCCTTCATCGGCGCACTGCGCGACCAGGCAGCTGTATCCCAGTTCGTGAGCAAGGTCGAAGAGAATGCGGGCGAAGTTCGGCTCGTCCTCGACCACCAGGATGCAACGGTTGTCGAACGGTGCGCGTTCACGATCATCGCTGAAGGCCGGCGCCGGGCGCTTGGCCAGGGCCGGAGCGGCAGCCGGCGGAGCCGGCGGCAGGCTGTCGACGGCCGGGCGCAGGCTCAACGGTTCGACCTCCTCGCTCTGCGACTCGTAGCGTTCCGGCATGATCAGGCTGAACACACTGCCGTGGCCGAGGCTGCTGTCGACGCTGATCTGCCCGCCCAGCAGATGCGCCAGGTCACGGGAGATCGACAGGCCCAGGCCGGTGCCGCCGTAACGGCGGTTGCTGGTGCCGTCGACCTGATGGAAGGCGCCGAAGATCGCTTGTTGCTGGTCGGCGGCGATGCCGATGCCGCTGTCGCGAACCGAGAAGATGATGCCGGTGCCTGCCTGGTAGCCGATGTTCAGGCTGACCTGGCCACGCTCGGTGAACTTGATGGCGTTGGACAACAGGTTCTTGAGGATCTGCTCCAGGCGCTGGCGGTCGGTGAACAAGGTGGCCGGCACCTGCGCTTCGACCGTCACTTCGAAGCCCAGGCCCTTGTGCTCGGCCAGCGGCAGGAACATCCCGCGCAAGCCTTCGACCAGGCGTTCGAGCTGAGTGTTTTCCGGGCGCACTTCAAGCTTGCCGGCCTCGACCTTGGCGATGTCGAGGATGTCGTTGATCAGGTTCAGCAGGTCGTTGCCTGCCGAATAGATGGACTCGGCGAACTTGACCTGCTCGGCGCTGAGGTTGCCCTCGCCGTTCTCGGCCAGCAGCTTGGCCAGGATCAGCGAGCTGTTCAGCGGCGTACGCAGTTCATGGGACATGTTGGCGAGGAATTCGGACTTGTACTTGCTCGAGCGCTGCAAATCTTCGGCACGGGCCTTCAGTTCCTCCTGGGCCAGGCTGAGCTCCTCGTTCTTGCGGTCCAGGGCGTGGGTGCGGTCGGACAACTGCTCATTGGTCTGCTCGAGTTCGGCCTGCTGGGTTTCCAGATGGGCCTGCGACTCCTTGAGCACGCGCGATTGCTCTTCGAGCTCTTCGTTGGCGGTCTTGAGCTCTTCTTGCTGCACTTGCAGTTCTTCGTTGAGCTGCTGGGTCTCGGCCAGCACCTCCTGCAGGCGCTGGCGGTAGCGAGCGCTTTCGATGGAGATACCGAGGTTGCCAGCCACGCGCTCCATCAGTTCGTCGTCACGCTCCTGCAAGAGGCGCAGGAAGCCGAGTTCGATCACGCCATTGATCTGGCCGTCGTCAATGGCCGGCATCAACAGCGCGCTGCGCGGCAGGCCACTGCCAAGGCCGGAGCTGAGGCGGTAGTAATCGTCCGGCAAGTTGTCCAGGCGCAACAGGCGCCCTTCGCGCACGGCTCGGGCCAGCAAGCCGTCGTGGTCGCCCAGCACCTGCTGGCGGGCCTGTTCCTCCGCCCCCAAACCGTAACTGGCCACGCGCACCAGGCGGCCGTGCTCGTCACGCACGTAAAGCGCTCCGACCACACTGCCCAGGTAGCTGGCGAAGAAACGCAGGATGTTTTCACCCAGCATCGGCAAGGTCAGCTGGCCCAACACCTGTTCAGACAGCTGTGTCTGGCCATTGCGCAGCCAGGCCTGGTGCTCCAGGCGCTCGGCGAAGCGCTGCTGGGCCTGCAGGTTTTCGCTGTAGCTGTCCGACAGTGCCATCAGATCGCGACGGCCGAAGTAAGCGAGCAAGGCGCTGAGGCCGACAATCAGCAGCACGAACACCGAAATCGCGGTAACAGTGACCGTACTGACCTTCTCGTTGCGGGCCATGCGCAGCTGCTGTTCGGTGTCGATCAGGCTCTCGAACTGATTGCGTATCTCGTCGGTGATGCGCTTGCCGCGGCCATTGGCCACCGACTCACGGTAATCGCCACCACTGCGGCGCTGGTTGATCATCTCGTTGCCGAAATCGTTCCAGGCGTTCTGCAAGGCGATCAACCGGTCGATGCGGTCGACCTGCTGCGGGTTGTCCTCGACCATGCCGCGCAGGCTCTGCAGGCTGCCCAGGATGCGTGGCTTGGCCACCTCGTAGGGGTCGAGGAAGCGTTCGTCACCGGTGATCAGAAAACCGCGCATGCCGGTTTCCATGTCGATCGACAGCTTGACCGTCTCGTTGGCATTGCCAATCACCCGATCGGTGTGCTCGACCCACTGCATGGCCGAAAGCAGGTAGTTGATCACCGCGACAAAGGCCACGGCGCCGAGCAGACCCACCCCCAGGGGTAAGCCGATATTGCGGCTCAACAGCTTGCGGAAGCTCTGCTGGTCCATCGAGGCTGCTTGAATCATCTGAAAACGCCCGCGCGAAAAAAGTCCATTGGAAAAGTGTGGCGGCTCTAGCCTGTAGTTGTCTGCCGCTGCGCTCACCGGTCAACAAGCGAGTCTAACCCGCTTGGGCCGCCGCGGCAGGGCATTTAGCCAGTATTTGAAGGCTGCGTGTGAGAATCGTTCCATCGATGTGCAACACTCCGGTATCCTCGGGAACTTCTGTCACTGCCTGGCGCACAGAGTAGGGACATGCCTTTTTTCAACAGGAAACCAACCATGCACCTTCTGGTAGTCGAAGACGACGACATCGTACGTATGCTGATGGTCGAAGTGCTCGACGAATTGGGCTACAGCACCATTGAAGCGGAAAATGCCACGGCGGCGCTGAAGGTGATCGAGGATGACAGCCAGCAACTGGCCCTGCTGGTGACCGACGTCGGCCTGCCGGATATGCGCGGTGAAGCATTGGCAGCCGAGGCCCGTGCCATGCGGCCGGCGCTGCCGGTGCTGTTTGCCAGCGGCTACGCCGAGAGTTTCGACGTGCCGCAGGGCATGCACATGATCGGCAAGCCGTTCACCATCGACCAGCTGCGCGACAAGGTAGTGCAGATTCTCGGCACGCCTTGAAGCCGGCGGCGCCTGCTTCGCGGCTCAAGCCGCGAAGAGACCGGTACAGCCACCCCACCTCACAGCTCCCGCCGCAACAGATAGGTATCCATGATCCACCCCTTGCGCGCCCGCTCCCGCTCGCGCACCTCCAGTATCCGCGCCTTCACGGCTTGCAAAGGCCCGGCGATCAGCACTTCGTCCTCGGTACCCAGGTAAGCGCCCCAGTAGATCACCAGCGCCGGATCCTCCAGCGCGGCAAATGCACATTGCCCGTCGAGCATCACCACCACATTGTCCACCTGCCCCTGCGCTGCCAGGCGTCGCCCTGGCAGCACGATCAGCGGCTCGCCTATGCGGTTGAGCGGGATCTGGTGCCGCGCCGCCAGGGCCTGCACACTGCTGATACCGGGAATCACCTGCAAGCGCAGCGCCACCCCACGTTCGCGAACCAGGTCAAGTATGCGCAAGGTACTGTCGTAGAGCCCTGGCTCACCCCACAGCAAAAAGGCGGCGATCTCCTCGGCGCCCACCTCTTCGCTGATCAACCGGGCATACAGCGCGGCACGCTGGCGATGCCAGTCGTGCACAGCGCCTGGGTAATCGTCCGCCTCGGCGTCGCGCTGCGGGTCGGCCACCTGCACCAGGCGGTAGCCGCCCTCGGGCCGGTAGCGCTCGAGGATCGCCTTGCGCATGCCGACCAGCTCACCCTTGCCCGGGCCCTTGTCGAGCACGAAGAACACGCTGGCGCGACGCAGTGCCTCGACCGCCTCGACGGTGACCTGCCGCGGGTCGCCCGGGCCGATGCCGATCAACAGAAGGTCTTTCATGGACGCGCCCAGCCTGTCTGCTCAGAAGATAGAGAAGTTATAGCTGACGATGACCCGCGTCTCGTCCATGTCCCGCGCCCACCGCTCGTAGTTGCTGCGGTACGTGGAGTTACGCAGACGCACACTGACATCCTTGAAGGTGCCGCTCTGCACCTGGTACCTGAGCTCGGTATCACGCTCCCATTCCTTGCCTTCGGCAGTGCTGCCGGGGACCTTGATGTGGTCGCCATTGATGTAGCGTGTGAAGAAGCTCAGGCCGGGCACACCGAGGGCTTTGAAGTCGTAGTCGTAGCGCACTTGCCAGGAACGTTCCTGGGCGGCGGCAAAGTCGTTGACCTGGGCGTAGTTGACCAGGTACGGGTTACTGCCATCGAGGTACGGCATGGCACTCTCGCCGTACATGCGCTGCCAGCCGGCACTGATCTTGTGCCCACCCAGGCTGTAACCGAGCATGCCGCTGAAGGCTCGGTGGTCGATCTCGCCAGCGCGGGCATTGCCGATGTCATCGCTCTTGATCAGCCGCAGGTCCGCCGACAGGCTGCCGAGCGCGAGCGGCTGGCTGGCGACCAGGCCAAGGAAATGCTGGCGGTAGATGTTTTCCAGCCTGGCGACCTGATACTGGGCGCTGAGCCGGTCGTTGAACCGGTAGTCCAGGCCGGCCAGGTCAAAGTGGTCGGCTTCGATATCGCAGGCATAGCGTTTGTTCTTGCAATGCACGCGGATATCCTGGCGATCGGTGGAATCACGCGCCGTGTACTTGTCCAGGCGGGCCAGGGTGAACTTCAGGTCGTGCAGTTCTTCGGAGGTGAGCATCGCACCCTGGAACATCGTCGGCAGCAGGCGACCATCGTTGTACTTCAACAGCGGGACGTCCGGCATCATCGAGCCATACTTCAGCACAGTGTTGGAAACCTTGACCTTGGCCGCCAGGCCCATCTTCGCGTATTGATCGGCGGAGTGCCGTGGATCGTGGCCGGATGAAGGCAACAAACCACTGTTACTGTCGGCGGGGCTGGAATCGAGCTTGATGCCCAACATGCCCAGTGCATCTACGCCAAAGCCGACTGGCCCTTGGGTATAACCCGACTGCACATTGAGAATGAAGCCTTGCGCCCACTCTTCGCGTTTTGACGCGCCCTGGCTGGAACTGCTGTGGCCGTCACGAAAATCCCGGTTGAAATAGACCGTGCGTGCTTCAACCTTGGCACTGGCGTCTTCAACAAAACCGGCGGCCTGGGCATGCGCACCGGTGCATAACAGAAACACGCCGGCAACACGGCGCCCCGGGGCGAGAGGGAGGGGGGAAAACATGCGAGGGAACATCCAAACAAAGGCGAAAAAACAAATCGTCGTGACGCACCTGCGCCACGCTAATGCGTCGCGGCCGAACAAGCGTCAGCCATCATCTGAAATCATCGCCCAAGCGCGCTGCAACGGGGTATTGGACCATGGTCTAGAACCCTTCCAAAAGCACTCGAAAACCGCCTGCATTACCGCCCGGAAAACTTGGAAAGTTCCCGATTACTTATAAAAAGTTTGCGGTTTACCGAATTCCTGCAAGTGTCTACACTCGATGTCAGCGAACAGTTTTACCCACCCGCGTGGCTGGCGTTTAGTGCTTGTCAATGTTCGTCACGCCCTGCCACGAAGACGTACAGGAGTGATTACAGTGTCCAGACTTGCAGAGTTTCGTGCTGCCGAAAAAGCGCTCCAGGAACAAATGGCGCAACTGGAGGCGCTGAAAAAGGATGCCGGCCTCAAACGCGAAATCGAATTCGAGCAGAAACTAGTCGGCCTGATGAAAAGCTATGACAAAAGTCTGCGCGATATCATCGCCATCCTCGACCCGAAGGCAGTTACCCGGGGCACGGCCAGCGCACCGAAACAGCAGCGCCGCCCGCGCGTGGTAAAAGTTTACGAAAACCCGCACACCGGCGAGCTGATCGAGACCAAAGGCGGCAACCACCGCGGCCTCAAGGCATGGAAAGAGGAGTATGGGGCCGCCACCGTGGAAAGCTGGGTTCGCTGATGAAACGTCAACACCCACTTCACACTTTTTTCACAACGGCTGCCGCAGTATCGAGACAGCTAAAGGACTAGCGACCCCATCACGCGCCCGCACATGCGGGCCTCTAATTCTGGCGCCCTGCTCCCCCGAGCAGGGCGCTTTTATTTGCGCAAACGCTTCACTGCCGTATCATGGCCCCCTGTCTGTTTCGCTGGCACCTGGTTGCCAGCCCCGTCTCTGGAGTCCCCATGAGCCTGCACGATCTGCAAACCCTGCCTGGCGTCACCGCGCAGCCAGACGCTGCCACCGCCCAATTCGTCTTCAACCACACCATGCTGCGGGTCAAGGATATCGAGAAGTCGCTGGACTTCTACACCCGCGTGCTGGGCTTCCGCCTGGTCGACAAACGCGACTTCCCTGAAGCGGCCTTCAGCCTGTATTTCCTGGCCCTGGTCGACCCGGCACAGATCCCCGCCGACGACGCTGCCCGCCACCAGTGGATGAAATCGATCCCGGGCGTGCTGGAACTGACCCACAACCACGGCACCGAAAACGACCCGGAGTTTGCCTATCACAATGGCAACACCGACCCGCGCGGCTTTGGCCACATCTGCATCTCGGTGCCAGACGTGCGTGAAGCCTGTGCCCGTTTCGAAGCCCTCGGCGTGCCGTTCCAGAAGCGCCTGCAAGATGGCCGCATGAACCACCTGGCCTTCGTCAAGGACCCGGACGGTTACTGGGTTGAAGTGATCCAGCCAACCGACCTGAAGGGCTGATCCCTTCGGCTCGCGCTCGTCGGGCCGGGAACTGCCGTCCCCTTGCTGTGGTATATGAAGGTAGTGCTTCACATGCCACAGCGAGGTAAAGGACGATGCAATCTCTTCACTGTGAATACCGCAACCACACCATCACCGCCAGCGTGATGCCCCACCCCGACTCCCCCCTGCCCTATGCCGCCGGCTGCCTGATCACCGACCCACAGGGGCATACCAGCAAGCGCATGTCCATGCCCATGAAGTTCTTCTCGGACCTTGAGAATGCGCAGCATGTGTCGCTGGCCCATGGCCGGGCACTGGTGGACTTGCAACTGGACAAAGGTCACAAGACCTTCTGACCTTGCAGGTCATTCGGGTGCAGGAGCGGCGCGTGCGTAAGCCACCGCCGCTTCGACCTGTTCACGGCTGGGCCGCACCCCGGTGTACAGCACAAACTGCTCCAAAGCCTGCAACGCGATCACTTCCAGCCCGGTGATCACCGGTTTACCCAGTGCCTCGGCGCGCTGGATCAGTGGCGTGCGCGCCGGCATCGCCACCACGTCGAACACCCGCTCGGCCGCCGCAATGGCATTCTCGCTGAACGCCAGCGCCTGGGCCTCCGGCCCGCCAGCCATGCCGATCGGTGTCACGTTCACCAGCATCGGCGGGCACCGGTCACCCAGTTCGGCTACCCAGCGATAGCCGCAGACATCCGCCAACTGCCGACCGGCCTGCTCGTTGCGGGCGACAATGATGCCTTCGCGGAACCCGGCATCGCGCAGTGCACTGGCCACGGCCTTGGCCATGCCGCCACTGCCACGCAGGGCGAACGCGGTGGAGGGATCAACCTGATGCTCGGCCAGCAGTTGCCGCACGGCCAGGTAGTCGGTGTTGTAGGCCTTCAGATGGCCGCCGTCGTTGACCAGGGTATTGACCGACTCGATCGCCGCCGCCGACGGGTCGATTTCATCGACCAGCGCCATACAGGCCTCCTTGTACGGCATCGACACGCCACAACCGCGAATGCCCAGGGCGCGGATGCCGGCGACGGCTGCCGGCAGGTCGTCCGTGCGCATGGCCTTGTAGTAGAAGTCCATCCCAAGCTGCTGGTAAAGGTGATTATGAAAACGCACGCCGAAGGTGCCCGGCCGCCCGGCCAGGGAAATGCACAGTACCGTGTCTCTGCTGGGAGTTGCCGCCATAACCCGCTCCTTTTACATGACTGAAACGTTTGTGCAGGGTACCAGACGCCACCACTGGTCGCCCCTTACATAACCTTTACCGTTTCCCTGTGCCCGGCTGACAGAGACCGGACGCATACTATCAGGGCCCCAAGCCTGGGGTTACCTTGCGAGGAAGTGTCATGATCCGTCATCTCCCCGGAATCGCCCTGCTGGTCGGTGCCCTGGCCATCAGCGGGCAAGCCTCCGCCCATGGTGGCGGCGGCCATGGCTGGTATGGCCCGGGCCCACTGCTCGGCGCTGCAGTGGTCGGGGCCGTGGTCGGGGCGACGGTGTACGGTGGCCACGACCGCACCGTCTATGTCGAACGCCAGCCCGCCTACTATGGGCCACCGCCTGTCTATGTACAGGCACCGCCGCAGCCCGTGTATTACCAACCGTACTACGTACCGGCGCCGCCACCGCCAGCGTACCGCCCTTACTACGGCCCGCCACCGGTGTATTACGGCCCGCCTCGCTGGTGACCGTTGATAAAACTGATGAGCACTATTGAGCATGTTGATTTCAAACCGTGCCGGGAGCTGCGTAAGGTGGCCACATGTTTTACAGGAGGTCCCCATGGCCACTATTCAGATCATGTCCGTCGTCGGCACTGCTGTCCCCGCCACACTGCGTGAGCAGGGCCTGCTGGCCTGCTGGTATCTGGTAAGCAATGGCGAGGCCGTCAGCGGCCCGCTGGCGACCCGCGCCTCGGCGCAGGCCCTGGCTGAACAGCTCCAGGCCGACTGCCTGATCGCTTGACCGAATCTTGTTGTGCGTTGCTCCCTACGTCCCTTCCGACCCGCTACCTGGCGGGTCTTTTTTTGCCTGGTCGAAGCGACGAACGGCGGCAGGAAAACCGATACAGCATGAAGCTTTTTTCATTTCATGGGGTCGGCTCAACGAGCAATCGACAGCACTTCGGCCATACTCCACAATGCAGCGGTTTTTTGGGGGAAAACCCTTGCACAGCCAACGACATACCAACTTTTAGTGAGCCTCAACGTGAAAACATCCCTGTCCATCCTCAGCCTGCTGCTGTTGCTCACAGGTACTGCGACCCTTCCGTCGACCGCTGCTGCACAACCCCCGGCCCAGGTCCAACGCGACCCGTCCAAGCTGCACCTGGCGTCTGGCAGCGCCCTGCTGATCGACCTGAACACCAACCAGGAACTGTATGCGAGCCACGCTGACCGCGTGGTGCCCATCGCCTCGGTGACCAAACTGATGACGGCGATGGTGGTGCTGGATGCCAAGCTGCCCATGGATGAGATGCTCACCATGACCATCGCCAACAACCCGGACATGAAAGGCGTGTATTCGCGCGTACGCCTGGGGAGCGAGCTGAATCGCCGGGAAACCCTGCTGATTACCCTGATGTCGTCGGAAAACCGTGCCGCGACCACCCTGGCCAACCACTACCCAGGGGGCTACCCGGCCTTCATCAAGGCGATGAACGCCAAGGCCCGCAGCCTGGGCATGGCGCACACCCGCTATGTCGAACCGACCGGCCTGTCGACGCAGAACGTCTCCACCGCCCGTGACCTGTCCAAGCTACTGATGGCCGCGCGCAAGTACCCGATGCTGAGCGAGCTGTCGACCACCCGCGAGAAGACCGTGGCATTCCGCAAGCCCAACTACACCTTGGGCTTCCGCAACACCGACCACCTGGTGAACAAGAGCAACTGGGACATCAAGCTGACCAAGACCGGTTTCACCAATGAAGCCGGCCATTGCCTGGTGCTGCTGACCAAGATGGACAACCGCCCGGTGGCCATGGTGATTCTTGATGCCTTCGGCAAGTACACCCACTTCGCCGACGCCACCCGCATGCGTCAGTGGCTGGAAACCGGCGCGACCAAGCCGGCACCGGCAGTGGCCATGCAATACAAGACCGACAAGCACGGCAAGGGGCGCCTGGCGTCGGACTGACCTGTTGATTTAGCATGATCCTGTGGGAGCGGGCGCGCCCGCTCTCACAGGATCGAACCAGCTTACGGTTGATTTCAGGCCTGGGTGTCGACCATCCCGCCAGCGCTGTCGCCACCGGTCTTCTGCAGCGCTTCCAGCAGTTGCGCAGTAGCCGTCATGATCTGGCCACTGAGGGTGGCGATGCTGGCCTGCTTGGCCGTGACTGCCGCCAATTTGGTGGTGTCGTCGGTTTTCTGCGCCATCAGGATGGCCAGCTGTTTCTGTTCATCGGCCATTTGCTTCTGCAGTTGCTTGATCATCTCGCGCAACTGCTTGATGTGTGACGGCTCGCCACTGCCACTGCTGCCTTGCGCAGCCTCGGCGCCTTTGGCCTGGCCGTCGCCACGCAGTTTCGAGGTGTCGACCTGCAGCGTCGAGCTGCCCGATTCAGTCTTTTCCGTGTCGCTGACCTGCGAAGCGCTGCCGGCCTGGGCCGATGTGTTGCTGATGCTGACTGCCGCGATACCTACCATGTGTTTCTCCCTGCCTTGCAAAGGGTCCTTGAGTTGACCTGCGTATCGGCCAAAAGCGGCAAGCCTTTAGGCCGGGCTGACCGCAGGCACGCTTTCGGGCAGTAAATTCACTCTGCGCTGGCTCGTTCCACCCAATGTACAAGCGCCGGAGCCCCGGCATGCGCCCACATTCGACCCATTATGGAACCGCAGCCATGAGCCAGTCTGCACACCCGGAAACTATCAAGGACCTGATCGGCGTAGGCTTCGGCCCGTCCAACCTGGCCCTGGCCATCGCCCTGGAAGAACTTGCCCAGAGCCAGGGCCACGCCCTCGATGCGCTGTTCATCGACAAGCAGAAGGAATACCGCTGGCATGGCGAAACCCTCGCCACCCAGAGCGAACTGCAGATCTCGTTCCTCAAGGACCTGGTCTCGCTGCGCAACCCGACCAGCCCGTACAGCTTCGTCAACTACCTGCACCAGAAGCAGCGCCTGGCCGACTTCATCAACCTCGGCACCTTCTACCCCTGCCGCCTGGAGTACAACGACTACCTGCGCTGGGCCGCCGAGCACTTCGCCAGCCAGGCGGTGTATGGCGAAGAAGTGCTGCGCATCGAACCTGAAGTGAAGGCCGGCCGTGTCGAGCACCTGCGCCTGGTCTCACGCGATGGGCAAGGCCGCGAATTCAGCCGACGGACGCGCTCGGTAGTGGTGGGCAGCGGCGGCACACCGAAAATCCCCGAGAAATTCACCGCGTTCAAGGATGATCCACGGGTTTTCCACCATTCCCAGTACCTCAGCAGCCTGAACAAGTTGCCCTGCACGGTCGGCAAGCCGATGCGCATTGCCGTGATCGGCTCTGGCCAGAGCGCCGCCGAGGCCTTCATCGACCTCAATGACAGCTACCCGTCGGTCAAGGTTGACATGGTGCTGCGCGGCTCCGCCCTCAAGCCGGCCGACGACAGCCCGTTCGTCAACGAGATCTTCGCCCCCGACTACACCGACCTGGTCTACAACGAGCCGGCCGACCAACGCGCCAAGCTGCTCGGTGAATACCACAACACCAACTACTCGGTGGTCGACCTCGACCTGATCGAGCGAATCTACGGCATCCTCTACCGGCAGAAGGTGGCACACCAGTTCCGCCACAACGTGCTGTGCCGCCGCCAGGTGGAAGCCGTGGTGGCTACCCGCGACGGCATCGAACTGACCCTGCGTGACCTGGCCACCGGCCAGCAGCAGACCCACCGCTACGACGCGGTAATCCTCGCCACCGGCTACGAACGCCGCTCGCACCGCGACCTGCTCGCCCCGCTGGCCGACTACCTGGAAGACTTCAGCGTCGACCGCAACTACCGGGTATTGGCAAGCCCCGACCTGCAGGCCTCGGTCTACCTGCAAGGCTTTTGCGAGAACAGCCATGGCCTCAGCGACACCTTGCTGTCGGTGCTGCCCTCCCGTGCCGCCGAGATAGGCCAGGCGCTGTACCACGATCTGGCGCGCCAACAGGGCAAGGCACAACCTGCCGTTGCCCTGACCAGCGCCTGACTGGCGTTGCCACCCAAGCGACAGGGCGCACCAGCGCCCTGTCGGCGCGCGTGCCCTCCGAAACATTTGCTTGCATTTAATTCATCAGGATTTTCATTCTCATTCGTCTTTTGAACAACAGCCCTTTTTTGGTTGGGCCTGTGCTCGCCCCCTTTTTCAGAAGACTGACCGATGGCCAAATCACCAAAAAAATCCAAGTCCAAGCTGTGGTTCCTGGTCCACAGCTGGCTCGCCCTGCCGATCTGGTTCTTCGTGCTGATCGTCTGCTTTACCGGCATGCTGGCCGTGGTCAGCCAGGAGATCGTCTGGCTGGCCAACCCCGACGTGCGCGCCAGCAAGCCTGACGACAAGGCCGAACGCCTGAGCTTCCAGCAAGTGCTCGATGCCCTGCACAAGGCCGAGCCAGACATGGCCGTCAACTCGCTCAGCCAGCCCGACGGCTCGCACTTCGCGCTGACGGCGCAGGTCACTTACGCCGATGGTTCCAGCCCGTTGCTCTACGTCAACCCTTATACCGGGGCGATTCAGGGCAAGATGCCGGACTTCAACTTTGAAGCCTTCACCCGGGCCCTGCACGGCTGGTGGCTGGTGCCATTCACCAATGGCTTCAGCTGGGGCTGGTACCTGGTGTCGCTGCTCGGCCTGCCAATGCTCGCGTCG
Source organism: Pseudomonas sp. NPDC086566 (assembly GCF_050280885.1). NCBI lineage: Bacteria > Pseudomonadati > Pseudomonadota > Gammaproteobacteria > Pseudomonadales > Pseudomonadaceae > Pseudomonas > Pseudomonas sp. NPDC086566. Next base: position 85,384 of record NZ_JBNNWD010000009.1, read on the forward strand.
CTGGTGACGGGCCTGGTGGTGTACAAGAAATTCTGGAAAGGTTTTTTCAAGCCGGTACGCACCGGCCAAGGCTCGCGCATCTTCTGGGGCGACCTGCACCGCCTGGCCGGGGTCTGGTCGATCTGGTTCATCGCGGTCATTGCCATCACCAGCATCTGGTTCTTGATCCGGGCGATCCTGTTCGACAACCAGATCACCATCTCCAGCGAGCCCATCGTGCCGGTGATCGCCCGCGAGCAGGTGCCGCAGACCGTCGACGGCAGCCCGCCGCCACGCATCGACCTGGACGAGGCCGCACGCATTGCCGGCCTGGCCATCCCCAGCCTGGACATCACCTCCATCTCGCTGCCGGCCACCGCCTACAGTCACATCGAAATGGGCGGTCGTGGCTGGTACCCGCTGATGTTCCAGAGCGCGTCGGTAAACCCGTACACCCGCCAGGTCGACAGCCAGTTCCTGCTCAGCGACCGTTCGCCCCTGGAGTTCGTCACCGAGTCCATGCGCCCGCTGCACACGGGCGACTTCGGTGGCCTGCCGATCAAGCTGATCTGGTTCTTCTTCGGCCTGATCCTGACCCTGATGGTGTTCAGCGGGCTGCTGATCTGGACCAAACGCACCGCCCAGGCCACTGCCGCCGCGCTCAAGCGCAGCGAGCGCACACCGCGCAGCACGCGCCGCGAAACCACCCTGGAGGTGCGCCCATGAGCCAGGCCCAAACCCTGCCTGCCCGGCCACTCAAGCAATGGTGGCTGAAATGGCGCTTTCACCTCAACATCCTGCTGATCCTCATTCCCCTGGGGTTCATGCCCAAGTATTTCGCCGACGTCAGGTTGTTCCGGGGTGACGCCGGGCTCGGTGCACACCCGATCCACGACATACAGGTCGGCCCGTACAGCCTCGACCTCGCCGAGCTGCGCAACGAGGCCCCGCGCGCCGACGGCCCCGCAGGCCACTTCAAACTGTTCAACGCGGCGCTGTGCAAGGCCTGCGCGAAGGAGGTCAAGGCGGTCTACCTGCGCATCGGCAAGCCGCGCAGCCTGCGCACTGCCGGCACCATTTTCTTCGGCGCGCCATACCGCATGGTCACCAACCTGCCGATACCGCCGCGCACCCGCGCCGACGCACAGGTCTGGATCACCCTCGAAGGCTGGGACGGCAGCCTGCACCAGGCCTCGGTCCCCCTGGCCAAGGCTTCGCCAGCCACTGTGGCCTGGCTCGAAAAACAAGGAGGCAACCCATGAAACACCTGATGCGCAGGCTCGCCCTGCCCTGGCTGGTACTGGCCGCAGGCCCGGCCCTGGCCCACAACCCGATGTGCGAATGCGAGGAAGTGGCCGGTGGCCAGGTGAAATGCACCGGTGGTTTTTCCGATGGCAGCGGCGCGCCTGGGGTGACTCTCGACGTGATCGGCTACGACGAGCAGGTGCTGGTCGGTGGCAAGCTCGGTGAGGATTCGAGCCTGACCTTCAAACGCCCCGACGGCGAGTTCTACGTGCTGTTCGACGCAGGGCCTGGCCACGTCGTGGAAGTCGACCACGCCGACATCGCACAGCCATGAGCCGCCCAGCCATGAGCCAGACCCAAGTGGTGCGCCCGGCCGGCGCCGGGCACGAAACCCTCTACGTGCTGCTGGCCAGCCTGCTGATCGTCGCCCTCGCCGCCAGCATCGTGCTGCTGCGCGGCGAGCGCGAGGACGAGCAGGCTATCGCCAGCCACCAGATCGACGCCCGCCGCGACCTGAGCGCTGCCGAACAGGGCATCTACACCGACCTGCGCGTGGCATTCGACGAAATACAGTTGCTTCGCGAGGAAAGCGCCGCCACGCCCAGCGTCACGGCCCTGGCCGAGCAAGGCCTGCCACCGTTCGTGGCCGACGCCGGCAGCCAGCGCCGTGGCAGCCACCAGTGGCAGTGGCTGGCGGAGGGCGCCTACCTGGGCCGCAGCCAGGCGCCGCAGGTAGCCGGCAGTTTCCTGCTGATCCTGCCCGACGCTGGCAGCACCGAGGTCGACGTGTGGCTGCGCCGCGACAGCGCCGCCGTGCCCCCCGACGACCTTGGCCAGGCCGCACTGATCGCCGCCGGCTGGCAGCAGGTGGTCAGCCACTACGACGCCGGGGTCACCCGCGAACACCGTCATTGAACCCAAGGATTCCCCATGTTCCGCAAAGCCCTCGCCCTGCTCCTGGCCTGCACCCTGCCCGCGCTGGCTCTGGCCGATACCGGCAAGCCCCTGCGCATCGGCATCACCCTGCACCCCTACTACAGCTACGTCAGCAACATCGTCGGCGACAAGGCCGAAGTGGTGCCGCTGATTCCGGCGGGTTTCAACCCGCATGCCTATGAACCCCGCGCTGAAGACATCAAGCGCATCGGCACCCTGGACGTAGTGGTGCTCAATGGCGTGGGCCATGACGATTTCGCCGACCGCATGATCGCCGCCAGCGAAAAGCCCGGCATCCAGACCATCGAAGCCAACCAGAACGTGCCGCTGCTGGCCGCCACCGGGATCGCCGCGCGTGGCGCCGGCAAGGTGGTCAACCCGCATACCTTCCTGTCGATCAGCACCACCATCGCCCAGGTCAACAACATCGCCCGGGAGCTCGGCAAGCTCGACCCCGACAACGCCAGGTTCTACACGCAGAACGCCCGTGCCTACGCAAAGCGCCTGCGTGCCCTGCGTGCCGAAGCCCTCGCCAAGGTCACCGAAGCTCCCAGCGCCACCTTCCGTGTGGCCACCATCCATGCCGCCTACGACTACCTGGTGCGTGACTTCGGCCTGGAAGTGACCGCCGTGGTCGAGCCCGCCCACGGCATCGAACCCAGCCCGGCACAGCTGAAAAAGACCATCGACCAGCTCAAGGCGCTGGATGTGAAGGTGATTTTCTCGGAGATGGACTTCCCTTCGGCCTATGTCGAGACCATCCAGCGTGAAGCCGGCGTGCGCCTGTACCCGCTGACGCACATTTCCTACGGTGAATACACCCAGGACAAGTACGAAGTGGAAATGAAGCGCAACCTCGACACCGTGGTCCGCGCCATCCAGGAGAACCGCGCATGACCGCTGCCGCGAACCTCACCGCCCCCGCTGGGCCGCGCATTGAGTTTGCCGGCATCGACCTGGCCCTGGGCCGCACGCGCATTCTCGACCAGGTGCGGTTCAGCGTGGCCGCAGGCAACGTGCACGCCATCGTCGGGCCCAATGGCGGCGGCAAGAGTTCGCTGATCAAGACCTTGCTTGGGCAGATGCCGCACCAGGGCCAGCTGACCCTGCACTGGCCAGGCGCGCAGCAGGTGATCGGCTATGTGCCACAGGCGCTGGAATTCGACCGCGGGCTGCCAATGACCGTGGACGACTTCATGGCTGCCATGTGCCAGCGGCGCCCGGCGTTCCTCGGCTTGTCGCGGCGCGTGCAGCCGGCGATCGATGCGGCGCTGGCGCGGGTCGGCATGCTCGCCAAGCGCAAGCGGCGCATGGGCGCGTTGTCCGGTGGCGAGCGCCAGCGCGTGCTGCTCGCCCAGGGCTTGATACCGGAACCGCAATTGCTGGTGCTCGACGAGCCGATGTCGGCACTCGACGAAGCCGGCATCCAGGTGTTCGAACAGCTGCTGCAAGGCTGGCGCCAGGCCGGCACCACCGTGTTGTGGATCGAGCATGACCTGGAGGCCGTGCTGCGCCTGGCCGACCGGGTCACCGGCCTGAACCGCCAGGTGCTGTTCGACGCCCCGCCGGCCCAGGCGCTGACGCCGGAGCGCCTGCTTGGCCTGTTCTCTGTCCACCCTCGCAGCGAGAGCCTTGCCTGATGAGCTTCGAAGCATTCCGCCAGCTGGTCCAGGCTTGGGCCGAGGCTGGCTACCTGCCGCAGGCGCTGGCCTACGGGTTCGTGATCAACGCCTTGCTGGCCGGCCTGATGATCGGCCCGGTACTGGGCGGCCTCGGCACCCTGGTGGTGGTCAAGCGCTTTGCCTTCTTCTCGGAAGCGGTCGGCCATGCCGCGCTGACCGGGGTCGCCATCGGCATCCTGCTCGGCGAGCCCTATACCGGCCCCTATGGCAGCCTGTTCGGCTACTGCCTGCTGTTCGGCATCCTGCTCAACTTCCTGCGCAACCGCACCGGGCTGGCACCGGACACGCTGATCGGCGTGTTCCTGTCCGTGTCGCTGGCCCTCGGCGCCAGCCTGCTGCTGATGCTCGCGGGCAAGATCAACGTGCATATCCTCGAGAATGTGCTGTTCGGCTCGGTACTGACCGTCAGCAGCCAGGACCTGGTGGTGCTGGGCATCGTCGCGATGCTGGTGCTGGCACTGGCCCTGCCGCTGTACAACCGCATCATGCTGGCCAGCTTCAACCCGCAACTGGCGGCGGTGCGCGGGGTGGCGGTGAAGACCCTGGACTACCTGTTCGTGGTGCTGGTGACCTTGGTCACCGTGGCTTCGGTGAAGGTGATCGGGGCGATTCTGGTCGGCGCCCTGCTGGTGATCCCGGCAGCGGCGGCGCGCCTGGTCAGCCAGTCGCTGAAGGGGTTTTTCTTCGTGTCGGTGCTGATTGCCAGCCTGAGCACGCTGCTCGGCATCCTGCTGCCCATCATGCTTGACCTGCCGGTGCCTTCTGGCGCCGCGATCATTCTGGTGGCCGGCATCTGCTTCGCCCTCGCCGCGCTGGCCCGCGCCCTCGTCCCACGCCTGCAAGGAAACCCCGCATGAAGCTCAAACACCTGGCCCTGGCCATCGCGCTCACCAGCCTGCCCGCACTCGCCTCGGCCAGCCAAGTGCTGACCTCCCTGCCCGTGACCCACAGCCTGGCCAGCGCCCTGCTCGACGGCACCAGCGTGCAGCTCACGCGCGCCGCACCCGCCAACCTGCCGGCCAGCCGCCAGCCGTCGTACTTCAGCAGCCGTGGTGCTGCCAGCCTGGCCAAGGCCGCCCAGCAGGCCGACGCAGTGATCGGTGTGCGCTCGATCTGGCGTGACGACCCGCTCTACCCGCTGGCGCGACGCAGCAACATCCGTATCGTCGAGATCGATGCGGCGCGGCCGCTCGACGGTGCGCTGCCGGGCATCGCCGTGAGCGGCGATGACGCCTATGCGGCCTACCCCTGGCTGAACACGACCAACCTGGGGCGCATGGCCGATGTGCTGGCCAACGACCTCGAGCGCCTGGTGCCCGCCGACAAGGAAAGGATCCAGGGCAACCTGGCGAAGCTCAAGCGCCAGCTGCTGGAACTCACCGCCAACAGCCAGGTGCAGTTGGCCAAGGTCGACAACCTGAGCGTGGTCAGCCTGTCGGAGCGCCTGGGCTATCTGGCCAGCGGCTTGAACCTGGATGTGGTGGAACAGCCGCTGCCAGCGGATGGCAAATGGGATGAGGCAGCGCTGAAAGCGCTGGGCGAGCACCTCAAGGCGCAGGATGTGGCACTGGTGCTGGACCATCGGCAGCCGGATGCTGCGGTGGCCAGGGTGATCGAGGCGGCCGGGGCGAGGTTGCTGGTGGTGGACAGTGACCCCGAAAACGCGCTGGCCGGGCTCAAGGCCAGTGTCGAGCAGGTGATCGGGGCACTGAGCGACGGCGGATGAGGCCGCTACCGGTCAGCGCCGGCCCGCCTGCATCCCGGCCAGCAAAAAGCCCATGAAGCGGCGCACGTCCTCGCGATGCGCCGCCAGGTCCAGCGGCTCGTCACTGCACAACCGCAGCAGCTGCAGGTGCCCGTAGTCGTTGATCAGAAACGCCGCATAGCCCACGTCAAGGTCGGCGCGCAACTTGCCGCTGTCGCACAGGTCCTGAAGCAGGTGCCTGAGTTCATCGACCAACGCGTCATTGACCCGCTTGTAGGCCTCGGGCACATCACGCTGCTTGCTCCCCAACAGCGGCAGCAACGGCGGCAGGATCTCACGCCACAAGGGTGCCGGCAGCACCTCGAAGGCGTAATCGGTCAGGTTGGCTTCGTAGAAACACAGCGCATCCAGCGCCTGGTCGAATTCCGCCAGGCGCTTGCGTGCCTCCGCCACTGCGCGGTGGTCGGCCTCGCGCAGTTTCTCCAGCAGGATCTCCTGCTTGCTGCCGAAATAAGCGAACACCGTCGGTACCGACACCGCTGCCAGGCGGGCGATCTGTTCCATGGTGGTGGTCTGGAAGCCTTGGCGCTCGAACAGGCCCAGCGCCGTGCGGCTGATCGTTTCCCGGCGCAGCGCCTTCTGTTGCTCGCGTAATCCGCTCACTTAACCCCTCCCCCTTCGAAACCGACGGCCAGCATACCGCAAAGCCAACCCGTAAAAATATTTTATTGACTAAAACTTTTTACCGACACAAAACTAGCGCGGCATTTTGCCCCAGGGAGCCGCCATGACCAGCACCGCCGATCTCATCATCCACAACGCTCGCATCTACACCGTCGACCCGCACCAGCCGTGGGCCAGCGCGGTGGCCGTGCAGGGCGAGCGCATCCTCTGCGTTGGCGACCACGCCAGCGTCATGGCCCATGCCGGCCCTGCCACGCGCTTGGTGGACGCCACCGGCAAGCTGGTACTGCCGGGGTTCGTCGAATCGCACTGGCACTTTTCCAGCACCGCGTTCGCCTTCCAGGCACTGGTCAACCATGAAGACCCGCACGAAGTGCTGGCCCTGCTCGAGCGCTACGTGGCGGCCAACCCAGACGAGAAAGCCATCACCGGCATGGGCTGGATCCAGCCGCTGATGCCGGCCGAGCTGCTGCGCCGTGAAGTGCTCGACGCCATCTGCCCGGACAAGCCGGTGTGCCTGCTGTCCACCGACTACCACACCATGTGGGTCAACACCTACGCGCTCAAGGCCGCTGGCATCGACCGCGACACACCGCCCGTGGAAGAAGGCGCAAGCTGGTTCGAGAAGGACCCGCTCAGCGGCGAGCCCACTGGCGTGATCATCGACTGCGCGGCCTACTCGCTGCTGATGCAACGCCTGAGCGAAGCCGGTTACCTGCCGACCGGCATCGACCTGTACCTGCGCTCGATTCCGTTCTGGCAAGAAAAGCTGGTCGCCGCCGGCATCACCACCGTGTTCGACGCCGGTTTCCTCGACCCGGCCGGTGACCAGACCCTGCTGTACGAAACCCTGCAGCAACTGGAACGCGAAGACCGCCTGAAACTGCGCGTGATCGGCAGCTATATCAACATGGGCACCGAGGATGACCCGGTGACCATCCTGCAAGGCATGCGCAGCCGCTATGACTCACCCCTGGTGAAGGCGCAGACCCTGAAGTTGATGCTCGACGGCACCGAACTCAACCACACCGCGTTCCTGCTCGAACCTTACTGCGACAAGCCGCACTGCGGCTCGACGACCATGCCCGAAGCGGTGTTCGAAAACCACGTGCGCCAGGCCGATGCCGCCGGTATCGATGTGATGGTGCATGCCGTGGGTGATGCCGCCGTGCGCATGGCGCTGGATGTGTTCGAGCGGACCTTCGCCAGTAACCCGCCGCGCGACCGCCGCCATGTGATCACCCATGCCTTCCTCACCCACCCCGACGACATCCCACGCTTCCGACGCATCGGCGTCATGGCCAACACCCAGCTGCAATGGGGCGTGGTCGACGCCTACGCCGAGGCCATTCAGCAGTCGTATGGGTTCAAGCGCTGGGCTTCGATGTACAAGTTCCGCACCTTCATCGACCAGGGCGTGACCGTGTCGATTGGCATGGACGGCCTGGTGTGCCAGTGCCGTTGCCAGCACAAACCGGTGGAACACATCGAGTCGGGCCACACCCGCCAGCTCAGTGGCGAGCCGGATGCGCCAGTGATGCCCGATGCCGACGAACGCCTGAGCATCCCGCAACTGATTGCCGCCTACACCCTCAACGGCGCCTACCAGCTGGGGCTGGAAAAGGAAATCGGCTCGATCACTGCCGGCAAGCGCGCCGACATCATCATCCTCGAACAGGACCTGTTCGAACTCGATCGCTACCAGATCGGCAAGACCGATGTGGCACTGACCCTGATGAACGGGCGCATCACCCACGACGCAGGCACCCTGCGCCACGCCTGAACCTGAAGCGCCTTTCGGAAAACTTAAATGCAAAACAACAAGAACAACCTGCTTTTGCGTGCCGCCCTCATCTACATCGCCGCCACGGCGCTGATCATCATCGGCGTGCAACCGATCTTCATCGGCCTGGTGGCCGAGCGGTTGAACCTGGACCTGAGCCAGCAAGGCTGGATCCTGTCCAGCGAAATGACCGGGACGTTGCTGGGCAGCCTGCTGTTGCCCATGCTGGGCCGGCGCTTCGGTGGCCGTGGCCTGTATCTGGCAGGCGCGCTCGCGGCCCTGCTGCTCAATCTGCTCAGTGCCACCCTGGACTCACTGGCAACGCTGGTGCTGTGCCGCCTGGCCTGTGGCGTGGCTACCGGGATGCTGTATGCCGGCGCCATCAGCGGGCTGGGGCGCTTGCCGGGGCAGGACCGCTCGTATGGTTTGTCGCTGCTGATCCAGACCGCCGTGTTCGCGTTGTATGCCACCTGCATGCCCCAGCTCGCCGAGGTGCTCGGCAACCGCGGGGCAGTAGCCAGCATCGGCGGCTGGTTCGTGTTGATCGCCCTGGTCGCGCTGGCGATTCCGCCGCGCCTGCACCGCGAGGCGCCGTTACCCGTGGCCCAGAGCGGTGTCGGTTGTGCCACGCTCGGGCGCCATGCGCTGCTGGGGATGCTGTGCCTGCAGCTGGCGATCTATTGCATCTGGGGCTTTGTCGACCCCCTGGCCCGCGAGCGTGGGATCAGCCCGGTGGAAGTGGGCTGGTCGTTCGGCCTGGGCATCCTCGGCGGCTTGCCCGGCGGGGCCCTGCCCAGTCTGCTGGGCGCTCGGGTGAGGCGCGGGCCGATGATCGCCTTCGGCTCGCTGCTGGTGCTGTTGTCGATCGTGTTGCTGGCACGCCAGGCACAAGATGCCGAGCAGCTGTGCGTGGCGCTGTTCCTGATGAACTTCGGCTGGGTGCTGGCGCTGACCTACTACATGGGCGCCATCGCCACCAACGATCCGCGTGGCACGTTGACGCCATGGGTGAGCATCCTGCAGGTTGCGGCGGCGGCACTGGCCCCGGCGTTCGTGGCCTTGCAGCAGCAGAGCGCCGGGCATGAGGCGATTTTTGTCAGTGCCGGGGTGGCGGTGGTGCTGGGCGTTGTGCTCAAGTGTATGGCCAGGGGGGTGCCACGCCGGGCCAACCCCTTCCCACACTGACCGCCAGGGCCGACCACCATGCGCATTGCCATTCCCGATGACTACCAGGACGTCATTCGCTCGCTCGAATGCTTCAAACGCCTCGCTGGGCACGACGTTCGCGTGTTTCACGACAAGCCACCCGCCTCGCTGGACGAGCTGGCCGCCCGCTTCGCCGATGCCGACGCCCTGGTCCTCACCCGCGAACGCACGCGCATCGATGCAGCCCTGCTCGACCGGCTGCCCAACCTCAAGCTGATCAGCCAGACCGGCAAGGTCGCCGGTCATCTGGACCTGGACGCCTGCACCGCCCGCGGCATCGTCGTCAGCGAAGGCCGCGGCTCGCCGGTGGCGCCGGCGGAGCTTGCCTGGGCGCTGCTGCTCAACGCCCGGCGGCAGCTGGTGCCGGCGATCGAAGCGTTCAAGCAAGGCCACTGGCAGGTCAACCTGGGCCAGGCGGTGGCCGGCCAGCTGCTGGGCATCTGGGGCTACGGCAAGATCGGCCAGCGGCTTGCCCGCTACGCCCAGGCATTCGACATGCCCGTGCTGGTGTGGGGCAGCGAAAGCAGCCGGGCGGCGGCCGAAGCCGATGGGCACCGGGCGGCGGCATCTCGCGAGGCCTTTTTTGCCGAGGCCGATATCGTCAGCCTGAACCTGCGGCTGTCAGAGACAACGCGCCATCGGGTGACCTTGAGCGACCTGTCGCGGATGAAAGCGGATGCCCTGCTGCTGAATGTCAGCCGAGCCGAACTGATCGAACCCGGGGCCCTGCTGCAGGCGCTCGACGCTGGCAGACCGGGCTTCGCTGCGGTGGATGTGTTCGAACAGGAGCCGATACTCGAGCCGGACCACCCCCTGCTCACCCATCCGCGGGTGCTGAGCACGCCGCACCTGGGTTATGTGGAGAAGAACGGCTACGAGCTGTATTTCGGCGATGCCTTCGACAACGTGGTGGCGTTTGCCCAAGGCGCGGCGAAGAACGTCGCCAACCCGCAGGCGCTGACGGTGCGGCGCTGATCTGCAGGCTCAAGGGTCATGGCTTACGCCGGGTCAGGCAAGGCCATGTGCAGCAACGGGAACGGCCGGCCTTCGCCGTCCAGCGGTGAACGCCCGGTCTGCACGAAGCCGTAGTGAAGGTAGAACCCCACCGCCTGCGGATTCTGCTCGTTCACGTCGACACTCAAGGTACCGCGCGGCTTGCGGCAGAAGTCCAGCAATGCCCGGCCAATCCCCTGCCCATGCCGATCAGGGTCGACGAAGAGCATTTCCACATGGTTCTGGTTGAGCCCGATAAAGCCCAGCGGCTGGTCCTCGGTGTCGACGGCCACCCACAGCTCGACGGCATGCAGGTAGACATCGCGCAGCTGCGGCAGCAGCGCGTCGATGTCGGACGCTTGTAAAAAGTGATGCGTGGCGCGCACGGCGCTCAGCCAGATGTCGAGCAGCCGAGGGTGGTCGGCAGCGATAGCTTGGCGAATGATCATGGAATCATCCCGAATTTTCTGATGACGGATTAATCGGTGCGCCGTGGTCAGGCGACCGTACTCATGTCGGCATCATGTATGCCCGCTTCGCGAATCAACGCCTGGGCGGTGCACGGCAGAACAGCCGGAAAGGAAGGAGGCGCCCATGCTACCCAGCCTTGCCGGCGAGGTAAAGGCACTTAAGGCACCGTGGCCTGTTCCTGGGCCGTCGCCGCAAACGACACGTAGTACGCCAGGCCGACGAAGATCGCCCCGCCCACCGCATTGCCGAGGAACACCGCGATCAGGTTCTCGGCCAGCGCGCCCCAGCTCAGGTAACCGGCAAAAATCGCCGCCGGGATCAGGAACATGTTGGCCACCACGTGCTGGAAGCCGATGGCGACGAAAGCCATGATCGGGAACCAGATGCCAAGGATCTTGCCGCTCATTTCACGGCTGGCAAAAGCCAGCCACACCGCCAGGCACACCAGCCAGTTGCAGCCGATGCCCGAGACGAAGGCATGAACGAAGTCGGCGCTGGCCTTGCTGGTGGCGGCGGCCACGGTCTTGGCCAGGTAGGCGCCCTCGGTCAGGCCAAGCAGGTGGCCGAAGAAGTACGCCACGAACAGCGCGCCGAGCAAGTTGGCCAGGGTCACCAGCAACCAGTTGCGTGCCACGGCGGTCAGGCGAATGCGCCCGGCGAACATGGCCAGCGGCAGGCTCATCATGTTGCCGGTGAGCAGCTCGCCGCCCGCCAGGATCACCAGGATCAGGCCAATCGGGAACACCGCAGCACCCAGCAGGTTACCCAGCGAAGCCCATTGCCCGGGAATCATGGCGCTGACATGGATAGCCAGGATGAAGCCCATCGAGATGAAGCCACCGGCAAGAAACCCGAGAATGAGCAGTGCGCGGGTAGGCAAATGGGCTTTCTTGGTACCGGCCTCGATGACGAGTTCGGTGATCCGGGAAGGGGCATTGACAGACATTTCAGAAACTCGAACGCAGGGACGACGGCACCCTGGAGGCATGCCGGCAGTCAGGAATTTACGGGTGGCGAAGTGACGCGAGGTGCTTCAGGGGGAAGGCAAAACGGGTGGTCTCATGCGCTACAACGAAGAGCCGCGCACGTTACTGAGGCAGAATGTCGCAGTCAAATTGATAGGGTGGATGGCTTGATAGACCCGGTCGATGAGGGAGCTACGTGCAACCCTTCAGCATCTGACGCCATCCCTGTGGGAGCGGGCGCGCCCGCGAACACCGGCAAAGCCGGTGCCATCCACCGAGTCGCCTTTTTCGCGGGCTCGCCCGCTCCCACAGGGTACCGACCGTCACCGCAAGCGCTCAACGAGGTTCCGGGTGTTCGCTGGACACTGAGTTGTTGGCATCCACATCCTGCATGTCTTCCTCGACCGGGGCCTCGTCGTCCGCCGGCAGCGGGACTTCGACATCCTCGTCCGTGCGGGCAGTGCCGTTCTCCCGCTGCTGTTGTGCGTCCTGATCGGAGCCTGGATTGCCTGGCGGCGGGTTCCAGTCTTCCGGCCGCTTCTGCGACCACGCTTCACCCACATCCTGCTTTTTCGGGGTATCTGTCGTCATGGTGGGTCTCCGGTCTGCGGTGCAGCGGATCTGCACCTTTAACTCAGAAGAAATGCGAAGGGCTGGAGTGCCAGCGCCTCGACCAGTGGCGCAAAAAGCCAGCGCCTACGACCACTTGCGCAAATCAAGTACACTGGCCGCCGTCACGGAAGCCGACAGGACAAGGAATGCTCCGCTCTTTTACCGCACGATGCGATGTGCGCCGTGCATGGGTACGCTGGCTGCAAGCCGCAGCGCTGATGCACTTACTGATTGGCCTGGGCCTTACCTGGGCCGGCCATAGCGCGTTGCTGGGCACATACCAACTGAGCATCGAGCAGGCGTTCTGGGGCCAGGCAGCACCAGCGCCTGCCCGCGAGCAGCAGGTGTGGTGGCTCGCACTGTTCGGCGCCACCTTGCAAAGCTACTCGCTGTACATGCTCGGCCTGATCCAGCTGGGCGACCGCCTGCGCAGCCACAGTGCCTGGGCCTGGCTGGCATGCGGCATCGTGCTGTGGGCACCGCAGGACATAGTGGTGTCGTTGCAGGCCGGCATGTGGTCGCACCTGGTCATCGATGGCCTGGCCCTGCTCGCCCTGCTGCCACCGTTGCTGTGGCTGTATCGCTGCGACCGCCCCACCACCACTTTGAAAGGACTTGAACGTGGCTGAACTGCCGATCCTCTCCTGGGCCCTCAACCTGCTGCTGATCCAGGGTTTGCTGGGCGCGCTGGACACTGTCTACCACCATGAACTGACCGTTGCCCTGCCCCAGCGCTACAGTGCGCGGCTGGAGCTGGCGATCCACGCAGTGCGCTCGTGCTGCTACGGCATCCTGTTTCTGGGTATCGCCCATGTAGCGTTCCAGGGCGTCTGGGCGATTATCGTGGCGGTGGTCTTCACCCTGGAGATCGGCCTGACCCTGTGGGATTTCGTGGTCGAGGACCGCAGCCGCAAACTGCCGGCCATCGAGCGCATCATGCATACCGTGCTGGCGATCAACGCTGGCGCCTTCTTCGCGCTGTACGGCCTGCAGCTGCTGCAGTGGTCGAGCCTGCCCGATGGCTTGGTGGCCATAGACCTCGGCTGGCGCGGCTGGCTGCTGACCCTGTTCGCCCTCGGTGTGACTGCGTCGGGGATCCGCGATGCGCTGGCGACGCTGCGCCTGCACCGGCAGGGGCCGCCAACCAACCCGTTCGCCGGCAGCGCCTACAAGCAGGTGCTGGTCACTGGCGGCACCGGCTTCATCGGCGAAACCTTGGTCAACCAGTTGCTCGATGCCGGTCACAGCGTCAGCGTTCTGGCCCGCGACCCGCTGCGCGCCGCCTACCTGTTCGACGGTCGCGCCCGCTGCCTGCGCAGCCTCGACAAATTCGGCCATGACGAGCGCTTCGACGTGGTCATCAACCTGGCTGGGGCACCCGTCGCCGGGCCACGCTGGACACCGCGCCGCCAGGCGCAGCTGCTGGCCAGCCGGGTCGGCACCACCGAGGCCTTGCTGCGCTGGACGCGACAGGCCCGGCACAAGCCGGCGCTATGGATCCAGGCCTCGGCCATCGGTTACTACGGTGTACGCGACGCTAGCCAGCCACTGGACGAAAGCGCCAGCAAAGGCGACGGCTTCATGGCCGAGCTGTGCGACCGCTGGGAGGCTTCCGCCAGCCCGGCCAGCGCCCTCGGCATTCGCCAGGTGGTGCTGCGCCTGGGCGTGGTGTTCGGCCCTGGCGGTGCCCTGACACCCCTGCTGATGCCGTTCCGCCTGGGCCTGGGTGGGCGCATGGGCGATGGCCGGCAAATCATGAGCTGGGTACACCGTGACGACGTGCTGGCGGTGATGGCGCGCAGCATGGTCGACAGCGAGATGCAGGGCACCTACAACCTGGTCGCCCCCGAGCCGGTCAGCCAGGCCACCTTCGCCCAGGCTGTCGGCCGACTGCTCAAGCGCCCGGTGTGGCTGCATGTTCCGGCCGCACCGGTTCGGGCGCTTGCCGGGGAAATGGCCGAGCTGTTCTTCGACGGCCAGCGCGTGCTGCCGAGCCGCCTGGAGCAGGCCGGCTACCGCTTCCGGTACCCGACCCTGGACAGCGCCTTGCGCGACCTGGCCTGAGGAGCAGCGATGAGCAAGCCCCTGCTGTACCTGCTGGCCGGCAACGGCAGCGCCGCCGACTGGTGGGACGATGCCGTGCCGCACTTCCGGCACTACCGGGTGCAGGCCCTGGAGCTGCCCGGCTTCGGCGACAACCCCGCGCCGCCCTGCGCGGACCTGGACGAGTACGCGCAAGCCCTGCTGAGCCTGAGCGAACGCGGACACGCCATCATGGCCGTTGGCGTCAGCGCGCTGATCGTGCTGCATGCGCTGCAGCGCAGCCCCGGCCATTTCAGCCGCAGCGTGCTGCTGGCCCCGGTCGGCGCCTTCCTCTGGCAACGCCGCCTGCCCGCGCTGATGTCGCCGCTGCCTCTGCGCAAGGCCATCCACTGGCTGCTCAGCCACAAGCCGCACTGGTTCGCCGCCAAGTTTTCCAGCCGGCGCTGGACGCCCGCGCAGTACCGGCGCATGGGTGCCGGCTATGCCCGCTGCCGCGCCTTCGTGCCCTCCTGGGCACAACTGCGCGCCGACAGCGCGCTGCCGCTACTGGAGTGGGTCACCGACCCTGTCGAGCTGGTATGGGGCGACCACGACCGCCTGCTGGGGATCGCCCAGGCCGCCGCCTGGTCGGCGATCCTCGCCCGCGCCGACCTGCGCATCAGCCTGCAACCGGGCTGGGGCCACTACCCCTGGATCGATGCGCCGGCCGAATTTGCCGCCTGGCTGGAGTCAGGCAGCCAAGGCTTCGTCGCCCACACCAAAGGCGGCCGCCTGCAACTGGCAGCACTGGCCGGCCAGGCTGTGCCCGAAGCCCTGAGCCTGGACGACGGCAACGACCCGCGCCTTGCCAGACTGCTTGCCTCGGCCCCGGATGCCCTGTGGGCCGTGCGTTCCTCCAGCTATGCCGAGGACCAGGCCGATGCCGCCAATGCCGGCCTGAGCACCACCTACCTGCGTGTGCCTGGACACGCCGTCGCCGACCGTGTCAGGGCACTGCGTGACGCCAGCGTCGAGGAAGTGGTGGTGCAGCGCTTCATCGAACCGAGGGTGTCCGGCATCGCCTTCGTGCGCCACCTCTCGGTGGAGCTGGAGTGGATCGAAGGCCATCTGGAAGCGCTGGCCGACGGCCAGGCCAGTCCCCGGCGCGCAACGCTGTCGCGCCTGGGCGCTGCCTGGCAAAGCGGCCACTTCGCCAACGTGCATGGCCTGACGGCCAACGCGATCTGGGACTTCCTGCAAGGCGTGCTGAAAGTGTTCCACTACGTGCCAGGCGATGTCGAATGGGCGTGGGACGGCCAGCAATTGTGGCTGCTGCAGTATCGCCCGATCAGCGAGCACGGCTGGCGCCGCCACCTGACCTCGGCCAACATCGCCGAGATCCTGCCGCCGCAACCCAGCCGCTTCGTCGAATACGCCCAGCGCCGCGCCGCCGCCAGCATTCCGGCGATCATGGCGCGCTGGGACAGCCGGGTGCTGCAGGACAACGAACCTTTCACCGCCGTGTTTGGCGGTGCCTCCTACATCAACAACGACCTGTTCCTTGCCCGCCTGGCCGACTGGGGCATCTCCGCTGCCAGCTACGCGGGCGAAGTCGGCGGCGCCACCCCCGACCTGCCCTGGCGCCCACTGCGCTTGCTGCGCGCTGTGCCGCGCCTGTGGCGCATGCAGCATGCTGCACGCAGCCACCTGCAAGCCTTGGCCCCGGGCCTGCAACGCTTCGACGCAGAACTGGCGCAGCTGCAGGCCGCCGGCGCTGACGGCCAGCAACTGGCAGACTGGTTCAGCCGCTTCTATGTCTTCGTGGTGCAGGGCAACCTGTGCATCGCCACGGCCCTGGCCAGCAGTGGCGGTGCCTGGCTGGGCCGGCCAGCGACCGCCTACAACGATCTGCAGCACAGCACCCACCGTCTGCCGTGGGAAACCGACCCCGGCACACCGCGGCCGGCGCCGACCGAACTGCCCCTGCAGCCGCTGCCCGCCTGGCCATCCGTCGTAACCTTGGCCCATCGCCTCGGCGTGCCCGGCTTGCGGGGTTACTACCTGCAAGTGCGCGAGTGGTACCGGGACAACCTGATGCGGATCTTCTTCCGCGTGCACCACGCCATGCCTGAGGCTCAGCGTGCCGATTGGTTCGGCCCGCATCCTGACGTGCGCACGCGCGACGGCAGCTTCTGGCAAGACGGCAGCCAGGGCAGCGAACAGGCCACCGGTTTCATGATCTACCCTGGCCAGGTGCAAGGCATCCTGGGCCAGGACATCCTCCTCGAGGACAGCCTCGACCCCGGCCGCCACGCCCACTATCAGGCCGCGCGGGCCGTGATTGCGCGCATGGGTGGGCGGTTGTCCCATGGTTCGACCTTGCTGCGCGAACTGCGAAAACCCTCGGCAGTGCTGCCCCAAGTGAGCAGCGAATGGCTGGGGCGTGAGGTGCTGTATCGGGACGGGGAATTACGGCTGGTTGAAGGACCCCGTTGATGAAAGACCAGGAAGGTGTGACCACACTTATGAAAAGGATTGCCAAGTACCTGGCGCTCTCGCTGCCGCTGATGTTGAGTGGCTGCTGGAGTACCCTCACTCACCTCGATGGCGAGCGCTGTGTCTATCCGGGCACGCGCTTTGGCTGGAACTTTGCCACGCGCAACGGCCCCAGTGGCCTGGTGGGCCTGATCGACGTGCCCTTCTCCTTTGCGCTGGATACGGTGCTGCTGCCCTATGACCTGACCGCGTTTCTGCCTGAAGATAGCGGTGGAGATCATCGGGAATGCAACCTGGATGGCTCGTTCGACGTGATGTAACGCACGGCGTTCGGCGCTTGGCCTATGATGATGGCTGGTCCCCGCCTTTCTCAGGACATCCCATGCCCTACCCCATCGAACAGAAACTTGTCGTCGGCGTCGCCTCCAGCGCCCTGTTCGACCTGACCGTCTCCGACAACATCTACCAGTGCGATGGCGTCGAAGCGTATCGCCAGCACCAGGAAGAAAACCTCGACGTGCCCTTCCCCAAGGGCGTCGCCTTCCCGTTCATCCGCCGCTTCCTGAGCATCAACAAGGCCTTTCCCGAACAACTGCCGGTGGAAGTGGTGCTGCTCTCGCGCAACTCGCCGGAAACCGGTTTGCGAGTGTTCCGCTCGATCAACCATTACAACCTCGACATCACCCGTGCCGCGTTCATGTCCGGCCGTTCACCCTACGAATACATCCCGGCGTTCAATGCCTCGCTGTTCCTCAGCGCCCATGAAGGCGACGTGCAGCGTGCAATCGACGCCGACTACCCGGCGGGCCTGGTGCTGCCGACGAAGATCTACGACGACGAGATCGATACCGAGCTGCGGGTGGCCTTCGACTTCGATGGCGTGATTGCCGATGACGAGGCGGAAAGTGTGTACAAGCAGCATCTGAACCTGGATGAGTTCCAGGCCCATGAGCGTGATCGCAAGGCCATCCCGCATCAGCCGGGGCCGCTGGCGGACCTGTACCGCAAGCTATCGCTGATTCGCAAACTGGAAGACCGCAAGTTGGCACAGGACCCTGCGTACCAGCGCATCCTGCGCATCGCGATCGTCACGGCACGCAATGCGCCGGCCCATGAACGGGTGGTGACGACCCTGAAGAACTGGGGCGTTTCGCCGGATGAGTCGTTCTTCCTTGGCGGGATGGAGAAGGACCGGGTGCTGTCGATCCTCAAGCCGCACATGTTCTTCGACGACCAGCGCAGTCACCTGACTTCAGCGGCGGGGGATCTGCCGATGGTGCATGTGCCCTTCGGTGTGGCGAACAAAGAGAAGCAACAAAATAGTGCCGAACAACTGCCATCGGAGCGTCCAGCCACGCCGCCAGCCCATCTTCGCCCGGCGTGAACCGCGACCATGCACTCACGGCGACTGCCGAGGCATGCACTTCTCGACCAGCGTATCGCGGTTGGCATTATTGGGGAGCGTCTTCAAACGATCGGGCTGGCAGTGTTCATCAGAGACCGCGTAGTGGGAAGAATCGTCGCCACAGGCCGCCAGCAAGGTAGCGATGGCAATCACAAGAAGGGATTTGCGAATCATCTGCTCACTCACTCCATTGACGGGCGGAGGTTTGGCAAAAGGAAAGACGCCTGCCAAAAGCGTAGCGCGTCACAGGGCGAGTTCAATGCCATACTCAATTCACTCGCGTGAGGTGCCGCATGAGCCTGATACCCAACCTCAATGGCCAGGCCAATGTCCTGATAGCCGGCGCAAGCCGTGGCATCGGCCTGGCGCTGTGTACGGCCTTGCTGGCGCGTGATGATGTGGCCAGGCTCTGGGCCGTGTCGCGCAATGCCAAAGGCAATGACGACCTGGCGACACTCGCCAGGCAACACGGCGAGCGCCTGGTACTGATGGATTGCGACGCACGCGATGAACGAGCACTCGCGGCACTGGCAGCCGAACTCGGGCGTGCCTGCGATCACTTGCACCTGGTCATCAGCACCTTGGGCATCCTCCATCAAGAGGGCGCCAAGGCAGAGAAATCACTGGCACAACTGGACCTGGCCGGCCTGCAGGCAAGCTTCGCGAGCAATGCCTTCGCACCGATCTTGCTGCTCAAGCACCTACTGCCCTTGCTGCGCAAGGCGCCCGCCACCTTTGCCGCGCTGTCAGCCAGGGTGGGGTCGATCGGCGATAACCGCTTGGGTGGCTGGTACAGCTATCGGGCCAGCAAGGCCGCGCTAAACCAGTTACTGCACACGGCAAGCATCGAACTGAGGCGCCTTAATCCGGCCTCCACCGTGCTGGCGTTGCATCCCGGGACCACGGACACAGCGCTGTCGCGGCCGTTTCAAGGGAATGTGCCAGCGGGCAAGCTGTTTGACCCTGCTTTCGCCGCGCAGTGTGTCATCGAGCAGGTCGGACGGTTGGGGCCTGCGGACAGCGGAGGGTTTTGGTCGTGGGACGGGCAATCGATTGAGTGGTGAGACACCATTTGTTTCACAGACCAGGGTCAGGTTATCGCCTTCCATGCGCTCGGCGAACGCTGCGGGTGTTCGCCTTTAGCGGTCTGGCGCCTATGAGATCGAGCGCCGCCCGCGCGGCGCATCGCGGATAAATCCGCTCCTACATTTGTTGCAACGTGACCATGTCTGTGAGGCCATGGTTGTCAGCCGGTTTGTACGGCTCAAGTCATGCGCCAAGGCAGGCGACCATGGCGTAACAGGTTCGGCACGTTGCAACAGATGTAGGAGCGGATTTATCCGCGATGCGCCGCGCGGGCGGCGCTCGATCTCACAGGCGCTGAAAATGTTGCGGCAGGCACATGTTCGGCCGCTACTGCAGCGAAAGCCTCTACGCCCTGCTCGGTCAGCGATGGCGCCACCGCCAGCGTAAATGCCTCCAGGCACAGGGCGCTGGCGATGGGTATATCGGCGCAGGTCAGCTTGCGTATCTGCATGTCAAAAAAGTTATCCATAACCCCCATGCCTTCACGTGACATTTCATGGCAGACAGCCGAACCTTATCCGAACAGCGTGTGCAGTGCCATCTGACCATCCGTTTTCGGCACATTGACCTGTCATCCACCTGAACCATACTGGCTCAGGTGCTGGCACCTGGCTCTTCCACACCTGACGATCGAGACCTGTTCATGGCCCGCCTGTTCAACCCATCGCCAGGCCTGCGTGAGGTAGCGCCCAATCGCTGGGACTGGATCCTTCTGCCATTGGTGCTGGTGGTCCTGGTGCTCGCCGCCTACGGCGCCATGCAGATGAGCCGGCCGTTCGTGGTCGGCGAGGCGCTGCCGATTGCCCTCGACCCGGTCAACCTGCCCTACTACCTGATGCGCACCATCCTGCGGATGTTCATCGCGCTGGGCTTCTCGCTACTGTTCGCCTTCGTCTTCGCTGCGCTGGCGGCCAAGTATCGCGCCGCCGAAAAGGCCATGATCCCGTTACTGGACGTGCTCCAGTCGGTACCCATTCTGGGTTTCCAGGCCATCGCCATCGCGCCGTTCATCGCGCTGTTCCCGGGCAACCTGCTGGGGGTGGAATGCGCGGCGATCTTCGCCATCTTCACCTCCCAGGCGTGGAACATGGCGCTGAGCCTGTACCAGTCGTTCCGCACCGTGCCGCCGGAGCTGAACGAGGCTGCGCGGATCTTCCGTCTCTCGGCCTGGCAGCGCTTCTGGCGCCTTGAGCTGCCGTTCGCAATGCCTGGCCTGCTGTGGAACATGATGATGTCGATGTCCGGTGGCTGGTTCTTCCTGGTCGCCGCCGAGGCCATCTCGGTGGCTGGGCAGGACATCAAGTTGCCCGGCATCGGCTCCTATATCGCCGTGGCCATCGACCAACGCAACCTCGGCGCCATCGCCTGGGCCATCGGCGCGATGCTCACCGGCATCCTGCTCTACGACCAGCTGTTCTTCCGCCCGCTGCTGGCCTGGGCTGACCGCTTCCGCTTCGAAGACACCCAGGGCGACACCGCGCAACGCTCCTGGGTGCTTGACTGGGGGCGCCGCAGCCGCTGGCTGAGCGCCTTCAGTGCGCAGCTGGCCAAGGGCGTGCAGAACGCCATGGGCTGGTTCGCCCAGCGCCACGACGGCACCGTGGCGCGGCGCCCGTGGCTGCGCCTGCCGGCCTGGTGGCCGCGCGCCTGGGACATCCTCCTGGTGCTGGCCTGCGCCTTTGCCTTTTTCCGCCTGGGGTTGTTCGTGCACCAGGACGTCGGCTGGGGCGAAGCCCTGCATGTGCTCGGCCTGGGCCTGATCACGCTGTGCCGGGTGATGCTGCTGATTGGCCTGGCCTCACTGGTGTGGGTGCCGCTGTCGATCTGGATCGGCCTGCGCCCGCGCTACTTGCAGAAGGTGCAGGCGCTGGCGCAGTTCCTTGCCGCCTTCCCGGTCAACCTGCTGTTCCCCCTGGTCGTCCTGCTGCTGGTGCATTTCCAGCTCAACCCGAACATCTGGCTGAGCCCACTGATGGTGTTCGGCACCCAGTGGTACATCCTGTTCAACGTGGTGGCGGGGGCTGCGGCCATTCCCTATGAACTGCGCCTGGCCGCCGACAACCTTGGCCTGCGCGGCTGGCTGAAATGGAAGCGCGTGTACCTGCCAGCGGTGTTTCCCAGCTTCGTCACCGGCGCCATCACGGCCAGTGGCGGTTCGTGGAACGCCAGTATCGTCGCCGAGTACGTCAGCTGGGGCGACACTTCGCTGGTGGCTGACGGCTTGGGTAGCTATATCAAACAGATGACCGACGCCGGCGACTTCCACCGCATTGCACTGGGGATCGGCGTGATGTGCATCTATGTGATGCTGCTGAACCGCTTTTTCTGGCGCCGCCTGTACCTGCGCGCCGCAAGCCGTCGTTGAGGACCAGCCATGAAACAACCACCGCTGATCCAGCTCAAGGGTGTGAGCAAGGCGTTCCGGGCCGCCGACGGCACGCCGCGAACCATCCTCGAAGGCGTCGACTTGCAGCTGCGCGAGCGTGAGATCGTCGCCCTGCTCGGCCGCTCCGGTTCGGGCAAGTCGACCCTGCTGCGGATCATCGCCGGCCTGATCGGTGCCGACCGCGGCACCGTCACCTACCGCGGCCAGCCAATCCACGGCCCGGTGGGCGGTGTGGCCATGGTCTTCCAGACCTTCGCGCTGTTCCCCTGGCTGACCGTGCAGCAGAACGTCGAACTCGGCCTGGAAGCCCAGGGTGTGGCCCCGGCCGAACGCCAGCGCATGGCCGACGCCGCGCTTGAACTGATCGGCCTGTCCGGCTTCGGCGGCGCCCTGCCACGCGAACTGTCCGGCGGCATGCGCCAGCGCGTGGGCATCGCCCGTGCCCTGGTGATGAACCCCGAAGTGCTGCTGATGGACGAGGCCTTCTCGGCACTCGACGTGCTCACCGGTGAAACCCTGCGCGACGACATGCTCGAACTCTGGGAAGAACACCGCATCACCACCCGCAGCATGCTGGTGGTGTCGCACAATATCGAGGAGACGGTGATGATGGCCGACCGCATCCTGATCCTCGCCAGCGACCCGGGCCGGGTGCGCTCGGAACTGCACATCGACCTGCCGCGCCCGCGCAACGCTGACTCGCAAGAGGTCCGCGGGCTTATCGACGAGGTCTATGCACTGATGACCCAGCGCCCCGAGGCCATCGCTGCCGCCGGCGCGCCACCGGCCGTGGAGCTGGGCTACCGGCTGCCCGATGCCGATATCGCGCGGATGGAGAGCGTGCTCGAGCTGATCGCCGGCGAACCGTTCAACGGCGAGGCCGACCTGCCGCACCTGGCCGAGGAAACCGAGCTGCCCGACGAGGTCCTGTTCCCGATCTACGAGGCGCTCGGCCTGCTCGGCTTCGCCCAGGTGGTAGAGGGCGACATCCGCCTGACACGCCACGGCCGCAACTACGTGACCGCCCGCCAGGCGCGGCGCCAGGACCTGTTCGCACGCCAGTGCAAGGGCCGCGTGTCGCTGATCGGCTACATCCTCGACAGCCTGCACCTGGAGCCTGCGGGCCTGCAGGAAAAAACCGTGCTCGACCGCCTGACCGAGTACATGGACGCCGAGGAAGCCGAGCGTGTGCTCAAGGTGGCCATCGAGTGGGGGCGCTATGCCGAGCTGTATGAGTACGACTTCCACACGCGCCGCCTGACCCTGGCCCGGGAAATCATCGATGAGCAGTGATTGCGCTGGCCGCTGGTCAGCGGTTTGCCTGAGAGCCTGCTTTGCTGTCATAACCTGAGCGCTGCACAGCGCCTCACCACGCCAGCCGTATCCCGGCTGGCCCACTCAATGGGAGAAGACCATGAAGCTCTTTTACTCGCCGGGTGCCTGTTCACTCTCGCCGCATATCGTCCTCAACGAACTGGACCTGCCCTACACCGTCGAAAAGGTCGACCTCAAGACCCATACCACGGCCAGCGGCGCGGATTTCTACACGCTCAATGCCAAAGGCTATGTGCCAGCCCTGCAACTGGATAACGGCGAGGTCCTCACCGAGGGCCCGGCGATCATCCAGTACCTTGCCGAGCACAAGCCCCAGGCCAACCTGCTACCGCCCGCTGGCACGCTGGAGCGCGCGCGGGTGCAGGAATGGCTGAACTTCATCGGTACCGAGCTGCACAAGACCCTCGCCGCCTTGTTCAACCCGAGCATCAGTGCGGAGGCCAAGAGCAAGACCATCGAAACCTTCGGCAAACGCCTGGGGTTCGTCGACAAGGCCTTGCAGGGCAAGGATTACCTGACCGGTAACGCTTTAAGCGTGGCCGATGCCTACCTGTTCACCATCGTCAACTGGGCGCCGATGCTGAAAATCGACCTCTCGCCCTGGCCAACGGTGGTGCAGTTCCAGAAGCGCGTCGCCAGCCGCCCGGCCGTGCAGAAAACCCTGGAAGCCGAAGGCTTGATCTGACCCGCGCCGGGTTCGAGCGGCCAGCCCCTCGCAGGCTTGCGCCGCTCGCCAGGGGCCAAGGCTAGGCCAGTACGATATAGTCGTTGCGCTGCACGATCCCGGCATGCGGCCCTTCAACCAGGTGCACATAGCGGCCGCCCACTTCATCAATGGGCAAGCAGTCATCAACGTCCAGCACCGCATCGGTATGGGCCTGCGCCCAATGTGACAGGATCTGCCGCTTGCCTTTTGCCTTGGCCTCACGTTTGTCCCTGGCCACGATCAACAGATAATGATGCGCTTCACCGAACGTCTGCGACTCGTAGCCTCCCAGGTTGATGAAGTACAGGCGAGGTGCATCGGCTGGTGGCGCCAGGCTGCTCAATTCCACCCGCCATCCCTCGACGCCATCGACAGCCATCCAGGCGTCGATATGCATGCCTTTGAGGCTGCCGAACCAGCTGTCACGCAGTTGCGGGTAGGCTTGTTCCAGCGTTTCGGCCACCACGAAAACGACGTCGTGCACCTCGATTTTTGCCCGAGGGTGTTTACCGCCAAGCAGCACTACGAACAGCATTCATTACCCCTGTCATCGTATTCGTCAGCCCATTGAAGCCGCTGAATGTAGCGTGCGGTCACGGTGCGGTAGCGTTCGTTGGTTGTTTCAGCACCCCACACAGCAGCAGGTCGAACGCCTGGCTTACCTGCGCCAGGCGCTCGTCACCGTTCTCGGCCTGCGCGATCCATACCGTCGCCTCCGCCAGGCTGCCATATATCAACGCGGCCAGCGCTTGAGCCTGCGCCTCGACAAGTACACCTTGCTGCACCAGATTCTCGATCAAATGGCGCAACGACTCTATGCAATGCCGCTGAGCCTCTGGCGAGCCGCCACCCAACACCGCCCTGGCATCACGCAGCACGATACGCTGAATTTCGGGATCCAGCGCCATTTCCAGGTAGGCGCGGCAACGCTGGCGAAAACCGTCCCAGGCGTTTTCGGCAGAGTCTGTGATAGCACACAGGCGCTCGTCCATTTCAGCATCGAGCTGCTCGACCACAGCCGCCAGCAACCCCTTCTTGTCGCCAAAATGGTGGTACAGCGCGCCCCTGGTCAAACCCGCCCGTGCGGTCAGGTCGTCCATCGAGGTATGTGCATAGCCCTGCTCGCTGAACATCTGACGGGCGGTGGCCAGCAACAGGGCTCGGGTTTCTTGCATTGCGGCGCGGGTGCGACGAACCATCCAGCTATTCCTTGTCGGGGGGCAAAACCTATTCATGCCTCTTGCGCGCATTGTCTTGGGCAGGAGGCACGCTGACAAGCTGTGGCCACGTCGCCAGGCTGAAACCGATCAAACCGAATACGACGCCTGCCGGGCCTGGGCGCGCATGCGCTGGTAGCCCCAGAGCGCAACCAGCAACACTGCGGCCCCGGCAGCCAAGGCCACGTTGAAGCCAGCCTTGGCGCCCCATCCATCCACCACCTGCCCCGCTGCCGCTGCACCGCCGGCCACACCTACGTTGAGCCCGGCGAGCAACCAGGTCATGCCTTCGGTCAGCTTGCGTTCGGGCACGATGCGCTCTACCAGCGACATCGCCACGATCATGGTCGGCGCAAAGAACAAGCCCGCGACCAGCACGGCGCCGGCCAACCCGACAATATTTCCCGCCAGCAGCAGCGGCAAGGTGGTCGCCGCAGTCGCCAGCCCGCCGAGCAGGAGCAGCTTGTGTAGCGAGGTATCGAGTTTCATCGCACCGAACAGCAACCCGGCAGCACAGGAGCCGATGGCATAGCAGGACAGCACGACGCTCGCCGCCGCCGGCATGCCCATCTGCTCGGCAAATGCCACGCTGACGATATCGACGGTACCGACTATCACGCCCATGGCGACCATCAGCAAGGTCAGCAGGCGCACGTCGGCCAGCCGGAACACCGAAGTGCTGCCTTGCCCGGTGACGGCTTCGGCCTCCACCGGTGGCTCGCTGCCGACCTGCACCGACAGGGCGATCACACCGATGGCCAAGAGCACGGCTGCAGCCAATGGCCCGGCCTGTGGCAGTACCGCCACGCTCAAACCCACCGAAATCGGCGGGCCGGCAATGAAGGTGACTTCGTCGAGAACGGTTTCCAGTGAATAGGCGGTTTGCAGTTGCGCCTTGCCGCGGTAGATCGCGGTCCAGCGCGCGCGGACCATCGCCGACATGCTGGGCATGAAACCGGCAAGCGCGGCGCCGACGAACAGCGTCCACTGCGCCAGCCGCCAATAGCTGCAAGCCAGCAGCAAGAGAATGCCCAGTACGCTGATTCCGGCGGCGGCTGGCAATACCCGGCGCTGGCCGTGGCGGTCGACCAGGCGCGAGATCTGTGGCGACATCAGCGCATAGGTCAGCACGAAGGTGGCTGCCACAGCACCGGCCAAGCCGTAACTGCCGGAAATCTGCGACAGCATGGTGATAATGCCGATACCGGTCATGGGCAATGGTAGCCGGGCCAACAGGCCAGCCAGGGCAAAGCCCTTGGCCCCTTTGGCCTGGAACAACTCGCGGTAGGTACTGAACATACTCGACTCTCCTTATCGACCTTGCGCAGTCGTGCGCCGGTGCGCGATTACATACATCGCGTATGATTAAAACCCTATTATCATACGTACTGAATGTAAAGCATCGCGATCCGGCCTGATTCTCCTTGTCAGGCAGATACCGTGCAGGTCCGCTTCGAAGATGGCAGCCAGGCCTATCAACTACCCGCGAATTTCTGGCGGATGAACTTTCCCGCTAAACACTCGAAAACCGAAGGTGTTGTAGAAAAAGGTCACCGGCATCAGCAGGACAAACCCAGCCAGCATGAAGGTTTGGCTTGTCCTGCCAGACGCGGCGCTGAACAGCGTGAGGCTGGGCGGGACGATCAGCGGAAAGAGGGTAACGACCATCAGCGTGAACGCCAGGACGAACACGCTCAGCGCGCAGATCAGCGGCACTACGTCGTAGCGACTTCGAAAGCTGAGCGCAAAAGCGATGAAGGCAAACAGGCCTGTTCCACCCATTGGCCCCAGAACGACCGGGTTGAAAAGTCGCTGCGCATAACCGGGGTTCAGGCAAGACGTCCAGAAGAGCAGCACCATCAATAGCACCATGATGGCTGCAGAAAGACATTGCGCTTGCCTGCGCGATGTTCGCTGCAGGCCACCTTCGCTTCGCCAATACAGCCAACAGGCGCCGAGCCACGCATAGCCCACCACCAGCACGCCCGCGCAATAGAGTGCGAAAGGGCTGAGCCATTCCCAGCCGGTTCCGGTGAATTGCCCGTTCTGGCTGGAAATGCCTTGCACCAGCGTGCCCAGCGCCGCGCCCTGGCATCCCCCGGCGATCAACGACCCGCACGTGTGCAGCGCGTCGATGCCGCGCTTGAGGGTCGGGCTTTGCGCGTAATCGCGAAATTCCAATGCCATGGCACGCATGATCAGCGCCAGGAACATGGCAACAAAGGGTAGGTACAACGCCGGTAGCAGCACCGCATACGCCAGCGGAAACAGCGCCAGCAGCCCTCCGCCCCCCAGCACCAGCCAGGTTTCGTTGGCATCCCAGATGGGCAGGATCGACACCGCCATGGCGCGTCGTCGCCCGGCGCTACGGGTCAGCCCCAAGAGAATGCCGACGCCCAGATCCGTACCGTCGAGCAACACGTAGCTGAGCACCGAGAATGCGAGAGCAGCAGCTGAAAGCAAAACGATCACGTCACCTTCGAGCATAGGCGCACCTCATGGCCTGCCGATTTCATCCGCAAGGGTCGGCTGCGGTTCTGGCTCCTCTGCCTTGGCAGGATGACGCAAGATACGCAGCAATACCCACAAGCCGATGCCGAACACCACCAGATAAAAGGCCAGAATCACACCGGTAGCACCGACGGCCTGGGCCCGGGAGACCGGCGATACACTGTCAGCCGTTCGCAGCACGTTGTAGACCGTAAAGGGTTGGCGGCCAACCTCGGTGACCACCCAGCCACTGATCATGGCGATGAAACCGGCCGGGGCCATCAGCACGCAGCAACGGTGCATCCAGCGCGCCGTGTACAAGCGCTGTCGATGGCGCAATACCAGGCTGGTGATGCCGAGGACGATCATCAGCAGCCCCAGGCCCACCATCAGGCGAAAGGCCCAGAACACAATCGCGACTGGCGGGATGTCCTGCGGCGCGAATTCCGTGAGCGGTGTGATCGAGCTGCTCAGGTCATGGCGCAGATACAGCGATGCTACGCGTGGAATCGCCAACTCGAAATGATTGCGCCGCTCGGCCATGTCGGGCAACGCAAACAACCGCAGCGGTTCACCTGCGCCGGGTGCAGGGCGCACCCATGCGCCCTCCATTGCAGCCACCTTCTGTGGCTGAAACCGCAGCGTGTTCTCGCCATGCAGATCGCCTGCCACAAGCTGGACAGGTGCGAGTAAGGCAACGGTCCACATCGCCATGCTGAACTGTAGCCTGGCATGACGGTTGGACGGCTCGCGCAACAACTGCCATGCACTCGCGCCAGCGATGAGCAAGGCGGTGGCCAGGAAGGTGGCCAGCATCATATGGGCGAAGCGATAAGGGAAAGAAGGGTTGAAGATGATCGCCCACCAGTCCTGCGCGATAAACCGCCCATCCGGGCCAATGCCGAAACCGCGCGGCGTATGCATCCAGGCGTTTGCCGAGAGGATCCAGAACGCACTGATGATCGAGCCGACAGCCACCGCGCAGGTGGCAAAGAAATGCAGCTTGGGCCCCACCTTTTTCATGCCGAACAGCATGATCCCGAGGAAACCTGCCTCCAGGAAAAACGCCGCCATCACCTCGTAGAACATCAGCGGCCCGAGGATTTCCCCTGCCTGGGTGGAAAGCCGTGACCAGTTGAGCCCCAACTGGTATTCGAGGATGAGGCCTGACGCCGTACCGATCGCGACGTTGAGCGCGAACAGCTTCAGCCAGTACCGGTAGATATCCAGACAGACCTGCTCCCGGCGCCACAGCCACAGCGCCTCCAGCACCAGCAGAAAATTCGCCAGACCAATGCTGAACGCCGCCAGCACGATATGAAAGCTGATGGTCACGGCGAACTGGGCCCGTGCGGCCATCAGCCCCCATTCAACACTCTCCATAGGGCCCCCTCTGCTCGAAGACCCGCTACACGACCTGGTCAGTTGCGGGCACGGCATGCTCGAGATCGTCGGCATCTGGCTTCGCAGCGATCAAGGTGACGGGCACCGATTTCGCGGCCGGAACCTTGCTGCGTCTGGCGTGGTGCCATAGCGGGACGAGCGCATTGGATTCCGGGTAGTAAGACGCCGCGCACCCTTCCGGAATGTCGTAGGCGATGATCTGGAAAGGCCCTGCCTCACGGCGCACAGCCGGTTCAATGGCCGTGCGCAAGCGTACCCAGCCGCCCGGCACGAAGCCCAGGCGTACGATATCGTTGCGGTTGAGGAACACCACTTTGCGCGTGCCCTTCACGCCCCTGAAGCGATCATCGTAGCCGTACACCGTCGTGTTGAACTGGTCATTGCTGCGCAGCGTCATCAGTTGCAGGACGTTTCGGCCCGCCTCCCCGGTCAGGACATCATCATCCTCGTCCAGCGATGCGGGCGTAATGAACCGGGCCTTGCCCGACGGCGTGGCCCATTGGCGCTGCGCCGCGCCCAGCGGCCGCTGAAACCCACCGGGCTCCCACATGCGTGTTTCAAAGTCATGGAAGATTTCGGGGTAGACTTCGCTGATGGCCTGGCGAACGCGTGCGTAGTCCTGGCTCCAGTGCAGCCAGGGTATGCCGACGGCGTCGCCCAGCGTGGCACGGGCCAAGGCGGCGACAATCGCCAGTTCTGAGCGCAACTGCTCCCCTGCCGGTTCAGCAGTGCCACGCCAGGCGTGAATGCAACCGGTACTGTCTTCAGTGGTGTACGTCTGCTCAATGCCATGCTGGCGGTCGATTTCGATCCTGCCCAGGCAGGGCAGCAGCCAGGTGTGTTCACCAGGCACAAGGTGCGTGCGATTGAGCTTGGTGGCGATCTGCACGCTAAGGCCAAGCCTCGCCCACGCAGGCTCCATTCGGCTCGTGTCGGGTACCGCGCGCAGAAAGTTGCCGCCAAGCCCGATGAACCCTTTCACACTGCCATTCAGAACGCCCTCGCAGGCATCGACCGTGGTCAGGCCTTTGCGCTCTGGGACCTTGAAGCCGAACAGTGCCTCGATCTTGTCCTTGGGCACCTTTGCCGGGTCTTCGGTGATCCCTACGGTGCGCTGGCCCTGCACATTGGAGTGCCCCCTCACCGGGCAGATACCGGCTCCCGGCTTGCCGATATTGCCGCGTAACAACAGCAAGTTGACCAGCATCTGCACGTTACCTACGCCGTGCCGGTGTTGGGTCATCCCCATGCCATAGACGATCATCACGTTGTCGCTGCGCGCATACACCGTGGCGGCGGCCTCCATCGCGCTGCGGCTCAGGCCGGAGCGATGCTCCAGCTCAGCCCATGCATAGCCCCGCACCTGGTCCATGAAGTCGACCAGGCCCTCGGTATGTTGCGCGAGAAAAGCGTGATCCAGCACTGGCGGCTCGCCGTTGATTTTCGACCGGTCCTCCATCTCCAGCAGGGCCTTGGCGACCCCCATGACGGCCGCGGTGTCGCCGCCGATGGCGACCTGGTGATATTGGGTACTGATGGCCGTGGATTTCGGACCGAGCATTTCAGTGGGGGACTGTGGATTGACGAAGCGCTCCAGTCCCCGCTCCCGGATCGGGTTGAAGGTGATGATCGGAACGTTGCGCTTGCGCACCTCTTGAAGCGGATGAAGCATGCGCGGGCTGTTGCTGCCGACGTTTTGCCCGAAGAAAAAGATGCAATCGGTGTGTTCGAAATCGGCCAGGGTGACCGTGCCCACCGGCACGCCAATGCTTTCCTGCAAGCCCACCGACGTGCTCTCGTGGCACATGTTGGAACTGTCGGGAAGGTTGTTGGTGCCATAGGCACGGGCAAACAGCTGGTAGGTGAACGATGTCTCGAGCGATGCGCGCCCGGACGCATAGAACACCACCTCGTCGGGGCTCAGCCCACGGAGTTGCGTGGCGATTGCCTCGGTAGCCTCCTCCCAGGTCGTCACCACGTAGCGATCGGTGTGCTTGTCATACCGCAGCGGATGGGTAAGACGGCCGTGCTGCTCCAGCTGGTAATCCGTCCAGCCACGCAATTCGCTGAGCGAATGCGCCGCGAAGAAATCGGGTGAGCTGCGCAACGCGGTCAATTCCCACGCCGTCGCCTTGGCGCCGTTTTCGCAGAATTCCAACGCGTGGGGGGCGCCAGGCTTGGCCCATGCACAACTGACACAGGCGAAACCTTTGGGCTTGTTCTGCTTGGTCAACGCGCGCGTGCCGTTGATCAGGGTCTGCTCGCGCCAGAGGATGTTCAACACCGAATGGGCAGACCCCCAGCCTCCCGACGCCGAGGTATAAGGTCGAAAATGCGAAGTGCCGTGGATCATCCTCATGCCGACCTCGTCTCGTTATATGTATCTAAACGTTACGAGTACCACGCCTACCTTAAGTTCGGCGCTGCTGCCCGGTGGAATCCGCTGCCCCATTCGTCGATCCAACTGAGCGTGGCGCCGCTGCACGCTTTCCCAACAGATACCAATCACTGGATGCGAGGTACTGATCATGGCAAGTGCGAAAGAAAACCTGCTCGACTGGCTGCGTGACGCCCATGCGATGGAGCAACAGGCCGAGAGCATGCTCAAGGGACAGGCAGAGCGGCTGGCACATTACCCCGAGTTGAAAGGCCGCATCGTCAAACATATCGAAGAGACCCAAGGGCAGCAGCGCGTGCTGGTCGAATGCATCGAGCGCCAGGGCGGCAGCACCTCGACCTTGAAGGACCTGGCGGGGAAGCTCATGGCGTTCGGGCAGGCGGTCGGCGGGATGACCATGAGCGATGAAGTGGTCAAAGGGGCGATGGCAGGCTATGTGTTCGAAAACCTGGAGATTGCGTCCTACACGGTGCTCATAGAAGCCGCCGAAGCGGCCGGGGACAGCGCGACGGCGCAAGCCTGTCGTTCGATCCTCAAAGAGGAAGTGGCCATGGCCGAATGGCTCAAGGCGCATCTGCCGGAAGTAACCCGCGCATTCCTGGCCCGCTCGGCCGACCCTGATGCAGAAGCCAAGCGCTGAATACGCAACCCGCGCCGGACTAGCTCCGGCGCGGGTATTTCTCATTGTTGCCCACTGTTCACTTTGCCAAGTTCCGCTCCGGTCAGAGGTTGTGCGTCCGGGTCCGACTGGGTACGCAGCTTCATGGCTGCCAGGGTGTCTGCGCCGCGCTCATCGAGCTGGACACTGGCCGAGCCATCGCCCCCATCCACAGCGGGACGCGGTTCATCGACGTAAATCCAGTCCTGCCCTTCATTCCAGGCCCCTCGCATCTCCCCGCCCTGGGACAGGTTGAAATACGTGCGATTGAGCTCAGGGTCGCCGGGCAACTTGCCTTGCGGGAAGTTTGGCTGGATGGCGTGCAGCGCCTTTTCGAACGACATCTGGTGGGCGATCTCACGGCTCATCAGGAAGCCCAGGGCATCCTTGATGCCGGGATCATCGGTGACGTTGATCAGCCGTTCATAGACGATCTTGGCGCGCGCCTCGGCGGCAATGTTCGAGCGCAAGTCGGCCGTCGGTTCGCCAATGGTGTCGATGTAGGCCGCGCTCCACGGTACCCCGGCGGAATTGACCAACGGGGCACCGGCACCGTATAGCAGGCTGGTGACATGGGAGTCATTGCCGGCGCCGGTCAGCGAGCGGTACAGCTCGCCCTCGGCCTCCACACCTTCGGCCAGGCTGCCCTTGGCGCCTTTGTTGAGCATCACCACAATGGAGCCGATGATCTCCAGGTGGCTGAGCTCTTCGGTGGCAATGTCGTAGAGCATGTCCTTGCGTCCTGCGTCATCCTCACTGACCGCCTGGGTGAAGTAGCGCATCGCAGCGGCCAGTTCACCCTGCGGCCCACCGAATTGTTCCAGCAGTAAATTAGCCAGGCCGGGGTTGGGTTGTGCCACACGCACGGTGTATTGCAATCGCTTGTTATGCATGAACATAAGCAGGTCCTCATCAGTGCGCAGGGGCAGCCGGGCTGCCCCCTGCACGGTTATGGATGATCAGCGGTTGTCATCACTCTTGCGACCGCCACCGTGGCTATGCTGGCCACCTACACGGCCGGCTTCAGAAGCCTTTTCACGGTCATTGGCGAAATTGCCGCCTGAAGCCTGGCCACCTTTATGGCCCGCTTCGGAGGCACGCTCAGGGTCGTTCTTGAAATTGCCTCCCGAGGCCTGCCCCCCTTTGTGGCCTGCTTCAGAAGCACGTTCCGGGTCGTTCTTGAAGTTGCCGCCTGACATCTGGCCGCCTTTGTGCCCGGCTTCGGAAGCCTTTTCCCGGTCGTTGGCGAAGTTGCCAGGATTGGTGTTGGCGTTGCCGCCTTGATTACCGCGGTTGTCCTGATTGCTAGCCATGATTGACACCTCATGTCGGTAGATACACAGGAAGATCTGTGTTTATCAGTGACCGGTACCAAGCGCCGCATCGTGCAATGAATTTCGAAAAGGCGGACGAAACGCGCTAATGAACGCAGGCCTTTATTCTTGGCAAAAGGCTGCTGGTGCTTGGGTATTCGCAATCCCGATAAAGGCGACTCTGAATGCAATGGCCGTGACCAACCGCGGCAATACAGCCGACCATCAACCGGGGTGAACGGATTCGATTGCGCCACGATCAACCAGAAGGTTCGCGCCTCACTCTATCCGCAAAAGGACACTCGACATGGCCAGCTACCTGTACTTGATCAGCTACATCCTCGACAACCAACCCGGCACTTGCGAGTTGCGCAGTGAGCAGGAAGACCTCAGCCGCGAAGCTGCCCGCGATTATCTGCAGGGCCTGCATCGCAACGAAGCGTCATCCTTCACTGACGTGCAGGTTCAGCGTCTTGAACATGACCACGAGCCCGGCACATCGCCAGGGCATTACCAGCAGCCCTGACGGGCTACCGGCATGGCCGTGATGCCCGATCCGATCGCTACCTTGTGATAGCCAGGTTGTGATCTCGGTTTGTCCCAGGCTCACGCTGTTGTCCGTTGCGGACCGCCAGCGGTTGAGCCTGTCAGGTACTCCACCAGCGTCGCAGCGCACGCCGAAATACCCTCCACGAGCACCATCTCGAAACCGTGGGTGTTCTCAGTAGGAATGGCGATGCAACCCGCCTGGGCATCAATGCCCGTACTCAGCACCGCACTGGCGTCGGAGGCGAAATCCACCAGCAGTGCCGACTGCGGCGCATAACCTGCTCGCCGGCTGGCGGCGATCAACGCCTGAACGACCGGGCGGCTGTAGTAGCCCTTCTGGTCGCCGGTATTGATGATCGGGTTGGCTGAGAGCTGCGTACCGTATTCTTTCAGCACCGGCCCCACCTCGACCGCGATGGTGGTTTCGCCTGGCAGCCTGGAAGCCGCGTACAGGGCACCGGCATTGGACTCTTCCTCCAGCGTGGTCAGGACGAACCAGACGTCCTGCCGCAGCTGTTGCCTTTTCTGATGCAGCAGCCGTGCGCAGTGAATCACCGCCGTCAACGGCGCCCGGTCATCGAGGAAATGGGCCGCGATACAGTCATTGACCTGGAAGGGTTTGCGCCAATGCTGGCTGAGCACCACACGCGTGCCAGGCCGCACGCCTGCCTGCTCCAGCTCGGCTTTGGAGGTGCGAGTAACGACGTAGACATCCTTCCACTGAACATTGCCTGCCAGCACATCTCGCCCGTTCGAAGTCCGGCCACTGTTATGCATCGAGCCGTAAGACAGAACACCCGGCAGGGTCTTTTCATCGCCCAGGATATCGACAGGACAGACGCCAAAACTGATGGGCTGCGCCCCGCCCAGGGCCAGGACTTCCAATGTGCCGTCAGCCCGAACGTTCTTGACGATCATGGCGATCTCATCAAGATGGGCCATGACCCGGATGGCTGCATCGGGGTCACAGGCACTCGGCGCTCTAACGACCCCGATCACATTCCCTGCCCTGTCGACATACGCTTCGTCGCATACGTCTTTCAACGCTCGCAGGCAGATGGCCCGAACTTCATCTTCCTGGCCACCAGGGCCACGAGCGTTCAGCAACTCAGTCAGCAACGTTTCAATGTTCAACGGTCATCCTCCTGTGCTGGTCGCTAGCGGTTGACCTGAGCGTTGTACGCCACGTTCAGTTGCGTCCTGCCAGCGTGGCGAGCCAATGGAGAGTGACCACTTTTTAACCTGACAAAGGCCGGGGCGCTGATAAAACAGATTGCAGATACTGGTTGCCCAAGCTCTGTAGCGCGATTAATCCCACCTCGGGTCCTTTCATGCATTTCGTCCGGCAACGGCGAATTAACGGGAGCATTGCCCCCCTGCCGAAGCGTCGGAGTTGAACACAGACTTTCCTGTGTGCCACATGAGGTGAAAGATCATGGCTAACAATCAAAGCAACCGTGGGCAACAAGGCGGTACCGCACAGAACAACCCAGGCAATTTTGCCAATGACCGGGAGAAGGCATCCGAGGCAGGCCGCAAGGGCGGCCAGGCTTCCGGCGGCAACTTTGCCAACGACCGCGAACGCGCATCGGAGGCTGGCCGTAAAGGCGGACAGAACAGCCACGGCGGCGGTCGTAACAGCTAAGGGCATCGGCCTGCGCTGAATATGCCGGGGCGAGGCATCGCCCCGGCATTTTTTTGCACCGCACTCAGAGCGACTGGCCGTCGTCCTCGATGTCTTCCTCAGCCTCTGCGGCATCGGTGGCATCGGCGTCATTCAGTGGCGGTGAGGTGGGCTTTTCAGGATCGTTGATGAAAGGCACACCACTTGGGCCGTGTTCTTCGAGCCCTTCAGTCTTGGGTTGCATGGCAAAGCCTCCAGGTCGGCATTGTGGGGATGAATTTCAGCGTTTCTGTCGCCCGTGGCCACGGGCCGTTTTCTGAGCAGTGGAGTCATGCGATGTACCGGTCGAGCCATCGGGCCGTCGGGCATCGTTATCCCGCTCCTGCTCGCCAGTAACCTTCGTTTGCGCGCCTGGCTGCTGCGGTTGGGCTTCTTTGGTCATGTCGCACTCCTGTCGTTTGTACCCGGTACAAAAGGGAAGCCAGCGTGAGGCGCAAAGTTCAGGCGAGGTATGGGATGGGCGGATAAACGAACTTGGCGCGCAATCGGTATGTCCCACACAGAACACCAGGTCTCGCAGGCATGCCGATGGAAAGACAACCGATCGAGGGGATGCAATACGGTGCGCCTCAGCGGGACGAAGGGGGGTGGCTACCCCTGGAGGAATACGGCGCGCTGGGCGATGGACGCTCCGTTGCGCTCATCGGCCTGGACGGCTCCATCGACTGGTGGTGCGTCCCCCATATGGACTCCCCGCCCCTGTTCGACAAACTGCTGGCCCCGCAAACGGGTGGCTACTTCTCGATTATCCCCAGCGCGCCCTTCGTTGCCGAGCGCCGGTACCTGCCCGACAGCAATGTGCTCGAAACCACCTTCATCACCGATGAGGGTCGCGCCTGCCTTACCGAGTCCCTGAACAGCGGCCCTGCCGGCCGGTTGCCCTGGGCCGAACTGGCCAGGCGCATCGAAGGCATCGAAGGGCAGATGGACTTTCACATCGCCATCGATTTCGGCACCCAGGCCGATACGGTCAGCCCCTACCTGGCACCGAATGACAACGCCTGCGTATTCCATGCAGGCCGCATACTCGGCATGTTCCTGCATGACCACCAGGTGCAGGTAAAACGCAAGGACGACCTGGGCGTGCGGGCCTCGCTCAGCGTTGCCGCAGGGCAGCGCGCAGTGGTCGCGATCATCGCCGGGCGTGATGAGCCACTGGTAGTACCGCCATTGGCCTTGATCGATGAACGCATCGATGGCTCACACCGAGAGTGGTGCCAATGGTCCAGGAGCCTGGTCTACGACGGCCCCTACAAACCGCTGGTGGTGCGCAACGCGCTGGCGCTCAAGCTGCTGCTGTCCTCGCCCAGTGGCTCGATCATGGCGGCAGCCACCTCGTCGCTTCCTGAACGCATCGGTGGCAACAAGAACTACGACTACCGGTTCGCCTGGATCCGTGATGCCGGCTACACCATCGAAGCGTTCCTGAGCATCGGGGCGCAGCCAGAAGCCAAGGCCGCCTTCAGCTGGTTGCTGCGTCGGCTGGATGAACACGGGCCCCGGGTGTTCTACACCCTGGACGGGGCAATCGGGGATTGCGTGCGCCCGATCGACCTCCCCGGCTACAAACACTCGCCGCCCGTCGTCGGCAACGATGCCCGTGACCAACTGCAGCATGGCGTGTTCGGCGATATCTTCGAGACCGCCCGCTGCTTCATCGACTGCGGCAACATTCTCGACTCGCCCAGCGCCATGATCCTGTCGGCACTGGCCGACCAATGCGCCGATTGCTGGAGGCAGCAAGACGCCGGTATCTGGGAACTGCCGGAAAAGCAGCATTACACGATGTCCAAGATCAGCTGCTGGCAAGCCTTGAGCCGGGCCATCGAACTGGCCGATGGCGGCCACCTGCCCACCACCTGCCGGGAGCGCTGGGATCGCGAGCGGCAACGCGTTCAGGCATGGATTGAAGCCCACTGCTGGAGCGAGGCCCATCAGGCGTACCTGTTTTACCCAGGCAGTGACCGGCTGGACGCTTCGCTGGCACTGGCGGTGCGCTTCGGTTACCCCAGCGTGGAGCGGCTACGCAGCACCCTGGAGGCGGTACAGGGCGAGCTGGGTGCCGGCCCGTTCCACTACCGCTACAGCCAGGCCAAGGAGGAGGAAGGATGCTTCCTGGCCTGCACGTTCTGGGTGATCGAGGCCTGGGCCATCCTCGACCAGCAAGCGCGAGCCGAGGCGGCCTATGGCAAAGCGTTGGGCGCGCTGTCGCAGGGGGTGGGCATCTACTCGGAGATGGTCGACCCGGAGAGTGGACAGTACCTTGGCAACCTGCCGCAGGGCCTGAGCCACCTGGCTGCTTTACGGGCAGCGCTGGCCATCGGTGGCTATCGCCCTGAACGATGATGCCCTCGGCTCAAGCCGCTGGCTTGAGCACCACCTTCGTCCAGCCATCATCCCTTGCATCGAAATGCTTGTAGGCCTGCGGGCCTTCAGCAAGCCTCAGGCGGTGGGAAATGATCTGCGAAGGCTTGGCCCGTCCATGATGGATAAGCTCAGCAAGACGGCGATTGTAGGCCTTCACGTTCGCCTGGCCGGTGCGGATCTGCTGGCCCTTGAACCAGAACGCGCCGAAATCGAAGGCCATCTTGCCCTCTTTCGCCAAGTCGTTTTTCGCACCAGGGTCTTGGGGCACGAACACGCCCACGACACCTATGCCACCGGTAGCCTTGGTTGAAGCGACCAGGTTGTTCATGGTGAGGTTGTTCACTTCATGGCCATGCTTGTCACAGCACTGATAGCCGACGCACTCGCACCCGCGGTCGGTGCCTTTGCCGTGGGTCAGGTTGAGGATCTCTTCAACGGCCTTCTGTTCGACTGCATTGATGGGGGTTGCCCCAAGCTGCGCGGCAAGCTGCAGGCGGTCCGGCTGGTTGTCGATCACGAACACCTGGGAGGCACCCTTGATGATGGCCGAATGCGCCGCCATCAGCCCGACAGGCCCGGCTCCATAGATCGCGATGCTCTCGCCAGGCTGCAGGCCGGCCAGCTCTGTGGCATGCCAACCGGTGGGGAAAATATCGGAGAGCATGACGTAGTCATCTTCGCGCTCCTCGGCATCTTCCGGCAGGACCAGGCAATTGAAATCTCCATAGGGCACGCGCAGCAACTCCGCCTGGCCACCCTGATAAGGCCCCATGTCGGCGAAACCATAGGCGGCTCCGGCAGTGCCCGGATTAGCCGTGAGGCAAAATCCTGTGAGCCCTTTTTCACAGTTTTCGCAGAATCCGCAGCCGATATTGAATGGCAGGCAAACGCGATCACCGACTTTGATCCGGTCGACCCCGGCGCCGACCTCGATCACCTCGCCGAGGTTTTCATGGCCGAATACCCGCCCGGTTTCGAATGACGTTCGCCCCTCATACATGTGGAGGTCGGAACCGCAAATATTGGTGGTGGTAATGCGTACCAGCACGTCTGTCGGCTTCTCGATCATCGCGTCCTTCACATCCTTGACCGCGACGTCACGTGGGCCGTTGTACACGATGGCTTTCATAGGTTGAACTCCCGAATGTCAGGGGCGACCGAAAGGCGCCCTACCCTGTTGAGGTAATTGCTGAGCTTCAGGTGTTCAGTGCGCTGCGTGACAAGCCAGATCAGTGGCGCTAATGGCTGTCGCCCTGTGGTTTCAGGGGGGATGGCACATTTGAGCAGGCCCAGGCGCCATCCGGTTGGATGGCGCAGGGCCGAGGGCGAGTGGGCTCAATCCGCAGTCGGTTCCACTGCGGTATCGGCCACAGGGGCCGGGGCAGCGGCTTTGGCTTTGGCGCGCTCCTTGCGGCCTTTGCCGCGCTGGCGTGCCGCCTGCTGCTTGGCATACAGCGCCTGGCCGGCGGTGACGACGCCTGCGGGCTGGCCATTCAGGTCCAGGCGCGGTGCACCTTCCACCATGCTTGCCCAGTAGCGATTGCCACGGCACCAGGTCGAGATGCCCAGCTTGAGCTGTTCAACCGTGATGCCGAGCCGCTCCAGGTGTTGCTCGGCATCCTTGAAGATGCCCTCCTTGAGCGGGACCTTTGGCGCCGGGTTGACCGGGAAAGCCAACGGGAAATGCTTCTGCAGTGGCCAGATCGCTTCTACCGCCGGGTCCTGCTCACGCGCCTTGGCCTGCGGGGCGGGCTTGCGCTTGGCAGGGCGCGGGGTTTCGGCCTTTGCCTGCTGCTCTTTTTCAGACCGCAGGCGGTCACGTAACTCAGCTAGTTGTTCAAAACCCATCGTATTTCACTGCTTCTAGGTTGATTGCGTGGCGCAAGGATAAGCCATGCAGCGCCAGCTGGCAGCAGAAAGAGGATGAATCGCTGCTGATTTAGTCGCCAGGCAGGGCCAGACGCAGCGTCAAGCGCCACCGCGGAAGCAGCTGACGCCCCAGGCGGTGAGCTTGAACGGCAAGTGATAGTGCGCCTGGGCATCGCCGATCCCGAAACGGTAGACCAGTTCGTCGATAAAGGGGATTTCAGGCAACGGCGTCCCCATCTCCCGATAAAACCGGGCCACCTGCAAACGCACTTCATAGACGCCAGCCCCGAACAGCGCGTTCATCTCAGCCAGCCCCGCCCATTGGCCGCGCGCATCGATGACGCCCTGCGCGAGCGGTGCGCCGCCCGCGACGCCGATGCTCAGGCGCAGCCCTTGCGCGGCACGCCCGCTGGCAATGTCCACCACATGCACGGAGACGCCGCCGTTCATGCCCAGAACCCCTGGTGGGCGGTCGCGGCCTCGTCCTCGAGCAGCGGGCCATGCACCTGCACCGTGCGCTGACCGCGGGCGAACACCTCGCGGCACGGCAGCGAAAACGTGGGGTTTTCCGGGTGCGCACCGGTCAGCCCGAGCAGGGCATGTTCCGACAAGGCATAGACCACCCGGCCAATGCCGGTCCAGTACACCGCGCCGGCACACATGCAGCAGGGCTCGGCGCTGGTGTACAGGGTGCAGCCTGCGATTTGTTCAGGTGTCAGCAGCCTGGCGGCACGCGCCGCTGCGACCAGCTCGGCATGCTGGGTCGGGTCGCCCTCCGGGGGCATGGAGTTGTTGCCGGCACTGGCGATGATCTGCCCATGCGCATCGGCCACCAGGGCAGCAAAGGGGTGTCGGCCGTCCTGGCGCGATTGCTCGGACAGGCGGATCGACTCGCGCAGCAGGGCCAGGTCCAGCTCGGACAGCTCGGCGCCGGAGCGGGTGAAAGTCATGGCGGTTACTCCTTGTACGGCAGGTGAAAGCGCGCCGGCTGGCGCGCATGAAAAGGCAGGCTCACTTGGCCAGGCGGGTATCGATGGCGTCCTGGCTGCGGGGTGCGGCTTCACGGTTGAGCAGCAGGTTGAGCAGGATCGCGCTGACCGCAGCCAGGAAGATCCCGCTTTCCAGCACCAGCTTCAGTGGGCCGCTGACATGTTCGAACAGCGCCGGCATCGACATCGGCAACACACCGATGCTGACCGAGACCGCCACCACCAGGCCGTTGCGGGTCCCTTCGAAACGGACACGGGCCAGTTCCTGGATGCCCGCCACCGTGGTCATGCCGAACATCACGATGGCGCAGCCACCGAGCACGGGCGTCGGCACACTGGCGATCAGCGCACCCAGCTTGGGGAACAGCCCCATCAACACCATGATGGCGCCCGCTGCGGCGACCACGAAGCGGCTCTTGACCCCGGAAAGCGCGATCAGGCCGGTGTTCTGCGTGAACGCGTTGTAAGGGAAGCTGTTGAACAGGCCACCCAGCAGGGTCGACAGGCCATCGGCGCGAAACGCGTTGCCCAGGGTGCGCGGGTCGGTGGGCTTGCCGGTCAGCTTGCCGATGGCCAGGCAGTTGCCCGTGGTCTCGGCCATGATCACCAGCATCGCCAGCAGCATGATCAGCACCGGCGTGAAGGCGAACTGCGGCCTGCCGAACGCCATCGGCGCGCTGAGCTCGAACCACGCGGCATCGGCGACCCGGCCGAAGTCGGTCATGCCGCAGGCCGCGGCCAGCACGCTGCCGGCAATCAGCCCCAGGAGCACGCTGAGGTTGCCGATGAAGCCACGAAAACGGGCGTGGATCACCAGCGTCATCGCCACCGTCGCCACGCCCAACAACAGGTTGGCCGGCTTGCCGAAGTCCGCAGTGCCTGGCTGCCCTCCCCCCAGCCAGATGGCCGCAGCCGGCATCAGCGAAATGCCGATGACGGTGATCAGGCTGCCGATCACCACTGGCGGGAAGAACCGCAGCAAGCGGCTGAACAGCGGCGCGATGGCGATGGTGAGCGCACCGGCGGCGATCACCGCACCGAACACATGAGGCAGCCCGAATTCCTTGCCGATCATGATCATCGGCGCCAGGGCAATGAACGAACAGCCCTGGATCAGTGGCAGGCGTGCGCCGAAACGCCACAGCCCGAGGGTTTGCAGCAAGGTGGCGACACCCGAGGTGAGCAGGTTGGCATTGATCAAGGTCACCACCTGGGCCTGGGTCAGCCCCAGGGCACTGCCCAGAATCAGTGGCACGGCGACGGCACCGGCGTACATCACCAGTACATGCTGCAGGCCGAAGCTAAACAGTTGCCGCGCAGGCAGCAGTTCGTCCACGGGATGGATAACAGGTTGGCTCATGTCGTGAATCTCCTGAAGTGCGGCTCTTTTTATTGTTGAAGGCGCCCGGAGTGACACGCAGCGCAGAGAACGGGTGGCAGCTGCCGCCGATGTCGAGGTGGAGAATCCTGTGAAATCACCGATGGAGCAAATGATTAACCATCGTTACTATCGATGGATCGACCCGTGGACAGGATCAGGTGATGCGCTTTTCTCTGGAGCAGTTGCAGGTGTTCGTCAGCGCGGTGCAGGCCGGCTCGTTTTCTGCCGCAGCGCGACGACTGGGGCGCACCCAGTCGACGGTCAGCGCGGCCATCAGCAACCTGGAAACCGACCTGGGCGTGCAGCTGTTCGACCGCTCTAGCCGCATCCCGGCCTTGACTGCGGCGGGCCACAAACTGCTGCTGCGTGCCGAGGGCATCCTCGAGCGCTGCTACGCCCTGGAGGGCAGCGCCGACAGCCTGGCAGGCCAGGTGGAAGCCGCGCTGACCCTGGCGATCGAGGTGCCCTATGGCCCGCTGATGGCGCCCTTCAGAGGCTTCGATGAGGCGTTTCCGTTTGTCGACCTGACGATCCGCCACCCGCTGCACGGCGACGTCAGCGAAATGATCCTGACCGGCGAGGCCGACCTCGGGGTGAGTTTCGCCCAGCCCGGCTACCCGCCAGAGCTGGCCTTCCAGCAGCTGGGCAAACTGATCATGACCCACGTCTGCCACCCGCAATTCGCCTTGGCGCGGCAGGGCCCGGTCAGCTTCGCCGACCTCAACGCCCATCGCCGGCTGGCGTTTTTCGCCCATGCCGACAAGCTGCCCAGCAGCGAATACCTGCGAGCCGGCCAGCTGTGGCGGGCGGAGAGTTACCTGGCACTGGTCGAGATGGTGCGCGGTGGGCTTGGCTGGGCGACCCTGCCGCGCCTGTTGGTGCAGCGCGAGCTGGAAAGCGGGCAGCTGGTGGAGCTGCAACTGGAGGCCTACCCCCACACCGACTGGCTGGTGGGGGTGGACCTTTTATGGCATCGCAAGCGCCAGCCTGGCCCGGCGGCGCGTCACCTGCGTGAATGCCTGCAACGCAGCAAGGTGTTCGAGCTGGACCGCATGGGCAAGTCGACCACCTTGTGACGGGCGCCGCTCAGGCCGCCTCCAGTTCCAGCTGCTTGCGCGGCTCGGCGGCCGAACGCTTGAGCATCGCGGCGGGGATCGCCAGGATCAGCAGGCCGCTGACGAACAGGCACAGGCCCAACACGTAGGTGCCGTCGTTGATGTTGCCGGTCAGGTTCTCCGCCATCGCCGTGATCATCGAGCCGGTGAAGCCCGACAGGTTGCCGATGGCATTGATCATGCCGATGCCCGCCGCCGCTGCGACCCCGGACAACACCGTGCCCGGCAGGGTCCAGAAGATCGGCATCAGGCTCAGCACACCCGACGCGGCCACGGTCAGGAACAGGATCGACAGGGTCACGTCATGGGCAAACGCGGCGCTGAGGATCAGCCCGCAGCCGCCGATGAAGGCAGGGATCGCGGCATGCCAGCGGCGCTCGCCGGTGCGGTTGGAGTGGCGCGCATTGAGGAACATGGCCACGATCGCCACGCTGTACGGGATGGCGGTCAGCAGGCCGATCTCCAGGCTGCTGGTCACGCCCGCGCTCTTGATGATCGACGGCATCCAGAACGCCAGGCCATAGAAGCCGGTATTGAAGGTCAGCAGGATCAACACCAGCAGCCACACCCGCGGGTTGAAGAACACCTCACCGAGGCGCGAGACCTTGCCGTCCGCTTCCTGTTGCAGGTTGGCC
Source organism: Pseudomonas sp. NPDC086566 (assembly GCF_050280885.1). NCBI lineage: Bacteria > Pseudomonadati > Pseudomonadota > Gammaproteobacteria > Pseudomonadales > Pseudomonadaceae > Pseudomonas > Pseudomonas sp. NPDC086566. The sequence goes on from NZ_JBNNWD010000009.1 coordinate 129,150, forward strand.
TTGAGCAACTGCTTCTGCGCAGCCGACAGCCAGGTGGCCTTGTCGATGTTGTCGCACAGGCAAGTGAACACCACCACGGCCATGATCACCGAAGGCACGCCCTCGACCAGCAACATCCACTGCCAGCCGGCCAGGTCATGCCAGCCATCCAGGCGGGTCATCAGCCAGCCCGACAGCACCCCGCCAAGGGTGAGGCTGACCGGCATCGCCATGAGGAAACCCGACATGACCCGGCTCTGCCGATGGGTCGGGAACCAGTAGTTGAGGTAGAGGATCACGCCGGGGAAGAAACCGGCCTCGCAGATACCCAGCAAGAAGCGCAGCACATAGAACATGGTGCTGGACTCGATGTGAAAGAACCCGGCCAACGGCTGGGTGAACGCCACCGCCATCGAGATGATCGCCCAGCTCAGCATGATCCGGGCGATCCAGAAGCGCGCGCCATAGCGATGCAGCAGCAGGTTGCTGGGCACCTCGAACAGGAAGTAGCCCCAGAAGAACACGCTGGCACCCAGGGCATAGACGGTGTTGCTGAACTGCAGGTCGTCGAGCATGCTCAGCTTGGCAAAGCCGATATTGACCCGGTCCAGGTAGGCGGCGATGTAACACAGCAGCAGGATCGGCAGGATACGCAGGATGACCTTGCGGTAGGTACGGTCTTCGAACGCCTGATCGGCGCCGGGGGCAACAGATGGATGAGCCATGGCCAAGCCTCGTGGCATGTCGTGCATGCCTGATTGTTGTTATTGGAAGCCCACCGCTGCAGGCGCAGCCGGTGGGTGACTATCAGCAGCGGTAATCAGCGAATCGGGTCACGGCTGGGCTGGCCGTCGACCAGGCGCAGCAAACCGAGCGGGTTGGCGTCGCGCAGCGCCTCGGGCAGCAACGCGTCGGGGAAATTCTGGTAGCACACCGGGCGCAGGAAACGGTCGATCGCCAGGGTGCCGACCGAGGTGCCACGGCTGTCGGAGGTGGCCGGGAACGGGCCGCCATGGACCATGGCATCGCACACCTCGACGCCGGTCGGGTAGCCGTTGACCAACACGCGGCCGGCCTTCTGTTCAAGCAGGGCCACTAGCGGCGCGGCTTGCGCCAGGTCGTCCGGCTCGCCGATCAAGGTGGCGGTCAGTTGCCCGCCCAGCGCCTGCAGCGCGGCCAGCAACTGGGCCTGGTCGGCGAGTTCGACCAGCACGGTGGCCGGGCCGAAGATTTCCTCTTGCAGCAGCGCTTCGCCGGCCAGCAACAGCTGCGCATCCGCCTGGAACAGCTGCGGCCAGGCCTGGTTGCCCTGCTGCTCGGCGCCAGCCAGCAGGCGCACGCCGGCCTGCGCCTTGAGCGCGGCCACACCATGGGCATAGCTGGCCAGGGTGCCGGCGTTGAGCATGGTCTGTGGTGGCTGCTCGGCGATCTGCGCAGCCAGGTACTCGACAAAGGCGCTGAAGGCTGGCGAACGCACCCCCAGCACCAGGCCAGGGTTGGTACAGAACTGCCCGCAGCCCAGCACCACCGATGCGGCCAGTTCGCGGGCCACGGCCTCACCGCGCACGGCCAGCGCCCCGGGCAGCAGCAGCACCGGGTTGATGCTGCTCATTTCGGCGAACACCGGAATCGGTTGCGGGCGCGCCGCCGCCATGTCGCACAGGGCGCGGCCGCCCTTGAGCGAACCGGTGAAGCCCACGGCCTGGATGGCCGGGTGCTTGACCAGCGCCTCACCGACCCGGCCACCGTAGATCATGTTGAACACCCCGGCCGGCATGGCACAGCGCTCAGCGGCAGCGACGATCGCCTCGGCCACCCACTGCGCCGTGGCCATGTGGCCGCTGTGGGCCTTGAACACCACCGGGCAGCCGGCGGCCAGCGCCGCAGCGGTGTCGCCACCGGCCGTGGAAAACGCCAGAGGGAAGTTGCTGGCCCCAAACACTGCGACCGGCCCCAGGCCCATGCGGCACTGGCGGATATCCAGGCGCGGCAGCGGGGCACGCTGGGGCTGCGCACGGTCGATGCGCGCGCCGAGGAAGTCACCGCGGCGCAACACCGTAGCGAACAGCCTCAGCTGGCCGCTGGTACGCGCCCGTTCACCCTGGATACGGGCTGGCGGCAGAGCCGTTTCCCGGCACACGGTGTCGATGAAATCTTCACCCAAGGCATCGAGTGCATCGGCGATGGCGTCGAGAAACTCGGCGCGGCGAACGGCGGGCAAGGCCCGGTACACGGGATAGGCCGCCGCAGCGGCCCGGGCAGCGGCATCGACTTCTTCGTCGCTGGCCTGGTAGAACGCGCCTGGCAGTGGCTGCCCGGTGCGTGCATCGACACTGTACAAGGCCGCCTGACCGGTGGAGCGGCGAACTCCGCCGATGAATTGCTGGCCTGCGTGGGACGTCATGGATGATTCCTCGGCATTGCGAAAGACATGGGTCGCTAATCTAGGCGGCTGTGCGATGCTTTCCCAATGGCAATTATCGATCATCCGATAACGACGCGTTATCGCTCCCCTTCCCCTCGCCCCGCGTGGGCCAGCAGGATCTCGGCAAACTCCAGCGCCGCGCCGCTCAACGGCTCGCCCTTGCGGGTGAGGATGCCGTAGTCCTGCGGCGCCAGGTGCAGCGGGGTGTCGAGGTTGACCAGCACACCGCTGGCCAGGTGCGGCTCGACCATCGCCTGGGGCAACATGCCGATCATCGGCCCGCCCAGCAGCACCTTGAGGAAGGTCTGCATGGAGATGGTGTCGATGGTATTGCGCGGCACGGCCACGCCCGCCTCGGCGAAGGCCCGCTCCATGCGCCCGCGTATCGGGGTGCCCTTGGGGTAGAGAATCCACGGCCACTCCAGCAGCTGCGGCAAGGTCACCGGCCCGGCAGCGCTCAGCGGGTGCTGGTCATTGACCACGAAGCAGAACGGCTCCGGCGCCAGCGGCTGGAAGTCGAAGCGCTGGTGCTGGGACACATCGGTGAAGCGCGCCACGGCCAGGTGCAGCTGCTTGTCTTCGAGCATGGCCATCAGGTGATCGCTGGTCTGCTCCACCACCTCGATCGACAGCAACGGCTTGCGCTGCTTGATCGCGACGATGGCATCGGGCAGCGCCACGGCGGTGGCGGCGAAAATGCCGCCTACCTTCAACTGCCCGTGGCCGCCCTGGCGCAGGCTGTCGATCTGGTCGACAAAGTTGCGCGCATCGTTCAACGCCACCTGGGCATAGCGCAGCACCTGCTCGCCAAGCGCCGTTGGCGGCATGCTGCGCGGCAGCCGTTCGAACAGGGCGAAGCCGAGCAAGTGCTCGATTTCCTTGAGCATCTTGCTGATCGCCGGCTGGGTCAGGTTCATCTGCTGCGCCGCAACGTGCATGTTGTGCGTGCGCCCGAGGGTCTCGATCAGCAACAGGTGGCGGAACTTGAGCCAGTTGCAAACGTGGGAAAAGGAAAGGTCCGACATGCACGCCCCTGTCGCTGCGATAACCGCTTGTTATTGAATGGTGAGATTAAGCCATTGGAGTTTATCGCGCCGCTTGCCTAGCGTGCAGCTCTCACGTTCCGAGAGATTGCGATCCATGCCGATGACCCTCACCCCCGCCAACACCCTGCCTGCGGACGGCCTGACCGGCACCCTGATCGGCCGCGCCTGGACCCCGGGCGAACCTGGCGGCCCCTCGCCGATTACCGTGCGCCCCGACGGGGTGTTCGACCTGTCCGAGCGCTTTGCCACCCTCAGCCAGCTGCTGGAAAGCGATGACCCGTTGCACGCCGTGCGCAGCACCCCCGGCCGCTTCCTGGGCAGCCTCGAAGCGTTGCTGGCCAACAGCGGCGAAGAATTCGACGCCCAGCAGCCCTACCTGCTTGCCCCGGTAGACCTGCAAGTGATCAAGGCGGCCGGCGTGACGTTCGCCGCCAGCATGATCGAGCGCGTCATCGAAGAGCAGGCAGCCGGCGATGCCAGCAAGGCCGAGGCGGTGCGTGCCACCGTGCATTCGGTGATCGGCGACAACCTCCGTGCAGTGCGCCCCGGCTCGCCACAGGCGATGGCCCTCAAGGCCCTGCTGATCGAGCAAGGCATGTGGTCGCAATACCTGGAGGTGGGCATCGGCCCGGATGCCGAGGTGTTCACCAAGGCCCCGGTACTGGCGGCCGTCGGCAGCGGCAGCGCGATCGGCGTGCACCCCGGCTCGGCGTGGAACAACCCCGAACCCGAAGTGGTGCTGGCCGTGGACAGCCGCGGACGCATCCACGGCGCCACCCTGGGCAACGACGTCAACCTGCGCGACTTCGAAGGCCGCAGCGCACTGCTGCTGAGCAAGGCCAAGGACAACAACGCCTCGTGCGCGGTCGGCCCGTTCATCCGCCTGTTCGACGAAAGCTTCGACCTGGACGCGGTGCGCCACTGCGTGGTCGACCTGGAGGTCCAGGGCAACGACGGCTACCGCCTGGTCGGCAGCAGCTCGATGGACCAGATCAGCCGCGACCCGGAAGACCTGGTGCGCCAGACCCTCAACGCCAACCATCAATACCCCGACGGCTTCCTGCTGTTCCTTGGTACGCTGTTCGCCCCCATCGAAGACCGTGACCAGCCGGGTGCGGGGTTCACCCACAAACCGGGTGACCGGGTGCGCATCGCCAGCCCCCTGCTCGGCCAGCTGCACAACCAGGTCACCACCAGCGACCAGGCAGCGCCGTGGACCTTCGGCCTTGGCGCGATGATGCGCAACCTGGCCGCCCGCGGCCTGCTGCAGCGCTAAAACAACAAGAGAGCATGACATGACCGATACCGCCAAACGCCCGCTGCGCAGCCAGCAATGGTTCGACGACCCGAGCCACGCCGACATGACCGCGCTGTACGTGGAGCGCTACATGAACTACGGCCTGACCCGCGACGAACTGCAGTCGGGGCGGCCGATCATCGGCATTGCCCAGACCGGCAGCGACCTCACCCCGTGCAACCGCCACCACATCGAACTGGCCCAGCGGGTCAAGGCCGGTATCCGCGATGCCGGGGGCATCCCCATGGAATTTCCCGTCCACCCGATCGCCGAACAGAGCCGCCGCCCCACTGCCGCCCTGGACCGCAACCTGGCCTACCTGGGCCTGGTGGAAATCCTCCACGGCTACCCCCTGGACGGCGTGGTGCTGACCACCGGCTGCGACAAGACCACCCCCGCCTGCCTGATGGCCGCCGCCACCACCGACCTGCCGGCCATCGTGCTGTCGGGCGGCCCAATGCTCGACGGCCATCACAAAGGCCAGCTGATTGGCTCGGGCACGGTGCTGTGGCACGCCCGCAACCTGATGGCCGCAGGCGAAATCGACTACGAAGGCTTCATGGAAATGACCACCGCCGCCTCGCCGTCGGTGGGCCACTGCAACACCATGGGCACGGCGCTGTCGATGAACGCCCTGGCCGAGGCCCTGGGCATGTCGCTGCCGGGCTGCGCCAGCATCCCCGCGCCCTATCGCGAACGCGGGCAGATGGCCTACGCCACCGGCAGGCGCATCTGCGAACTGGTGCTGCAGGACGTGCGCCCGTCGTCGATCATGACCCGCGAAGCCTTCGAAAACGCCATTGCCGTGGCCTCGGCACTGGGCGCCTCGAGCAACTGCCCGCCGCACCTGATCGCCATCGCCCGGCACATGGGCATCGAGCTGTCGCTGGACGACTGGCAGCGCATCGGCGAAGACGTACCGCTGCTGGTCAACTGCATGCCGGCCGGCAAGTACCTGGGCGAAGGTTTCCACCGCGCTGGCGGCGTGCCGGCGGTGATGCATGAATTGCGCAAGGCCGGCCGCCTGCACGAGGCCTGTGCCACGGTCAGCGGCAGGACCATCGGCGAGGTGGTCAGCGACACGGTCACCAGCAACCGCGAGGTGATCCTGCCGTTCGACGTGCCACTCAAGCACAATGCCGGGTTCATCGTGCTCAGCGGCAACTTCTTCGACAGCGCGATCATGAAGATGTCGGTGGTTGGCGAGGCCTTCCGCAACACCTACCTGGCCGAGCCTGGCAAGGAGAACAGCTTCGAGGCCCGCGCCATCGTGTTCGAAGGCCCGGAGGACTACCACGCGCGCATCGACGACCCGTCGCTGGACATCGACGAGCGCTGCATCCTGGTGATCCGCGGCGCCGGTACCGTGGGTTACCCAGGCAGCGCCGAAGTGGTCAACATGGCGCCCCCGGCCGCGCTGATCAAGCAAGGCATCGATTCGCTGCCGTGCTTGGGCGACGGCCGCCAGAGCGGCACCTCAGCCAGCCCGTCGATCCTCAACATGTCGCCGGAAGCGGCGGTCGGCGGCGGCCTGGCGCTGTTGCAGACCAACGACTGGCTGCGCGTGGACCTCAACCAGCGCCGCGTCGACCTGCTGGTGGACGATGAAGAAGTGGCCCGCCGCCGCGCCGCCTGGAAGCCGAACATCCCGGCCTCGCAGACGCCCTGGCAGGAACTCTACCGCCAGCTGGTGGGGCAGTTGTCCACCGGCGGCTGCCTGGAGCCGGCGACGCTGCACATGCGCGTGATCGCCCGGGAGGGCGGGATGCCACGGCACTCGCACTGAGGGTAAGGGCGGCGCATCAGGGTAGCCTGGCGATCACCTTGATCTCGAAGTCGAAGCCTGCCAGCCAGGTCACCCCGACGGCGGTAACCGTCGGGTAAGGCGCCTCGCCCCAGAACTCGGCGGCTACCTCCCAGATTGTCTCGAAGGTGGTGTCGGGGTCGATCATGAACAGGGTGGTATCGATCACGTCGGCAAAACTGCAGCCCGCCTCGGCCAGGATCGCGTTGAGGTTGGCGAAGGCCAGGCGCACCTGCGCCGCCAGGTCAGGCTCGGCCGAGCCATCCTTGCGGCTGCCCACCTGGCCGGACACGAACAGCAAGCCATTGGCGCGAATCGCTGGCGAGTAACGGTGCAGGTCATACAAGGCGTGGCGGTCGGCGGGGAAGACGACATCGCGTTGATAGGTCATGGCAAAACTCCGGGTGGGTTACGGTGCAGCCACTGTAGAAAGGCCGCCTGCGCGGATAAACGGGCAATGCTGGTCATGACTGTTTGTATAATCCAAACAATCCCGACCTGAGCGAGCCCTGAAATGGACCGTATCAATGCGATGCAGGCCTTCGCCCGCGTGGTGGAAACCGGCAGCTTCACCAAGGCCGCGGACACCTTGGGCATGAGCAAGACCAGCGTTACCCAGCTGGTGCAGCAGCTGGAAGCCCGGCTGCGCGTGCGCCTGCTCAACCGCACCACGCGCAAGGTCAACGTCACCGCCGATGGTGCTGCCTACTACGAACGCGTCGTGCGGCTGCTGGCAGATATCGACGATGCCGAGACCAGCCTGTCCAGCGCTTCGGCGGCCCCGCGCGGGCGCCTGCGGGTGGATGTCCCCAGCCCGCTTGCGCGCTTGCTGCTGATTCCCGCCCTGCCCGCTTTTTATGCCCGCTACCCGGACATCCAGCTGACGTTGGGTGCAAGCGACCGCATCGTCGACATCATCGAAGAAAACGTCGACTGCGTGGTGCGCGGGGGCGAAATCACCGACCAGTCCCTGGTGGCGCGGCATGTGGCCGACCTGAAGCTCGGCGTCTATGCGACCCCGGGATACCTGCAGGGCGTTGGCCGGCCCCTGCACCCACGGCAACTGGAAGAGGGCCGCCAGCGCACGGTCAGTTACCTCTGGTTCCGCACCGGCAAGGCGTTGCCACTGGTCATGCAGCGCGGCGAAGAGCGCGTCGAAGTCCAGGGCCGTTCGGTGCTGACGGTCGACGACGGCAACGCCTACCTCGCCGCCGGCCTAGCAGGCCTGGGCGCGCTGTGGCTGCCGCACTACATGGCCAGGCCACACCTGGCAAGCGGCGAACTGGTGGCGCTGTTCGAGGACTGGCAGATGGCGCCGATGCCGCTGTACCTGGCCTTCCCGCCCAACCGCCATGTCAGTGCCAAGCTACGGGTATTCATCAACTGGGTCGTGGAACTGATGGCCGAGCACGCCGGGCCATGATCAGCGGCGCCATTTGTTCATCCGCGTGTGATTTCTGCCGTGCAATCTGCGTCACAAGCGCAACCCCCTCGCGGTCGTCCGGGGACTGATAACAAGGCCTTCCATGCAAACGCTGTTGAACGAGATTCTCGACGAAGTGCGCCCTTTGATCGGCAAGGGCAAAGTGGCTGACTATATCCCGGCGCTGGCCGACGTGCCTGCCAACCAGCTGGGCATCGCCGTGTATGGCAACGACGGCAGTTACTACTGCGCAGGCGACGCCCTGGTGCCGTTCTCGGTGCAGAGTATTTCCAAGGTGTTCAGCCTGGTCCAGGCGATTGGCCATTCCGGCGAAGCCATCTGGGAGCGCCTGGGCCATGAGCCCTCCGGCCAGCCGTTCAACTCGCTGGTGCAGCTGGAGTTCGAGCGTGGCCGCCCGCGCAATCCGTTCATCAACGCGGGCGCGCTGGTGATCTGCGACATCAACCAGTCGCGCTTTGCCGCGCCCACCTTGTCGATGCGCGATTTTGTCCGCCGGCTGTCGGGCAACCCGCACATCGCCATCGATGCCAAGGTCGCCGATTCGGAATATCAGTTCCGCGCGCGCAACGCCGCCATGGCTTACCTAATGCAGTCGTTCGGCAACTTCCATAACGAAGTCGAGACGGTGCTGCGCAGCTACTTCAGCTACTGCGCGCTGCAAATGAGCTGCCTGGACCTGGCGCGGGCCTTCTGCTTCCTGGCCAACGACGGGTTCTGCAAGCACAGCGGCGAGCAGATCCTCAGCCGCCGCCAGACCCAGCAGGTGAACTCGATCATGGCCACCAGCGGGCTGTACGACGAGGCAGGCAACTTCGCCTACCGGGTCGGCTTGCCCGGCAAGAGCGGCGTGGGTGGCGGGATCGTGGCCATCGTGCCGGGGCAATTCACCGTGTGCGTGTGGTCGCCGGAGCTGAATGCGGCGGGCAATTCACTGGCGGGGATGGCGGCGCTGGAGCTGCTCAGCGCACGGATCGGGTGGTCGGTGTTCTGACCCGGGCAGCGGGGTCGTCAAACGTCAGACAGGATGACCTCGAACAGCGTCCCCTGCTCCGCTGTCGACACGACCTCGATCCTGCCGCCATGGCTGGCGACAATCTCCGCCGCGATGAACAGGCCCAGCCCAAGCCCGGCAGCTGAACCCCGCTCGCCCTCCGCATAACTGGAGTAGCGGCCTTCGGGTTTGAACAGATAAGGCATCACGGCCTCGGGAATCGGCTCTCCCGAATTGTGCACGCGGATGCGTGGCACGCCGGCCTCATGGGCCAGCGAGACTCGGATGGGCAGCGTCGAATCGCCATGGCGCAGGGCATTGCCGATCAGGTTGGAGAACACCTGAGCCATGCGTTCTGGATCAAACTGGCCGGTAATCGGCGCGGCCTCCTCCAATATGATCTTCGCCTCAGGGGTAGCTGCGCGCAGCTCCTCGATGACCGAGCGACAGATCGCATTCAACTCCACCGGCTGCGGGTGCACCGGAATGCCCGTGCCCAAGTTGCAGCGCGCCAGGTCCAGCAGGTCGTTGACCATGTTGTTGGCCCTGCGAGCGCTGTTACACACCTGAGACGCCAGCAGCTTCACCTTCTCGTCTGAAGCGCCCTGGCGCAGGATGAGGTCGCCCGCCATGAGCACCGCGCCCAGTGGCGAGCGCAGATCATGACCCAGCACGGCCAGGACCATTTTGCGGGTTGATTCCACCGCGGCGCCGTAGGCTGCGACGGATTCGACCAGGGCCTGGTCTATCGCCTCGTTGAACCGGATCATGTCCTGAACGTGATGCGCGTCCCGCATGGTCTCTTGTGCCAGCCACAATGAAAGCACGCTGGAGCGCAAGGCCCGGTACTCCGCGACCATCTGGTCCATGGAAAAGCCGGCAATCAGGCGCGTCACCGCATGGGACTGGGCTGCCGTGTCGCTGGACTGCTGAGGGCCCCGGCCTTGAGCTTTTTCGGCCTGTTGATAGGGCGTCTGGGCGGTGCGCATGTCGGCGGCAACGGTACGCAGGATTTTTTCGGAATGGTTTCTGAGGCCGACTGAATCCTGCTTGGGCAAATCCGTCTCGACCGAGCGGGCAAAATCTTCCCAAGCCAGGAGAATGCTCTCCATGTCGCTCTCGATGAAGTCACACAGTCTCATTGCGATCCTCGCCCAGCTCCCTGATCAAACGTCCAACCAGACTAGCCCAGGAACTGCAACGGGCAAAGAAACCGCTTGAGCGCCTTCCGTCAGCTTTTGGAAACGCCTTGTTATAACCCGCATCTAGATGGCAAGGGACAGGGGGACGCGATGAAAAGCCATGTACTGGTAGTGGAAGATGACGACATCCTGCGGTGGTTGATGAGCGAAGCAGTAACGCACTTCGGCCACCGCGTCACCGACTGCGCCAATGCCGATGATGCCTTGGCGGCCTTGGCGCGCCTGCCAAACCTGGCACTGGTGATTACCGATGTGCGCATGCCTGGGCATATGGATGGTCTCGGCCTGGCCAAAGCGATCTGGGCGGAACACCCCGAACTGCCTGTGATCATTGTCTCGGGCCATAGCGTCGTTCCCCCCGGCTTTCTCCCTGCCAATGCGCGCTTCATCCGCAAACCCTGCACACTGGACATCCTCAATAACGCCATCGCAGACCTGCTTCCCGCCCACTGACTCCTGAAGTGGCAGCACTAGCGCGCCCCCCTGTGGGAGCGGGTTTACCCGCGAACACGGGCGAAGCCCGTGCCATCCACCACAGTGTCTCCCACCCGCCCAAACACCGGCCACAGCGCCTTTCAATCCAGGCCGCGCTTGATCTCGGCAATATGCTCAGGCCCGATCCCACAGCACCCGCCGATCAGGCTCGCCCCACGCGCCCGCCAGTCGCGCGCCCACACCAGATAGCCCGGCGGGTCGAGGTCTTCCCGCAGCTCATCCAGCCCATCGTTGGCCGTGGCTTGCTTCGGTTGCGGCGGGAAGGCATTGGCGTAGGCGCCGATGGCGATATCCGCCTGGCGTGCCTCGATCACCGAGCGCGCCACCTCCAGCGCCGCGCCGATGACTTCCGGCTGGCTGCAATTGAACAGCACCGCCGCAACACCCAGGCCGGCCACCGCCTCGATGGCATCGGCCACCGGCTCGCCGGAACGCAGGCGCGGCACGCTGTCGACCTCTTCGTCCTGCAAGGTGAACGACACCCAGAACGGCCTGCCGTCCGCAGGCAAGTGGCTGTGAATGGCCCGCACCTCGGCAACCGAACTCTGGGTTTCCGCCAGCCACAGGTCCACATGCGGCGCCAGCCCTTGCAGCAGTGGCGTCAGCACCTCCGCCACCCGCTCCGGCTGGAACAGGTCTGGCCGGTACGAACCGAACAGCGGCGGCAGCGACCCCGCCACCTGCACCGGCTGCGCACTGGCATCGGCCGCGCGACGTGCCAGCTGCCCCGCCACCGAGGCCAGTTGCAGGCCCTCGCGGGCGAAACGCTCCTCACCGATATGGAACGGCACCACGGCATAGCTGTTGCTGGTGATCACCTGCGCACCCGCGGCAATGAACGCCGCATGCACCCCGACCACCGCCTCGGGGGCCTCGCTCAGGGCCAGCGCCGACCACTCCGGCTGGCGGAACGGCGCGCCGCTGCGCTGCAATTCCCGCCCCATGCCACCGTCCAGAACCACCATCGCTCGCTGTGTCATATAACGTCTCTAAAGGTGCTTATGATTAAAATTCATTATATTTCGATTATTTATAACTATTTAATACCTCCTGTCCCGTTTTGCCAACTTTTCAGGTGTTTACATGCGCATCCCTGCCCTGCTCGGCGCGAGCCTCCTGTTGCTCGCTACCGCCACTCAAACCTTCGCCGGCACCACCCTCGAGCGCGTCGAGTCGAACAAGGAGCTGGTCAACGTGCTGATGGAAAGCTACCCGCCGTTCTCGTTCCTCAACGCGCAGAACCAGCTCGACGGCTTCGATGTGGACGTGGCCAAGGCAGTGGCGCAGAAGCTCGGCGTCAAGCTGCGCCTGGAAACCCCCTCCTGGGACGTGATCGCCGCCGGCCGCTGGAGCGGGCGCTACGACATCTGCATCTGCTCGATGACCCCGAGCAAGGCCCGCGCTGAAGTGTTCGCCTTCCCGGTGGAGTACTACGCCTCGCCCGCCGTCATCGTGGTCAACGCCAAGGATGACCGCATCCACAGCGCCAAAGACCTGGACGGGCGCAAGGTCGGCCTGACCGCCGCCTCCAGCTACGAGAGCTACCTGAACAAGAACCTGGTAATTGAAGGCGCCGAAGACCGCCACATCGACTACCCGTTCGAGGCCGTGCAGATCGCCCCCTACGACACCGACAACGTCGCCTTCCAGGACCTCGGCCTGGGCGCTGGCGTGCGCCTGGACGCCATCCTCACCAACTTGGTGACCGCCAAGCCGCGCCTGGACCAGGACAACCGCTTCAAGCTGGCCGGCGCCCCGCTGTATGAAGAGCCGAATTCGGTGGCCATCGAAAAAGGCGACCCGGAGTGGGACGCCAAGGTGCGCCAGGTGTTCGCCGAGCTGAAGGCTGACGGCACGCTGGCGCAGATCTCGCAGAAATGGATCGGCGCCGACATCAGCAAATGAGCACCTTCCCCCCTGCCCCCAAACCCGTGGCCCGCGCCACGGTTGCCGGCCTGTTCGGCTTCCGCACCCGGTTGTACCTGACCTGGCTGGCGCTGTTCGCCCTGTTCGTGGCGTTCTTCCTAAGCTTCGATCTGAAGTTCGCGATCATCGTCGAGAAATTCCCCAACCTCGCCGGCTTCAAGCTCGGGCCCAACGGCTTTTTGCAAGGTGCAGCCCTGACCTTGTTCCTGTGCCTGTGCTCGATGGTGGTGTCGGTGGCATTCGGCTTTGCCGCCGCGCTGGCGCGCTTGTCGAACAGCGCGGTGCTGGTGGGCATCGCCAGCTTCTACACCTCGTTCTTCCGCGGCACCCCGCTGCTGATCCAGATCCTGCTCATCTACCTGGGCCTGCCACAACTGGGCCTGGTGCCCGGCGCCATCAGCGCCGGCATCATCGCGCTGTCGTTGAACTACGGCGCGTACCTGAGCGAGATCTTCCGCGCCGGCATCCTCGGCGTCGCCCGCGGCCAGCGCGAAGCCGCCCTGGCGCTGGGCCTGCGGCCGGTGCAGATCTTCACCAGCATCGTACTGCCCCAGGCCATGCGCGTGATCATCCCGCCCACGGCCAACCAGTTCATCTCGATGCTCAAAGACTCGTCGCTGATCTCGGTGATGGGGGTTTGGGAAGTGATGTTCCTGGCGCAGTCGTATGGCCGTTCGAGCTATCGGTACCTGGAGATGCTGACCACGGCGGCGGTGATCTACTGGGTGTTGTCGATCCTGCTGGAGCTGGTGCAAGCACGCCTTGAGCGACACTTCGGCAAAGCCTACCAGCGCTGACCTACCCATCCGCTCCCCTGTAGGAGCGGATTTATCCGCGATGGGCCGCAAAGCGGCCCCAGCTACCGCAACCCTCACTCAGCACCCGGCGGAATCCCATCCTTGTTCTTGTCCTTGAGCCGCGCTTTTTCCTCCTCGGTCGAGTGAGCAGGCACATCAGATTGTTGCTGATCCTGTTTCTGGTCTGTCATGGCTTAGTCCTCACAATTGATCCCTGAATTGTGAATACGCGGACCAGATAATGGTTCCTCGATAAACCCGCTGGATCAGGTCTCTTCTTGCTTGTAAATCCGAAACCCCCGCGCCTGATAGTTACTCAGCGCAGCAGGATGGTCCAACGTACAGGTATGCACCCAAACCCGCTCTGTACCCTGCCACGCCCACGCGGATTGAATAGCGTGACTCAACAACGCCCCACCGAAGCCACACCCCAGGAACTGAGGAGCCAGCCCGAAATAACGGATTTCACTGTTACGCCCATCCGGCCGGTAAAGCTCGTAATAGCCCGCAATCGCACCCCGGTGATAGGCAACCCAAGTACGGTGGCCTTCCTGCTCAACGAGCGCCTGCCAATCCGACAGCGCCCACACATCAAGATCGCCCCATTCCCAAGCCGTACCCACCAACTGGTAGAGAAACCGATTAAGTTCCGGCTGAGGCACTTCACATTCGACGATCTGAAGGTCCTGAGGCTGAGGCTTTGCCTTCAACTCAGAGGGCGAGGACATTTCCAGGTAATACGTGGTGCAAGACTGTTCCATTCACGATCCTTACTGTTAATGGCAGGCGGACGGCTACGACCAGATCGGGCCTAGAGCGTGGCCCTGTAGGAGCGAGTTCACTCGCGAAGAACCCAACACAGTCTATGTCAGCACCGCGCCAGTATTCGCACTAAAGCCTGCCGCATTGCATGAACATGAAATTCTGGCGTTTGGCCAGCTCTTTCAGTTACCCTGCGCGGCCAAAATTGATTCAAATTGTAAGGGACTACGATGAAACACCTGCGCCAGTTGCTGGCGGCAGTGTTGCTCTGCGCAACCACTTTGCCCGCCATTGCCGCCAACACCCCCGCGTCTGCGCCAACCACCAGCGAACAACCGCAGCAAACCGCCGAACAATGGCTGGCCACGCTCAAGCCACAGCACGGCACCATCACCCTGCCCAGCGGCATCGCCAGCCTGCAACTGAACAACGAGTTCTACTACCTGTCGCCGGCCGACACCGAACGCCTGCTGACCGAAGGCTGGGGCAACCCACCGGGCTTCAAGACCCTCGGCATGATCATCCCGACCGCCGTCAACCCACTGGCGGACAACGGCTGGGGCGTGATCATCAGTTACAAGAACGACGGCCACATTTCCGACGATGACGCCGCCAAGATCGACTACGCCGAACTGCTCGAGCAGATGAAGGCCGAAGACGAGGAAGACAACAAGGAGCGCCGCAAGCAAGGCTATGCCGGCCTGACCCTGTTGGGCTGGGCCGAGCCACCGAGCTACGACCAGGCGACCCACAAGATGTACTGGGCGCGCGAATTGAAGGCCGAAGACGCCGACCAGACCACGCTGAACTACAGCATCCGCGTGCTGGGCCGCGAAGGCGTACTGGAGCTCAACGCCGTGGCGGCGATGGCCGACCTGCAGACCATCAAGCAGGAAACGCCGAAGATCCTCGCCTTTACCAACTTTACCGACGGCAACCGCTACGCCGACTACGACGCCAAGACCGACAAGCTGGCGCCGTATGGGCTGGCCGCACTGGTTGCCGGTGGCATCGCTGCCAAGGCGGGGCTGTTTGCCAAGATTGGTGTTGCGTTGCTGGCGTTCAAGAAGTTTATCGTGCTGGGGTTGGTGGCTATCGCCGGGTTCTTCGGCAAGCTGTTCAAGCGCAAGCGCGCCTGATTCTGAGCTGGCTCACCCTTCGTGGGTGGGCCACTGACACGATTGTTCGAGTCGGCTTGTGGGGCTGAGCAGTCACAGCGCCGCCCGCGCGGCGCATCGCGGATAAATCCGGGCCAGTCCGGCCTGCGAGGTCACCGCTGTCCGCCTTGTTTGTCCCATTCGTAATTGAATGTATCGCAGCTACCGCTTCACCTGTCTCTTGCCATGCGCCAAGGGTGCGCGCGCCAATGGTGCAGGAATAACTGGCCCGAAACAGATGTAGGAGCGGATTTATCCGCGATGCGCCGCGCGGGCGGCGCTCGAACTCATAGGCGCTAAAGGAATGAAGGCAGGCACCTGCCAGCCCTGACACTCCCTCACATATTGTTACGCCCTCTGGCTAATAAAATCAGATTTAGCCCCTTCCTTGTAGGACCTTTCCCAAAGATACTGCCAACGCCTGTTTTTCGTTGCGGTTGTTATTTCTGAGTTTTAGGCTCGGTGGGTCGTTGCACATCAACGACCGGCTTTGACAGGCCGCGACGATATACAGCGCACAGCCGTTCATGGCGGTTGTGTATGGGGCACGTTCGCGTGCGCCGGTTTCTGTGTTCGCCGGTCTGTCAACCCATACACAGCCGCCACCATTCCGTTTGACAGCGGATTGGCGGTGGCCCCATCGAGAACACAGCCAATGTTAAAAATAGTTCCAGATCCACCCCACAGTCTCCACTCCCTCGAAGACACGCTGATGATGGCCGCTGACTATGCACTTTGCGCAGAGGTCGTTGCCCAGCAGGCAATGCTGATGCAGCCCAAGTCCCCCGTGTCGCTATTGATCATGACGTCAATGCACGAGCTTGAAACCCTGCGCAAATTGCTCGAATCAGCGCTGGTTCAAATCCAGAAACCAGCCGACCCGCAGACGCTGCACTAATTCGCATCATGATCCTGCTTGGTCTGACGCCTTCGTCCTCGAGTCCCCAGCTTGCGAGCGATTGGGCCAGCCCGGGCAGCTACAACTTCAGGGAGATCAACCAATGGCCACAGAAGAAACCAAATTCACACCCGGCAAAACCACCTTCTACCAAGGTGATAACCAGACCCACCCCCTCTTCCGCATCGAACCCGGCATCCCTTGCCAAAGCGCCCGCGAACAGGCCTCGGAACTGATGGGCTACGTCCGCGACCTGACCATCGACGGCCTGATGGAAGACAAACCCCAGCTGCTCTGGGCCTCGCACTACCTCAGCGCCCTGGCCAAGGCCCTGCTCGATGATGCCGAACTGGGCATGATGAAAGATTGAACCGTCAGCACCGGCGCCACCCAGTGTAGGAGCGGCTTTAGCCGCGAAAGGGCCGCAACGCGGCCCCAGCAATCCAAGCCCCTGCGCCGATTCCAGGAGATCTCACAGATGCCCCAAAACAACACCCCAACTAGTGGGAGCGACAACATTCCGGCTCCAAGCTACAAATCACCCCAATCATTGATCACCGCAATCCCCGGGATACCTACCACTCAAGCAAAAGAACAAGCCGCGAAACTCTTGGACTGCGCCCGCTACCTCAACCACACCGGCGTCATGCTAGGCGACCACCGAAGAGTCGCTGCCTCCCACTACCTCAACATGATGGTTCGCGCCTTGTTCGATGAACTCGAACACAGCCATCCCCGCACCCAAGCCGACCGGTAGTAACGCCGCCCCAGTTCGGCCACAATCGGCCACTCAGTTCAAGCTGGGACGCACCGGATGCTCACCACCCTCGCCATCGGCAACTACCGCTCGATCAATCACCTTGTGTTGCCACTAGGCCAACTCAATCTGGTGACGGGTGCCAACGGCAGCGGCAAATCCAATCTCTACAAGGCCCTGCGCCTGCTCGCCGAAACCGCCCAGGGCGGCGTGATCGAAGCGCTTGCCCGTGAAGGCGGACTGGATTCGACCTGGTGGGCCGGGCCTGAGATGAGTGCACGCATGAAGCGCGGTGAAGTGCCCATCCAGGGCCAACATCCAAGCGACGTCAAACGCCTGCGACTGGGTTTTGCCACCGAGGATTTCGGCTTTGCCATCTCCCTCGGCCTGCCGATTCCCCTGCCCTATCCCACTGCATACGTGCTCGATCGCGAGATCAAAGAAAAGCTATCTGGGACGACGCCAAGCCTTACCGCCCTTCAACCTTGATGGTAGAGCGCACGAGAGTGCGACGGCGCAGACCGAGGGCGCCACAACTGAACAAGTGTTGGATCAACAGTAGTTTGAACAAGGCAGCCCTAGCTCGGTTAGGGTAGAATGCTGCTCTGAAATCGGTGGGCTACGGCTGCAACCGTAGCCCACCTACCGCATCCACCTAGTCAGAGGTGTACATGGCAAGAGCCAGTTTCCCACGCAACACGTTACAAGGCGAGCAAATCCCACCACTTCAATCTATCGAGCTCTTTGCAGGAGCTGGAGGCTTGGGCATGGGATTCTCGAGATGTAACGTCCAGCATCAGGCTGTAGTCGAGTGGAGCAAGCACGCCTGCGAAACCCTGCGCATCAACAAGCGCTATGGCGTAGATCCTATTGCACACTGGGCCGATGTAACAGAAGGCGATGTTCGCAATTTTGACTTTTCAAGCTATACAGGTTTAGACCTCATTACCGGCGGACCACCTTGTCAACCCTTTTCCATGGGCGGGAAGCATCGTGGCTTTCTTGACGAGCGCGACATGTTTCCGCAAGCCGTGCGAGCCATCCGCGAGGTCCGCCCCAAAGCTTTCGTGTTCGAAAATGTTAAAGGCCTAACTCGAGCATCATTCTATAACTATTTTAATTATATTCAACTACAACTAGAGTATCCGAGCCTCCAGGCTCGTGCCGGAGAAGAGTGGCTTGAACACCTTAGCCGATTAGAGCAACACAAGACCGCTGGTGCCCATAGCGAATATCATGTAGTAGCTCGCCTAGTTAATGCTGCTGATTACGGCGTACCGCAGAAGAGGGAGCGTGTATTCTTCGTGGGGTTCAGAGCAGACACCCATCGCCCTTGGACATTCCCTAGCAAAACACACAGCATTGATGCGTTATTGAGAGACCAGTGGGTTACTGGTGATTACTGGGAGCGGCACAAAGTTGCAAAACGTTCACGCCCAGACTGCCCGCTTACCAACAGCAAAAAACTCGCAGCACTAAGAGAGTCTACCGAAGAGCTGTACCTTCCATGGCAGACCGTGAGGGACGCAATCAGCGATTTGCCGGACCCAGAACAGCACCCTACTTTATTATTCCAGGCGCATAAATTCCAGCCGGGCGCCAGAAGTTATCCAGGACACACCGGAAGCCCCTTAGACGAACCGGCAAAAGCGCTGAAAGCTGGTGATCATGGGGTCCCAGGAGGGGAGAACATGCTGCGCCGAGTCGATGGAAGTATCAGATACTTCACTGTTCGAGAGTGTGCACGCATACAGACTTTTCCTGACGAATTCGTGTTTGAAGGCTCATGGGGCGAGATTATGCGACAGCTTGGTAACGCAGTGCCGGTTAGGTTGGCGCAACATGTAGCCGATGCAGTCTGTACACAACTGAGAACTGTTGATTAAGGAGGCAGGGTTGACAAAGGAGAACATGGGTTTGCAGGAATTGCTCAAAGAGCTGGGTAAACTCACAAATAAGCTAACAGAGGCTAAGCCTGCGGGCAGCGCTCGTAATGTCGCCCAAACGCGGCAGATATTAAGCGGCTATGCTGAACGCTTAGCAGAGATAGCGGCTGGCTTTGATCCAATCCTGCGACCCTCCTCTATTTTCGACCCTTCGGACCCCATAACTGCAGGCCGTATAGTCGCACTCACTTTAATTTCACAGCCATTACATGAACTAGCATCAATCCCTAACTTTTACGGGGCAGGCATATACGCCTTGTACTATAAAGGTAGTTTTAAGCCGTATTGCAGGCTTGCTGGCTCGGACCATCCTATTTATGTGGGGAAAGCTGACCCATCAAACCCTTCTGCTAAAGATGCAATCGCTCAAGGCACGAAGCTTTCCAGCAGAATGAACGAGCACGCTAAAAACATTAGAAAAGCCAAATCAACACTGGACATTAATGATTTCAAATGCCGCTTCTTAATTGTACAATCAGGATTCCAGAAATCAGCCGAAGACTATCTTATTAATTTCTTCAAGCCAATCTGGAACTCAGAAACAAAAATATGCTTTGGTCTTGGCAAGCACGGCGACAGCACTGAAACCCGAGACAATAGACGCTCCCCTTGGGACACGATGCACCCAGGCCGAACTTGGGCAGACAAAAGTGAGAGAAACCAAAAATCCGTTGAACAAATTACTGTTGAAATCAACCAGCATTTGGAGCTCCACCCCCCTTATACTGGCATCCACCAATTATTTGAGAGCTTCATGGAAGAAATGCGCCAATTGAACCGTGAAGAATTCAAAGATGAACACGATGAAGTTTTCGTAATTAAGGAAACACCAGCTGAATATGGCACTACTTAGTGAGACCTCAATTGCAAGAAAATTTACTCCAAAACAACAAAATACCCGCATGTTCTTGCGAGCATGCGTTACCTCTCTTTAACTCAGCCTGCTTAATCCCTAACCGGTACATCGCCTCCTAGAGCGCAACCGACAATCATTCAGAATTTACTCACAAAGCCAAACCAAACCAAACCAAACTGATACTGCGCCAAAGATTCTGGGCTTTATAAAAAGCACTGATCCGAATGCACTAAACCACAAAATAAATGGTTGACTCTAGCTCAGCAGTCAACTATTTACAAAATCGACACTTAGCATGAGTAACAGCAATTTATTTACAAAGCCCGCAAAATCTTTAACCAAAACTCTGCAGGCTTACTCAATAGCATATCTAAACTAATATTCAAATCGGAATAATTATTTCAAGATCCGAGCAATTACCCCTTATCCTGTCCAGTCCGCAAGATTCAAATAATTAAATCACTTCATGCCTTCATAAATCGCAGAGGACAATTTTGGCGAATCGAGATTTGGGGTACCAATTCTACCGTAATATCTCGAAAATTTGCTAAGAAGAGACTCTACGAACGGCGTATCCAATGTGGCAATACGCTTAAAGCTTTCACCTAACCCCGTTGATTCGAAGTTTCTTATGCGCTGGAAGTCCACAACAAGGTCGTTAGAAAAAACTGTACCGGGCAGATACTTAAAGCGGTCTGGCTGAACCTTTCTCCCCGCTCTATTATCACTAATCAATGCTTTTAACGCCCCTATCTCTTTGGGATCTGCCGTTTTTCCAGATTTTTTAGACCCTTGAAGAGTCAGAAACTCACTACATTCCGCTAGAGGCACACACTCCGCAGCCACAATAAACTCTATTTTTCCTTGCGCAAAATCACACATCGGATTCAGTATGACATAGTACTTATCTTCAAATTGAATCAAGTCTCCCGTCACAACACCAGCGCCCATTGGAGGCCAGATGTACATCTCAATAGGATGAACCAAATCAGCATCACCCCTAGTTTGCTCAAGATAGCCCCTTACAGAAGTCCCAGTAAGAGCATTACCTAGTCGACGAGCTAATAGATAAGCTAGCTCCTCTGGCTGACACAAAGGCGCGGTTTCCTTCCAAAATTCATCTACATGAGACCACAAATAACTTCTCTGCTGTTCTTCAATGTAGTTTATGAGTTGAGGGACACCTGTTTGGAAAATTTCTTGAACTGCACGACGCAAATCGACAACTTCATCTTCGCCCTTTGTCACTAGCCTTACAAGTGGTGTTTTTAGCCTGGAAACTTTATCTGCGTATCCTGAGTAGAATATTACAGGTGCGAAATTTGACTCTTTCAGCGAATTTAAAACCTCAGCACCTTTTAGATCATTTTTTTCGGCGTCATCCCTAAGGTCCAAGACGATTAAGTCATATTTTGTTTTTGCAACAAGCTGCTTTGCCTCATCAAAGCTATTGACAACATCACAGCTTATCGAATTCCCCGCCCCAAGAGTTCTATCACTTGAAAGAATATCTGCAGTTTGATCGGCCAATTCTGAATTATCATCGACGACAAGAAACTTCCAATTTTTCATTATACCCGCCTTCTAAATACCAACCGAAAATTCGCCCCTGGCAGCTCCCCACTGCCCAGCAGCTCTAACGAGCCACCATAATAGCTTGAAATCATCTCACCAATAATTGACAACCCAAGACCCGCCCCTTCCTTACGCTGTGAGTAGTACGCATCAAATATATGATCTTGATGCTCTTCTGGAACTCCTGGGCCACTATCCGAAAACACAAGCTCAACCGCCTCATCTTTCATACGAGCTATTGATACCTGTATTTTTCGTGCACCTTTAGCGACAAACTGCAACCAATATATACTATTATCTATCAAATTTATTAGGATCTGCTGAACTTCGCTACCGTCGACTCTTACTAAAGTCTGGCCTTTTGAAATCGAATATTTTATTCCGGATTCCTTCAAGCTGTAATCCATCACAGCAAATGCCTCCGCAACGATCTCCTCAAGATATAACTGAGGCGGACGCCCTGACTTACGACCACCAAAGGGTTCAATGCGCTTTAATATAGAACTAAGTGAACCAGACTGATTTTTTATCTTTGCAAATTTATCGTGCGCCTTTATAAGACCTGCATTACCATCAAGCCCAAAATCCTCGAGATCTTCCTGACCTAAACCAGCCTGACCAGAAATAATTGCAAGTGGCTGGCGGCTTTCATGGAGTACTGCATCAACTAATTTGCCCAGTGTTGCCAAGCCAGAATAACGAGAAACAACGGTTTTAAAGCTCTCAATCCTTTTAGAGTAATCCAGCTCGATACCATCAACCATCGACTGCATAATTGCATCGTTTGGTATCTCACGAGACATATGTGCTCGTATCTGGGAAAAGTCTATCGGATCAAAAAGCCCGCCTTGCGAGTTAGCCCCCGCAGCCCCCGATTTCGTTGACCCTTTTCTTGCCTTATACCTTATATCTTCCATTTTCGAGAGAATACATAGCATAATCTCACTTAGATCGGAGTAGGCCTGATTTTCACGCAACCCCTCACGATTGGACTGATCTTTTAAATTTGGATTGCCATCTGCAGTAATGGAGATGTAGCCAACAATTTGATTATTCGACAACCTGTAGGTTGGCTTTTGAACCCTCCTCATATCAAGCCGAAGCCAGTCATTATTCGGCTCGCCGTAAGGCATGACTCTGAAACCATCGCGATAGATGTTAACACCAGCAAAACTGTCTAAATCTTTACGAACGCTCGATATGGACCCGCCAGTCTTCTGAACAACGTTGCCCAATTCATCCCGATCCCAAAATCTAAGATTCAACTCTATCCTGCCACTTTCTGGAGGCGAGTATTTATCAGGAAGATCTGAGGCACTCAAACCGTCTCGCATTATCCAACCATCTTTAGGATGCCAAACTAAGAAACCGGCAGAAGTGGTATTCGCATTTTCGGCTATTGATGAAAAAACTAGAGAATACTCACCAGACTCATGTACCCACCCCTTTACTGTATAATGTGGGTATTTTATCACCTCGGGAGGGCTAATCTCTTGAGAATATTGTTCAAATCCTGCAGGCGCTTCGATCTTTATTCTAAAGTCTGACAAAGATTCGAATGGTGAAACCAGCCTGGACAAACCTCTTTGAATCTCATCAAAAATTTTATTATTCCAGTTTTGCTTTAAGCCCACCATATCTAAAATTGTGCCATGAGGAAGCTTGCTGCCAAAATGTCTATTGCGAGAAATTAAGTCAATTGTACTTTTAGCTCGAGTTTTTACTGGCAAACTTTCAGATATTTGGATCTCAACCTCATCAAGAAATTTTTTTTCGTCCTCGAACTGGCGCCAATCAAATACTGCATTAACCTCGACCTTACCCCCAACTTCGCGACTTGCTAGTCGTAATACTGATGACAAGCGAGCGGCAGCGAAGCGCCCAATACCCTTTTCTCCAAGAACACGACGCCCCTTTTTAGTGCTTTTTTTATTTTCAACTTTTGAAACAGTGGCCGGCTCCATCCATGCGCCTTCAACGACAGCTCGGCTCATCCCCTTTCCATTATCAACTACTAATATGGACCCTTTTCCTGACTCAAGAGGCCCCTCGAATTTAATTAAGACTTCACTTGCATCCGCATCATACGAATTCTTTACAAGTTCAAGCAATGCCACACTGTCACTACTTATCAACTCCTCGCCGAGAGTTTTCATGATCCTAGCACGGGGTCTAAATATCTTTCCGCTCATATTCCATCCTCAAAAAAGCCCGCAGCACATAACGTGTTGCGGGCTTGTTTACAATTTTGGCATATCCCTCGCCTTCAGCGATGAATTCAGGCAACATCTATCAGCTCATTACCGCACTGAGATTCCTTTAGAGCCCGCACAATTGCTTCCATCACGGGAGAACATACGGCATTACCCATTAACTTGACTTTATCACGCCGAGAAACAGGTGGGAAGATATAGTCTTCAGGAAAACCCATCGCCTTTCTCAGCTCATCAGGCTGCAACATCCGCATCATGTGCCCATCAGGCGTTGGGCAAACATATGCAAATCGGTCAACAGTCGTAATCGTTCTTAGCGGTTCATCGACTCTCTGCCAGCCACCCGCGCCATCAGTACCATAGTATACAATAATGAACTCCTTATCATTACCTAAAGCCTCAATCGCTCTTTCTGCACGGGCAAGAGTGGCTTTGGCCCTCCTCTCCGATCTCAGCGGATTCATTTTATATTTGCCCACCGGGGCCAACACACTCTCAACAGTTACTGCAGGCTGAGCTTTAGGGATTATGGCAGGTGGTTGACCGTAAAGATCAGCGACCATGAAAAGTCTGCGCCGTCGTTGTGGCACTCCGAAGAGAGAAGAGTCAATAACTTGCTCAAGAATCTTATAACCCAGCCTCTCTAGCTCTGACTTTAGCTCATCATATCGAGACCAAGGCTTCATATTGATTACATTTTCAAGGGTGATCCAGCGAGGCCGTAACACTTCTGCATATCTAATTACTTGAAATGCAGTATCTCGACTTTCTTCTGAACGGGGCTTCGCCCCACGAGCACAAGTATGATGAGTGCACTCTGGCGAAGAAATCAAAAGATCGATTCGCCCAAGTTTTTTATGTAGTTCTTCCGGAGAAAGTATACGGAGGTCACCTTCAAAAACCTCTGCATCTGGAAAATTCAACTTGAAAGAATCAACGGCTGACGACCAAAGATCTACACCACCGACAATTTTAGCTCCAGCCCTACGAGCCCCTAAGCTGGCACCTCCCGCCCCACAAAACATATCGAACGCGCGAATCTCATCCATCTAATGTTTCCAGTAAAAGTGGTTGGGTAACTAGCATCAGATTACCCTGAATCTAATAATCCCTGGATTATTTGGACTTTTCTAAATCACCAAACACTTAGCATTCAAAAAACCGCAAGCAATCAGGAATAATTATCACACTAGACTGAAAAACTCAAGCACTAGCGACTGGAAGCCTTACCCTGGATCTAGCGTGAGCTACCATTAACCCAATGAATCACATTCTTAACTGCCTGAGGATTTACATTATGTGTGCCGATAACCTTTCAAAAACTGAGCGATCATTGTTGATGAGCAGAATCCGAGGAAAAAATACAAAACCCGAACTAATTGTGCGCTCTCTCTGTCATTCACTGGGGCTAAGATTTAGACTGCACAAGCGTGAACTCCCCGGCAAACCTGATTTGGTATTCCCAAAGCACAAAACGTGTATATTTGTCCATGGTTGTTTCTGGCATAGGCATAAAAATTGCAGATATGCACGCATTCCAAAATCAAATACTGATTTTTGGTTAACCAAAATGGATAATAATGTTCGAAGAGACATCAAAAACCAAGCAGATTTAATGTCGATGGGATGGAGGGTAGTAATAGTCTGGGAGTGCGAATGCCTAAACTTTAGCGAGCTAAGTAAGAAAATTGTTGAAATTTTCGGCACGCAAGGCAGCGCAAAAAAATAAAGCCCGACCATTGGCCGAGCTTAAGAATATGGTCGGGACGGAGTGATTCGAACACTCGACCCCTTGCACCCCATGCAAGTGCGCTACCGGGCTGCGCTACGCCCCGACTGGGCTTGAAGCATGTTCTCAATCCTGCCGAGAACGTTGAAGAATGTACCCTAACCTCCTGATAAATGAAACCTTTTTCTCCAAAAATTTTTCACTCATCAGAAACCAGCCTACTTCTTCAACACCACCAACACATCCTCCAACTCGACAATCATCTGCCGAATCAGCTGCTTGTACTGGCTGGATTCATCCTTCACCTCATCACTGGAGAGCCGCAACCGCGCACCGCCAATGGTAAACCCCTGGTCATACAGCAGCGCCCGGATCTGGCGGATCATCAGCACGTCCTGCCGCTGATAATACCGCCGGTTGCCCCGCCGCTTCACAGGGTTGAGCTGAGGAAACTCCTGCTCCCAATACCGCAGCACGTGTGGCTTCACGGCACACAACTCGCTCACTTCACCGATGGTGAAGTAGCGTTTGCCCGGTATGGGGGGCAGTTCGTCGTTATGGCTTGGTTCCAGCATAGGCCTCAACCCGGGCTTTCAACTTCTGCCCTGGACGAAAGGTGACGACGCGCCGTGCGGTGATCGGGATCTCTTCCCCTGTCTTGGGGTTGCGGCCCGGCCGCTGGCGTTTGTCGCGAAGGTCGAAGTTGCCGAAACCGGACAACTTGACCTGCTCGTTCTCTTCAAGTGCGTGCCGAATTTCTTCAAAAAACAGCTCGACCAGCTCCTTGGCCTCACGCTTGTTAAGCCCCAGCTCCTCATACAGCCTTTCGGCCATCTCAGCTTTCGTCAGAGCACCCATGCCGTTATTTCCTTAACGTGGTGTTCAACCTTTGTTCGAGCGAGGTGAGGATGTTTTGCAGGGTAGTGTTCACCTCATCGTCGTTAAGAGTGCGCGATGGATGCTGCCAGGTCAAGCCGACGGCGAGGCTTTTTCTATCAGGATCAATGCCTTTACCTTGGTAGACATCAAACAGCCTGAGGTCTGTGAGCCATTCGCCTGCATTGTCACGAATTACTTCAAGCACGTCTTGAGAAGCCACATCACGTCCGGCGATCAAGGCCAGGTCGCGACGGGTTTCCGGGAACTTGGAGAGTTCGCTGAATTTCGGCAGGCGGCCTTCGACCACATCACCCAGCACCAGCTCGAAGACGAACACCGGGCGGTCCAGGTCCAGGGCTTTGGCAAGCTCCGGGTGGAGGGCGCCGAGGTAGCCGACGTCCTTGCCGTCGCGCTGGATCACAGCGGTCTGGCCAGGGTGCAGGGCTGGGTGCTTGCCGGCGGCGAAGGTGAAGTCGCTCAGGGCGCCGCTGTAGCCCAGCAGGGCTTCGACGTCGGCCTTGACGTCGAAGAAGTCGATGGTGTCGCGGCCGTTCGCCCAGCCTTCTGGCAGGCGGCTGCCGGTGACGACGCCGGCGATCATTGGCTGCTGCTGCAGGTTACCGAGCTGGCCGACGAAGCGCAGGCCGCTTTCGAACAGGCGCACGCGGTCTTGCTGGCGGTTGAGGTTGTGCTGCAGGGCCTTGACCAGGCCTGGCCACAACGAGGCGCGCATGGCGGCCATGTCGTTGGAGATCGGGTTGGCCAGCAGCAGCGGCTCGACGCCTGGGCTGAACAGCTCGAACAGCTTCGGGTCGATGAAGCTGTAGGTGATGGCTTCCTGGTAACCGCGGGCGACCAGCAGGCGGCGCAGGTTTGGCAGCTCGCCGCGGGTTTCCGGGCGGGCTTGCGGCGCGAGGCGGGCTTGCGGATAGCGCACGGGCAGGTTGTTGTAACCGTACAGGCGGGCCAGCTCTTCGATCAGGTCGACTTCCAGGCTGATGTCGAAGCGGTGGCTTGGGACATTGACGGTCCACTGCCCTGCCCCATCAGCTTTGGTAACCAGGCCAAGGTTGTTGAGCAGCTGCTCGACCTGGGCCGGGTCCATCTCCATGCCGAGCATCTGGGTGATTCGGTCGGCGCGCAGGGTGACCGGGGCGACGTTTGGCAGGTGCTGTTCGCTGACGGCTTCGACGACCGGGCCGGCTTCGCCGCCGACGATATCGAGGATCAGTTGGGTGGCGCGTTCCATGGCTTCACGGGCCAGCTGCGAGTCGACGCCGCGCTCGTAGCGGTGCGAGGCATCGGTGTGCAGGCCGTAGGAACGGGCTTTACCGGCGACGGAGATCGGCTCGAAGAAGGCGCTTTCGAGGAACAGGTCGCGGGTTTTTTCGGTGTTCACACCGCTGTGCTCGCCACCCATGACGCCGGCGATGGCCAGGGCGCGGGTGTGGTCGGCGATCACCAGGGTGTCGGCACGCAGGGCCACTTCCTGGCCGTCGAGCAGGACCAGCTTCTCGCCCTCTTCGGCCATGCGCACGCGGATGCCGCCGTTGATTTCGGCTAGGTCGAAGGCATGCATCGGCTGGCCGAGTTCGAGCATCACGTAGTTGGTGATGTCGACGGCGGCGTCGATGCTGCGCACGTCGCTGCGGCGCAGGCGCTCGACCATCCACAGTGGGGTAGGCTTGCTCAGGTCGACGTTGCGGATGACACGGCCCAGGTAACGTGGGCAGGCCGCCGGGGCGCTGACTTCGACCGGGCGCACTTCGTCGTGGGCCGGGGCAACGGCGGGTACGACCGGGCGGGTGACCGGGGTGTCGTACAGGGCGCTGACGTCGCGGGCGAGGCCTGCGATGGACAGGCAGTCACCGCGGTTCGGGGTCAGGCCGATCTCGATGCTGGCGTCGTCCAGGCTCAGGTACTGGCGGATGTCTTCGCCTACCGGGGCGTCGGCAGCCAGTTCCAGCAGGCCGTCGTTTTCTTCGCTGATCTGCAGCTCGGCGGCCGAGCAGAGCATGCCGAACGACTCGACGCCGCGCAGCTTGGCCTTCTTGATCTTGAAGTCGCCTGGCAGTTCGGCGCCGATCATGGCGAACGGGATCTTGATGCCTGGGCGGGCGTTAGGCGCGCCGCACACGACCTGGAAGGTTTCCTGGCCGTTGCTCACCTGGCACACGCGCAGCTTGTCGGCGTCCGGGTGTTGTTCGGTGGCGAGGATCTCGCCCACGACGATGCCGCTGAACTGGCCGGCAGCGGGGGTCACGCTGTCGACTTCGAGGCCGGCCATGGACAGGCGGGCGACCAGTTCGTCACGGGAGACTTGCGGGTTTACCCAACCGCGCAGCCACTGTTCACTGAATTTCATGCTGTTCTCCTGGAAAAGTGCGTCGATGGGGCCTAGCGGAATTGCGCCAGGAACCGCAGGTCGTTATCGAAGAACAGACGCAAATCGTTGACGCCATAGCGCAGCATGGCCAGGCGCTCGGCGCCCATGCCGAAGGCGAAGCCCTGGAATTCTTCAGGGTCGATGCCAGACATGCGCAGCACGTTCGGGTGCACCATGCCGCAGCCCATGACTTCCAGCCAGCCGGTCTGCTTGCACACGCGGCAGCCCTTGCCGGAACACATCACGCACTGGATGTCGACTTCGGCGGACGGCTCGGTGAAGGGGAAGAACGACGGGCGGAAGCGCACGGCCAGTTCTTTTTCGAAGAACACGCGCAGGAATTCTTCGATGGTGCCCTTGAGGTCGGCGAAGTTGATGCCGCGGTCGATCAGCAGGCCTTCGACCTGGTGGAACATCGGCGAGTGGGTGATATCCGAGTCGCAGCGGTACACGCGGCCCGGGCAGACAATGCGGATTGGCGGC
Source organism: Pseudomonas sp. NPDC086566 (assembly GCF_050280885.1). Classification (NCBI taxonomy): domain Bacteria; kingdom Pseudomonadati; phylum Pseudomonadota; class Gammaproteobacteria; order Pseudomonadales; family Pseudomonadaceae; genus Pseudomonas; species Pseudomonas sp. NPDC086566. Next base: position 158,197 of record NZ_JBNNWD010000009.1, read on the forward strand.
TGGGTGGACTCCATGGTCCGCACCTGCACCGGCGAGGTGTGGGTGCGCAGCAGCATGTTGGCATTGAAGTAGAAGGTGTCGTGCATCGCCCGGGCCGGGTGGTGGCCGGGGATGTTGAGCGCTTCGAAGTTGTGGTAGTCGTCTTCGACCTCAGGGCCTTCGGCGATGCCGTAGCCGATGTGGGTGAAGAACTGCTCGATGCGCTCGAGGGTACGGGTGATCGGGTGCAGCCCGCCGGTGGTCTGGCCACGGCCTGGCAGGGTCACGTCGATGCATTCGGCGGCCAGGCGAGCGCTGAGCTCGGCCTCTTCGAAGGCGGCCTTGCGTGCGTTGAGCACGACGGTGACGCGCTCTTTGGCGTCGTTGATCAGCGCGCCGACTTTCGGGCGCTCGTCGGCTGGCAGGTTGCCCAGGGTCTTCATCACCTGGGTCAGTTCGCCCTTCTTGCCGAGGTACTGAACCCGGATCTGTTCCAGGGTATTGATGTCTTCAGCGCGCTCGACGGCCTCTAGGGCTTGGGAGACCAGCGCATCCAGGTTTTCCATGTACAGACTCCAGATACGAAAATAGGGGAAGAGCTTTGAAGGCTCTTCCCCTATCGATGACGTTCAATGCCCGGCGCCGCTAGCGCCGCCGGGTGATTGTCGCGGGTACTTAAGCCAGAACGGCTTTAGCTTTCTCGACAATCGCAGCAAACGCCGCTTTTTCGTTCACTGCCAGATCGGCCAGAACCTTACGGTCGATTTCGATCGAAGCCTTTTTCAGGCCAGCAATCAGACGGCTGTAGGACAGACCGTTGGTGCGGGCACCGGCGTTGATACGAGCGATCCACAGTGCGCGGAACTGACGCTTCTTCTGACGACGGTCACGGTAGGCATATTGACCAGCCTTGATGACAGCCTGCTTGGCAACGCGGAATACGCGCGAGCGTGCACCGTAGTAGCCTTTAGCCAGTTTCAGAATTTTCTTGTGACGCTTACGAGCGATGACGCCACGCTTAACACGAGCCATGAGTAACTTCCTCTATCTAAACCAGAATTAACGTACGCGCAGCATGCGCTCGACTTTTGCCACGTCAGACGGGTGCAGCAGGCTGGCACCGCGCAGTTGACGCTTACGCTTGGTCGACATTTTGGTCAGGATGTGGCTCTTGAAAGCGTGCTTGTGCTTGAAGCCGGAAGCGGTCTTCAGGAAGCGCTTCGCAGCACCGCTCTTGGTTTTCATTTTTGGCATGTTGGAACTCCGCATTCGATAAAATTACACAATAATCATCAGGCCTGCCGTGCCCGGGAGATTACTTCTTCTTTTTGGGGGCGATGACCATCATAAGCTGGCGTCCTTCCATCTTAGGATGCTGCTCAACGGTGCCGTATTCGGCGAGGTCGGTTTCGACCCGCTTCAACAGCTCCATGCCCAGCTCCTGGTGGGCCATCTCACGGCCGCGGAATCTCAGAGAGATCTTGGCCTTGTCCCCATCGGTAAGGAAACGTACCAGGTTGCGTAGTTTTACCTGGTAATCCCCTTCTTCCGTCCCTGGACGAAACTTGATTTCTTTGATCTGGATCTGCTTCTGGTTTTTCTTGGCTTCGTTAGCCTGCTTCTTCTTCTCGAAGAGGTGCTTGCCGTAGTCCATCACCTTGCAGACAGGCGGTACCGCGTCTGCAGAGATTTCCACCAGATCCAGCTTCGCTTCTTCAGCGATACGAAGCGCTTCATCAATCGAGACGATGCCAACCTGCTCGCCATCAGCGCCAATTAACCGAACCTCGCGGGCCGAGATATTCTCGTTGATCGGGGCCTTCGGTACAGCACGCTTATCGTTTCTCATTTCACGCTTAATAGTCATTACTCCGATTCTTGGCGTCCACGCCGGGAAACCGCTTGTGTCAGAAGCTCAACGAACTGGGCGACGGGCATGGAGCCCAGGTCTGCGCCTTCGCGAGTACGCACAGCGACGGTTCGTGTTTCGACTTCACGGTCCCCTATAACCAAAAGGTACGGGACCTTGAGCAAAGTATGCTCGCGGATTTTAAAGCCGATCTTCTCATTTCTCAAGTCCGACTTGGCACGGAAACCGCTACCGTTCAGGGCATTTTCCACTTCGAGGGCGAAATCGGCCTGTTTGTCGGTGATGTTCATGATCACCGCCTGGGTCGGTGCCAGCCACGCCGGGAAGACGCCAGCGTAGTGCTCGATCAGCATGCCGATGAAGCGCTCGAACGAACCGAGGATCGCACGGTGCAGCATGACAGGGCGGACCCGGCTGTTATCTTCGGCGATATAGCTGGCATCCAGGCGCTCTGGCAGGTTCGGGTCGTACTGCAGGGTACCGCACTGCCAGTTACGGCCGAGGCAGTCGCGCAGGGTGAACTCGATCTTCGGGCCGTAGAACGCGCCCTCGCCCGGCTGGTACTCCCACTCCAGGCCCGACTCGTTCAGGGCGTCGGCCAGTGCGCCTTCGGCACGGTCCCACAGCTCTTCGGAGCCGACACGCTTGGCCGGGCGGGTGGACAGCTTCATGGCGATGTCGGTGAAGCCGAAGTCCTTGTACACGTCCAGGGTCAGCTTGATGAAGTCGGCGGCTTCTTTCTTCACCTGTTCTTCGGTGCAGAAGATGTGCGCGTCGTCCTGCACGAAGCCACGCACGCGCATGATGCCGTGCAGGGCGCCGGATGGCTCGTTGCGGTGGCAGGCACCGAACTCGGCCAGGCGCAGCGGCAGGTCGCGGTAGCTCTTCAGGCCCTGGTTGAACACCTGCACGTGGCACGGGCAGTTCATCGGCTTGACCGCGTAGTCACGGCTTTCCGACGAGGTGGTGAACATGTTCTCGGCGTAGTTCGACCAGTGGCCGGAACGCTCCCAGAGGATGCGATCGACGACCTGCGGGGTCTTGATTTCCTGGTAGCCGTTGACGCGCTGGACCTGGCGCATGTACTGCTCGAGCACCTGGTACACGGTCCAGCCGTTGGCGTGCCAGAACACCATGCCCGGGGCTTCTTCCTGCAGGTGGAAGAGGTCGAGCTGCTTGCCGATCTTGCGGTGGTCGCGTTTTTCGGCTTCTTCGATGCGCTGGATGTAGGCGGCCAGCTGCTTCTTGTCAGCCCAGGCGGTGCCATAGACGCGTTGCAGCTGCTCGTTCTTGGCATCGCCGCGCCAGTAGGCGCCGGACAGCTTGGTCAGCTTGAATGCCTTGAGGAAGCGCGTGTTCGGCACGTGCGGACCGCGGCACATGTCGACGTATTCTTCGTGGTAGTACAGGCCCATGGCCTGCTCGTCCGGCATGTCTTCGACCAGGCGCAGCTTGTAGTCTTCGCCACGGGCCTTGAACACTTCGATGACTTCGGCGCGCGGGGTCATCTTCTTGACCACGTCGTAGTCTTTTTCGATCAGCTCCATCATGCGCTTTTCGATGGCGGCCATGTCTTCAGGGGTGAAGGGGCGCTCGTACGCGATGTCGTAATAGAAGCCTTCGTCGATCACCGGGCCGATCACCATCTTGGCGGTCGGGTACAGCTGCTTCACCGCGTGGCCGACCAGGTGGGCACACGAGTGGCGGATGATCTCCAGTCCCTCTGCATCTTTAGGGGTGATGATCTGCAGGGTGGCGTCGTGGTTGATCAGGTCGCAGGCATCGACCAGCTTGCCGTCGACCTTGCCGGCCACGGTGGCCTTGGCCAGGCCTGCGCCGATGGATGCGGCGACGTCGGCGACGGATACGGCGTGATCAAACGAACGTTGACTGCCATCGGGAAGAGTAATAACGGGCATGGCGCCTCCTCTCCTAGTGGTGACCCCTACCAAAGGTCACGTGGGTTGGGATGAGCCAGTACAAGATCCGACCTGCCTTCCCTTGGGGGAAGCCTGCCTCACAGTGGCAGAAGCCTTTGAGCTTGCCAGGGACGAACCAGAGTGACTGGAAAGAAAAAACATCGCAGCAAGGGCCTTGCTGCAAGCCGAGCATGCTAGCACGCGGGTTGCGTGGCCCGCAGAAATATTTGGAAATTACACCGCTTCGGTGAACTATCCCGGAAAAATCCCTATCAGACCTTGGGAAGCAACCTACTCTTGATGAGACCTTAACCCAAGGAGTAACTGGTTATGCGAGTACCGTCTCTTCTGGCCCTGGCGGCCGCTGGCGCCCTGCTGCTGCCCGTGGCTGCGAACGCTGGCAACTTCCCAGCCGGGAAGGAAGCCGGCTACATGGCCCAGTGCACCCAAGTTGCCAGCAGCCAAGGCGTCGACGCCGCCACCGCGAAAAAGCACTGCGACTGTGGTGCCCAGGCGATCAAAAAGAATTTCACCGACGCGGAAATCGCTGACCTGGACAGCAAGGATGGCGTCGATGCCAAGCTGATGCAGAAGGCGCAAACCGTGGTGAAACAAAGCTGCGCACCGAAGGGCTGAAACCTTAAAGCCAGAGCAGGCCGGGCATTATTTGCCGTGGATCAATATCCTGCGAAGGTAAAAGGCGCTAGATGCGCAGAATTAGACTATGATGTACCCCGTGCTCCGTAGCCTCGGCCGCATTGCACCACTGAAAAAACTAAATGTTCTGGAGATTCACCTCATGTCCAATCGCCAACAAGGCACCGTCAAATGGTTCAATGATGAAAAAGGCTACGGCTTCATCACCCCAGCAGGCGGCGGCGACGACCTGTTCGTACACTTCAAAGCCATCGAATCCGACGGCTTCAAGAGCCTGAAAGAAGGCCAGACTGTTTCCTTCGTCGCCGAGCGCGGCCAGAAGGGCATGCAGGCTGCGCAGGTTCGTCCGGAGTAATTCGGGCAGCTGTAAAAAAACCCGCCACATGTGGCGGGTTTTTTTATGGGCGCAGGCTTAAGCATCAGCCGCAGTTGACGCGGGTCACCACACCTTGCTCGTCCACGTTCAGGTTCAAGCGCTCGGAGCGGTACTCCAGCGTCACCACGTCGTGCGGCTTGAGAATGCGTGCCATCTGTGAACCACTGGCCTTGCGCGCCTGCTCCAGCAGGGCGGCGCTGCCCGGCTTGCCGATGGCGAAGTCGGCACCGCTGGCCTCGCAGCGGCCATCGTTGCCGGCCGGCGCCTCAGGCGCCTTGCCACCCCCCGAGTTACCGCCAGTGCTGCAACCCGCCAGCACAGCAGCCACCGCCAGGGTTGCCAGGAAAGCACGGGTACGGAACATGAATCCTCCTAAATCGATCTGGGAACTGCCTGATCCGACAGCTCCACCAAGAGTTTGTTGCACAACCGGGAAAGTCTGCCTGATCTGACCTGCAGGGGCCAAAGGCAATCGTGACCGAATTTTACCGCGCAACCGACGAGTCGCTTGGTTCGCGCCGCAAAGTCATGATTTACTTTAGGAAGTGAAGGCACAGTGCCTTCTGCGAACACCAGGATCCGGTGTCCGCCCCTCCGCCCCGGGCCCCCAGCGAGAGCCTCCCATGAGCAGCCACAGCATCGACGCCGATATCAAGGTCAAATGGGCCGAAGGCCAGAGCGCCTACAGCCCCAGCACGCCCGAAGAGTTGCTGTTGATCGCCATCGACCTGCTGGTGCGCGACCGCGGCGGCGAGGCGGCGCGCAGCTTCATCGATCAGGTGTTCGAGCGCTACGCGCCGCATGCGGCTATGGCAATCGAGCCAAGCGCGCGCTGAGCAGGTCGAAAAACCCCTGGGCGTCAGCCTCGTTCACCCACATCACATTAGCCGGCTGCCTGAGCACGCCGTACCAGTCGGCGATGGTCTGGCCGAAGGTCGGGCTTTCGCGGCTGTCGACACTCATGTGGATACGCCGGCCGCTGAACAGCTCGGGTTTCAGCAGGTAGGCGATGACGCTGGCATCATGCACCGGGCCACCGGGCATGCCGTACAGGCCCATGTCGTGCTTGATGTAGGCCTGCAGAATGTCCACCACTTTCTTGCTGGCCTGGTTGTTCACCGCCGCCAACTGCTTGAGGCGGGCGTCGCTGGTGAGGACTTTGTGGGTGACGTCCAGCGGCAAGTAGGTCAACTGCACGCCACTGGCCAGCACCACCTCGGCGGCATGGGGGTCGGCGTAGAGGTTGAACTCCGCCGCCGGGGTGATGTTGCCGCCGTTGAAGTGGGCACCGCCCATGACCACCACTTCTTTGATGCCGTTGGCGATCTCGGGTTGCTGGATCAGCGCCAGGGCCAGGTTGGTCTGCGGGCCGAGCATGGCGAGGGTGATGCTGTGGGGCTTGGCGTTGCCCAAGGTGTCGACCAGGTATTGCACGGCATTGCCTTCGGCCAGGGGCTGTTTCGGCTCGTGCACGGCCACGCCGGTCAGGCCCTCTTCGCCGTGCACGTCGGCGGCATAGATGGGCGCACGCACCAGCGGCCGCCCTGCCCCGGCGTACACCGGGATGTCTTCGCGGCCGGCCCATTCGCGGGCCAGGCGGGCGTTGCGCGAGGTCTTTTCCAGGCGCACGTTGCCGGCGACGGTGGTGATGGCGCGCAGGTTGAGTTCTTCTGGCGAGGCCATGGCCAGGAACAGCGCGACCACGTCGTCGGCACCGGGGTCGGTGTCGATGATCAGGTCACGCGGGGCGGCCTGGAGGGTGGTGGCAGCTGCGGCCATTAGGGTCAGTCCTTGTAGCAGGGGTTTGAGCATGGGGGCACTCCTGTTGCCGTAAACACTATTCCTGGGACTGTAGGAGCGGGCTCGCCCCGCGAACACCGGCGAAGCCGGTGCCATGCACCGCGGCGCCTGCTTCGCGGGTCAAGCCCGCTCCCACAGAAGCAATACCTCGCCTCAAACATTAAAAGGTGACCCCGGAAATCAGGGCGATGTTGCTGTAGGGCTGGCATTCGCCGGTGCGGACGATGGCCCGGGCGCTGCGCGACAGCAGCTTGAAGTCCTCATGGCTATGCCATTCGCGCTTGCCCAGCTTGCCCTTCAGGCGCTCGACCTCGACCAGCGCCGGCGGCACCACCTTCTGCATCTCTTCGGCCAGCACATGCCGCTCCACCTGCAGCTCGCTCAGCACGGCGCGCAGCACGCTGGCAAAATCCGGGATCCCTGGCGTCAACGCCAGGTCGATCAGCTCGACACCTGGCGGCACCGGCAAGCCGGCATCGCCGATCACCAGGATGTCGCCATGGCCCATCCCGGCGATGGTCCGCGACAGGGCGACGTTGAGCAGCGGGGTCTTTTTCATGGGGTCAGCTCCGCCAGGTAAGGAATCGACGGCTGGGCACCGGCACGGGTGACAGACAAGGCCGCAGCGCGCTGGCCGAACGCGATGGCCTCGCCCTCCCCTTTGCCCTGCACCAGCGCAGCGGCAAAACCACCAATGAAGGTGTCGCCCGCCGCCGTGGTATCCAGCGGCTGCACCTGAGGCGCCGGGAAATGCTGGCTGCCGTCCCGGCTGACGAACAGCGCCCCTTGCGCGCCCAGGGTGATGATCACCTTGCCTGCGCCCAGCTGCAGCAGGCGCTCCCCTGCGCGGCGAGCACTGTCCAGGTCGTCGACCCGCTCGCCGGTCAAGGCTTCGGCCTCGCTTTCATTAGGGGTGAGGTAGTCGATATGGGCAAACCAGTCCGCGGGCAACGGGCCGGTGGCCGGCGCCGGGTTGAGGATCACTTGCTTGCCCAGCTCGCGCCCTCTGGCCAGGGTCCAGGCAACGGTCTCTGCGGGCACCTCGAGCTGGCAGATGATCACCTCGGCGGCCTGCAGCAAGGCATCGAAACGCCGTACCGACTCGGGTGTCAGCAGCCCGTTGCCGCCCGGGATGATGACGATGCAGTTCTGGCTGGCAGCATCCACGGTGATCAGCGCCACGCCACTGGATACGCCAGGGCAGACGCTGACCGCCTGGCAATCGATACCTTCCACTTCCAGCGCCTGGCGCAACTGCTGGCCGTAGGCGTCATCGCCGACATTGCCCACCATCGCCACGCTGCCGCCCAAGCGCGCTACCGCCACTGCCTGGTTGGCGCCCTTGCCGCCAGGCACAGTAAAGAAGCTCTCGCCGGCCAGTGTTTCGCCAGCGCGTGGCAGCCGCTGGGCGCGAGCCACCAAGTCCATGTTAAGGCTGCCGACCACCACTACCTTGGCATGCATGGCGATTCCTTAGCGATAATCATTGAACAGGTCCGGGCGCGGCCCGGTGGATTCGCGCAGCACGATGCGCGGCGAGACAATGCGCTGCTCGGCCCCGTCGCGACGCGGCGTGGCGATGCGCGACAGCAGCAAGGCCGCTGCGCTCTCGCCAAGCTCGCGAATCGACTGGCCGACCGTGGTCAGCGGCGGGAATACATAGCGGCTCAGCTCGATGTCGTCGAAGCCGATCACCGACAGCTCGCCCGGCACGTTGATGTTGCGTTCGGCTGCGGCGCGCAATACGCCGAAACCGATCATGTCGTTGCCGGCGAAGATCGCCGTCGGCCGCTTGCCATCGAGCAGCTGCGCGGCGGCAACATGGCCACCGGGGCTGGTGAAATCGCAATGCAGCACGCGGCCAGCCAGCACCTCGGCCTCGGCTTCGGCCATCGCGCGGTGGAAGCCGCGCAGGCGCAACTGGGTAACGCCGGTTTCGGCCGGGCCGCCGATGTAGGCGATGTCGCGGTGGCCGAGCTCCAGCAGATGGCGGGTTGCCAGGTAGGCACCGTGCTCGTGATCGATACGCACCAGGTCGGCGTCGACGCCTTCCAGCTCACGGTCGACGATGACCATCGGCGTGCGCACACAGGCCAGGCTCTGCAGCAGGTCGGCATCCTCGCCCACCGATGCCACTACCAGGCCGTCGATGCGCTTTTCCAGCAGCACGCGCAAGTAGCTGCGCTGCTTCTGCGGGTTGTCGTCGGAGTTGCACAGAATCACGCAGTAGCCATTGCGCTCGCAGGCGTCCTCGATGCCCCGGGCCAGCTCGGCGAAGTACGGGTTGACGCTGTTGGGCACCAGCAGGCCGATGGTGGCCGTGCTGCGCGCCTTGAGCGAACGCGCCACGGCGCTGGGCACGTAGTCGAGTTCAAGAATGGCTGCCTCGACCTTGAGCCGTACCTGCTCGCTGACCGGGCGGGTCTTGTTCAGTACATGTGACACGGTGGTGTAGGAAATGCCGGCAAGGGCCGCGACGTCTTTGATGGTTGCCATGTTGTCAGTTCCGCCGGCCTGCACGCCGGCTGCGATAAGTGTCGAGCACCACGGCGATGACGATCACCGCCCCGGTGATGATGCGTTTGGTCGGTTCCGATGCGCCGATCTGCGCAAGGCCTGCAGCCAGTACCGAAATGATCAGCACGCCAAAGAACGTACTGATGACCGAGCCGCGCCCGCCCATCAGGCTGGTGCCGCCGATCACAACGGCGGCGATCACCTGCAGCTCAAGGCCGGAACCGGCGTTGGGGTCGGCGGCTTCCAGGCGCGAAATCTGGAACAGCGCGGCCAGGCCGGCGAGCAGCCCCATGAGGGCGAACACCAGCACCTTGTACGGGCGCGGGTCGATACCGGCCAGGCGCACGGCCTCTTCATTGGTACCAATGCCGATCAGGTAACGGCCGAACACCGTGCGGGTCAGCACCAGCTGGGCCAGCACGATCACCAGCAAGGCGATGATGAAGGCCGGCGAGATGCCGAAGGCCACCGGATTGGAGAACCAGGCGTAGGCGTCGCCGATATAGGCGGTGCGCGAGTCGGTGAACTGGTAGGCCAGGCCGCGGGCCATCTCCAGTACGCCGAGCGAGACGATGAACGACGGGATGCGCCAGGCCACGGTGACGCCACCGGTGATGCTGCCGGCCAGGGCGGCGACGGCCATGCCGAGCAGGGCTGCGGGCAGCATGCCCCAGCCCCAGCCGAGGATCGCCACGCTGACCGTGGAGGCCGCCAGTGCCAGCACCGAGCCGACCGACAGGTCGATGCCGCCGATGATCAGCACGAAGGTCATGCCCACGGCCAGCACCATCAGGTCGGGGATCTGGTTGGCCAGGGTGCTGAAGGTGGCGTACGACCAGAAGTGGCTGCTCAGGAACGAGAACAGCACGATCATCGCCAGCAAGGCGCCGGCCAGGCCCAGGTAGGTGCCCAGGCCGAAGTAAGTAGCGCTGCGGCGCACGGGGGCGCTGCCCGGGGTGTCTAGGGGTGTGGTCTTCATGCATCCATCCTGGGTGCTGCGTCATGCAGCAGGGCGTCACGTTTCTGGTAGCCGGCGAAGGCGGCAGCAAGGAGGAGGTCCTGGCTCCAGTGTTCGCGGTCGAAGGTATCGATCAGGCGGCCGGCGGAGAGCACGGCAATGCGGTCGCAGATCAGCATCAGTTCGCGCAGGTCGCTGGACACCACCAACAGGGCCTTGCCCTGGCGCGCCAGCTCGGCCAGCAGGCCATAGATGTCGAACTTGGTACCGACGTCGATGCCGCGGGTGGGTTCGTCGAACAGCAGCACCTGGCAGTCGCGCTCCAGCCAGCGGCCAATCACCACCTTCTGCTGGTTACCGCCAGACAGCTCGCCGACCGCCTGTGCCGGGCCGGCGCTGCGAATGCGCATGGCGCTGATCTGGCGCTCGGCCAAGGCCTTTTCCGCTTCGCCGTCGAGCACCCCGGCGCGGGATACGGCGGCCAGGTTGCCGAGGGCGATGTTGGCGCTGACCGATTGGGTCAGCAGCAGGCCTTCGCCTTTGCGGTCCTCGGTGATCAGGGCGATCCCGGCGTTTACCGCCGCCTTGGGTGAATCGATGGTCACCGCCTTGAGTGGCTGGCCGACCTCGATGCTGCCGCTGTCGGCGCGGTCGGCGCCGTAGATCAGCCGCAGCAGCTCGGTGCGACCGGCGCCGATCAGCCCGGAAATGCCGAAGATCTCCCCTGCCCTGACCTGCAGCGATACGTCGCGCACCTTGTTGCCGCGGCATAACTTGTCGACCTTGAGCAACGGCGCGCCGATCGTGCGGCGGCCAAGGTCGATATGTTCGCCCAGTTCGCGGCCCACCATCAGGTTGACCAGCTCGGCGCTGCTGTAGCGCTGGATGGGCTCGTCGCACACCAGCTCGCCGTCGCGCAGCACGACGATGCGCTGGGCCACGCGCTGCAATTCTTCAAGGCGATGCGAGATGTAGACGATGGCCACGCCACGCTGGCGCAAGCGCTCGATCTGGGTGAACAGCAGCTCCACTTCGCGGGCGGTGAGCATCGCCGTGGGCTCGTCGAAGATCAGCACATGGCAGTCGCCGATCAGGTTGCGGGCGATCTCGACCATCTGCTGATGGCCGATACCCAGCTCGCCGACCGGGGTGTCCGGGTCGATGGCGTCCAGGCCGACCTGGGCCATGGCAGCCGTGGCCAGCTGGCGCAGGCGCTTGTGGCTGATCCAGCCGAAGCGGCTGGGCAGGTTGTCGAGGAACAGGTTTTCCGCCACGGTCAGAGTCGGCAGCAGGTTGAGCTCCTGCATGACCATGCGCACACCGAGGCGCTCGGCCTCGCTGCGGCTGGCCGGTGCGTAGGCCTGGCCGCGGTAGCTCATGTGCCCGCTGCTGGGTGTTTCCAGACCGCAGATGAGCTTGGACAACGTGCTCTTGCCTGCCCCGTTCTCGCCGGTCAGCGCCAGCACTTCGCCAGCGCGCAGGGCCAGGCTGACCTCGGCCAGCACCGGCTGCGTGTAGCACTTGCCCAGGCCGCTGGCGGCAAGCACGACTTCATTGGCCGATGCTGGCATGGCCGTCTCTCCTGCTGGGGTCAGGGCTTGGTGATCAGTTCGACCGGGGTCTGGATGACGTTGTCGGCGTCCACGTCGGGCTTTTCACCCTTGAGCACCTTCAACGCCGCCTGAATGCCGAATACCGCCTGCTGGCTGGCGGCCTGGTCGAGGGTGGCGAGCACGCGACCATCCTTGAGCATTGGCTTGATGGCGTTGATGTTGTCGTAGCCCACCACCTGCACCTGGCCGGTCTTGCCGGCAGCGCGCACGGCCGAGACGGCACCCAGGGCCATGCTGTCGTTGCCGGCCAGCAGCGCCTTGAGGTCAGGGAATTCGTTGAGCATGGACGCGGCGACGGCGCTGCCCTTGTCGATTTCCCAGTTGCCGGACTGCACCGAGACGATCTTCATTCCGGCGGCATCCATGGCGTCCTTGAAGCCGGCGGTACGCTGCTGGGCATTGGTGGTGGTCGACACACCTTCGATGATGCCGACCTGGTCACCGGCCTTGAGCTTCTGCTGGGCCAGGTAGTCGCCGACCATGCGTGCGCCCTTGCGGTTGTCAGGGCCGACGAAGGGCACGCTGATTTGCTTGCTCTTGAGCACGTCTGGATCGAGACGGTTGTCGATGTTGACGACAACGATCTTGGCCTCCATCGCCTTTTTCAGCACAGGCACCAGGGCTTTGGAGTCAGCCGGGGCAATAACCAAGGCGTTGACGCCAGAGCTGATCATCTGCTCGACGATCTTGATCTGCTCGCCCGTGTCGGTTTCGTTCTTGATGCCATTGGTTACCAGGTCGAACTCGCCGGAGTGGGCTTTCTGATAGTCCTTGGCGCCGTCTTCCATGGTGTGGAAGAACTCGTTGGCCAGCGACTTCATCACCAGCGCGACCTTGGGTTTTTCCTCTGCATGGGCAACAGACAGCGGCATGGCGAGGGACAGCGAGGAGATGACGGCGAGCGCCAGCAGACGACCGGGGAACGGCAGCTTCATGGGAGATGACTCCGAATCTTGTGTTTTTTATCGGATCGCAAACGTTTGCGTTGGGTAACTATGGAAACAAGACCTGGTTTTGTCAAATCCGTTTCGCTGGCGAAGGCCAGACGCAAGCGGTGCTGATTATCCGGAATTTTTCCGAAAAACCGAACACCTTTTCCTATGCTTGTTCGGGATTCCGAATGGAATACGCCCGGCATGGCCCATCCAGCGGCATTGAAGCCGCTGGTACGAAACCTGCGTTGGTTAACGGGCGACACAGCAACCATCTCATTAGGAAGAGAGAACAATAATTATGAATGCTGCACTGAAGTCTTTCGCCCCCAGCGCCCTGGCGCTGTTGCTGATCCTGCCCGCCACGGCCTCGGCAAAAGAAGCCGAAACCCAGCAGAAACTGGCCAACGTGGTCATCCTCGCCACCGGCGGCACCATTGCCGGCGCCGGCGCCAGCGCTGCCAACAGCGCCACCTACCAGGCCGCCAAGCTCGGCGTCGACAAGCTGATTGCCGGCGTGCCGGAACTGGCTGACCTGGCCAATGTGCGCGGTGAGCAGGTGATGCAGATCGCCTCCGAAAGCATCACCAACGACGACTTGCTGAAACTGGCCAAGCGCGTCGCCGAGCTTGCCGACAGCAGCGACGTGGACGGCATCGTCATCACCCACGGCACCGACACCCTGGAAGAGACGGCCTATTTCCTCAACCTGGTCGAGAAGACCGACAAGCCGATCGTGGTGGTCGGCTCGATGCGCCCGGGCACGGCGATGTCTGCCGACGGCATGCTCAACCTGTACAACGCCGTGGCGGTGGCCAGCGACAAGCAGTCGCGCGGCAAGGGCGTGCTGGTGACCATGAACGATGAGATCCAGTCCGGCCGCGACGTGAGCAAGTCGGTCAACATCAAGACCGAAGCGTTCAAGAGCGCCTGGGGCCCGATGGGCATGGTGGTCGAAGGCAAGTCGTACTGGTTCCGCCTGCCGGCCAAGCGCCATACCACCAACTCGGAGTTCGACATCAAGCAGATCAGCAGCCTGCCGCAAGTGGACATTGCCTACAGCTACGGCAACGTGACCGATACGGCGTACAAGGCGCTGGCGCAGAGCGGGGCGAAAGCGATCATTCATGCCGGTACCGGCAATGGCTCGGTGTCGTCGCGGGTGGTGCCAGCGCTGCAGGAACTGCACAAAAACGGCGTGCAGATCATTCGCTCGTCCCACGTCAACCAGGGTGGCTTCGTGCTGCGCAATGCCGAACAGCCGGATGACAAGTATGACTGGGTCGTGGCCCATGACCTGAACCCGCAGAAGGCGCGGATCCTGGCGATGGTGGCGATGACCAGGACCCAGGACAGCAAGGAGCTGCAGCGGATCTTCTGGGAGTACTGATTCGGGTAGGACTTGGGCTGGTGCACTGCTTGCACTGGCCCTTTCGCGGCTAAAGCCGCTCCTACAGAGGTATGCAGCCCCTGTAGGAGCGGCTTTAGCCGCGAATAATCCAGCACCGATGCAGTTGCGAAATACTTTGCCTTGAAATACTGTACGCACATACAGCACAACAAGGAATCGCCTCCGTGGCCAACACCGCCGAAGCAACCGCAAGCAGCTACCAACAACTGGGCCTGCGTATCCAGAAGATCATCAACAACCCCCTCGCCCAGCGCAGCCGCGCCGCGCTGATCTTCCGCCTGGAGCACGAGTCGCCTGACGACTGGGAAACCCTGCTCGAGGAAATTGCCGAGAACGACAACGTCACCCTCGCCCACCGCGACGACGGCGGCGTGCAGATCTTCTGGACCGTACCGAAGGAAGACTGAGGCTCAGGCCAGCGCCTGCAGGTAGGCACTGGCCTCGCGGTAACGGGCCAGCCGCGCCAGGTCGGCAGGGCCAGGCACGGGAATACGCGACAGGTCACTGTTGTCGGCCAGGTCGGCCAGCTTGACGGTGCGCGCCAACGGGTCACTGCCCAGGCGCACCACGAAGTCCTGATAGCTTTCGCCCTTGTTCCGGCTCAGGGCCAGCAAGGCGGCGAGAATTTTCAGGGGGAAGCCCTCACGGGCCAAATCGGAAAGGGTCAGCGACGTGTCTTCGATCACGTCATGCAGCACCGCGACAATGCGCTGTTCTGGCGTGCTGACCCGCATCATCACCCGCAACGGGTGGAGGATATAAGCTGCCCCACCCTTGTCGTATTGCCCTTCATGTGCCCTGGCGGCCACGGCAATGGCCCGCTCCAGCGTAGACATGAGGCCCTCCCCGTTTGGCTAGTCTCAAGCCAAGCATAGCCGGGTAAGACTACAGATTACAGTTAACGCTGCGCACCATGCTGGATGACGATCGAATCGGTGCCCAGCTTGGCCATGACCTCGGCCTTGCGCGCTTCGGCTTCGGCCTTGCTCGGGAACGGCCCCATCAGCACCACCGGCTTGCCATCACGGTACTCGACCGAAGAAGGGATGCCTTTCTCGATCAGGCGTGCAGTCATGTCGGACAGCGCGCCCATGTTGGCGCCCTGGATCACTTCGACATCCCACCCCTCAGGGGCTGGTTGATTGGCCAGCGCCTCGGCACGGCGCTGCAGGTCGGCACCGCCGCAGTACTCGCGAATACGCAGGTTGTTGCCGCCATCATCGACGATGATTTCGTATTGACCGTCGCCGCCCTTGATCGCCACATAACTGCGGTAGGCCTCGTACTGGCCGGCATCGTCCTTGCCACGCACCTGGCCGCAAATGGTGCCCTTGGTGTCGATCCGCACGTTGCCGAACTTGGCGGTCTTGGGGTTGTGCAGGTGCTCGGCAACCTGTTTATGCACACCTTCGACCTCGTTCTCACAGCCCGCCAGGGCCAGCACTGCCAATACCACTGCCAGTTTGCGCACGCGTGTACCTCCAGATTCGAAGGGGCGGATTCTACCACGGCCACTCGGGGCACTGCCCGCGACCAAAGGTTACACACTGCTTCGAAGGCGACCCGGAATGCAAAAAGGGCGACCCTTTCGGGACGCCCTTCTTGATGCCCGGAAACCCGGGACTTTGTTTGGTAGGCACAATTGGACTCGAACCAACGACCCCCACCATGTCAAGGTGGTGCTCTAACCAACTGAGCTATGTGCCTGTCGTGTGGTGCGCATATTAGTGATCGAATGCACACCTGTAAAGCGTTTTTTTCAAAAAAATCAAAAACTTTCAGGAACCTGCCAGCGCTGGCAACCGCTACGCCAACGAGGCCCATAATGCAAAAAGGGCGACCCCTGCGGGTCGCCCTTTTCGCCGCCCGGAAACCCGGGACTTTATTTGGTAGGCACAATTGGACTCGAACCAACGACCCCCACCATGTCAAGGTGGTGCTCTAACCAACTGAGCTATGTGCCTGTCGTGTGGTGCGCATTCTACGCATTCCAAAAACCCTGTCAACACTTTTTTTCGCGCTAACTCACTGAATCTTAAACTGTTTATAGAGAAAGGCGAGCCGCAGGCCCGTAAAGGAATTTCACCGGACGACTAGCGGGTGTTTATTATTATTGATAGCATCGGTACATTCGTTAAAAATATAAAACACGAGGTTCCTGCAGCATGGCTAACACCCCCTACCCCCAGTCCTACTACGCCGCCTCGGCCAACCCGGTGCCGCCACGTCCGGCGCTGCAGGGTGAGGTGGAAACCGATATCTGCATCATCGGTGCCGGCTACACCGGCCTGTCCAGCGCGCTGTTCCTGCTGGAAAACGGCTTCAAGGTGAGCATCGTCGAAGCGGCCAAGGTCGGCTTCGGCGCATCGGGCCGCAACGGTGGTCAGATCGTCAACAGCTACAGCCGCGACATCGACGTCATCGAACGCACTGTCGGCCCTAAAGAAGCCCAACTGCTCGGCAAGATGGCCTTCGAAGGCGGCCGCATCATTCGTGAGCGCGTGGCCAAGTACAACATCCAGTGCGACCTGAAGGACGGCGGCGTGTTCGCCGCGCTGACCGCCAAGCAGATGGGTCACCTGGAATCGCAAAAACGCCTGTGGGAACGCTTCGGCCACACCCAGCTGGAGCTGATGGACCAGAAGCGTATCCGTGAAGTGGTTGCCTGCGACAACTATGTCGGCGGCATGCTGGACATGAGCGGCGGCCACATCCACCCGCTGAACCTGGCCCTGGGCGAAGCCGCCGCGGTCGAGTCGCTGGGCGGTATCATCTACGAGCAGACCCCGGCCATCCGTATCGAGCGTGGCGCCAACCCGGTTGTGCATACCCCGCAAGGCAAGGTCCGCGCCAAGTTCATCATCGTTGCCGGCAACGCCTACCTGGGCAACCTGGTACCGGAACTGGCGGCCAAGTCGATGCCGTGCGGCACCCAGGTGATCACCACCGAGCCGCTGGGCGAAGAACTGGCCCGCACCCTGCTGCCGCAGGACTACTGCGTGGAAGACTGCAACTACCTGCTCGACTACTACCGCCTGACCAGCGACAAGCGCCTGATTTTCGGCGGTGGCGTGGTGTACGGTGCACGCGACCCGGCCAACATCGAAGCGATCATTCGCCCGAAGATGCTCAAGGCCTTCCCACAGCTGAAGAACGTCAAGATCGACTACGCCTGGACCGGCAACTTCCTGCTGACCCTGTCGCGCCTGCCTCAGGTCGGCCGTATCGGCGACAACATCTACTACTCGCAGGGTTGCTCGGGCCACGGCGTGACCTACACCCACCTGGCGGGCAAGGTACTGGCCGAGGCCCTGCGCGGCCAGGCCGAACGTTTCGACGCCTTCGCCGGCCTGCCGCACTACCCGTTCCCGGGTGGCCAGATGCTGCGCGTGCCGTTCAGCGCCATGGGTGCCTGGTACTACAGCCTGCGCGATCGTCTGGGCTTCTGATGTAAACAGGCTTGGCCTCTTCGCGAGTAAACCCGCTCCCACAAAGCACTGTGCCATGGTGCAAATCTTCTGGGAGCGGGTTTACCCGCGAAAGGGCCGGAGCAGGTAACGCTATTTGTTCAGGCTGCGCACGGCCTGTTTTGCCGCAACCTCCTGGCCCGCCCGGGCCAGTTCATCGGCAGCCTGCAGCCAACGCTGGCGGTCCACCTGGGCCGGCAGCTGGCGCGGTGGCTGCACCAGCACCGCCCAACTACCCTCCTTCGCCCACGCCGAGGCAAAGTCGTCGAACGCCATCAACTGGCGCCGATGCATCCCCGAGCGCAGCAATACACGCTTCTTGAAGCTGTCATAGCCGATCAGCACCGCGTAACGCGGTTCGCTCCACCACGCCGACCCTTCCTGGTAACGCAGCAGTACCGGATTGCCAGCGGCCACCTGGGTCAGCAAGGCATCCAGTTGCTTGTCCAACGGATACACCAGCATGCCGTACTCGCGGGCCACCCGCGGGATGCTGGTTTCCAGCGCATCGGCGCCCTTGGGCAGATTCAGCGGTTTGTCCAGCAGCCCCGGGGTGATCGGCGCGCCTTGCTGGGAGAGCAGCGCGGCCAAGGCCATCGACCCACTGTGGTTGGCATTGCCGCGGTAGAACGGCACGCTGCTGATCTCGACCCGCTGTGGCATGCCCTTGAGGCTTGCGGGCGGTGCACTGGCGCAGCCGCCCAGGGTCGCGGCCACCAGGCAGGCGGCCAACAGTCGACGCGGGACGGTCGCCCAGCGCTTGCAGGAATGTTGCTCCATGGACACTCGCTTGTTCCGGTGCCAGGCAGGCAGCGCCCGGCTCTGGCCACCGATCATAGGGCGCCGCGTTGCGCGGGTATAGCCCGACAAGTGAACGGAACCAATCGGCCTGAGCAATCGACCTTTGGTCAATGGAACGTCACGGCCGGGCAGCTAGACTAAAGCTGTGTCTGGAGGGCTAACCGCAGGTTGGCCCAAGAGAAGGAGGCACACATGAGCCTGACCATGGCAATCCTCATGCTGGTAGGTATGTGGCTGAGCGTCGCGGCCGCCATGCTGTGGGGTGTTATGCGTATCGTGCGGCGTCATTCCCCGCATCACCACCTGCCACCGCAGGCCCCGGCCAAGGCGCAACCTGTGCGCAGGGCGCGGCGGCATGCCAGGGCGCACTGAGGCTACTTCACCTGAATGCAAACGGGGCGCCAGGCGCCCCGTTGTATTTTTTCATCAGCCTTCAGCGGCTTCACGCTTGAGCCGCGCTCGGCGAGCCAGGATGTTGAGGATCTCGATCACCGTCGAGAAAGCCATCGCCGCGTATACATAGCCTTTCGGTACATGGGCGCCAAAACCTTCGGCGATCAGCGTCATGCCGATCATGATCAGGAAGCCCAGGGCCAGCATCACCACCGTCGGGTTGTCGTTGATGAAGTTGGCCAGCGGGTCGGCGGCCACCATCATGACGATGACGGCGGTAATCACGGCAATGATCATGATCGGCAGGTGCTCGGTCATGCCCACGGCGGTGATGATGCTGTCGACCGAGAAGACGATGTCCAGCAACAGGATCTGGAAGATCGCCGCGGCAAAGCCCAGGGTGACCGTGCTGGAGACCTTGGCTTCTTCCTTGGCGCCGTGCGGGTCGACGTTCTCGTGGATCTCCTTGGTGGCCTTCCACAGCAGGAACAGGCCGCCAGCGATCAGGATCACGTCCTTCCACGAGAAGGCGTTGCCGAACACTTCGAACACCGGGTCGGTCAACTGCACGATCCAGGCCACGGTGCTGAGCAGGGCCAGGCGCATGACCAACGCCATGCTGATACCGATACGGCGTGCCTTGGAACGGTATTCCACAGGCAGTTTGTTGGTCAGGATCGAGATGAAGATCAGGTTGTCGATACCCAGTACCACTTCCATGGCCACCAACGTAGCCAGGGCGACCCAGGCGGTGGGGCTAGCGGCGAGTTCCAGCAAGTATTCCATTGTTCAAATCCTGATGCGGCGGTTGGGGTCAGATTTCTTGGGTGTGGGCTTTCTTCTCGGCGTCCTTGGGCTTCTCGCCCTGGTGACCGATGGCATCGCTCAACGCCTGCTGGGCGGCCTTGTTGGTGTCGTCGATGGCCTGCTTGGCCGACTTCGCCGCTTGGTCGAGCATCTGCTGGGCAGACTTCTCGGCCTGGTCGCAACCGGCCAGGCTGAACAGCGCCAGGGCCAGCACCAGCGGTGTGCCAATGGATTTGAGATGCAGCATGGTGTCCTCGCTTGAAAAATCCCGGCGGCGCGAAGCGCCTGATGGGGTCGCATTCTAAAGACGCCGATAGTTCAGGAAAATTCGTATTTCCAGTGTGTATACTTCGGTTTTTTCGAATCGGGACCCGCCCGCGTGCTCAACTATCGCCAGCTTCACTACTTCTGGGCCGTGGCCAAGACCGGCAGCATCGCCCGCGCCAGCGAGCAGCTGAACCTGACGCCGCAGACCATCAGCGGGCAGATCAGCCTGTTCGAGCAGACCTACGGGTTGGAGCTGTTCCAGCGTGTCGGTCGACAACTGGAGCTGACCGAGACCGGCCGCCAGGCACTGGTCTATGCCGAGCAGATGTTCCAGATCGGCAGCGAACTGGAGGCCATGCTCAGGGCCGGCCCGCAGGAGCAGATCCTGTTTCGCGTGGGGGTGGCCGACGTGGTGCCGAAGTCGATCGTCTACCGGCTGCTGGCCCCGACCATGGAGCTGGATGAAGTGCTGCGCATCAATTGCCGCGAAGACAAGCTCGAACGGCTGTTGGCAGACCTGGCGATACAGCGCCTGGACCTGGTGATTTCCGACAGCCCGATGCCCAGCCACCTGGATATCAAGGGGTATAGCCAGAAGCTCGGCGAATGCGGCCTGAGCTTTTTCGCCACCCCGGCCCTGGCCAGCCAGCATGCCGGCCCCTTCCCCGCCTGCCTGCAGGATGCGCCACTGCTGATCCCCGGGCCGGAAACCGTGGTGCGCAGCCGCCTATTGCGCTGGCTGGGCGAGCAGCAGGTGCAGCCCAGGATCGTTGGCGAGTTCGATGACAGCGCGCTGATGCAGGCATTCGGCCAGTCGGGCAGCGGGATATTCGTGGCGCCGAGCGTGATTGCCGAGGAGGTGTGCCGGCAGTATGGCGTCGCACTGATTGGCCAGACCGAAGCGGTGCATGAGTCGTTCTATGCCATTTCGGTGGAGCGCAAGGTCAAGCATCCGGGGATCGTGGCGATTACCGAGGGGGCACGGCGCGAACTGTTCCACTGGTAGTGGCGGCTCGCGAAAGGGCCGGGCCCGATTGTGCTAGAGTCGCGCCCTTTGAAGATTTCGAGACTCCGCTGCACATGACGCCTGTTCTTCGCCTAGTAAACCGCACCAGCCTGGTGACCCAAATCGTCATCGGCCTCATCGCCGGCATCGCCCTGGCCCTGCTGGCACCTGCCATCGCCCGTGACCTGGGCTTTCTCGGCAAAGTGTTCGTCAGCGCCCTGAAGGCTGTTGCGCCGGTGCTGGTGTTCATTCTGGTCATGGCATCGATCGCCAACCACCGCCACGGCCAGGAAACCCATATCCGCCCGATCCTCTGGTTGTACCTGCTGGGCACCTTCGCTGCCGCGGTGGTGGCCGTGGTCGCCAGCATGCTGTTCCCGTCGCAACTGGCCCTGAGCACCAGCGAGGCGGCCCTGAGCGCGCCGGGCGGTATCAGCGAGGTGATGCAGAACCTGCTGCTGAGCGCGGTCGACAACCCGGTCAACGCCTTGCTCAACGCCAACTTCATCGGTGTGCTGACCTGGGCCATCGGCCTGGGCGTGGCCCTGCGCCATGCTGGCGACACCACCCGCACTGTGGTCGAAGACCTGTCCAATGGTGTGACCTTGATCGTGCGCATGGTGATCCGCTTCGCCCCGCTGGGCATCTTCGGGCTGGTCAGTTCGACCCTGGCGCAGTCTGGCCTCGGCGCCCTGCTCGGCTACCTGCACCTGCTGGGCGTGCTGATCGGCTGCATGCTGTTCGTGGCGCTGGTGATGAACCCGCTGATCGTGTTCTGGAAAATCCGCCGCAACCCTTACCCGCTGACCTTGCTGTGCCTGCGCGAAAGCGGCATTACCGCATTCTTCACCCGCAGTTCGGCGGCCAACATTCCGGTCAACCTGGCGCTGTCGGAGCGCCTGGGTTTGCATGAAGACACCTATTCGGTTTCGATCCCGCTGGGGGCGACCATCAACATGGCAGGCGCGGCAATCACCATCACCGTGCTGACCCTGGCGGCCGTGCACACCCTGGGCATCCCGGTCGACCTGCCCACAGCAGTGCTGCTGAGCGTGGTGGCGGCGGTGTGTGCCTGCGGTGCTTCTGGGGTCGCCGGGGGTTCGCTGCTGCTGATTCCGCTGGCGTGCAGCCTGTTCGGCATCCCCAGCGAGATTGCCATGCAGGTGGTGGCGGTGGGCTTCATCATTGGCGTGCTGCAGGACTCGGCGGAGACGGCGCTGAACTCTTCGACTGATGTACTGTTCACTGCTGCGGCTTGCCAGGCCGAAGAACGGCGTAACGCTTGAGATTGCCGGGGCCGCCTTGCGGCCCCAATTGCCTTACCCCGCGGCATTACCTACGCTAGTGGCCTTTCCCCAGCCATGAGACAGGGCCATGTCAGAACACGAAACCGCCGGCGAAGGCCGCCTCAGCAGCATCGAGATCCGCATTCTCGGCGCGCTCATCGAGAAGCAGGCCACCAGCCCGGAAAGCTACCCGCTGACCCTGAACGCCCTGGTCCTGGCCTGCAATCAGAAAACCAGCCGTGAACCGGTCATGAACCTGACCCAGGGCCAGGTCGGCCAGGCCCTGCGCGCCCTCGAGGGCCAGGGCATGACCCGCCTGCAGATGGGCAGCCGCGCCGACCGCTGGGAACATCGGCTGGACAAGGCCCTGGAACTGGTACCGGCGCAGCTGGTGCTGATGGGCCTGATGTTCCTGCGGGGGCCGCAGACCCTCAACGAACTGCTGACCCGCAGCAACCGCCTGCACGACTTCGATGACACCGAGCAGATCCAGCACCAACTGGAGCGCCTGATTTCGCGCGACCTGGCCTTGCACCTGCCACGCCAGGCCGGGCGGCGGGAAGACCGCTATACCCATGCTCTGGGTGACCCGGCAGAAATCGAGGCGATTCTGGCAGCGCGGCAGCAGGAAGGTGGCGCTCGCAGCAGTGGCGGCAGCGTGTCGGAAGAACGCATTGAAGCCCTTGAGGCACGGATCGCGGCACTGGAAGCGCGACTGGCCGAACTGGAAGGCTAAGGCTCAGGGTCGGGGAAGTTGCGACAGCTCTTGCGCTCGGCCAACTCCCGGTCACTGGGGCGCTGGTCGACGAACACGGTGCGGCCGTCTGCGTAGATCTCGAGGTAGCCCCAGTGCAGGTCTTGCTCTTTCTGCCCGGGCTTCGGGGGGACGAGCCACCAGGGTTCGCGGCTGATCAGGGTCATGGTGGAGCTCCTGAAGAGTGTCTGCGCTAAGCATAGACACCCTTAGGTTTTGCCTTGTCAGTTGCGCCCTCTTCGCGGGACAAGCCCGCTCCTACAAGTGGTACGCGACCTTTGTGGGAGCGGGCTTGCCCCGCGAAGAGGCCGGGACAGGCTTACGCCGGTGCCGAGGTGCGGATCAGGTGATCGAACGCAGCCAGCGATGCCTTGGCGCCCTCACCCACCGCGATGACGATCTGCTTGTACGGCACGGTGGTCACGTCACCTGCGGCAAACACACCCGGCACACTGGTCTGGCCCTTGGCGTCGACGATGATCTCGCCACGTGGCGACAGCTCGACCGTGCCTTTGAGCCAATCCGTGTTCGGCAGCAGGCCGATCTGCACGAAGATGCCTTCCAGCGCCAGGTCATGCAGCTCATCGCTGTTGCGGTCCTTGTAACGCAGACCCGTCACTTTTTCGCCATTGCCAACCACTTCGGTGGTCAGCGCACTGGTGATCACCTTGACGTTCGGCAGGCTGTGCAGCTTGCGCTGCAGCACCGCATCAGCACGCAGCTGGCTGTCGAACTCGATCAGCGTCACCTGGGCGACGATACCGGCCAGGTCGATGGCCGCTTCCACGCCCGAGTTGCCGCCGCCGATCACCGCCACGCGCTTGCCCTTGAACAGCGGGCCGTCGCAGTGCGGGCAATAGGCCACCCCGCGGGCGCGGTATTCCTGCTCGCCCGGCACGTTCATTTCGCGCCAGCGGGCGCCCGTGGCGAGGATCACCGTCTTGGCCTTGAGCGAGGCGCCGCCGGCCAGGCGTACTTCGTGCAGGCCGCCATCAGTGGCCGGGATCAGCGCTTCGCCGCGCTGCAGGTTCATGATGTCGACGTCGTACTGCTTGACGTGTTCTTCCAGCGCCGTGGCCAGCTTCGGCCCTTCGGTTTCCTGCACCGAAATGAAGTTTTCGATGGCCAGGGTATCGAGCACCTGGCCGCCGAAACGCTCGGCAGCGACACCGGTGCGGATGCCTTTACGGGCGGCATAGATGGCCGCTGCGGCCCCCGCTGGGCCGCCGCCGACCACCAGCACGTCGAAGGCGTCCTTGGCGTTGATCTTCTCCGCCTGGCGGGCACCGGCGTTGGTGTCGATCTTGCCGAGGATTTCTTCCAGGCCCATGCGGCCCTGGCCGAATACTTCGCCGTTCAGGTAGATGCTCGGCACCGCCATGATCTTGCGCGATTCGACTTCATCCTGGAACAACGCACCGTCGATGGCCACGTGGCGCACATTGGGGTTGAGCACGGCCATCAGGTTGAGCGCTTGGACCACGTCCGGGCAGTTCTGGCACGACAGCGAGAAGTAGGTTTCGAAGGTGAATTCGCCTTCCAGCGCCTGGATCTGCTCGATCACTTCGGCACTGGCCTTGGACGGGTGGCCGCCGACTTGCAGCAGCGCCAGTACCAGGGAGGTGAATTCGTGGCCCATGGGGATGCCGGCGAAGCGCAGGCTTATGTCGGCACCCGGGCGGTTCAGCGAGAACGAAGGGCGACGGGCATCGCTGCCGTCCGCGCTGAAGGTAATGAGGTTCGACAGGCCGGCGATTTCCACCAGCAGGTCGTGCAGTTCGCGGGACTTCGCGCCGTCGTCGAGGGAGGCAACGATCTCGATCGGCTGGGTGACCCGCTCCAGGTAGGTTTTCAGTTGCGATTTAAGCGTGGCGTCCAACATACGGGCGATTCCTTTTTTCAAAACTCGGATACAAAAACGCCCAGGCGAGGTCGCCCGGGCGCTTTTACGGGGCGGTAGGTGTTTCAGCTTTGGCGGCTGGCTACCGCCCGCGACGTGCACATCGGCTTAGATCTTGCCGACCAGGTCCAGGGACGGGGCCAGAGTGGCTTCGCCTTCTTTCCACTTGGCCGGGCAAACTTCGCCTGGGTGAGCGGCAACGTACTGGGCAGCCTTGACTTTGCGCAGCAGCTCGGCTGCGTCGCGGCCAACACCACCGTCGTTCAGTTCGACGATCTTGATCTGGCCTTCCGGGTTGATCACGAAGGTACCGCGATCGGCCAGGCCGGCTTCTTCGATCAGCACGTCGAAGTTGCGCGAGATGACGTGGGTCGGGTCACCGATCAGCGGGTACTGGATCTTGCCGATGGTTTCCGAAGTGTCGTGCCAGGCTTTGTGGGTGAAGTGGGTGTCGGTCGATACGCCGTAGATTTCCACGCCCAGCTTCTGGAACTCGGCGTAGTTGTCGGCGAGGTCACCCAGCTCGGTCGGGCAAACGAAGGTGAAGTCGGCCGGGTAGAAGAACACGACGGACCACTTGCCTTTCAGGTCGGCTTCACTGACCTGAACGAACTCGCCCTTGTGGTAGGCGGTGGCGTTGAACGGTTTGACCTGGCTGTTGATGATTGGCATGAGAGACGCTCCTTCATGGGGTTGGAATCAGTTGATGGAGAGAATCCTAACTGCTCGCCCCGACAAAGGCTCATTGGCAAACCTCATGCTTATGATTGGTTTTGGCTATAACCGCAGATAATTAATAGAAGGGAATGGGCTGAGCAAAGGATTGCGCGGTATTCGAGGGGGCCTCATCACCGGTATCACGGTGACGAGGCCCGTCGCGTCAGCGGGTGACGGTGCGCATGGTGACGAACTCTTCGGCGGCAGTCGGGTGCACGCCAATGGTGTCGTCGAACAACTGCTTGGTCGCACCAGCCTTGAGGGCAATACCCAGGCCCTGGATGATCTCGCCGGCATCCGGGCCGACCATGTGACAGCCCAGCACCTTGTCGGTCTCGGCGTCCACCACCAGCTTCATCAGGGTCTTTTCCTGGATGTCGGTGAGGGTCAGCTTCATGGCGCGGAAGCGGCTCTCGAAGATCTGTACCTTGTGCCCGGCTTCCAGCGCCTGTTCCTCGGTGAGGCCGACCGTGCCGATGGGGGGCTGGCTGAACACCGCCGTCGGGATGTTCTGGTAATCCACCTTGCGGTACTGCTCCGGCTTGAACAGGCGCCGGGCCACGGCCATGCCTTCGGCCAGGGCCACCGGGGTGAGCTGCACGCGGCCGATCACGTCGCCAATGGCGAGGATCGACGGTGCGGTCGTCTGGTACTGCTCGTCGACGCGGATGAAGCCGCGGGCATCCAGCTCCACGCCGGTGTTTTCCAGGCCCAGGTTGTCGAGCATCGGGCGGCGGCCGGTGGCGTAGAACACGCAATCGGCGACCAGCTCGCGGCCGTCCTTGAGGGTGGCTTTCAGGCTGCCGTCTTCAAGTTTGTCGATGCGCTGGATGTCGGCGTTGAACTGCAGGTTCATGCCGCGTTTTTCCAGCTCCTCCATGAGGTGGGTACGCACCGAGCCGTCGAAGCCACGCAGGAACAGTTCACCGCGGTAGAGCAAGGTGGTGTCGGCGCCCAGGCCCTGGAAGATGCCGGCGAACTCGACGGCAATGTAACCACCGCCGACCACCAGCACGCGGCGCGGCAGCTCCTTGAGGTAGAACGCCTCGTTGGAGGTGATGGCCAGCTCCTTGCCAGGAATGTCCGGCACCTGCGGCCAGCCGCCGGTGGCAATCAGGATGTGCTCGGCGCTGAACCGCTGGCCGTCCACTTCCACCTCGTTGGCACCGGTGATGCGGGCATGGCCTTGCAGCAAGGTCACGCCACTGTTCACCAGCAGGTTGCGGTAGATGCCATTGAGGCGCTCGATCTCGCGGTTCTTGTTGGCGATCAGTGTGCCCCAGTCGAAGTGCCCCTCTTCCAGGGTCCAGCCAAAACCGGCGGCCTGCTCCAGTTCATCGGCGACGTGGGCGCCGTATACCAGCAGCTTCTTCGGCACGCAGCCGACGTTGACGCAGGTGCCACCGAGGTAGCGGCTCTCGGCCACTGCCACTTTTGCACCGAAGCCGGCAGCGAAGCGCGCTGCGCGCACACCGCCGGAACCGGCGCCAATCACGAACAGATCAAAATCGTAGGCCATGTATTCACTCTCCTAGGCAGGCGCCCAGCATAACGCCGTTGCCTTGCGCGCACAAAAAAGCCACCCCGAAGGGTGGCTCCTTGAACCCGCATTGGCGTATCAGTACGCCTTGCCGGCCTTGTAGAAGTTCTCGAAGCAGAAGTTGGTCGCCTCGATGTAGCCTTCGGCGCCACCGCAGTCGAAACGCTTGCCCTTGAACTTGTAGGCAATCACGTTGCCTTCGGCAGCCTGTTTCATCAGCGCGTCGGTGATCTGGATCTCGCCACCTTTGCCTGGCTCGGTCTGTTCGATTTTCTCGAAGATGTCCGGGGTGAGGATGTAGCGACCGATGATCGCCAGGTTGGACGGGGCGTCTTCCGGCTTCGGCTTCTCGACCATGGAGTCGACGCGGAAAATGCCGTCCTTGATTTCCTCACCGGCGATGACGCCGTACTTGTTGGTTTCCTGCGGATCGACTTCCTGGATGGCAACGATCGAGCAGCGGTACTTCTTGTACAGCGCGACCATCTGTGCGAGCACGCCTTCGCCTTCGAGGTTGACGCACAGGTCGTCCGCCAGCACCACGGCGAACGGTTCGTCACCGATCAGCGGGCGGCCGGTCAGGATGGCGTGGCCCAGGCCTTTCATTTCGGTCTGGCGGGTGTAGGAGAACGAGCATTCGTCGAGCAGGCGACGGATACCGACCAGGTATTTTTCCTTGTCGGTGCCCTTGATCTGGTTTTCCAGCTCGTAGCTGATGTCGAAGTGGTCTTCCAGTGCGCGCTTGCCGCGGCCGGTGACGATGGAAATCTCGTTCAGGCCAGCATCCAATGCTTCTTCAACGCCATACTGGATCAGTGGCTTGTTGACCACCGGCAGCATTTCCTTGGGCATGGCTTTGGTAGCTGGCAGGAAGCGGGTGCCGTAGCCGGCTGCCGGGAACAAGCATTTCTTGATCATAAACATCCTTAAACATAGGCGAAGCCTGTGGAATTCGGCGCAGTCTAATCAGGCGGCATGCAGCTTACAATGCCCTGCCTGCGACGACCGTTGCCATGATAGAGATAACCCAGTGTAGATAGTTCCAAAAAGTTCGTGAAAATCCCGTCATCCGGCCCCTTCGGGGCAGCCGCGAAAGGGCCGGCACGACGCCTGCTCAACTGCCTGTGCCCTGCCCGATCAGCACCCCGTCGACCTGCTGGCCGTACAGGTTGACGCCGTCGTTGGCATGGAACTTCAGCCGTGTCTTTTCGATGGAACCCTCCACCAGGCGAGGGTCCTGGGGGCGCTCGTGGCGGTTGACCCAGGCGGCCACATCCCAGGCCTGCTGATCGCTCAGGCTGCCCGGCTTGCCCAGTGGCATGTTGTACTTGATGAACGATGCCGCGGTATTGATCCGGTGCATGCCGGCGCCCCAGTTGTAGGAGTCCTTGCCCCAGAGGGGTGGCATCACGTAGTCACCGGCGACCTTCTGCCCCTCACCGTTGTCACCGTGACAAATGGCGCACTGCTCGCGGTAGACCTGCTGGCCCCGCTTGAAGTCATAGCCACCTTTTGGCTGCGGCACCTCGGGGTAACCGCGACCGGCGATTTCCACGCCGGTGGGCGCCTGGGTCGATAGCCAGTACGAATAGACGGCAAGCGCCGTCATCTGCGGGCTGTCGGCGGCCGGCGGCTTGCCGTTCATGCTGAACTGGAAGCAACCCTGGATGCGCTCGGCGAAGGTGTTCACCTTGTCGTTCTTCTTGCGGTAGGCCGGGTACATCGGATAAGCGCCCCACAGCGGCGCGGAATGCGCCAGGCGGCCCTGGTCGAGGTGGCAATTACTGCAGTTCATGCCATTGCCCACCGCCTCGGGCATCAACCGGCGAGTATCGACGAACAG
The DNA here is from genome assembly GCF_050280885.1 of Pseudomonas sp. NPDC086566. Lineage (NCBI taxonomy): Bacteria > Pseudomonadati > Pseudomonadota > Gammaproteobacteria > Pseudomonadales > Pseudomonadaceae > Pseudomonas > Pseudomonas sp. NPDC086566. The sequence goes on from NZ_JBNNWD010000009.1 coordinate 187,010, forward strand.
TGCGTGGCCCTCGCGGACCATTTTGCCGAATGCATTGTCCGGCAACTCGCTTTCGGCGGGCGGGGCGAATTGTGGCGCGGCCTGGACACCGGGGACTTTCAGTTGCGACTGGTCTTCCATGGCGATCGGCGCTTGATTGGCAAAGGCAGCGCCCGTGGCCAGCAGCAGTAATGTTGGCATAAAGGGTTTCATGGCTTGACCTCCGGGCTGGCGGGATGGGCGAAGTACTCGGCAATCGCCTTGACTTCGGCGTCGGTCATGGCCTTGGCCACGCCGGCCATCAACTGGTTGGGGTCATTGCTGCGGCTGCCGTCGCGCCAGCCGTTGAGCTGCGCCATCAGGTACGCCGCAGGCTGCCCGGCCAGCGGCGGGAAGTGCTCGCCGACCCCGCTGCCGCCTGGGCCGTGGCACTGCACACAGCCGGGGATCTGTCGGCTCCAGTCGCCGTAGAGGGCCAGGCGTTCAGTGGGGTTGCTCGCCATCTGCTGGCGACGCCAGTCCGGGGCAGGATCACTGGGCAGCGCGGCCAGGTAATGGCTGACGGCCTCGATCTCATCGATGCTCAGGGCTTTGGCCAACGGCGCCATGACCGGCTGCTGGCGGCTGCCACTGCGCCAGTCGTGCAGCTGTTTGCTCAGGTAACCGGCCGGCAGGCCAGCCAGGCGGGGGAACCCTGCGGCGGCCATGCCCTTTCCGTCCGGGCCATGGCAGCCCAGGCAGGCCATGGCGGCGGGGTTGGCACCGCCCTGGGTAAAGACTTTCTGGCCATCGGCGGCATGCGCCGCGGGCCAGGCCAGGATCAGCAGGCTGCCGATCACGACGCGACTCAACGGTGTCATCACGAATCTCCATTTCTTTTGTTATAAGCTTAGGCTTAAAAAACATAAGCAAATGGATACTAGCCCTGTAAGGGAATTCGCAACAACGCCCCAGCCGATCACCGGCTGGCAAATGGCCTGCTATGCGCCGATCCGTTGAGCCAGATCAACTCCCCGAGATGCACTCGGTCGTTGCCTCGCGTACATCACCCGGGCGCAGCGGGAAGTTGTTCAGACGCTCATGCAGTTTGATGCTGCTGCCGCTGCCCCGCTTATGGATGTCGAGTAAGGCTGCCGGCCCGGCACCTGCCGTGAGCTTTTGCGGCACGATCAGACGCAGGCCGTCGTCGCGCTGCTCCTCTACCAGCGGGTCGCGGCTCTTGGCCAGATGCGCCTTGATGCAATCGGCATACTCGCGCGGCGTCTTGCCGGACATTACATCCATGGTTTCATGGGATTGCTCAAGTTCCGACACACTGACACACCCACCCAGCGCCAGGAACAACGCCGCCACCGTCCACTTCATTTGCCGCACCTCGAATGACAAGAGAGCGTGGGACAACAGCGAGGCGGTTTTGCTCCCCGCTTTGGCCGTTTTATCTGCCAGCGGCCATCATGCGCGGCAGCGCAAGCCGACATCGTGGTATCTTTCGCCTTTGCAGAACCAATCCTTGCGGAGCACCCCATGAAATTCGTACACCAGCGCGAGCACCTGAACGAGGACGACATCGTCGTCATCGAGTGCTCCCAGCGCTGCAACATCCGCCTGATGAACGACGCCAACTTCCGCAGCTTCAAGAACGGCGGCCGGCACACCTACCATGGTGGCCACTTCGATCGCTTCCCGGCCAGGATCACCGTGCCCAGCACCGGTTTCTGGAACATCACCATCGATACGGTGACCACCCGGCCGATCTCGGTAACGCGCAAACCGACCCTGACCCACAAGATCAAGATCATCCGCCGCTCGTCGTCGAAACTCGGATAAGGCCCGCCATGACCCAGAACATCAAATACGTCATCAAGTACAAGCTCGACGGCCAGCGCCGCTGGGACTTCGCAGTGATGACCGACGCCTCGCACGAACAGGCCCTGCAAGCCCTGCGCAAGATCCACGGCGAAGACGCCGAAAAGATCAGCGACATCCAGGTGAGCAAGGCACTGTAAGGCAGCGGCGACAAGGAGAAGCGCATGAGCACCTGGCCCGACCGTCGTATCCTCGATCTGCTGGGCATCGAGTTGCCCATTCTTCAAGCGCCGATGGCCGGTGCCACGGGTTCGGCCATGGCCATTGCCGTGGCCAGGGCTGGCGGCCTGGGTGCCCTGCCCTGCGCCATGCTCACGGGCGAGCAGGTGCGTAGCGAGATCGAGGCCTTCCGCATGGCCTGCCCTGGGCAGCCGCTGAACCTGAACTTCTTCTGCCACCAGCCGCCAGCGCCCGACCCCGAGCGCGACGCCCGCTGGAAACAGGCCCTGAAAGCGTACTACGCCGAAGTCGGTGCCGACTTCGATGCGCCCACGCCTGTTTCCAATCGCGCCCCCTTCGATGAACAGAGCTGCCTATTGGTCGAGCAACTGCGCCCGGAGGTGGTGAGTTTCCACTTCGGCTTGCCGCACTCGGCACTGCTGCAGCGGGTCAAGGCCACGGGTGCCAAGGTGCTGTCCAGCGCCACCACGGTGGAAGAAGCGCAGTGGCTCGAAGCCAATGGCTGCGATGCGATCATCGCCATGGGCTATGAAGCCGGCGGCCACCGCGGCATGTTCCTCAGCGACGATCTCACCAGCCAGATCGGCACCTTCGCCCTGGTGCCGCAGATTGCCGATGCCGTGCGCTTGCCGGTGATCGCTGCCGGCGGCATTGGCGACCACCGCGGCCTGGTGGCGGCCCTGGCATTGGGCGCCAGCGCCGTGCAGATCGGCACTGCCTACCTGTTCTGCCCGGAGGCCAAGGTCTCCCCTGCGCACCGCCGCGCACTGGACACCGCAGCGGCCAGCGACACCGCGTTGACCAACCTGTTCACCGGGCGCCCGGCACGTGGCATCAACAACCGCATCATGCGTGAGCTGGGGCCGATGAGCGAACTGGCGCCGCGCTTCCCGTTGGCCGGTGGTGCATTGATGCCACTGCGGGCAATTACCGATGCGCAAGGCAACAGCGATTTCAGCAACCTGTGGTCAGGGCAGGCGCTGCGCCTGGGCCGGCACATGCCGGCTGAGCAGCTGACCCGGCAGATTGCTGACAAGGCCTTGGCGCAGATCAAGCAATAGGATCTTGAATCAGTGCCCGCGAAGAGGCCGGCACTGACAGCCAAAATTCTCCCAGGCTATAACCCTTCTTCCAGCCCCTTCCAGTCGAATGGCCTATCGCTATATAGTTCACACCATAACGATAACCACTCCAAGGAACTGTCTTCATGCGTATCTGCCTGTCCCACTTGGCCGCCACCTGCCTGGCCAGCCTGGTCACCCTCAACAGCGCCTGGGCCGACGAGGTGCAGGTAGCTGTCGCGGCGAATTTCACCGCGCCGATCCAGTCCATCGCCAGGGACTTCGAGAAAGACACCGGCCACAAACTGGTCGCCGCTTATGGCGCCACCGGGCAGTTCTACGCGCAGATCAAGAACGGCGCGCCGTTCGAAGTGTTCCTCGCCGCCGACGACAGCACCCCGAAGAAGCTGGAGGCGGAAAAGGAAATCGTCCCGGGCTCGCGCTTCACCTATGCCACCGGCACCCTGGCGCTGTGGTCGGCCAAGCCGGGCTACGTGGATGACAAGGGTGAGGTGCTGAAGAACAACCAGTTCCAGCACCTGTCCATCGCCAACCCGAAAGCCGCGCCTTACGGCCTGGCTGCCACTCAGGTGCTGGACAAGCTGAAGTTGACCGAGGCCACCAAGGCCAAGATCGTCGAAGGCCAGAACATCACCCAGGCCTACCAGTTCGTCTCCACCGGCAACGCCGAACTGGGCTTCGTCGCCCTGTCGCAGATCTACAAGGATGGCAAGGTCGAAAGCGGTTCGGCCTGGATCGTCCCGGCCAACCTGCACGAGCCGATCCTGCAGGACGCAGTCATCCTCAACAAAGGCAAGGACAACCCGGCTGCCAAAGCCCTGGTCGACTACCTGAAAGGCCCGAAAGCCGCTGCGGTGATCAAGTCCTACGGTTATGAAATCTGATGCCGCTGGACGCCAGTGACTTCGGCGCGGTCTGGCTGACACTCAAACTGGCCAGCCTGACCACGCTGATCCTACTGATCATTGGCACGCCCGTCGCCTGGTGGTTGGCGCGCACGCGCTCGTGGCTGCGCGGGCCGGTGGGCGCGGTGGTGGCGCTGCCCCTGGTGCTGCCGCCAACGGTCATCGGTTTCTACTTGCTGCTCGCCCTCGGCCCGCATGGCTGGCTCGGCCAGGCTACCCAGGCATTGGGCCTGGGTACCGTGGTGTTCAGCTTCACCGGCCTGGTGATCGGCTCGACGGTATACTCCATGCCTTTCGTAGTGCAGCCGCTGCAAAATGCCTTCGCCGCCATCGGCGAGCGCCCGCTGGAAGTGGCCGCGACCCTGCGCGCCAGCCCTTGGGACACCTTCGTCCATGTGGTGCTGCCGCTGGCCCGTCCCGGCTTCATCACCGCCAGCATCCTCGGCTTTGCCCATACCGTGGGCGAGTTCGGCGTGGTGCTGATGATCGGTGGCAACATCCCTGACAAGACGCGCGTGGTGTCGGTGCAGATATTCGATCACGTCGAGGCCATGGAATATTCGCAAGCCCATTGGCTGGCCGGTGCCATGCTGGTGTTCTCGTTCCTGGTACTGCTCCTGCTCTACAGCGGGCGCCGCAGCAAGGCTGGCTGGAGCTGAAATGAGCGGATCGATTGTGGCGCGGCTGAAGCTGGCGCGTGACGGCTTCACCCTGGACGTCGACCTAAACCTTCCCGGTCGCGGCATCAGCGCGCTATTCGGCCACTCCGGCTCAGGCAAGACGACGTGCCTGCGCTGCCTGGCCGGGCTTGAGCGGGCAGCCAGTGCCTACATCGAGGTCAACGGCGAGGTTTGGCAAGACAGCAGCCGCAGCCACTTCCTGGCTGCGCACCTGCGCCCGGTGGGCTATGTGTTCCAGGAGGCCAGCCTGTTCCCGCATCTGTCGGTGCGCGGTAACCTGGAATTCGGCTGGCGGCGCATCGCCCCTGCCGAGCGCAAGGTCAGCCTGGAACAAGCGAGCGAGTTGCTGGGCATCGGCCACCTGCTCGAACGCAAGCCGGCCACCTTGTCAGGTGGCGAGGCGCAGCGGGTCGGCATAGCCCGCGCACTGCTCAGCAGCCCGCGGCTGCTGTTGATGGACGAACCGCTGGCCGCACTCGACGGGCCACGCAAGCGTGAAATCCTGCCGTACCTGGAACGCCTGCACGACGAGCTGGATATCCCGCTGGTGTACGTCAGCCATGCCCAGGACGAAGTGGCGCGCCTGGCCGACCACCTGGTGCTGCTGGAACAAGGCCGGGCCATGGCCAGCGGGCCGATCGGCGAGACCTTGGCCCGCCTCGACCTGTCACTGGCCCAGGGTGAGGATGCCGGGGTGGTCTTCGAGGGCACCGTGGTCGGCCACGATCCGCACTACGGCCTTCTCGACCTGCGCCTGCCCGGCCATGAAGCGCCGTTGCTGCGTATCGCCCACCCGGCGCACAGCCTGGGCAGCACGTTGCGGATCAAAGTCCAGGCCAGGGACGTGAGCCTGGCACTGGGCGCCGACAGCACCTCGAGCATTCTCAACCGGCTGGCGGTGCGGGTGCGCGAAACGCGCCCGGCAGACAACCCGGCGCATGTGCTGGTGAGCCTGGATGCCGGCGGCAACGCCTTGCTGGCGCGCATCACCCGGTTCTCGGCAGACCAGCTCGGCCTGCACACAGGCCAGGCGCTGTTCGCGCAGATCAAGTCGGTGGCACTGCTGGGTTGAGCATCATCGAAGCGGCCGTTGTCCATTGATCAGTGACCTGATCGAGGCCCGCCGCCGATGCTCGACTGCCCCCTGCCCCCCAGCCTGCACTATGTCGACGACAGCCAGCCGGGCCTGACCCGGCGCCGCTGGCGCGACCGTTTCATTTACCTCGATGCCCAAGGGCAGCGCATCCGCGATGAAGCAACCCTGGCCCGCATCGCCGCCCTGGTGATCCCACCGGCCTATACCGATGTGTGGATCTGCGCCGACCCGCAAGGGCACCTGCAGGCCACCGGCCGCGATGCCCGCGGCCGCAAGCAGTACCGCTACCACGCCCAGTGGCGCGAACTGCGCGACCAGCACAAGTACGGGCGCATGCTGGCCTTTGCCCAGGCCCTGCCGAAACTGCGCGCACAACTGGAAACGCACCTGGCCCGGCCGGGCCTGGACCGGGAAAAGGTCATGGCACTGGTGGTGAGCCTGCTCGATCACACGCTGATCCGCATCGGCAACGAGCGCTACCTGCGCGACAATCAGTCCTACGGCCTCACCACCCTGCGCAACCGCCACGTCCAGGTGCAGGGCAGCACCGTACGCTTCCAGTTCCGCGGCAAGCGCGGTGTCGAGCACAATGTCACGCTGCGCGACCGGCGCCTGGCCAACCTGCTCAAGCGTTGCATGGAGCTGCCAGGGCAGGCACTGTTCCAATATCTGGACGAGAACGGCCAGCGGCACAGCATCGGCTCCAGCGAGGTCAACCAGTTTCTGCAGCAACTCACCGGCGCCGACTTCACTGCCAAGGACTACCGCACCTGGGCCGGCAGCAGCCTGGCGCTTAGCCTGCTGCGGCCACTGGCCTGGGAGCCTGAGAGTGAAGCCAAACGCCAGGTTGCGGCCATCGTCAAGCAGGTAGCCGCACGCCTGGGCAATACCCCGGCAGTGTGCAGGCGCTGCTATATCCACCCGGCCGTACTCGAGCACTACGCCCTCGGGCGCCTCGCCGACCTGCCCGGGCGCCGGGTGCGCAAGGGGCTGGATGCCGAAGAAGTGGCTTTGCTGCTGTTTCTTCAGGCACTGGAAAGCAAAGACGATGATTGAGCGGAACTATCCGGCCCATCATGCACGGAAATTTCCCATAAAGCCCGAAGCCCCCTATTCTTGCCGTCGAGCACCTCGCCGACCTGCTATGCAGCATTTTCTTCGGCACCTGCAACTAAAGACATGCAACAGAATTTGTCTTCCGGGGAATTACTATCCGCCGAAAGCGTCTTTAATGAGAAGGAAGAGGGACCAGCTCCCACCGTTGCGGTCCAATGGCCCGACGGATTTCGACATTACCAAGGAGAACTACATGCTGATACTCACCCGTAAGGTTGGCGAAAGTATCGTCATCAACGATGACATCAAAGTCACCATTCTGGGCGTTAAAGGGATGCAGGTGAGGATTGGCATCGATGCACCAAAAGATGTCCAGGTGCACCGGGAAGAGATCTTCAAGCGCATCCAGGCCGGCAGCCCGGCGCCGGAAAAGCACGACGACCAACACTGAACCGAGCCTCGTTTCAAGCCGCACGGACGCGCTTGACCGGCTGGCACAAGCCACAACCTGAACCTCAGGTGCCGAGCAGCTCGCGCACCTTGGCGATCATCTTGTCCATGTCGAACGGCTTGTCGAAGACCGCAGCGAACAGCCTGGGGTCGGCCTTGCTGGCCTGCGCGCCGCTCATGAGAATCACCGGCAGGTCATTGAGCCCCAGTTCGTCGCGGATAGCCCGCGCCAGTTCCCCACCGTCGAGCACTGGCATCATGTAGTCGGTGATTACCAGCTCCACGCGCTTTTCCTGCAACGCCTCCAGGGCCTTGCGCCCGTTGCTCGCCTTTTCCACCAGAAAACCTTCATCCTCCAGGGCAAAGCCGAGGATATCGGCGATCAGGTATTCGTCATCGACGATCAGGATGGTGTTCATCGACAGGCTCCGTCAGCCACCCCCTTGCGCGACCGGCGTACCCGAGAGCACGCCTGTGGCGCCTTCGAACGCCTTGCGCAGATTGATACCTTGCGGGCCGATGCGCAGTTCGTGCAGCGCCGGGTCGTGGTGGCTGTCGCGCACCTTCAAGATCGACAGCATGCGTCGCAGCCGGGAATCCAGCTCGACGAAACGCATCAGCATCAGGTTGTCGACGATACTCGACAGGTCCGGCGCCGGGGCGGTGATTTCCGATCCGAAAATATCCCGCATCTCCCAGGTGAGCATGACGCTGACATCCCGTGCCCGCAACTCACCCGCCAACGCCCGGAAGAACGCATTGAGCCGCGCCGGGTCGACCGCCAGCCGGCTGAACGCGCCCAGGCTGTCGATCAACACACGCTTGCTGCCGTGCTGCTCCACTTTTTTGAGCAGACGAGCCCCCACCTGGTCCAGCAGGCCTTCGGTGGTCGGTTGCCAGCTCAGCTGCAAGGCGCCGGAACGCTCGAGGGCGGCAAAGTCGTAGCCCAGTGCCGCAGCCTTCAGGCGTAAGCGGGCAGGCGTTTCGTAAAACCCGAAGTGCAGTGCCGGCTGCTCCACGCTGCCTGCGGCCAGAAAAGCCAGGCCAATCGAGGTTTTGCCAATCCCCGAGGGGCCCATCAGCAGGCTGACCGAGCCCAGCGTCAGCCCCCCTCCCAGCATTTCGTCCAACGTCTCGACACCTGTGGACACCCGGTTCAAGGAGGCGGAGCCCAGCTGGCTTGGGTGGCTGTAAAGCGCCTCCAGGCGCGGGTAGACATGCATCCCGGCCTCATCGATCAGGCACTCGTGGCGCCCGGACAACGCCCCGCTGCCCCGCGTCTTGCGCAACTGCACATGGCGCACCGCGCGGCTACCGATCAATTGCTCGCCCAACTCGATCACGCCATCGACCATGGTGTGTTCCGGACTGTTGTCATCCAGCCGGGCACTGGTCAGCAGCAACACGGTACAACCGGCGAAGGCCGCATGCCCCTGCAGCTCCGAAACGAACTTCTTGGTATCCAGCGCCGTTTCCGCACGCACCCGGGCATTGAGCACGCCATCGACGATCAGCAGGCTCGCCTGCTGCTTGCCGATTTCCTGGCGCAGCAACCGGACCACCGCATCGAGCCCCTCTTGTTCAAGGGCGTCGAAGGCGCTGACGAACTGGATCTGGTCACCCACCATGCCTGGGTCGAAGAATTCGAGCGTTGCCAGGTACTGGAACAAGCGCTCATGGGATTCGCTGAGCAACGTCGCCACCAGCACCTTGCCACCACCCCGCACGTGGCCGCAGGCCAACTGGTTGGCCAGGATGGTCTTGCCCGCACCGGGCGGGCCTTGAACGATATAGGACGCGCCGGCAACCAGGCCGCCTTTGAGCAAGGCATCGAGCCCTTCGATCCCCGTGACCAGCCGTTTGAGTGCCTGAACCATGGTGGCTACCTGTCGGATTGTGCCCGCGCGTCGGGCTGATAGGCTGGCAGATACAAGCGCATGCACGTGCCCTGGCCGAGCGTGCTGTCGACGCGGATGGCGCCATTGCTCTGCTTGGCGAACCCGTAGACCTGGCTGAGGCCAAGGCCGGTGCCCTTGCCGAAAGCCTTGGTGGTGAAGAACGGCTCGAAGATACGCGGCAGCACCAGCGGGTCGATACCCTCACCCGTGTCGTTCACTTCGAAGCACACGAACGTGCCATGCAGCCCTTCGACTTCCCCTGCCAGTTCGACCGTGAGCACCGCCAGGTCGATCGTGCCCCGCTCGCCAATCGCATCGCGCGCATTGAACAGCAGATTCAGCAGCACCATCTGCAGCTGGCCGGCATCCACCTCGATCAGCGGCAGATCGGGCTGCACGTACTCTTGCAACTCGATCTCACGCGGCAGCGCATGCTCCAGCAGGCCACGCGTGGCATCCAGCAGCTTGGCCGGGGCGATCAAAGACACATCGAGTTGCCGGTGGCGGGCAAAACTGAGCAACTGCTGGGTCAGCTCGGTACCGCGCTGCCCGGCATCGAGGATATGCTCGAGCATGCGTTGCACCCGCGCCGGGTCCTGGCTGGCCTGGGCCAGGCGCGCCGAGCTGATGATGATGGTCAGCAGGTTGTTGAAGTCATGCGCCAGGCCGCCAGTGAGCTGGCCCAGCGCTTCGAGCTTCTGCGCCTGGAACAACTGGGCGCGCACGGCGTCGAGCTGCAGCGCCGATTCGCGCCGGTCGGTGATATCACGGGTGACCTTGGCCAGGCCGATGATCTGCCCCTGCTCGTCGCGGATCACATCGAGCGCAGCCAAGGCCCAGAATTGCGTGCCGTCCTTGCGCACGCGCCAGCCCTCGTCCTGCGCCACGCCCTGCTCCAGGGCCATTTTCAGCAGGCGCTCCGGGCGCCCTTCGGCACAATCCTGAGGCGTGAAGAACACCGAGAAATGCCGGCCTATGACTTCTTCGGCGCGGTAGCCCTTGATCCGTTGCGCGCCGGCATTCCAGGACACTACATGGCCGCTGGGGTCGAGCATGTAGATGGCGTAATCCACCACGGATTGCACCAGTTGCTCATAGCGGCTGGCGGGCATGACCGGGTGATCGATACAGTCGGCTGAAACCATGCATACTCCACAGGCACAGCAGGGGGGCCTGATTAGCTTAGCCAAGCGTACCCTTCTGCAACAGCTCGCGCTGTAACAGATTATCAGCGCTCGGGTTCTACCATGACCAGGCTGATGCGCCTCGGCATCGCCACCTTCAACAGCCACAGGCCCACCAGCAGGATCAGGCCGCCGCCTGCCAACGCCATCAAGCGCTGCGGTTGCTGTTGCTCGGTATCGAAGCCCAGTAGCAGGAGGTAGCCACCGAGGGTGACCAGGCTGAGGTACAGAAAAGCGCCCAGCAGCAATACCTGTGCGAACAGCAGGCGCCAGAACAACCGGGGGCGGACTGCACGCCCGGGAAGAACCGAAGGAGTGGCCTGGGACATGGCGTCACACTCATTGGATCCAATGAAGTGGGCAACAGTGGCGTAATGACAGCAAGGTGTCAATTGCCCTTTCGATCGACTCCTTCACTCTTTGATCATAGGCGCTGCGTTTGACTCAACTATAACAATGGGTTATAAAGCGCACTTGATTGTCAGGCCCTTCTGCCTAGAAGCGCGCCGGTCGTCACGACCCTTTCAAGCGTGCGAGTGTGGTGGAATTGGTATACACAGCAGACTTAAAATCTGTCGGCGTGAGCCTTGCGGGTTCGAGTCCCGCCACTCGCACCAAACTCCTTTGAAAAGGCGCCCTTGCGGCGCCTTTTTGCTGCCTGCCAGCAATCCTTCGCGCAACTGCTAGAGTGGAGCTTGTCCCCTCTCACCGGTATGCCGCCATGCGCTACTCCTTGTTCGATGGTCAACGCGACATCATGCTGCTGATCGCTCGCGTGCTGCTCATGATCCTTTTCGTGCTGTCCGGTTGGGCCAAGCTCACAGGTTTTGAAGGCACGGTCGGCTACATGACCTCGCTGGGCGCCCCTGCGCCGATGCTCGCGGCAGCGGTTGCGGTGTTCATGGAGTTCATTGTCGGCATCCTGCTGATCCTGGGCTTCTACACCCGTCCGTTGGCCTTTCTGTTTGCCTTGTTCGTATTGGGCACCGGGCTGCTTGGTCATCCCTTCTGGAACATGATCGACCCGGAGCGCGCCGCCAACATGACTCAGTTCCTGAAAAACCTCAGCATCTGCGGCGGCCTGCTGGCACTGGCAGTCAGCGGCCCAGGGCGCTACTCGGTCGACGGGCGCTGATTCAGTCGTCCAGGTCGTCGTGCCAGGCTGGGTGATCGCCCTCTTCGTCATCGAGGTCATCCAGCAGCGCCTCGTCTTCCTCGACTTCGTCCTCGGCGCCTTGAGCGTCCGCTTCAGGGTCGTAGTCTTCATAAAGGAATTCGTGATCGAGCAGATGATCATGTTCGGGTTCGTGCAGGTCGTCTTCGTCGCGCATGGTGGCTCCTGGAATGCTGGCACGCCTGTATAGGCGCATCGTTCGCCGTGGTCAATGGCGCGCCATTAATGCTGACTTAATCAGCGGCCCTCAGCCTGAAATCTCTCCCTTCAAAACGCTCGTTGCCCGCCTCGATGGCGGGCTTTTTTTATGCTCATCACGGTGTCGACACGCCACCAACGTGAACTTCACGAGTTTATGACAAGCACTTTGCCAATCTGACCCTGCTCCGTACTTACTTTGGACCCGCCACTGGTTGGCGGGTTTTCTTTTTCCGGGTACCTGACATGTGTACCGAAACTTGTCGCATCCTTTGGCTGACCGCAGCAGTCGAAATCATGAATGCCCGAATGAGCTGAGTGAAGCCCGGCCTTGAGCCGGGCTTTGCGCAGGCTGCCAGCTGCAGGTCTGTGCCATTTGCTTACCCGTCATTTCGCTATACACGCTTGCGGGGGTTGATAAACGGCCACTCGAATGTACTGTATATACATACAGTCACGTGACGTCCAAATCATCCGCCTGCGCATTCACGAGTGCCCAGCCGGATGCGGAGGAACGCATCACGGTTGGATGGCAATCGTGCCAGGCCAATGATTTTATCGTCAGGAGTATTTATGACCGTAAATATCAGTAATCTAACGATCACTACCCCCGTAGCAGTCTCTTCAACGAACCCCGTCGCGCTTGAACTCAATGGTGCTGTCGCCATCGCCGAGTTCCCGAGCGTGGTGAAAGTGCTAAGCGACGGGTCCGTCCAATTCACGGCACCGACCAAAGGGGCTTCAAGCAAGAGCACCCATAGGACACGTTGCGAGTGGTCGGAGACCCAGAACTGGACGCTGGCCAGCGCCCCGGACCACTGGAATCGTCAGACAATGACGCTGACCAAAGTCAACTCGGCGCAAAAGGTCGTCATCAGCCAGATGCACGTCAGGGGGGACGACAGCCCACCGGTGAAGGTGTTCTGGAACAAGGGCAACATCACCATCGGCTTCCGGACGTCTTACAACCAGACCAACCCGGTGAACAGCACCCTGCTGCAGGGTGTGCCGCTCGGCACGAAATTCGACGTGATCATCCACGCCACCTCTGCTGGCATGGTCAAGGTGACCGCCAGGTGCAACGGTGTCTCCAAGTCAACGAGCGAACTGCAACTCGATGACACCTGGGACACCCACTTGTTCGAGTTCCATGGTGGGGTCTACAACCAGGTCGACTACACCGATGCCACGCCGGCCGATGATGGATCGGTGTGCATCATCAGCGACCTTTCGCTTAGCCATGGCTAAATGCCGGGCAAATGAAAAACCCCGCAGATTTTCATTTGCGGGGTTTTCGAATGGTGGAGGCCGAGGTCGGGATCGAACCGGCGTAGAAGGATTTGCTATCCGATATGAGATCTCCGCCTCATGCGCCATTGGCGGCTATGCAGTTCAAAAAGGAATCGAGATTTATCGGGCCGTAACCCGTTGCGAACGCGCAGGTGTTGTCATGGATTTTTCTCCAGGCGAAAAAAGCCCGCACCGGGCGGGCACCGAAATAGATGCGCTATGATTCGGCCATCACCAATGGAGTTGCCTGATGAAAAAACTATGGATGGGGGTGGCGCTGGCCATGCTGCTGAACGGCTGCGGGACTGTGAGAACAGTGTCAGACGAATCCAAGGCCGTAGATGACCTGGCGAAATGGCAAACCGATTGTTTCACCATCACCCGGGCGTATAGCGGTGTTGCCTATCAGTTCTGCAACCTGAATGGACCGCAAAGAAAGGGAGCGCACTGGGCGCCCTTCCCTATTCTGGTAGACATGGCGGCATCGGGTATTGCCGATACAATCATCCTTCCCTATACAGGCTATCAGCAGTACAAGCGGGGCAACGTTCCTATCCGTAGATTGGAATATTGATCCCACCTTCAGGCTAGTGCTGTCCATGCGGAAGGACAAGCGTGCTGCCGGGCCACTGAAATAAGGAATCACCGGCGCGTTTACCCCGCGTCGGCGCCATCACCAAGCCTCGAAAGGCTGGGTTTCGGGACTTCATGCCTTTAGTTTCGGAGCCATTGGCTTTTTTGACCCATAAAGAAAAACCCCGCAGACGTTAATCTGCGGGGCTTTCGAATGGTGGAGGCCGAGGTCGGAATCGAACCGGCGTAGACGGATTTGCAATCCGGAGCATAACCACTTTGCTACTCGGCCTCAAAGTTCGGATCTAGCAGCTTGCGCTTCGCTATCTCCTTGAAACACCGCACCTTTTCAAGGTTTGCTGCGTTTCGATGGGCGCCATTATGTCCGCATTCCTTTCGCCTTGCAACCCCCTGAACAAAAAAAAATTTCAACGGGTTCAAGGTGTTAGCGCAAGCGCCCGAGTTTACTCCACAAACCTACCACGGTGTTCTCAACCGTGCCGCTGGCAGCCATGCCGATTCGCTCCTGCAGGCTTTTGCGCTCGGCATAGTGCAGGTGGAACAGGCTCGCCGTGCGGGCGCGCTCACTGAGGTATTCGTCGCTGGTCTGCAGTGCATCGACCAGCTTGCGATTCAATGCGGCAATGCCGAGCCAGACTTCACCGGTGGCGACCTCATCGATGTGCAACTGCGGGCGGTAGCGGGCCACGAAGTCCTTGAACAGCTGGTGGGTGATGTCCAGGTCTTCCTGGAACTTTTCCCGGCCCTTCTCGGTGTTCTCGCCAAACACGGTCAGGGTACGCTTGTACTCGCCGGCGGTCAGCACTTCGAAATCGATATCGTGCTTCTTCAACAGGCGGTTGACGTTGGGCAACTGCGCCACCACACCGATCGAGCCCAGCACGGCGAAGGGCGCGCTGATGATCTTGTCGCCGATGCACGCCATCATGTAACCGCCGCTGGCCGCGACCTTGTCGATGCACACGGTGAGCGGGATGCCGGCCTGGCGGATGCGCGCCAGTTGCGAGGCCGCCAGGCCATAGCTGTGCACCAGGCCGCCGCCGCTTTCCAGGCGCAGCACCACTTCATCCCGAGGGGTGGCGAGGGTCAGCAGTGCGGTGATCTCGTTGCGCAGGCTTTCGGTGGCAGAGGCCTTGATGTCGCCGTCGAAGTCGAGCACGAACACCCGGCCCTGTTCCTCAGCCTTGCCCTTCTTCTGCTGTTTTTCCGCCTTGGCCTGTTGCTTGCGCAGGGCCTTGAGCTGGGCTTTGTCGAGCAAACCGCTTTCCAGGCGCTCGCGCAACGCTTTATAGAATTCGTTGAGGCGGGTGACCTGCAACTGCCCACCGGCCTTGCGCCGCCCCTTGCCGCGCAAACCGGCGATGGCGGACAGCACCACCAGGATGGCAATCACCAGGGTGGCGGTTTTGGCGAGAAAGCTTGCGTATTCGGCAAGAAACTCCACGTTGACTCCTTATGAACCTGCGCCCGATCGGCGCGAAACTGCTGCAAGCATACCGTTGCGACCGTGCCCTCGCCAGCCGAGGTAAACGCTGGCAACACAGTTCAAACAACCTTTTCAAACGCTTGTATGTTTTTTCGTTGACAGCCTCTCTGGCGCATCCTAACCTCGCAGCAACCTTCAACGCCGGATACCGCAGTGGGCAATCTCTACCTGATCCGACATGGCCAGGCTTCCTTCGGTGCAGACGACTACGATGTCCTCTCCCCCGTCGGTGTGCGCCAGAGTCAGGCCCTGGGCGAACACCTCGCCCAGCTCGGCCTGCGCCTGGACCGCTGCGTGGCGGGTGACCTGCGCCGCCAGCAGGACACTGCCCGGCACGCGCTGCAGGCGATGAACGCCAGCGGTTGCCCGGTACCGGCCATTGAGACCGACCCGGCGTTCAACGAGTTCGACGCCGATGGTGTGATTCGTGCCCTGCTGCCTGGCCTGTTGGCTGAGGAGCCGCATGCCCGCGAGGTCCTGCGCAACGGTGCGCAGAACCGCAGCGAGTTTCAGCGCCTGTTCGCACTCATGGTTCAGCGCTGGCATGCGGGCGAGCATGCCGACGACGGCCTGGAGACCTGGCAGGCCTTCACTGCACGGGTCGAAGCCGGCCTGCAGCGCGTGCTGGGCACTGCCGGCAGTGGCGAAAACATCGCCGTGTTCACGTCCGGCGGCACCATCGCCGCCCTGCTCCACCTGGTTACCCGGATCACGCCCAGCCAGGCCTTTGCGCTGAACTGGCAGATCATCAACACGTCGCTCAGCCAGCTGAAATTCCGCGGCCGCGACGTGGCACTGGCTTCCTTCAACAGCCAAGCCCATGTGCAGCTGTTGAGGGCCCCGGAGCTCATCACCTACCGTTGAGCCCGGCCTGTTGTGTCCTTGCGGACGCGAATATCACTTAACAAGGAAAACACCATGAGCGATGTAGCTAAAGCCGTCGAAGCGATGAAAGCAAAATTCAACCCAGCGGCTGCTGAAGGTCTGGACCTGGTGTTCGGCTTCAACATCACCGACGAAGACAAGCAATACGCGCTGATCGTCAAAGATGGCACCTGCGACATCCAGGAAGGTGAAAACCCGGATGCCAACTGCACCCTGGTGCTGGACAGCGAAACCCTGAAAGGCATCGTCAGCGGTGAAACCGACGGCATGCAGGCCTTCATGGGCGGCAAGCTGCGCGTCGAAGGCGACATGATGCTGTCGATGAAGCTCAGCGAGCTGTTCCCTTCCTGAGTGCGGGGCACAACGCGCAATCAGAAAACCGAAGCCTGGCCGGCTTCGGTTTTTTTTTGCCCGGCATTCGGTGCAGTGATCGACCGGCAACACCCTCGCCTATATGGCGCCTGGCACGCTTGTTCCACAGCCGCCTGGCCATTAGATTAGCCAATAGTCCTTGCACCAGATAATAAGGAAATCGCATGACGCTCACCGACCAGTCCACCCAGGTACGCCCCGGCGAAGAACTCGACGCGGCCGTCATCGATCCTTACCTTAAGGGCCACATCGCCGGCCTCGAAGGCCTGCCGAGCATCAGCCAGTTCCCGGGTGGCGCGTCCAACCTCACCTACCTGGTCAGCTACCCGGGCCGCGAGTTCGTGCTGCGCCGGCCGCCTTTCGGTCACAAGGCCAAGTCGGCCCATGACATGGGCCGCGAGTTCCGCATCCTCAACCAGCTCAACAGCGGTTTCCCGTATTGCCCCAAGGCCTACGCCCACTGCACCGACGAGTCGCTGATCGGAGGTGAGTTCTACGTTATGGAACGGGTCAAGGGCGTGATCCTGCGCTCGGACATCCCCGCCGAGCTGGGCCTGGACGCCAGCCGCACCGAAGCCCTGTGCAAAAGTTTCATCGACCGCCTGGTCGAGTTGCACCAGGTGGATTACCACGCCTGTGGCCTGGCCGACCTGGGCAAGCCGGAAGGATACGTGCAGCGCCAGATCGAGGGCTGGACCAGCCGCTACGAAAAAGCCCTGACACCCGATGCGCCACGCTGGGAGAACGTCATCGCCTGGCTGCACGAGAAGATGCCCGCCGACCACCCGCGCCCAGGCATCGTGCACAACGACTACCGCTTCGACAACGTCATCCTCGATGCCGACAACCCCATGCGCATCATCGGGGTGCTGGACTGGGAGATGGCCACCCTCGGTGATCCCTTGATGGACCTGGGCAACAGTCTGGCCTACTGGATCGAAGCCAGCGACCCGGCGCCGGTGCAACTGATGCGCCGCCAGCCAAGCAATGCCCCGGGCATGCTCACGCGCCGCCAGTTCGTCGACTACTACGCCGAGCGCGCCGGCATCCACCTGGACAACTTCGATTACTACTATTGCTACGGCCTGTTCCGCCTGGCCGGCATCGTCCAGCAGATCTACTACCGCTATTACCACGGCCAGACCCAGGACAAACGCTTCGCCCAGTTCATTCACATGAACCGGCTGCTGGAGCAGATGAGCCTGCAGGTCATCGGCAAGTCAACGCTCTGATGCCAGACAACAAGGAAAACAGCATGTCCAAGACCCAACTGTTCGACCTCGACGGCAAGATTGCTCTCGTCTCCGGTGCCAGCCGTGGCATCGGCGAGGCCATCGCCCATCTGCTGGCCCAGCAAGGCGCCCACGTGATCGTCTCCAGCCGCAAGCTGGAGGGTTGCCAGCAGGTGGCAGATGCGATCATCGCAGCGGGTGGCAAGGCCACGCCGGTGGCCTGCCATATTGGTGAGCTGGAGCAGATCCAGCAGGTCTTCGCCGGCATCCGTGAACAGTTCGGGCGCCTGGATATCCTGGTCAACAATGCAGCCACCAACCCACAATTCTGCAACGTGCTCGACACCGACCCGAGCGCCTTCCAGAAGACCGTCGACGTGAATATCCGCGGCTACTTCTTCATGTCGGTGGAAGCTGGCAAGCTGATGCGTGAAAACGGTGGTGGCAGCATCATCAACGTCGCCTCGATCAACGGCGTTTCGCCAGGCCTGTTCCAGGGCATCTATTCGGTGACCAAGGCCGCGGTGATCAACATGACCAAAGTGTTTGCCAAGGAGTGCGCGCAGTTCGGCATTCGCTGCAACGCCCTGCTGCCGGGCCTGACCGACACCAAGTTTGCCTCGGCCCTGGTGAAGAACGACGCCATCCTCAATGCCGCACTGCAGCAAATCCCGCTCAAGCGCGTGGCCGACCCCAAGGAAATGGCCGGTGCCGTGCTGTACCTGGCCAGCGATGCTTCCAGCTATACCACCGGTACCGCGCTGAATGTCGACGGTGGTTTCCTGTCCTGATCAGGCGCTGATGACCATTCGCGGGTGAACCCGCTCCCACAAGGATTGCACCGACCTCAAGGGCCGTGCAGTACCTGTGGGAGGGGGTTCACCCGCGAAGAGGCCGGTACTGCATCGCCTTTACAAACAGGTGGCCGCCGCCGCCCGGCGCTGCAGGGCCACCCCGTCATTCTTCTGCGCGTAGTAATCCACCCGCGTCCCACCCGCCTGCGGGTACACATCCACGAACGACTCCGCCTCGCGGGTATAAACCGTCAATCCACCCTGCTTGCGCGGCTCCAGGTAGCCGCTGGCATCGTCGCCGAACACATCCTCTTTCTGCCAGCTGAACTGGATGCACTGCGCCACCAGTTCCGGCGCCTTGCGCGAGTCGAGCTGGGCTGTCGGCTTGCCGCCCCGCGCCGCATCCATGGTCGCGCTCGCGCAACCGACCAACACCAGCGCCGCAGCCATCGGCAGAATTGCTCGCATGTTCCATCCTCGGGGCAAAAAAGAAAGCGACTCTAGCACCGCAAATGAATTGTCCCAAGCGGGCCGCTGTCGCATCTGGTACATACCCCCTCAAGGAGATTGCCATGAAAGCCAACCACCTTCTGCCTGCACTGCTGCTGGCCAGCCTGCCGATGATGACCCTGGCCGCCCCTTCGGCCGAAGAAAGCGTCAAGGCACCGGAAACCCACAACCGCGAACTCAAGGTCGGCGACAAGGCGCCGGACCAGTACAAACGCGACGACGCGGCCCTGAGCGACTGGAAAGCCAAGGGCCTGCCCGCACCAGAAAAGGAAAGCCACTGGGTGCGCATGGGGGATCACTATGTGCTGGTTCAGACCACTAATGGCGTAGTGCTTGCCATCCACCCTGCGTCCTGAACGCCATTCATCGCTCGGGCAGCAAAATCTTGCGGGTCAAGGAAACCAAATGGATCGATCCCAGTCTCAGTAAGTGTCCCGTAAACCTATGCGGATCAAGGACCTATCGAGATGACCCGCTTTACAAGCATTACGTTGATCGCCGCCTTCCTGCTGTTGTCGGGCTGCTATCACCACCACTACCGTGATGACGGCGGCTGGCGCGATGACGATCGCGGCCACCGTCACCACCACCGCCATGATCGCGACGATGACGACGACCGCCAATGGCGCGGTGACCGTTACGATCGTTGAAGCGTCTTCCCTACCCTGACCCGCCGCCCAACCGTGCGGCACCTTAACCTGATGATTCCTCTGAGGTTCCAATCATGCGTCTGACTCTACCTTCCCTCGCCCTTGGCCTGCTGCTGTGCCAGGGCGCTTTCGCCGGTGACGGTACTGCCGCCATCGGCGGTGGCCTGGGTGGTGTCCTGGGCAACGTTGTCGGCCAGCAAATGGGCGGCCGCACTGGCGCAGCCATCGGCGCCGGTCTCGGCGGTGCCGCCGGTAGTGCAGTAGCGGCGAAGAAAGGCAACCGTACCGAAGCCGCCATTGGCGGTGGCCTGGGCTCGGCCGGCGGCTCGCTGCTGGGCGGCGCAGTAGGCGGCAGGACCGGCTCTACCATCGGTGCAGGTCTGGGCGGCGCGGCCGGTGGTGCCTTGGGCAACCACATGGGCGACAACGGTGGCAGCAGCAAGCACCGCCATCACCGTCACCACTGAGTGACGACCAGCAAAAGGGCCGCATCGTGCGGCCCTTTTCGTTTCCCCATGGCTGCAAACCCTGCAGCACATCAACGCCACCTTCACCGCAAGCTGCCACACTGACTGCTACTGTCTTTCGTGACCCTTTGAGTGAAGGAACACCCTCGCCCCATGAACCAGGAATTGCTCTGGGTAGTCGGCCTGCTGGCTGTCGTCGTCATCCTCTTCGTCATCAACCGACCGCGCATGGACGTGGTCGCCCTGCTGGTGATCCTCGCCCTGCCACTGTCGGGCATCCTCACGGTGGAGCAGGCCCTGGCCGGATTCAGCGACCCCAACGTGGTGCTGATCGCCGCCCTGTTCGTGATCGGCGAAGGGCTGGTACGCACCGGCATCGCCTACCGCATCGGTGAATGGATGAGCGAAAAGGCCGGCAATAGTGAGGCACGGCTGCTGGTCTTGCTGATGGTCTCGGTGGCCGGGCTGGGCTCAGTGATGAGTTCGACCGGCGTGGTGGCGATCTTCATCCCGGTGGTGCTCAGCATTGCCGCACGCCTGAAGCTGTCGCCCAGCCGGTTGATGATGCCGCTGAGCTTCGCCGGCCTGATCAGTGGCATGCTCAGCCTGGTGGCCACGCCCCCCAACGTGGTGGTGCACAGTGAACTGGTACGCCATGGCGCGCCCGGCTTCAGCTTTTTCAGCTTCACCCCGTTCGGCCTGGTGGTGCTGGCGCTGGGCATTGGCTACATGCTGCTGACCCGCAACTGGCTCAACGGCGAAATGCGCAAGGACGGCCGCGTGGAAAGCCGCCGCACGCTGCTGGACCTGGTGCTCGACTACAAGCTCAACGGCCGCGAACGGCGCCTGCGCATCCGACCCAGATCGCCACTGATCGGCCATACCCTGGGCGAGCTGGAACTGCGCACCCGGCATGGCGCCAACGTCATCGGCATCGAACGCCAGCACAAGTTCACCACCCGGGTGATCGCCGCCGACTCAGGCACCGTCCTGCAGCAAGGCGATGTGCTGCTGCTCGACCTGTTCGCCAAACGCGACGACCTGCGTACCCTGTGCCAGACCATGCAACTGGAACCGCTGCATTTCAAGGCGGCCTATTTCATCGACCAGTCCCAGGACCTGGGCATGGCGGAGGTGTCGCTGCCGCCGGGCTCGCAGCTGATCGGCAAGAGCATTCTGGACCTGGCCTTCCGCACCCGCTATGACCTCAACGTGGTTGGCCTGCGTCGCGAGCAGGCGGCCATTGAAGAACAACTGGTGGAAGAGAAGCTGCGCCTTGGCGATACGCTGCTGGTGGTCGGCCCATGGAAGGCCGTGCGTCAGCTGCAGAGCCAGCCAAAGGACTTTCTGGTGTTGAGCCTGCCGGCCGAAATCGATCAGGTGGCGCCGGCCCGCGCCCGTGCACCGCATGCCCTGGTCAGCCTGGCGGTGATGGTCGGGTTGATGGTCAGCGGCGCAGTACCCAATGTCATCGCCGCGCTGATCGGCTGCCTGTTGATGGGTGCCGGGCGCTGCATCGACATGAACAGCGCCTACCGGGCCATTCACTGGCAGAGCCTGGTATTGATCGTCGGCATGCTGCCGTTCGCCCAGGCACTGCAGAAAACCGGCGGCATAGACCTGGCCGTGGGCGGCCTGGTCAGCCTGCTGGGCGGTGCCGGGCCGCTGGCCATGCTGGCCTGCCTGTTCATGGTCACGGCCATTATCGGCCTGTTCATCTCCAACACCGCCACCGCCGTGCTGATGGCCCCGGTGGCGATCAGCACAGCCACGCAGCTGGGCCTGTCGCCCTACCCGTTCGCGATGACCGTAGCCCTGGCCGCATCGGCGGCGTTCATGACGCCGGTGTCTTCTCCCGTCAACACCCTGGTGCTCGGCCCGGGTCAGTACCGCTTTGCCGACTTCGTCAAGATCGGTGTGCCTTTCACCGTACTGGTGATGCTGGTCACCGTGCTGATGGTGCCCTGGTTCTTCGGTCTTTAGGCAATATGGCAAGGATTGAAGGCTATTTGCCACCAACTTGCACGAACACGGCAGATTGACATCAAGCACCCGGTGCCAACACACTGACACGCCAATGCCCCAGGTGCTTATAGCCGTTGTCCTGGATTTCGTTTCCGCTTGTCGGTCGAGCCTATGGTTTTTCCAGCACAATCGCGCTTGTTGCCCTACCTTGCCCTGTTCGCCCTGACCTTCGCCCTTACCCTCGGCGGGATCCTGGCCCGGCCGATCGAATCGTTATCGCTGTTCTGGCCGGTCAATGCGGTGCTGGCCGGGGTGCTCTTGCGTTACCCGCGCCAGGCCAGCCTGGTGGGCCTTTGCCTGGTGTGGCTGGCGATGGTCGCCGCCGACCTGGCATGTGGCAGTGCCTGGGCCCCCGCCCTGTGGTTCAACTTGTGCAACCTCGGCGTGGTGGTGACGGTGTGGTGGCTGCTGTCGCGCTTGCCCCGCCTGCATAGGCGGATGCGCACCCCGCATGGCGTGCTCAGTGTGTTCGGTGCCTGCGCAGCGGGTGCCGTGGTGGCGGCCAGCATGGCCTGCATGATGGCTACACCGTGGTTTGAAAAGTCGCTGCAGGCCACCTGGCTGGCCTGGTTCAGCGAACAGTTCTCGACCAGCGTGCTGGTGCTGCCGGTGCTGCTCACCGCCCCGTCGACCCGTGTACTGATGCGCAGCGGTGCCCAGCTGATCCGCCTGGCGCCCTTGTTGGTGCTGCTGGCCTCACTGGCCTTGAGCATCGCCTTCGGCGGCCCCGGCGCCATTGCCTTTCCGATTGCCGCGCTGCTGTGGTGTGCCTGGACGTACTCGCCTTTCCTGGTTTCGCTGCTGGCGCTCATCGCTGGCAGCACGCTGATCGTGGCGGTGGCGCAGAACCTCATGCACTTCAGCGTGCCGCAGAGCGAGCCCGGGGTCACCACGCTGATGTCGGCGCGCCTGGGGATCGCCATGCTGGTCCTCGGCCCACTGGTCGTCGCCTGCGTCAGCCAGGCCAATCGCAGCCTGCTGGCGCGCCTGGCGCACCAGGCCACCATCGACCACCTCACCGGCCTGCTCAGCCGCAGTGCCTTTACCCGGCGCGCCAATGCCCTGCTCGACAGCCGCCAGCAGCATGGGCTGCCGCTGACCTTGATGATGCTCGACATCGACCATTTCAAATCGATCAACGATTGCCATGGTCATGCAGTCGGCGACCAGGTCCTGCGCCAGTTCGCCAGTACCCTGCAAGAGCAGCTGCACGACGAAGCGCTACTGGCTCGCCTGGGCGGTGAAGAGTTCGTGGTGGTGCTCCCGGGGCTGCCACCGGAACAGGCCACGTTCACCGCCGAACGTCTGCGCCGCGCCGTGCAGGACCTGCATGCGGCCCAGGGTGATCCGCGCCTGCAGATCACCGTCAGTATCGGCCTGGCTGGCTGCGCCGAGGACGAAAGCGCGCCCAGCCTGGACGACCTGCTGGCGCGCGCCGATCAGGCGCTGTACCGAGCCAAGGCGCATGGCCGCAATCGCGTCGAGCAGGCCGAGGCGCAGCGCCAGGTCATCTGAGTCAGCTCAGCAGGTCCCAGGACAGCTTGGCGATCAGTACGCACAGCAGAATCAGGAACAACCCGCGCACAAAGCCTGCGCCCTTGCGCACCGCCAGCCAGGTCCCGGTCAGGGCACCGAGGATATTGCACACAGCCATCGGCAGGGCGATGGCGTACAGCACATTGCCCGACGGCACGAAGAACACCAGCGCTGCCAGGTTGGTGGCGATGTTGACGACTTTTGCCGATGCCGAGGCATGCAGGAAGTCGAGGGCAAAGAAGCGGATGAACAGGAAGATCAGGAAGCTGCCGGTGCCTGGGCCGAACAAGCCGTCATAGAAGCCGATCGCACCGCCGATCAGCACCGCCAGGCACTGCTCCCGGCGGCCGATCCTGGCCGGCTTGTGCAAGGTGCCAAAGTCCTTCTTGTAGAAGGTGTAGATCGCCATCAGCACGATCAGCACCAGCACCGCCGGGCGCATCACGCTCGGCGGTACCCGCGAAACCGTGGCCGCTCCGGCAAACGACATCACAAAGGCACTGAGTGCCGCCGGCACGATCAACCCCCAGTCCAGGGTCACCTTGCGAATGAACGAGCGAGCCGCAAAGGCCGTACCGCACACCGAAGCCAGCTTGTTGCTGCCCAGCAACGCCGCCGGCTGCGCCGTGGGCAGCACGTTGAACAGCGCCGGGATCTGAATCAGCCCACCGCCACCGACGGCGGCATCGATCAGGCCGGCAGCGAAAGCGAACAGGGAAAGTACGGCGATATCCATCATGGTGCGGTCCTGGCAGTGAAAACAGACCGCAAGGCTAATCAATGCAGCGCGCTTGTGTTGAAATGCCGCATTGCGAAAACTGCAATCAGGAGCCTCCGATGGCATTGAACATGCTGCGCGAAATCCAGGCGTTCGTCAGTGTCGCGCACAAGCGCAGCTTCGTCGCCGCCGCACGTGCGCTGGGCCGTTCTCCCAGCGCGGTAACCCGCGCGGTGCAAACCCTGGAAGACAACAGCGGGTGCAAGCTGCTCAACCGGAACGCCAACGCGGTTACGCTCACCGAAGCCGGTGAACGCCTGCTGCCCCATGCCGAACGCTTGCTGGATGTGCAACGCGACGCGGCCGACGAACTGGCCGCACTCACCGGTACTGCGCAAGGCTGGGTGCGTTTTGCCGCGCCGCAACTGCTCGGCGAGCACGTATTGCCTGGTGTGCTGGCCAGTTTCAGCCAGCGCCACCCGCAAGTCACCCTCGACGTGCAATACGGCGATGCGGCTTTCGACCCCTTGCACGGCAAGTTCGATTTCGTGGTCCGCGGCGCCTTTGCGCAGTCGAGCGAACTGATTGGGTACCCACTGTGGCGCTATCACCGCCATTTGTATGCCAGCCCGGCCTACGTCGCCCGCGCCGGCATGCCGGAACGGCCCGAGCAGCTGGAAAAGCATGCCCTGATCCTGCACACCGCGCCGCGCATCCTCAAAGCCTGGCATTTCTGCCGTGACGGCCAGATCACCAGCCTGCGCCCGCACCCGCGCTTGCGCCTGGGCTCTGGCGACGCGGTGTACCACAGCACCTTGGCCGGGGCCGGCATCGCCCGCCTGGCAGACTGGGTGGCAGAAGTACAGGTGAAGGCGGGGCGCCTGGTGCGGGTATGCGCGGATTACCGGCTGACCTCGAGCACCGGCCAGGACCCACAGATGCACGCGGTTTACCCCGCTGGCGAGTTGCCTGCCCGCGTGCGCGAGCTGCTACTGGCCTTGCGCCAGGCTGGCTCAGCCGCCTCTGAACGTGCCAGGTAGAGGCTGTTCAATTTCTGCTCAATTTAACAGAGCCCGCACATTACCTGGCTTGCAGAACTTTATCCACAGACCTACCCACGTTTTTTGTGGACAGATTTCCCCGGACAATTAAGGACTTATCGCACACGGATCGCCGAGACAACGCCCAGCGATACAGCCGAGGCGGACTGCCAGGATCTGGCAGTGGTCTGGCCCGTCCAACGAGGCAGACGGGCCGGAAGGGTGAGAAGAATCAGCTTGGCGGAATGGTGCCCAGCAGGCCGATCAGAACGGTCAACAGCAGAAAGCCACCCAGAAACAGCGCGAGCTTGCCCATCGGAACCTCTTCAATGTGATAGCAGGGACGAACAGCATTGTGCGCCGCAGGCTGATACGGTTACAGATTCAGGTTCGCGGAAAAAAAGCGGATCAGATGACCCGCACGCCCCTCGGGCCTTCGCCTGTGCTAGGGTCAGAAGCTCGCAGACTAGGAGCTTCGCATGACTGCCATCGCCGCCAATGCCGCATTGTTGCTGATCGACCTGCAGGTCGGTATCCACCACCCTCGCCTCGGCCGGCGCAACAACCCCGAGGCCGAATTGCGCATGGGCGAACTGCTCGCCGCCTGGCGTCTGGGCGGGCGACCCATCGTGCATGTGCGGCATGTCTCCCGCTCACCCGACTCGGTATTCTGGCCAGGCCAGGCGGGCTGTGAATTCCAGCCGGCCTTTACACCGCTGGCCAGCGAAACGGTGTTCGACAAACATGTGCCGGACGCCTTCGCCAACTCGGGCCTGGAACGCTGGCTGCACGTTCGCGGCATCGGCGAACTGGTGATTGCCGGCGTGATCACCAACAACTCGGTGGAGTCCACGGCGCGCTCGGCAGGCAATCTCGGGTTCGATGTCGTGGTCGTGGCAGACGCCTGTTTCACCTTCGACCAGCAGGACTGGCAGGGCCGGCTCTGGCCTGCCGAGGATGTGCATGCACTGTCGTTGAGCAACCTGGCACTGGATTACGCCCGGATCCTGGACAGCCACGCGGTATGCACCGGCATCTTGGGGGTGGCATAGCCAAAAAGCGCACACAGCAGACAGAACGCGCAGCCATTTATGCTACGCGGCATCTTGCAACATTCAGTTTCATATTGCCCGCCGACAGTAGCCAGCCCAACGCACCTGATCGAGGCTACTTCCGTGTTGCAACGTCTGTTCTGCTCCGTATCCCTGCTCACCCTGGCCGTTTCCGCTGCCCATGCCGCCGACTCACTCGACACGCCGCGCCTGGCCGGCATCGACAATTTCCGCGATATCGCCGGCACCACCAGCGCCTATACCACCCGCCATGATGGCGTGATGCGTAGCGGGGTGTTCTACCGCTCCAATGCCCTGACCCCTACGGCGGCCGACCTCGCAATCCTCAACGGCCTGGGCATCAGCAATGTCTACGACCTGCGCACCCCCAGCGAAATCGCCAGCACGCCCGACACCCTGCCAGCAGGCGCCAGCTACACCAACATCGACATTATCGGCAGCACCACCTCGGGCTCGAACATCACCAACATCTCGTTCACCAGCGCAGCCCAGGCGCGGGCGATGATGCAGGACACCAACCGCGCCTTCGTCAGCGATGCCGGCATGCGCGGTCAGTTCAGCGTGCTGTTCAACGAACTGGCCAACGCCGACGGTGCCGCGCTGTTCCACTGCACCGCTGGCAAGGACCGCACCGGCTGGACCGCGGCCGTGCTGCTGAGCATTGCCGGGGTCGACGAGGCGACCATCATGAACAACTACCTGGCCACCAACGACTACACCACTACACGCGTGGCGGCGACGCTGGCCGCCATGCCGGCGAGCATGGCCGCGATCTACGCGCCGCTGCTCGGCGTCGAAGCCAGTTATCTGCAGGCTGGGCTGGATGAGGTCACCGCCGAGTACGGGACCATGGACAATTACCTCAAGGCAGGCCTTGGGCTGTCGCAAGAAACCCTCTATGTGCTGCGCGGCAAGATGGTGCGCTACGGCACGCTGCCAGGCGAAGCCGGCCTGCTGGGCAACGCCGCTGCCGGTGCACAGCTGCTGGGACAGCTGCAGGACACCTCGTTGTCGGGTACCTACAGCGCCTACAACTACTACCTGCAGTCGGCCATCGACGCCGGCACGCTGGGGGGCGCCGAGTCGACCGTGGGGGGCCAGGTGCATGCCGACGCCGCCAGCTCCCTGCTGCGCCAGGGGGCGATGATCGACCGTGCGGCCGCGCCGTTTACCGATGGCAGCGCCCTCAAGGTCGGCCAGTCGCGCCTGTGGAGCACCGCGCTGGCCGGCTATCTGGGCACCGATGGTTCTTCTCGCGCGGCCAGCAGCAACGAGCACAGCCAGGGGCTGATGGTCGGGCTGACCCAGCGCTTCTCCGAGCAGCTCAGCGCCCATGCCGGTTTCGGCTACAGCAATGGCAATGTCGGCGGAGCCGGTGGTGAGGCGGACACCGACCTGACCTTCCTCAGCCTGGGGGCGCGCTTTGCGCCCAATGGCCTGGAACATGGCCTGTTCATCGACGCCGATGCCAGCGCCGGCTGGCTCGACTATTCCAGCAAGCGTGAACTGGGTGGCGGCCTGGGCACGGCCAAGGGCGACAGCCATGGCACGCTGGCTGGCGGCAGCCTGGCACTGGGCTATCGCCTGCCCGCCGCCGCCCTGGTGCTGGAGCCGAGCCTGGGGCTGCGGGTCAGCCGCGTTGACGTGGACGGTTTCACCGAGAAAGGCAGCGAACTGGCCCTGCAGGTCGACGACCTGAAAGAAACCCGACGCGCCGCCGTGGCCAACCTCAAGGCCTCCTTCGCGCCAGTCGCCCTGGGCAGTTGGCAGCTGGTGCCAGGCGTCGAGGTGGGCTACGAGCATGTGCTGGGCGACCACCAGATCGACAGCCAAGGCCATTTGCTGGGGCTTGATATCGAACAGCGGTCGGCCTTCGATAATCGCGACCAGTTCACCGGCGGCGTCAACCTGATGGCCAACCTTGGGGCGCTGAGTGTCGGGGCCGAGGTGGCAGCCATGGGTGGGGGTGACAGCCATGGGGTCAGTGGCAGCCTCAAGGCCAGCTACGCGTTCTGAAGATCAGGGGGCCGCCGAGCGGCCCCGACTATCGGTGCCGGATATCGGCGGGGTTGATCCCGAAGGCATGCTTGAAGTACTGGGCAAACCGCCCGGCATTGCTGAAACCATGGCGCAAGGCAACCTCCGCCACCGACCCGCCCTCCCCGCGCGCCAGCATCGCACGCGCCTGCTCCAGCCGCACCTGCCGCTGATAGCCGACGATCGACGTGCCGGCAAACCGCCGGAAGCCCTCCTGCAACGCACGCAGGCTGACATTGGCCAACCCCGCCAGCTCGCTGCCACTGACCTGCCTGGCCGGGTGTTCGCGCAGGTAGGCCATGGCCAGTTTCACATGCCGCGGCGCAATGGCCGGCACCGGGCTGCGCAACGCCTCGCTGTAGTTGTGTGGCCAGGTTTCCAGCAGCGCGTCGACCAGCATCTCCTGCAAGCGCACAGGCATCAGCAGGCCAGTGCTGATCAGTTGATCGAACTCGGTTCCGGTTGCCAGTTCGAGCAAGGCCCGGATGCCAGGCAGTGCGCAGTTGCTCAGGTCAACCTGTGGCGCAAAGCGAATCGGCGCAGGCAAGGGTTGTTCGAGCAGGGTCGACAGCCGTTCGGCGAACGCCCCACGGCGGATCGACATGCCGCACTGGGCATGCCCGTCGGTGATGCGCACCGAGCGGATGTCGAGCTTGTCCACCGCCAGGCCGACCTGAGCACCGCCGATCGACTCGCCGCGGTGGTCGAAGATGATCTTGCCCGCAGTGGGCAGCACGAAGGTGATTTCGTCCTGGGGCGTCGGCAGGACGAGGGTGAAATCGCCCTGGTAGTGCATGCGCCGCACGCTCATGCCGTCGAAGCGGCCATAGACGCCACCGATGGCAATGCCGTCGCCCAGCGGCGGCATGTCGGCATACAGGTTGCCGTAAAGCTGGGTGAACAAGGCGGCGAATTCGTCGCTGCGCATGTCGCTTGAGCGGAGCATGAACGGCTTGCGGGTCGTGCCGGGATACACCGTGTCGCACACCTTGTGCCACGAAGAGGGACCCGCACACTATCAGCTTCGCATGACAGGCAGGTGACGCCGGCTAGCGGGTTCGCCTGAGTTTCTCTGCCTTCAAGCGTCGGTACAGGGCCATCACCGGCCGCAGCAGCGCCATCCGGTCGAAGACCGACAGGGCATGCAGGTCGGTACGCGAAGGCCTCTGGTAGCCCAGGTTCCAGGTGAAGTAGTAGGCCTGGATGTTCTTGTCGGTGTGGATCAGTGTATTGAGGGCCGCGTCATAGTGCATCGGCCCACCGTCCGGGTGCCCGGGCGGGCGCTGTAGAATCTGCGCAAGAAAGTCACGCAGCTTGCCCACGCTCTTGCCGTTCACCGCATAAAAGTGCGACAGGTGAATGGGACGATCAACCGGTGCCCAGCCGGGGTCATCGCAATTGCCCTCGCAGGAATGGCCGAGGTAGGCGATGTCCCAGTCCATGCGTTGCAGGGACTCGATGGCCTTTTTGCCAAACGGGCCTATGCGCCGGGAAAACTGGATGTCGTCTTCCATGATGAGGATGTTGCCGACATTCAGGCGCACGGCTTCTTCCAGTACCTGCAGATGGCTCATGAAGCAGCCGCGGGCGCCGATGCTGGGGAAGCCCTGTTGGTCGGTGGGCGTCACAGCAGGGAAAAAGCCGATCTTTTCGTCATCGATGTGGAAGCCGTGGCGGGCGAATTCGGCCTCGGTTTCATCGCGGCGGTCCGTTCTGGACGGGATGTTGATGATTCGGGTCCGATCAAAAAAGTCGATCACGTTCATCGCTCAGGTCCTTGGCGCAGCCGATCAGAAGGCGAACAGATGGCTGATCAACTGGCCACACAGGGCGCCAAACACCATGACAGGCAGCACCACCAGCTCCCGCTTGATACTCAGCATGCCCAACTGGTGGCTGACCTTGAAGATCAGGAACAGCGTGAAGAAGGTATGCAGGGCCACGCCCCACAGCGCATAGGTCACCCCGCCGATGGCCAGCAGCAACGGCATCAGGGTGAATAGCGCTACCACCCGAATGATGTTGTCCATGGCCATGTACTTGGTCAGCCCGAGGGCCATCCATATCTGATGCGTCAGGCCATAGCGCAAGGTGAACAGCGACAACGACAGGATCGCCATCATCTGCCCGGCCTCCTGATACCGGGCGTCATAAAGCCAGTGGATGATCAGCGGGCTGGCGGTGAACAGGAAGCCGCAGGTGAACAGGGTCAGCACATCGAAGATCAGCCGGAAACGGAAATACAGGTGGCGCAAGCGGTCCATGTCACCGGTCCTGGCCGCCTCGCTGAAGGCCGGCAAGGCCACCGCCCCGGCCAGCCGCTGCAGGCTGAGCTGGAAAGCCGCCAGAATGCCCACCGCAATCGAATACACCCCCAGCTGGGCCACCGTCATGCTGCCGCCGAACCAGATCCGGTCCCCCTGCATGGCCAGCACGCCGACCGCGGACGACAGGAACACCCAGCGGCCGTAGTTGACGATTTCGCGCAGCGCTGCCGGGTCCCACTGCGGGCGGTCTTTATGCCCCGGAAAGATCAGGTGGCTGAGCACCGTTGTGACCAAGGTGGAGACCAGACCGGCCGCCACCAGCGCCCAGATGGAACGGGTGAGGTAGCCGATCACCAGCATCACCACCAGGCCGGCGATTTGCGACACCAGTTCGACCAGCACCACCTTTTTCTGCTGGAAGGTGCGGATGGCCACGTCGATCTTGGTCGACTGGAAGGCAAAGATGATCGCGAAAAAGCCAGTAACGGCCAGGACCGCAGGCAATTCCGGGGCGGCGTAGGTGGAATGCGCCGGCCACATTGCGAAGTGCTGGGACACCCAGGAGGCCAACGCCACCAGTTGCATCACCACGAACAGCCCAAGGCCGCGAATGATCTGCAACGACCAGATCGTGTTGAGGAACAGTGGCTCGTCGCCGCGGGGGCTCTGGATGATGTTCTGCCGCAGGCCGACATCGGACAGCAACAGCAGCAACACCGATACCGTGGTGGCAATGGCCATGAGGCCGAACATCTCTGGCAACAGCAAACGGGTGATGATCAGGTTGCCGCCCAGGCGAATGACCTGGGAGGCCACGATGGAGCCGATGTTCAGCGCCCCAGCCAACAACACGCGTTTGCGAAGACTTTGCGAGGACGACAGATCGATCGTAGACATGGCACCCACTGACCCGGCTTTTAAGACGTTACTATAGTCTCAATCTGCCATGCTGCTTGCGCGTAGGAATACCTCCTCGTTCATTCGCGCCCGAACCCCGCGCAGAGTGAAGCCTCAGTCACCGTTTACCTGGCGGAACGACGCGCCATACGCGCTCGCTGGCAAACGGCTGGCTCCGTCGCCTCTCAACCGGGAACGCAACGTCCCGCTTTGCGGCTGGGTACGGTAAAGCCCTCGCTTCTGCAGCTCGGGCACCACCCATTCGACGAAATCCTCCAGCGTACCTGGGCTGGTCAGCGGGTTGAGCATGTAGCCACTGGTCCCGGAAATGCGCGCATGCTCTTCAATGCGATCGGCCACCTGAGCCGGCGTACCCACCAGGATCAGGTCCGTGCCCCGGGTGACGTTGGCGAAGCGCTGGCGGACATCACCTGCCGTCAACGGCTTGCCGCTGCCATCGGGGCGCATCATGTAGGAAGTGAGGCCTTCGGTATGGGTCGCCAAGGCATCGCTGTCGGCATAGCGGCTCAGGTCGATACCGGTATCGCCGGCATAACTGACCAGTTGAGCCTCCAGGTGATAGTGGCTCTGCAACGCCTCGTACTTACGCTGCGCCTCGATCTCGGTTTTTGCCGTGACGATCCGCAGCACGGTCAGCGATTGCACATCAGCCCGCGCACGCCCACGTGCTTCGGCCATGCGCCAGATTTCCTCCAGGCCCTGGCGGATTTCGTGAGGGTTCGACTTGGCGATGAAGATCAGTTCGGCATGCTTGGCCGCGAATTCACGTCCCCTGCCGGACCAGCCAGCCTGTATCAGCAGCGGTGTTCGTTGTGGCGAAGGGGCAGCAAGGTGGGGCCCGGCCACACGATAACGTTCGCCCCTGTGGTTGATCGGTTTCACCCCGTCACGCCGGGCATACACCTGCCGCGCTTTGTCCGCCACCACGGCGTCGTCCGCCCAGCTGCCTTCCCAAAGCTTGTAGACCACATCCATGAACTCTTCGGCCCGTTCATAGCGGTCGTCATGCTTGATCATCTGCTCCAGGCCAAAGTTGCGCGCTGCGCTGGAAAGATAAGAGGTGACGATGTTCCAGCCGATCCGGCCATCGCTCATGTGGTCGAGCGTACTGAAGCGTCGGGCGTGGCTGAACGGGTGTTCGTAGGTGGTCGATACGGTAGCGCCGAACGCCAGGTTGCGGGTGATCGCAGCCAGGGCTGGAATGATCATCAGCGGGTCGTTGGCAGGCGCCTCCACTGCCCACTTCACGGCGGCTTCAGCGTTGCCGCCGAACACATCGTAGAAGCCCAGCACATCGGCGAAGAACAGCATGTCGAGGTTGGCCTGATCGGCGATGCGCGCCTGTTTTGCCCAGAACTGGAACGTATTGGCGGCCAGGCGCTCATCAGCCGGATGCGTCCACAGGCTCGGTGCGCCACCACAGCCAACACTGGCCTGCTCATAGAGCGCGAACAAAAGGGGTTTCGGATCGGACATGAGGGTTCCTGTAATAACGGATGTCACAGCCAGGCAGAAAGCCATTTAAATATTAGGTAGGAATATAAAAATTAATTCTAATAATACTTAGGAATAACAATATGCGAGGGCTCACCCGATGGGTCGTCACAGGATTCACCAACAGAAAGAAATAAAAATACTTTCATTTATTCCCAGGTGAAATAAACGTATAGCTCACGGGTATTGGTATATACCAGAGACCTCCTCGTTAAATCGCTCCATGAGCCCTGAGGGCACCAAGGAGCACGACAGGATGATCGCTGTACGGGTAATGCTGGAATACTTTCACCCCTGGCCCAATTCGGCAGGTTTCTACCTCGCCAGGGAGCGCGGCTGGTATCAGGACGCTGGCTTGTCGGTACACCTTGCTGTGCCGGACCCGTTCCACGGCGACACCTTGGAGCACCTGCTCCACGGCGAGGCCGAGGTCGGCGTGTTTCCCAGCAACCGCTTGCTGGTCAGGCGCAGCCTTGGCCAGCCGCTGCTGGGCGTCGCGGCCATCAACCACCAAGGGCTGGAGTCAATCCAGACGCTCACCGACTTCGGCATTCGCCGCCCCCGCGACCTGGCTGGCAAACGCCTGGCGCTCAATCCTACGCCTCGTGGCCTGGCGATGGTCCGCCATCTGGTGGCCAAGGATGGTGGCGACCCGGATGCCGTCATCATCGTCGACAGCCAAGTGCGCGAGCTGCGTCCCGAGGACCTGGCGGCGGGCATCGCCCACGCCAGCTTCGGCGGCTACTGGGCCTGGGAAGCGTTGATGGACAGCCCGATTGCGGCCGAACGCCGCGTCGTATGGCCGGTCGATGAGATCGGTGCACCGCGTTACCACAGCTACCTGCTTGGCGGCCGGCAACGCTGGTTCGAGGACAATCCCGAGACCGCCCGGGCTTTTCTCGCCGCCACCGAGCGCGGCTTTCGCGCGGCAGCCGAAGACCCGCAGAGCGCCCTGGGCGCCTACGAGGCCGCCACGCCTTACTTTCCGGGGAAACTGCTCAGCCAGTCACTGCAGCGCATCGCCCCCACCTGGCTGCACCAAGGGCGCTGGGGCCAGCAACGCGAAGAGCTGATCGCACCCTACGCCCACTGGTTGCACCGCCATGGCGTACTGGCCGATGCCGACACCTGGCGCGGTGCCACCAGCAACCGCTACCTGACGGAGCCGCAGGCATGAGCGAACCCGTGCGTATCGCCCACGGCATGGGCTTGCAACCGGTGCAAGCCGACTGGCCGGCCCTGTCACAACAGGATGTCGAAGACGTGCTGCGGCACTTCCCGCAAGTGGGCGCCGTGCACGGGCTGCACTGGCACAGCCCACGCCCCTTCTCGGCGGCTGCCCAGGTGCGCACCGCGCACGGGGAAGTGTTCGTCAAGCGCCACCACCGCAAAGTCCGCCAGCCCGCCTGGATGCTGGAGGAACACCGCTTCGTCCGCTACCTCGAACAGCGTGGCGCCCCGGTTGTCCCGCCCTTGCTCGACCGCAACGGGCGCAGCGCCATCGCCCTGGGTGAATGGACCTACGAAGTGTTGCCGCTTGCCCAGGGTCAGGACCTGTACCGTGAGGCACTGTCGTGGACCCCGTTCCTGACCTTGGCGCATGCCCACGCGGCGGGCGCGGCCCTCGCTTGCCTGCACCAGGCCGCAGAAGGCTTCGCCGCAGGCGCCCGGCGCACCCCGGTGCTGGTCGCCAACCTGCGCCTGTTCGGCAGCAGCGCCCCACTGATGTCCATCGAAAAGACCCTGGCACGACAGCCGGCATTGAGCCAATACCTCGCGGGCAAGCCCTGGCAGCACGCACTTCGCGAACTCTATCTGCCCCACCACCGGGCCCTGCTGCCACTGCTCGCGCAGCAGGCCCCCTTGTGGACGCACAACGACTGGCACGCGTCGAACCTGCTGTGGACCGAACCGGGAAGCAGCGCCCAGGTGCAGAGCATCCTTGACTTCGGCCTGAGCGACCTGACCTTCGCCCTGTTCGACCTGGCGACCGCCCTGGAGCGCAATTGCATCCCTTGGCTTGAACTCGATGCCGGCGGCCGCGCCAGCGCCGACCTCGACGCCGTCGATGCGTTGCTGGAGGGCTACCACCGTCAGCATGCGCTGACCCAGGCCGACCTGCTCACGCTAAAAGCGCTGCTGCCGCTGGTGCATGTGGATTTCGCCCTTGCGGAAATCGACTACTTCCAGGGCATCGTCGGCTCCCGCAGTAATGCCGACATCGCCTACCACAACTACCTGATCGGCCATGGCCAATGGTTTGCCGGCAGCGAAGGCGCGCGCCTGCTCGATCACCTCGACCGCATCGCCCGCACGCGCTGACAGGAGCCCGCCATGCCCGACATCCTCATTTCACCCGACGCATTGCAACAGCGCCTGCAGCAGCCGGGGCTGGTAGTCATCGACGCCAGCGTGGAACTGGCCGCCCCGCGCTTCGATGGCGACTACCGTGTGGCCAGCGGGCGTGCGGCCTGGCTGGCCGAGCATATCCCAGGCTCCCGCCATGCCGACCTGACCTGCGAGCTGGCTGATACCTCGGCACCCTACAGCTTTGCCCTGCCCTCGCCAGCGGCTGCCCAGGCTGCACTGGCGCGCCTGGGCATCACCGATGCCCGGCAGATCGTGATCTACGACCGGCACGATGGTTTCTGGGCGGCGCGCCTCTGGTGGATGTTACGCAGCATGGGCATTGCCGCCTCGGTACTCGACGGCGGCTTGAAGGCCTGGCGCCTGGCCGACCTGCCGCTCGCCCAAGGCCAGCAGGCTCAAGGCACGGCGCCGGGCTCCCAGACCACCCTGACCCTTCAGGCTGGTTACTGGGCAAGCCGCGAAGACGTGCAGGCCGTGCTCGAGGGGAAGGCCCCGGGCAGGCTGGTATGCGCGCTGGGCAAAGGGCTGTTCGAGGGCAGCGCGGTGAGCCGCTATGCCCGACGCGGCCATATCCCCGGCAGCCTCAACCGGCCAGCCCGCGAACTGTTCGACGCACAGGGCCGCTACCTGCCACCGGTGGCATTGGCCAAAGCCCTCGGCTCGCTGCTGCTCGAAGGCGATCAACCCCTGATTCTCTACTGTGGTGGCGGCATTTCCGCTGCCGCCACTGCCCTGGCACTCACGCGCCTGGGCCGCCAGAACATTTCGATCTACGACGGCTCGCTCCAGGAATGGGCCGCCGACCCTGCATTGCCAATGACCACGGAGCCGCACTGAGGCTTCCCCCTTGCAAAAGTGAACCGTACGATGCGCCCGCGCGATATCGCGAGCACCCGTCTACCCGTTTTCCGCTAGCACGCCGCTGGTCACCCAGGAGTTTGTCCATGGCTTCATCCCTGTCCCTGCAACACCGCCACGGCCTCTTCTCAGGGCTGCTGAGCCTGTCGATCAGCCCTGCCCTGGCATGGGCGGACAGCACCGTACTGGAGGCCGTCACGGTCACGGCCGAGCAACCCGACAGCTACCACGCCAGCACTGCCGCAGTGAGCGGCTTCGGCGAGGCCCCCCTGCTCGATACCCCGGCCTCGGTCGCGGTGTTCACCGAACAACTGCTCAAGGACCGCCAGGCGCGGCTGCTGAGCGAAGTGCTCAGCAACGATGCCTCGACCGGCGAAAGCTATGCCCCCATCGGCTACTACGAGAACTTCGTGGTCCGAGGGTTTTCCCTGAGCGCCGCCAACAGCTACAAGATCAACGGCAGCACCATCACCGGCGAACAGAACGTCGCGCTGGAAAACAAACAGCAGGTCGAGCTGCTCAAAGGCCTGTCTGGCTTGCAGAGCGGTGTTTCCGAGCCGGGCGGGCTGGTCAACTACGTCACCAAGCGCCCACAGGATGTGCATTCGGTCACCGTGGCGAGCAATGAATCGGGCGAGCGTTACCTGGCCACCGACCTTGGTGGCTGGCTCGACAGCGAGCAGCGCCTGGGCGTGCGCGCCAACTTCGCCCATGAAGACATCCGCAGCTACGTGGAAAACTCCGACGGCAAACGTGATTTCGCCTCCCTGGCCGTGGACTGGAGCCTCAGCGATGCCGCCCTGCTGCAACTGGATGCCGAATACCAGACCCGCGAACAACGCTCGGTACCGGGCTACCAGCTGCTTGGCGGCAACGTGGTGCCCAGCGGCATCGACCCCAAGGACCGCCTGGCCGACCAGCACTGGTCGAAACCGGTGGGTATCGATTCGCTCAACCTTGGCAGCCGCTTCGAGTACCGCTTCGACGATGACTGGAGCGCCAACCTGAGCGCTTCGCGCAGCCGGGTGGTGATCGACGACTACAGTGCCTTCGCCTGGGGCTGCTATGGCGCCCCGAGCTGCGCCAGCTCCGCCGTGCCCAACTACTTCAGCCCCGAGGGCGACTACGATGTCTACGACTTCCGCAGCCCCGACGACACCCGCCGCAACGACGAGCTCCAGGCGACCCTGAGCGGGCGCTTCGACAGCGGCCCGTTGCAGCATGAACTGACCCTTGGCAGCAGCGCCTTGCGCCGGCTCATCGACCGCCGCGACGCGGTCAATGAATGGGTGGGCACCGCCAATGTCTACCAGCCCGTACCCGACTTTGTGCCGAGCAACGCGCCACTGGGGCATACCTATCGGCACCTGGACAGCCGTCAGTACGGCGTGTTCTTCAGCGACCGGCTGAGCTACGGCGAACACTGGCAGGCCATTGTTGGCGGCCGCCAGGTCCGCCTCGACGAGAAAACCTTCGACATCGACGGCAATACCACGCGCCATACCCAGCGTTCGGAGTTCCTGCCCAATGTGGCACTGATCTACAAACCCAGCCCGGAAATTTCCCTGTACAGCAGTTACAGCAAGGGCCTGTCCCTGGGCGGCGAAGCGGCCTGGTTCACCACCAATGCCTACGAGATCCTGCCGCCCACGGTGTCGCGCCAGCTCGAGCTCGGCGCCAAGCGCGACTGGCAGGGGCTGAGCTTCGGCGCCGCGCTGTTTCGCATCAGCAAGGCCTACCAGTACTCACGCCCCAATGGCGACGGCAGCTTCACCTACGTGCAACAAGGCGAGCAGGAAAACATCGGCCTTGAACTTTCCGCCAACGGGCGCCTGACCGAGCAGTTGCAGGTGGCTGCCAGTGCCGCGGCCATCCGTGCCCGGGTCGAGGACAGCGGCACAGACCGCTACGAAGGCCATCAGGCGATCAACGTGCCGAAGGTGCGCGCCAGCCTGCACGCCGACTACAGCATCGCCAGCGTCAAGGGCCTGGCCCTGCTCAGCGGCCTGCGCTACAGCGCCAGCAAGTATGCCAGCCAGGCCGGCAATGTGAAGGTCGATGGCTATACCGTGTTCGATGCCGGCGCGCGCTACACCCTCGACCTGGAGGGCTATGAAACCGTGTTTCGCCTGAGCGTGGACAACCTGTTCGACAAGCGTT
Source organism: Pseudomonas sp. NPDC086566 (assembly GCF_050280885.1). Taxonomy (NCBI): domain Bacteria; kingdom Pseudomonadati; phylum Pseudomonadota; class Gammaproteobacteria; order Pseudomonadales; family Pseudomonadaceae; genus Pseudomonas; species Pseudomonas sp. NPDC086566. The sequence goes on from NZ_JBNNWD010000009.1 coordinate 225,534, forward strand.
ACTGGCGCGATGTGGGCGAGTACATGGGGGACGGCTACCTGTTCCAGGGCGCGCCGCGCACCGCCCGCCTGTCTGCAACCGTGAATTTCTGAACGGCCCTGGAGGTGCCTATGTCACCGTTGGAAATCATCGCCGTGCTGTTCAACATCCTCGGCGTGTGGCTGACCACCCAGCGCGTTCGCTGGTGCTGGCCGGTCAGCGTGGTGGCCGTGTTGCTCTATGCCTGGATCTTCTTCGAGGTGAAGCTGTATTGCGACATGCTGCTGCAACTGGTCTTCGCCGTGCTGCAGGGCTATGGCTGGTGGCGCTGGAGCCAAGGCTACAGTGCCGCCGCCAAGGTCGAGGTGCAACGCCTGCCACGCCGCGAAGCCACCATCAGCCTGGTAGCCGGGCTTGCCGGTGCAGCGCTGCTGGGGGCCCTCATGCAGCGCTACACCGATGCTTCAGCGCCGTGGATCGACGCGCTGCTGAGTTCGCTGAGCCTGGTGGCGAGCTTCTGGGCGGCACGCAAGTATGTCGCCAGCTGGGGGCTGTGGATCGTGCTCGACAGCGCCTATGTCGGGCTGTTCCTGTCCAAGGACCTGCAACTGACGGCCGCCTTGTACGCCGGTTTCGTGGTACTGGCCGGCTACGGCCTGCTGGCCTGGCGCAACGAGCTGCAGGCACGGCAACCGCCACTGCCGGTGGGCGTCGGAGGGGTGCAATGAACCCGTTTCGCACCTCGTTCGTCAGCGAGTCGCAGCCACAAGCCAGCTGGCGCGCCTCCCAGCCCCACTACCTGCGCATCCGCGATCAACTGGCCAGTGAGCTGGCCCAGTGCTGCCTGCCTGCCGACAGCAAGCTGCCCGCGGAACGGGACATGGCCGAGCGCTTCGGCTGCACCCGCGTGACCCTGCGCCAGGCCCTGCAGTTGCTGGAAACCGACGGCGTCATCTACCGCCAGGACCGCCGCGGCTGGTACGTCAGCCCGCCACGCATCCGCTACGACCCGACCGGCATCATCGGTTTCATGGAATACGTCGCCACCCAGGGCCGCACGCCACGCACCGAGTGCCTGCACGCCGAACGCCGCCCGGCCGGGGCCTGGCTGGCCAAACGCATGGGCCTGGAACACCCGGAGGAACCGGTGTTCTACCTGCAGCGCCGCCGCTGGGTCGACCAGCGTCCGGTCCTGCTGGAGTGCAATGTGCTGGTGGTCGACTGGTGCCCCAGGTTGCTCGACGCCGACCTCAACACCTCGCTGACTGCCCTGCTGCGCGAACGTTTCGGCCGTGTGCAGTCGCGCAGCGAACTGTGCATGCACCCCGAGACGATGAACGACTTCCAGGCCGACCTGCTGCAGGTTTCCCCGGGTTCGAGCAGCTTTTACCTGGAACGCCTGAGCTTCGGCGAACGCGGCCAGCCGGTCGAATTCGACCAGGAGTTCTGGCGCCCGGATGCACTCGCGGTGGTGTTGCAGACCCGCTATCCCGGCCAGGGCGAGGCGCCATGAACGAGCTGTCCGACGCCCCACTGGTGCCTGCCCGGTTCAATAGCGTGCTTGCAGGGCCTGCTGCAGATCCCGGCGCAGCGAGCCGACATCCTCCAGCCCGATATGCAAACGCACCAGCGTGCCTGGAAGCGGCGCGGCAAAGCGTCGATCGCCGAGGTCGCCAAGGGTCACCAGGCTCTCATAGCCGCCCCAGGACGCGCCGATGCCGAACAGCCGCAGGCGATCGGCGAACGCCTCTGCCCGGCCCAGGCTGCCATCGCTCAACACCAGGCTGAGCAGCCCGTTGCTGCCCTTGAAATCCCGCTGCCACAAGGCGTGGCCAGGATGCTCCGGCAACCCTGGGTGGTACACCTGCGCCACCGCCTCGTGGGCTTGCAGCCAGCGGGCGATCTCCAGGCCCTGTCGCTCATGCACGGCCATGCGGCTGGCCAGGCTGCGGGCCCCGCGCAGCACCAGCCAGGCGTCATCCGGGCTGACCGTGCAGCCGCAGGTATCGCTGCTGCGCGACAGCGCGGCGAAGGCCTCGCGGGTTGTGCAGACGCTGCCCATCATCACGTCGCTGTGGCCGGCGAAGTACTTGGTCAGGGCCATCACCGAGATGTCCGCCCCCAGGGCCAGCGGCTGGTGCAGGTAGCCCGAGCCCCAGGTATTGTCCACCGCCAGCAGGATCCCGCGTGGCTTGCACAAGGTGGCCATGGCCGGCAGGTCGTTGAGCTCGTACAGCAGCGAGCTGGGGCTTTCGCTGTAGACCATGCGCGTGTTCGGCCGCAACGCCGCTTCCAGCCCCTGGCCATCGGCGGCAAAGTACTCCACCGCAATGCCGAACGGCTGCAACAGTTCACGTGCCAAGCGCCGCACCGGGCCATAGACGCCATCGCTGAGCAGCAGATGGTCGCCCGGGCGCAAGTAGGCGAGGAAGGTCTGGCTGATCGCCTGCAGGCCAGTGGCGAACAGTTTGCAGCGATAGCCGCCCTCCAGTTCGCTGACCAGGTCCTCCAGCGCAAACGCCGTGGGGTTGCCCCGCGCCCCGTAGCTCAGCACCCGCTGCTGGTCGCGCGTGCCACGGGCCGCACGCTGCTCGGCGACGCTGTCGAACAGCACGGTGCTCAGGCGGCTGACCGGTGGGTTGACGCCATGGGCACCAGGGCCCGGCTCGCCGCGCCCGCCATGCACCAGGCGGGTGGCCGGCGGGTCGCTGTGGGTCAACGGGGTGAAGCTGGCGATCTCGGCCGGGTTCATCTGCGCGATCAGGCCGGTCTCCCAGGCGAGGTAACGACGGGCAGCGTCCTTGTTGCCGGCGTGGCGGTCGTGAACGAAGAAAAGGAAATCGATGCAGGCGGCGTCTGGCAGGCTGCTGTCGCCGTTGACCTGCGGCCAATCGCCCAGCAATGCCTGTGGGAACAGCCCTGCGCGCTGGCGCTGGGCGGCGGGCAGTTCGCTGGCGGCCAGCTCGGCGATGCGTGGATCGTCGCAGATGAACACCAGGGGGCGTCGCTCTGCCCTCACCTGCTCGGCCAGGGTCGGGCGGATCGCCCACTTCGCGCCGTACAGGTGGCGCTTGCGGTAGGCGCTGCTCGAGCGCAGGTCGAGCAACAGCGCGCCGTCCAGCCCGCTGGCATCGACCTCGGCCAAGGTCAATGGCAGCGCAGCCGGACCGGGCAACGCCAGGCCGCTGGCCAAGCCACCTTCAAGCACATGGGCGTCATGCCCCATCTGTCGCAGCCAGCTGGCCACCACCGGGGCTCGCACGCCGTCGTCATCGAACAGCACGACCCGCGCATGGCGCACGCCGATGTACAGGTCGGTGCCCTGGATCAGCTGGCCGCCTGGGCAATGCTGGGCGCCGGACAGGCTGCCAGCAGCATGTTCCTCGGGAGTACGCACGTCGCAAAGGAACAGGCTGCGCTGCGGGTCCTGCTGCCACTGGCGCACCTGCTCTGCCGATACCTTGCCGACTCCTGCCTTGCGCGCCAGGGCCTCGGCGCGGGCATGCTGCTGCTTGAGTGAACTGCCACTGTGGGCCGGGTAATGTCGCTGTGCGCCATGCTCCAGCGGCAGGTCCGCCAGGAACCAGCCTTGGGTCCCGTTTTCCAGGGCATACACCGGGTTGTCTATGCCCAGGTTGATCAGGGTCTGCGCACCGATGATGCTGCGGGTGCGGCCGGCGCAGTTGATCACCACTGGCGTGTGCGAATCGCTGACCAGGTCTTCCAGGCGATAGCTCAGCTCACCATTGGGGCAGCAGGTGGCGCCGGGGATGTTCATCTTGGCGAATTCGTCCAGCGGCCGGCCATCGAGCAGTACCAACGGCTTGCCCTGGCGCTGCCACTCGGCCAGTTGCAGCGGGGTGATGCACGGGGTGTGGCAGGTGTGCTCGACCAACTCGCCGAACGCCTTGGACGGCAGGTGCACCCCGGCGAACAATTCGAAGCCTGCGCCCTGCCAGCCCAGGCTGCCGCCCTCCAGGCAGTGCACGGCGCTGTACCCCAAGGCCTGCAAGCGCCGAGCTCCGCGCTGGGCCAGCTCGCCGCCGCTTTCGTCGTATATCACCACCCGGACTGCCGGGTTCGGCGCCAGGCGCGGCGCTTCGATCTCAAGGCGGCTGTAAGGCAAGTTGACGGCGTGGAACAGGTGGGCCTCACCGTATTGACCATGCTCGCGCAGGTCGAACAGGGCGATTTCCCGGCCGTCGAACAGCCAGGTGTGCAGCAGCGCTGGGGTGATGCTGGGAATCATGGGACGCAGTCCGTGGTCGTTTTCTGAATGGGAGAGCTGCCCTGCCGGCCTTCCGGCGGGCAGGCAGCAGCTGTCAAAGGCCGTAGGCCTGGATCGAAGGCGTCATCTGCGACTTGTTGTAGTTGACCACGCTGCCGTCGTCCTTGACCCCGTAGCGGTTCTCCAGCGACTCCAGCGGGCGGCCGTACAGGTGAAAGTGCAAGGTCGGGCTGTCGCCCTCGACGCGAATGCCGTGCAGGTCTTCACCCAGGAACGCCACGGAGGTACCCGGCTGCACCACGATCTCGCGCTCCAGGGCAAGGCTTGCACGGCGCGGATCGCTGCCGTCGTCCTCGCGGCGGTATACGCGGTTGAGCTCCTGGCCCTCGATGGCGACGATGATCGCCCAGGTTTCATGGTTGTGCGGCAGGGTCGCCTTACCCGGCAGCAGCGAGTTGACGTAAAGCGTTGGCGCTTCACCGTCATCATTCAGGCGGTAGCGGAACTGGGTCTCACCGGTGGCGGCATCAGGCGCCGGGAAGCGCTCGAAGTTGAACAGGTCGCGGCGCTCGGCCAAGCCTTCGAGCAGCACGACAATCTGCTGCAGCGCAGTGCGGTCGACACCGCGCTCATGGATGGCGCGCACTTGCGCGAGGAACGGCTCGATCACGGAATCACGGGACATGGTCGGTCTCTCTTGTAGGAAAACGGGCATCACACGCTGAGGCTGTAGCGCCCCAGGTTGCTCAACACATCGGGCGCCGGTCGGCTGGGGCGGTGGCCGCCCTCGCCCAGCGCATGCTGGAGGAACGCACGGGTACGTTCGTGGGTGGGGGAGCGGAACACCTGTTCTGCGCTGCCATGCTCGACAATGCGACCGTGCTCGGTGAAATACACCTGGTCGCTGATTTCCTCGGCAAAACGCATTTCATGGGTGACCAGCACGCAGGTCATGCCTTCCTCGGTCAGCTCGCGGATCACCGCCAGCACCTCGCCGACCATCTCTGGGTCCAGCGCCGAGGTCACCTCGTCGAACAGGATCAGTCTGGGTCGCATGGCCAGGGCACGGGCAATGGCTACCCGCTGCTGCTGCCCGCCCGACAGCTCGCCCGGGAAGGCTGCAGCCTTGTGCCCCAGGCGCACCTTGTCGAGCAGCGCCAGGGCCTGGTCGCGGGCCTGCGCACGGTCACGGCCGAGTACCTTGGTCGGCGCGATCAGCAGGTTGTCCAGCACGCTCAGGTGCGGGAACAGGTTGTATTGCTGGAAGACGAAGCCCACCTGCTTGCGCAGGGCGATCAGCCCGGCCTCGCCGCGCAGTCGCTCGACCTGGGTGTCGCCGATGCGGATGCTGCCGTGCTGGGGTCGCAGCAGGCCGGTCATGCAACGCAGGATGGTCGACTTGCCAGAGCCGGACGGGCCGATGATCGACACCGCCTGGCCGGCCTGCACGTCCAGGTCGATGCCACGCAGCACCGGGGTGTCGGCAAAAGCCAGGTGCACGTCACGCAGCTGGATCAAGGGTTCAGAAGGCATAGCGGCGCTCCAGGCGTTGGGTCAGGCGGGCAATCGGGTAGCAGTAGGCGAAGAACAGCGCCAGCACGCTGAAGTAGACCAGCACCGTGAAACCGCTGCGGTTGACGGTATTGGCGGCAATCTGCGCACTGTCGATCAGGTCGTGCACACCCACCAGCGAAGCCAGCGCGGTGCCCATGGTTACCACCGCATACAGGTTCATCCAGGGCGGCAGCATGCGCCGCAGGCACTGCGGCAGGATGATCGAGCGGAAAATCTGCCCGCGGCTGAACGCCAGCGAGCGCGCCGCCTCCCACTGGGTGCCGGGGATCGACGCGACCGCCCCGCGGAAGATCTCGGCCACGTTGGCGCTGGCCGGCAAGGCCAGCCCGACGGTGACCTTCAGCCAGTCGGGGAATGCCACCCAGGTGCCGCCCACCTGGACGTCGAAGGGGAATACATACGAGGTGAAGTAGATCAGCACCAGCCAGGGCGCGTTGCGAAACACTTGTACCCAGAGCCGCGCCAGCGCACGCAACGGTGCCAACGGCGACAGCAGCAAGCTGCCCACCAGCAACCCCAGCAACGTTCCCAGGCCGATGGCGCCAATGCTGATCTGGATATTCTGCACAAGCCCTGCGCCCAGGGTCGGCGACCAGTGCCACAGGGTGGCAAGGTTTTCAATGGCCATAGCCAGGCATCCTCAGGCGCGCTTCCAGGCCACGGCCGGCACAGTTGACGGCCAGGCTCAGCAGCCCGTAGAAGGCCAGGATCAGGATCATCAGCTCGATGACATTGTCACCTTGGGTCCAGATCATGATCGCGGCGTAGGTGATGTCGTTGACGGCGATGGCCGAGGCCACGGCAGTCATCTTCACCAGGTCGATGAGGTTGTTGACCAGCGCCGGCAAGGCAAAGCGCAGCGCCAGCGGCAGTTGCACCTGCAGCAGTTGCTGGCGGCGGCTAAAGGCCAGAGAGCTGGCCGCCTCCAGGGTGACCGCGGGTACCGCTTCGATGCCGGCGCGCAGGGCCTCGGCATGGAAGGCACCTTTGTGCAGCGAAATCACCAGCACCACCCAGGCGAATGGCGTCATGGGGTTGGCGCTGCCCAGGCTCTGGTTGATCAGCATGTTCAGCACCAGGAAGGCGCAGTACAGCTGCACCAGGGTCGGGGTGTTGCGGGTGACTTCGATGAAGGCCCGTGCCGGCCACGCCAGCCAGCGGCGTGTCGAGGTCACTGCCGCAGCCAGCAGCACACCCACCAGCAGGCTGCCGGCAATGCCGCACAGGCACAGCCACAGCGTGGTCAGCGCGCCATCGAGCAACTTGCCGCTGGCGTAGGCGTCGAACACAAAGCTGTAGTCCAGGCCGAGCCGGGCAAGCTGCCCGACCAGCCAGTGCAGGGCATCGCTCATCAGGCGCCTTCGCCCTGCAGCTGGGTGCGCAACTCCACCAACGCTGGCGAGGCCGGGGTGATGTGGTTGGCCTGCTCACGCTCGATCAGCCAGCCGCTGCGGTGCCACTGCTTGACGAAAGGGTCCAGGCGCTGCTGGGTATCGGTCTCGCCCAGGCGCGTCCAGATCACCGACGGTGCCGGGTTGAGCTCGGGGGTGAGGGCTCGGTAGCCGCTCCATTCCCCGCCCTTGGCCAGCAGCGGGTTGATCAGCGTGGCGTCGTGCACGGCGGCCAGGCAATTGTTGCCGCGCAGGGCCAGCAGCGATTCGGCGGAGGTCTTGAAGGCCTTGATGTCGGCGCCCAGGTTGACCAGGGCCTGGGTGTAGCTGCTGCCCTGGCTGGTGCACACCGGCTGGCCCTTGAGGTCCGCCCAGGCCTTGACCGGGCTGCCCTCTGCCAGCACGGCCGTGCCGCCGACGCGGTAGAACGGGGTGGGCACGTGGCCCAGCAGCTTGTCGCGCTCGGCAGTCCATTCCATGTTGGCGATCAGCAGGTCGACCTTGCCCTGCTGCAGGAACTGCACGCGGTTGGCTGGCTGTACAGCCACCAGGTCGACATCGACGCCCAGCTGACGCGCCAGGTCGCGGGCCAGGTCGACACTGAAGCCGACGGGCTCTCGGCTGACCGGGTCGATGGCGCCGAACGGGCCGCCAGACAGCACCACCCCCACCGAAAGCTTGTGGCGTTGCTGGATCTTGTCCAGGGTGGCATCGGCCTGCGCCAGGCCGCTGGCGGCCAGGGTGGCAGTGGCCAGCAACGATGCGTACAACCCACGACGGGCGACGGTAGACAGCGACATGGTGAATCTCCTCATCCCGGCAGCCGGAACGCCCGGCCAATAGAGGCGCATGCTAGGAAGTTGCCGAGGTGAGGGGAAATTCAAATATTGACTATCCTTATAACTTAGTCGGTATAGCAGCGCTCACCAAATGGAATAAGCCAGTAATTACGGGCATCTATAGACGAGGATTTCCATCCCTGCCACTCTAGACATAAAGAATCTTTATGCTTTTTCGTCAGCCCTTGATGCAAAGATGCCTACCCATGACTACACCCGCCCTGGATCTCGACCTGCTGCGCACCTTCGTCGCCATCGCCGACCACACAAGCTTCGCCGAGGCTGGCCGCCACCTGGGCCGCACCCAGGCCTCGGTGACCCAGCACATGCAGCGCCTGGAGCAGCAGGTGGGCGTGGCGCTGCTGCGCAAGCAGGGCCGGCAGAAATCCCTTACCGATGCAGGCCGTCAGTTGCTGCGCCACGCCCGGCAGATGCTCGCGCTCAACGACGAGGCACTGGCCGGCCTGCGTCACGATAGCCTGAGCGGCGTGCTGCGCATCGGCTCGCCCCACGATATCGCCGACACCATCCTGCCTCCACTGCTCAGCCACATCGCCCGCTCGGCGCCCAACCTGCGCCTGGAGATCGACGTTGGCCGCAGCCCGTTCCTGATGGAGGACCTGCAGCGCGGCAAAGTCGACATGGTCATCTCTACCCGCACCGCACCGGGCCTGGAAGGCTTCGCACTGCGCGCCTCGCCGGTGTGGTGGATCTGTGCGGCGCACTATCAGCACCAGCCAGGGGAGCCGTTGCCACTGGTGCTGGTGGACGAACCCAGCCTGTACCGCAAGCTGGCGCTCGAAGCGCTGGAGCACGCCGGCATCGCCTGGCGCCAGGCTTACCTGGCATCTAACCTGATCGGCGTCAAGGCAGCGGTGCGTGCCGGCCTGGGCATTACAGCACGCAGCCAGGAAATGGTCGGCCCCGACATGCGCGTGCTGGGGCAAAGCGATGGCCTGCCGGCTCTGCCTGACGTGACTTACTACCTGTGGGTGCGGTCCAACAGTGCCAACCCGCTGGTGCGCCAGGCTTACGCGATGGTGCGCGCCAGCGCCGGGGCCTGACAGGCATGATGACTGAACACCGGCGAGGCACGAGCACCTGGGCCAGGAACCTGTCGCCCACCCTGGCGGTCCCCTGACGAGAGCGGGCCGCTTCGCATGCCGGCTGCCGATTGCGCCCCATGGCTTTTACGAGACTGCATCCTTGACCCCTTCAAAGCCCCTCGCCTCAAATGACCGTGCCCTGGACTGGCTGAATTTCTTCCTTGCCGACGTACGCGACGGCCTGGGGCCCTACCTGGCCATCTACCTGCTTGCCGTGCACCAGTGGCAGCCAGCGAGCATCGGCCTGGTGATGACCCTGGCCGGCATCGTCGCGCTGCTGGCGCAAACGCCGGCCGGCGCGCTGATCGACAGCACCAGGGCCAAGCGCGCGGTGGTGGTGATCGCCGCCCTGCTGGTGACCGGCAGCTGCCTGCTGCTGCCGTGGCTATCGTCGTTCGCCGGGGTAGCCTTGACCCAGACGGTCGCGGCCCTGGCTGGCTCGGTATTCGCCCCGGCAATTGCCGCCATTTCGCTCGGTATCACTGGCCCGCAGGCATTCACCCGCCGGGTGGGCCGCAACGAAACGTTCAACCACGCCGGCAATGCCTGCTCGGCGCTACTGGCGGGCGGCCTGGCCTACCTGTTCGGCCCGGTGGTGGTGTTCTACCTGATGGCCATCATGACCGTGGCCAGCATCGTGGCCGTGGCCCGGGTACCCGCTGCGGCCATCGACCACCAACTGGCGCGCGGCCTTGGCCATGGTCCGATGGCGGCTGACCACCCTGCAGGGCTGAAGCTGCTGCTGCACAACCGCACCCTACTGATCTTCGCCGTGTGCTGCGCGCTGTTTCACCTTGCCAACGCAGCGATGCTGCCGCTGGTGAGCCAGAAGCTGTCACAGATCGACCTGCGCCTGGCCACACCGCTCACCTCTGCGTGCATCGTCGCGGCGCAATTGGTGATGGTGCCGATGGCCCTGCTGGTCGGGGCCAAGGCCGAGCAATGGGGGCGCAAGCCGTTCCTGCTCGCCGGTTTTCTCATCCTGCCGATAAGAGGTGCGCTTTACCTGGTCTCCGACAACCCGTTCTGGCTGGTAGGCGTGCAATTGCTCGACGGTGTTGGCGCGGGCATCTTCGGCGCACTTTTACCCATCGTGGTCAAGGACCTGACCGAAGGCAGCGGGCGCTTCAATGTCAGCCTTGGCGCGCTGACGGCGACGTTCGGGCTGGGCGCGGCGCTGAGCCCTGGAATCGCCGGGCTGGTGCTGCAGGCCTCTGGCTACGACGCAGCGTTTCTTGCCTTGGCGGCCATTGCCGCAGTCGCCTTCGTGCTGGTGCTGGTGGCGCTGCCTGAAACTCAACCAGGCGTTTCGCCGTCGCCCTCGGCCACGCCTGCCGAGTCGACCTGAACAGCCCCACACCTCCCACAGGAGGGCTAAGGTGCCAGACTCACGCCGTTACAGCGTCCCTTGGTAGCGAAGTCGCTGATCAGCCGTGCCTTGTCCACCTTCATCAGGATCGTGCAGCCACCCGGATGGGTCACGTCATCCCAGTAGTTGGTATGAACCATCACGTTGCCCTGCATTTCTGCGGTGCTGCCCACGACCTCCTTGCGCACATACGTGGTGTCGCGGTACCAGCCCAGTTGCACCCCAGCACCATCAGGCAAAGGCTCCATGCGCCCAGGCGGGCCGAAGAAGTCAATCGCCTGTTTGGCGTCACGCCCCTGCCACTGGTGGCTGGCGCGCAGCTCCGGCAGGGTCGGGATACAACCGGTGAGCGTAAGCAGCATCAGGCCGAGCAACCGAATCCGGAGGGTCATCAAGGGCTTTTGCTCAGCATGTCGTCCAACTCTTGCACCGCCTGGCTGTTGGCTTGCACACCCACCAACTGGATGAACATGGCCTGGACAGTTGCGACCATCTGGGTGGGAGGCATCTTGCCAATCGACAGCATCTGATTGCGTGCTCGATTTTCAGGGGCGCAAACGAAGGCGAAGGTGCGCTTCAACCAGTAGTCTTTCGGTGCGACCCAGTTGCGGGCATTGGTTTTTACGTCCTTCACGGCGCCGTCGAAGCGCCGTATCGCCCGGGCGCTGTCCAGGCGTATCTGGCGCTGTTTACACTTCACCTGTACTTCATAGGCGACGAGGGTTGGATAGGCGGGGTCTTCGAACAGCTGCATGACCTGCGCCGACTGTACGCCACCCCCCTTTTGCAGGATGCCGGCACTGTCGGCAACGTACACTTCGTTGTGCAGGCGCTCCCCTTTGCCGTAGATGATCCAGTAGTCGCCCGGCGCTTGAGCGGCCATGGCCGGAGCGCTGCAAGCCGTGGCCAGGATGGCCAACCAGCGGCTTGGCGATAGAAAACGGTAGTTCATGGAAGTCCTGTCCCGATGTCTGTAATCCGGCACGGACTATACGAAAGCTGCCTCGCCAAGGTCGATTAGCACGCTTGTACTAGTGGCCGAACGCCTGCAGCGCAGGCAATCCTGCGTCCGGCACGCATTCACTGACGGAGGATGTCGTAACTTCGGGACTGGAAAAGGCCGGATGACCCTGGATCGGCGCGAACTTGACTGAAACGAAAAAAGGCCCCGAAGGGCCTTCTTTCTTGCCTTACCGAAAAAATTCGTTAAGGCCAATTTGGAGCGGGAAACGAGACTCGAACTCGCGACCCCGACCTTGGCAAGGTCGTGCTCTACCAACTGAGCTATTCCCGCGTCGTGATGGGTGCCATTCTAGCGATATCTGAAACGGCGTCAACCCCTTGATTCAAAAAAAGTTTTATTTTTGCTCGGAGCCTTCGCGCAGGTGCGGCCAGGCGGCCAGCAGGTAGTGCACCATCGACCACAGGGTCAGCGCCGCCGCCACCAGCAGCAAGCCGTAGCCCAACACGACCCAGAAGCTTACCACCGGCGGGTTGGCCAGCAGGATCACCAGCGCCAGCATCTGCGCCGCGGTCTTCCACTTGCCAAGGCTGGACACCGCCACATGCGCCCGCGCCCCCAGTTCGGCCATCCACTCACGCAGTGCCGAAACGACGATTTCACGGCCGATGATCACCGCTGCCGGCAGGGTCAGCCAGAAGTTGGCGTGCACCTGTACCAGCAACACCAGGGCCACGGCCACCATCAGCTTGTCGGCCACGGGGTCGAGGAAGGCGCCGAAGGGTGTGCTCTGCTGCAGGCGACGCGCCAGGTAGCCGTCCAGCCAGTCGGTGGCGGCGGCGATGGCGAACACCGTGCTGGCGGCCATGTAGCTCCAGTGATAGGGCACATAGAACAGCAGGATGAAGATCGGGATGAGCAGGACGCGTAGAACGGTGAGCAGGTTTGGAATATTCATCGGTACGACTGGCTGCGGGTTGAACCCGGCATTCTACTCGCTATGCAGGCTGGCATAAATCGACTCGGCGAGCTTTTTACTGATGCCGGGCGCTTTGGCGATCTCATCGATGCTGGCGCGGTTGAGCTCCTGCAGGCCGCCGAAGTGTTTCAGCAAGTCGCGGCGGCGCTTGGGCCCTACCCCGGCGACGTCCTCCAGGCTCGACGTGCGGCGGGCCTTGCCGCGCCGGGCGCGGTGGCCGGTGATGGCGAAGCGGTGGGCTTCGTCGCGGATCTGCTGGATCAGGTGCAACGCCGGGCTGTCGCCCTTGAGGGTGAACTCATGGGTCACGTCGTTGAGGTACAGGGTCTCGAAGCCGGCCTTGCGGGTCACGCCCTTGGCCACGCCGAGCAGGGTCAGGTCAGTGAAGGCCAGCTCCTGCATCACTTCGCGCGCCATGTTCAGCTGGCCCTTGCCGCCGTCCACCAGCAGCACATCGGGCAGTTTGCCCTCGCCATCCTTGATCCGCCCGTAACGGCGGGTCAGGGCCTGGTGCATGGCGGCGTAGTCATCGCCAGCGGTGACGCCTTCGATGTTGAAGCGACGGTAATCCGACTTGATCGGGCCCTCCGGGCCGAACACCACGCAGCTGGCGACCGTGGCTTCGCCGCTGGAGTGGCTGATGTCATAGCATTCCAGGCGTTGCGGTACCTCATCCAGGCCAAGCACTTCGGCCAGGGCCTCGAAGCGCGCGGCCATGTGCTGGCGGTTGGCCAGGCGGGCATTGAGTGCCTGTTCGGCGTTGGTCACCGCCAGTTGCTGCCAGCGCGCGCGGGTGCCGCGCACCCGGTGGCTGATGCTCAGCTCGCGACCGCGAAGGCTCTGCACGGCTTCGGTGATGGCCTCGAAGTCTTCATGCACCACGTTGACGATCAGCTCGCCAGGCAGCTCGCGCTCGGCATTACCCAGGTAATACTGCGACAGGAACGCAGCCATGACTTCGGCCACCTCCTCCTCGATGCCCACCTGGGGGAAGAAGTTCTTGCTGCCCAGCACCCGGCCACCGCGCACGCTGATCAGGTGCACACAGGCACCACCGGGGTTGACGAAGGCGGCCACCACATCGACATCGCCGGAGCCGCCTTCGATGTACTGCTGGTCCTGGACCCGGCGCAACAAGGCAATCTGGTCACGCAGCTCGGCGGCCTTCTCGAAGTTGAGGGCCATTGCCGCCTTTTCCATGGCTTCGTTGAGTTCGTTGCCCAGCTGCTGGCTGCGGCCTTCGAGGAACATTACCGAGTGGCGCACGTCCTCGGCATATTCCTCGGGCGTCACCAGCTGGGTGCACGGGCCCTTGCAGCGCTTGATCTGGTACTGCAGGCATGGGCGGGTACGGTTGGCGAAGTAGCTGTCTTCGCACTGGCGCACGGAAAAGGCCTTCTGCAGCAGGCCAAGGCTCTCGCGAATGGCGCCCGCACTGGGGTACGGCCCGAAATACCGCCCCTTGGCTTTCTTCGCCCCGCGGTGGATGCCCAGCCTGGGGAACTCACCCTCCGACAGGAACACGTACGGATAGGACTTATCGTCGCGCAACAGAATGTTGTACGGCGGGCGCCACTGCTTGATCAGGTTCTGCTCGAGCAGCAGCGCCTCGGTCTCGTTGGCCGTGATGGTGGTTTCGACCTGGGCGATGCGCGCCACCAGCGCAGCGGTTTTCGGCGCAAGGCCGGTCTTGCGGAAATAGCTTGCCAGGCGTTTCTTGAGGTTCTTGGCCTTGCCCACGTAGAGCAGCCGCGCCTCGGCGTCGAACATCCGGTATACGCCTGGGCGACCACTGCAGGTCGCCAAGAACGCGCTGGCATCAAAGACTTGTGACATGAAGGATTAGAGGCTTGCGTCAACCATACCGTGGCGAACGGCCAGCAAGGTCAGTTCGACATCGCTGGTGACCGAGAGTTTTTCGAAGATCCGATAGCGGTAAGTATTGACGGTCTTGGGCGACAGGCACAACTTGTCAGAGATGATCTGCACTTTCTGGCAGCCGACAATCATGAGGGCGATCTGGATTTCCCGTTCCGACAACGCGTCGAACGGCGACGCTTGCGGCTGGAACGACTTCAGTGCCAACTGCTGAGCAATCTGCGGGCTGATATAGCGCTGGCCGGCAAAAGCCAGGCGAATGGCCTGGACCATTTCGTCCAGGCCGGCGCCCTTGGTCAGGTAGCCAGCGGCACCGGCCTGCATCAGGCGGGTGGGGAACGGGTCTTCTTCGCACACGGTAACCGCCACCACCTTGATGTCGGGGTGGCTGCGCAGCAGCTTGCGGGTGGCCTCCAGGCCGCCGATCCCGGGCATCTTCACGTCCATCAGGACGACGTCAGGCTTCAGTTCCCGGGCGAGTTTCAGCGCCGACTCGCCCGAATCCGCCTCACCCACCACCTGCAGGCCGTCGATATCAGCCAGCATGCGAGTAATACCGGTTCGAACCAGATCGTGATCGTCGACCACTAGAACCCTAATCAAGCAGACACCTCGTCAACAGGGCGATTGGATCCCGCCACCTTAACAAAATTTTTCACGGCGGACCTAGCGTAAAACTTCCTACATAAACGTCTGACGCTCATGACGCGGCTGTCGTGCCAGTTCCCCCCCACCGCCCTCACCCACCAGGCGCCCCAGCAGGTGCCACAACGCCGCCTTGTCGGCTGCCGGCAACCGCCGGAACGCGCCCAGCAGACCGGTTTCATCTGCCGACAGGCTTTCCAGCGGCGCCGGTGTGCGCTCTCCGCTGAGCACATACAGCGCATCCACGCCCTTGGTCGCCAGCGCGGCCAGGTAATCCGCCCGAGGCGTGCGCTCGCCACTTTCGTACTTGCCCTGAGCGTTGGGCTCGACACCGCCGATGTCACCAAATACCCGCTGGGTCATGCCCAGCCGCTCACGCTCTTCTCGCAACCGTAGACCGAGTCCTTTCATATGACGTTCTCCTTGTTCCTGTGCCGTCATGGAGTAGCTGCTCACAATCCTGAAAGCAGTTGCAGACTGTGCGGTCACTATGCCCATCGCCGACCTTCGTCGCAAGCCAGTATTGCGCCACCACCGCGCCCTGCGGAGCCTTGATTTAGAGGGATCTTATCCATCTCAGCCGTGCAATTCAGGCCGAACAACACGAGGCAGATACGGCAAAAGCGCCACGTCCTTGGCGCCACTTTATTGCCACCTACGGGATTATCATTTTTTTGACGCCTAACTAACAGCAACTTTAAGTTATTGATTTACAAGCATTTTTTAACTCTATCAGACAATAATTAAATTAATTTCAGATAACCCAATATCAACGCTTGCAATAAAAATAAAAACGCCCTTAGGCTGTAAAAAGACCACTAAGAAACAGTCTGCAACGCCACTTCGAGCGCGGCTTACTTCTGCGCGTCTGCCATTCGACAACTTCATGAACGATGTATCTCGGCCGGCTTTGCCGTGCCCCAGGGAGAGGGACGTATGAACATCAGTATCTTTGGACTTGGCTATGTGGGCGCAGTCTGCGCGGGGTGCCTGTCGGCCCGCGGCCATCAGGTGCTGGGGGTGGACATTTCTCCGGCGAAAATCGAACTGATCAACCAAGGCAAATCGCCGATCGTCGAGCCAGGCCTGGAACAGCTGCTGCAGGACGGTGTCAGCAAAGGCCGCCTGCGCGGCACCACCGACGTGCAGGCAGCGATCCTCGCCAGCGACCTGTCGCTGCTGTGCGTCGGCACCCCGAGCAAGAAGAACGGCGACCTGGACCTGGTGTACATGGAGGCGGTCTGCCGGGAGATCGGCACCGCCCTGCGCGACAAGGCCAACCGCCACACCGTGGTGGTCCGCAGTACCGTGCTGCCTGGCACGGTAAAGAACGTGGTGGTCCCGATCCTGGAGCAGTACTCGGGTAAAAAAGCCGGCGTCGACTTCGGCGTGGCGGTCAACCCGGAATTCCTCCGCGAAAGCACGGCGATCCAGGACTACGACTTCCCGGCAATGACCGTGATCGGCGAACTGGACAGCCAGTCGGGCGACCTGCTCGAGTCGCTGTACAACGGCCTCGAAGCACCGGTGATCCGCAAGTCGATCGAAGTCGCCGAGATGATCAAGTACACCTGCAACGTGTGGCACGCGACCAAGGTCACCTTCGCCAACGAGATCGGCAACATTGCCAAGGCTGCCGGCGTCGATGGCCGCGAGGTGATGGATGTGGTGTGCCAGGACCACAAGCTCAACCTGTCCCGCTACTACCTGCGCCCCGGCTTCGCGTTCGGCGGCTCGTGCCTGCCCAAGGACGTGCGCGCCCTCACCTACCGCGCTGCCAGCCTGGATGTGAAGGCGCCGCTGCTCGACTCGTTGATGGCCAGCAATGCCTCGCAGGTGCAAAACGCCTTGGACCTCATCGAGCGCCAGGACAAGCGCAAGATCGCCCTGTTGGGCCTGGCCTTCAAGGCCGGCACCGACGACCTGCGCGAAAGCCCGCTGGTGGAACTGGCCGAGCGCCTGATCGGCAAAGGCTACCAGTTGCACATCTTCGACGAGAACGTCGAATACGCCCGCGTGCACGGGGCCAACAAGGAATACATCGAAGCGAAGATCCCACATGTTTCGTCGCTGCTGCACAACGACCTGCAGCAGGTGATCGATGACGCCGAGGTGATCGTCCTGGGCAACAACGACCCACGCTTCGCCAGCGCCCTGCAAACCCACCACGGCAAACAGGTGATCGACCTGGTCGGCTTCATGCCCGGCCTGAGCGACAGCCGCAGCCAGGGCATCTGCTGGTAACCGACCCGGCACCCACCGCGCACCACCTGCCACAGGCTCAGGCCTTGGCGGGGTGGCGCGCGGGCACCGCGAAAACAGGAGTCAAGCCGACATGGATCGACAGCAACCGCCCTTCGTGGCCCCCGGCTACCTGCGCGCAGGCGCCAGCTTCTTCGGCTGGGCGTGCCTCGCCGGGTTGATTGCGCTGGCGTCGGAGATGGTCGCGCCGCAGTACCTGGACCCGGACCACCACCTGTTCATCTTCATCATCGGCACGCTGGGCATGTGGCGCTACGGCAATGCCGTGGTCCACTACCTGCGCGGCATGTACTTCCTGCACTGGAAGTTTCCGCGCCTGCGCCGGCAAGTCGACCGCCTGGGCGATGCAGCATTGCCCTCGCACATGTTCATGGTGGTGACCAGCTTCCGCATCCCGACCACTACTACCTTCAAGGTCTACCAGTCGGTGTTCCAGGAGGTGCAACGGCTGAACGTACCCTGCACGGTGATCGCCTCGATCGTCGAGAAAGGCGACGAGACCTTCATCAAGCAGATCATGCGCAACGAGGTCAAGGACCGCGACGACATCAAGCTGGTGATCGTCCGCGCCCGGGGCACCGGCAAGCGAGACGGCCTGGCCCATGCCTTCCGCGCATTGTCGCGGCAGATGCCGCTGAGTGACGCGGTGGTCGGCGTGGTCGACGGCGACACCATGATGCTCCCTGGCTGTGTCGAGCGAGCGGTCAAGCTGTTTGCCGTGCTGCCGGACGTGGGTGGCCTGACCACCAATGAATTCTGCGAAGTCGAGGGCAGCCGCTGGATGCGCCAGTGGCACTCGATGCGCTTTGTCCAGCGCCACATCAACATGTGCTCGATGGCGCTGTCGCACCGGGTGCTGACCCTGACCGGGCGGCTGTCGTTCTTCCGCGCCGAAGTGATGACCGACCCCGAGTTCATCCGCGACGTCGAGGCCGATTTCCTCGAACACTGGCGCCTGGGCCGCTTCCAGTTCCTTACAGGTGACGATAAGTCGAGCTGGCTGAGCCTGATGCGCGCTGGCTGGAACACCTTCTACGTGCCCGACAGCCACACCCTGACCGTCGAGCACCCGCCCAGCGACAGCTTCTGGATCGCCACCCGCCAGCTGATGTTCCGCTGGTACGGCAACTCGCTGCGGCAGAACTTCCGCGCCACCGCCCTGCTCGGCCGGGCCCGCCTGGGGCTGTTCACCCTGTACGTGCTGCTCGACCAGCGCGTGTCGATGTGGACCTGCCTGATGGGCCTGACCGCCTCGGTGGTGGCCGGCCTGGTGTTCGGTATCCAGTACCTGCTGGTGTACCTGTTCTGGGTGCTGATCTCGCGCAGCCTGGTGACCGTGCTGTTCGTCTTCGCCGGCCACCCGGTCAGCCCGATGTACCCCTTCGTTCTTTATTACAACCAGATCGTCGGTTCGCTGATGAAGGTCTACGCGATGTTCCACATGGACCAGCAAAGCTGGACGCGACAGAAGACCACCCTGGCCACTGGCAGCGTCGACTTCGACGCCAGCCTCAACCGCTGGTCCTCGAAGGCGATGCTGTGCTCGTCGATCGCCATCTTCTTCGGGGTCATCACCGTGCTTTTAGAACTCTCGCAACGTTAAGGAAAGGCGCCTGCATATGAGTACCACGAACATTCCCGCGGCCCCGGGCAAGACAGCGGCCAACATCGTCCACGAGGCGGTCGACGAGCGCCAGTACGTGCGCACCCGGATGAACGCACGGGTGCGCCTGGCCAGTGCCGGCCAAGCCCCGTTCGAAGTCGCCCTGCAGGATATTTCCCTGGGCGGGCTGGGCCTGATCCACGACGCGCCGCTGAACGTCGGCACGCTGTACGACGCCTCGATCCGCTTGCGCCTGAACCAGGTCGACCTGAACATCGACAGCAAGATCCGCATCGTCTCCCAGCGTGGCAACGAAGTAGGCGCGCAGTTCGTCGAGCTCGATGCACAGAAGCGCGACATCCTGCGCTACCTGATCAGCGCCTACATGTCCGGCGAGATCGCCGACATCAACGGCCTGTTCAATGTCATGCAGCGCGAGAACTACATCAAGGAACGCAAGCACAAGTACGCCAGCGCACGCACCCCGGGCGCCCGCCTCAAGGCCCTGACCGGCACCTTGCTGTACACCGCCGCCGGCGTCGCCGCACTGGCCTTCGTCGGCTACAAGGGCTACCTGCTGTTCTTCCGCATCCCGGCGCTGCAGGCCCAGGTGGCAACCAACGCCCAGGTCATCAGCATGCCCGACAACGGCTACGTGAAGTACCTGCTGCCCGCCGGCGCCAGCGAAGTGCAGGCCGGCCAGCCGCTGGCCAGCATCTCCACGCAGCTGGCCACCAGCTTCACCAGCCCGGCCGACATGAAGGCGGTCGCCGACCTGTCGCCGGGCGACCTGCAGGCCCTGCTCGGTCGCGCCACCATCGAGACCGTGATCAACAGCCCGTGCGATTGCACGGTCTACTACCCGAACCAGCGCCTGGACGGCTACGGCTATAAAGAGGCTGCGCTGATGCACCTGCTGCCCAAGGACCAGGGCCTGTTCGTCCGCGCCAATGTGCCGTTCGACAAGCTCGCCGATGTCGACCGGGTGAAATCGGTGGACATGCAGGTATTCGGCCTCGACCAGCACTACAGCGGCAAGGTGGTCGACGCACGGGTCGATGAGGTCAACCGCAATCTGGCGTTGACCATCCAGCCTGACAGCCCGTTGCCGGCGGCTGCCTACCAGAAAGCGGTAGCGGTCGACCTGTTCATGGGGCTGCCGTTCGGCGCAGCGCGCTAAACGGCCGAGGATGATGACGCCATGACCGCCAATATGCCCCCCCGCCTGCTGCTGGCTGGCCTGGCCCTGGCCTGCGCCAGCTCGGCCAGCGCCGGCCAGAGCCTGGAGCAGATCCGCTACGCGCTGTACAAGGACCCGTCGGCCGAGGTCACCACCGACCTGCGCGAACTGGCTGCCCGTGGCGACCTGGCCAGTACCCTGCTGCTCGGTGATGTGCTGGCCGGACGCGAAGATGCCAGCCGCGCGGAAGTGGTGGCGCTGTACCAGACGGCTTTTGCCGATGGCCATGGCATGATCCCGGCACTGGCTTCGCTGGCCCGCCTGATCGACCGCACCCCGAGCCTGCGCGAGGCGCTGCGGCCGTGGATGGCGCAGGCACTGACGCGCTACCCGGCCAACCTCGACCCACGCAACACCAGCACCACGCTGGAAGTGTTCCTGACTTACCCGGAGCTGGTCGACACCGCCCAGGCGGCGCAGTTGCTGGCCTTGTACGAACAGGCCTGCCTGCTCAACTGCCTTCCTGCGCTGTACCACGCCGTGCTCGCCGAACGCCAGGGCGACCGTACCGGCGCCGAGCGTTGGTATCGCCAGGCGGTGCGCGTGGACGTGCGCGCCCTGGACCGCTATTACGCCTTCCTCGGCGAACAGCAGGACCGCCTGTTCCCGCCCTTCGCCGACCAGCTCGAACCTGAGCGCGAACAGTTGCCAGTGGAGATCATCCACCGCGTCGCAGCGCTGCTCGACAGCATCACCAGCGTGCAGCGCGCCGAACAGGAAGCCGACCGCTACGAGAGCCAGGCCAGCGCACCCGGCGCCGAAAAACTGCCACCGACGCCCGAGCAACTGGCGCGCGAAAAGGCCCAGGACGACGCACTGAACCTGGCTACCGCCCGCGTCCAGCGCTGGCGCGATGTGGCCGTGGCCCGTGGCTTCGTGCCGGCGATGGTGTCCAAGGCCAACTACATGATCTCCAACCCGACCGAGCACAACGCCGAAGAAACCCAGGCGCTGATCGACCAGGTGCGTGAGCGCGAACCGACCCGGGCCAAGGCCTTGCAGGCGCAGTTCTACATGGTCAACAACTGGCTGACGATGGACCCGGACAAGGCCCGCGCGTTGATCGACGAGCTGCGTGCCAGCGGCTACCCCGGGGCCGGCCTGCTGCTGGGTGAGTACTACAGCAAGGGCGTCGAAGACCAGCCCGACCAGGAAAAGGCCCTGGCGCTGTTCCAGGCCGAAGCCGACAAGGGCAATACCGCCGCCTGGTACCGCATGGCCACTCTGCACGCCTCCGGCCGTGCCCTGTGCCACGACCCGGTCAAGGCCTACACCTATGCCCGCGTCGCCCTCGACCTGGGTGAACGCAGCGCGCGCAGCCTGATCAGGCGCCTGGAAAAGACCCTGCCAAAGGATGACATCGAGCGTGCCCTGGCCGCTCGCAACGGGCTGTTCAAGGAGGCCACCCTGTGAAAGCGCATCACCCCCTGTTCGGCGCCCTGCTGGCCCTGGCGCCGCTGCCGGCGGCGTTCGCCGCAGAAGAAATCACCGGCCCCGAGGCCGACAGCAACGAACCGGTGCGCGTCACTGCACTGGATGGCAGCGAGCCGGTGATCACCTCGGAAGTGTTCAACAAGCTCACCGTACAGACCGGCTACGGCCCCGAGGACTCCCAGGTCGGCAGCGACCGCGAAATGTTCTACAGCCTGCGTTACGAGCCGTCGTTCGCCTGGTACTCGCCGGAAAAGCGCTGGGCCAAATGGATGGTCTACGGCCGCCTGTGGTTGAACTACGACTCCAGCCAGTCGAGCAACCTGACCAACGAAGCGTCCAACGCCAACGAACGCGAGCAGCCCGAAGGCTGGTACGCCGAATTGCGCGAGCTGTACGTCAAGCGCAACTTGATCGGCGACGACCCACGCTTTTCTGCCTCGTTCGGCCGCCAGCGCTTCTATGACGACTATGGCATCTGGTGGGATGACAGCCTCGAGTCGCTGCGCTTCAACTACCAGGACACCTTCAGCGAGGCGTTCTTCGCCGTCGGGCAGAAGTTCCACAACTACAACACCGACGTCAACCGCCTGGCCGACAGCGAGGAGCGCACCACCTACCTGATGGGCCAGTACGCCTACCGCTGGAACCAGAACAACCAGGTCGGTGTGCGCCTGATGCACGAGAACGACCACAGCGGCCACGACGCCGGCGACCGTTACGACTTCAAGGGCATGCGCTACGGGCTGTTCTTCAAGGGCGACAACCTCGCCTACCCGGTGCTCAACGACTACCACCTGGAACTGGCGGCGCTGGACGGCAAGATGGATAACACCGACGGCAACGGTGCCACCACCACCGGCCACGGCAGCAAGGGCTGGGCAGTGCTGGGTGAGGTCGGCAAGCGCTTCGACGAGCTGGCGTGGACGCCGCGCGTGGCGCTGCGCGGCGGCCTGACCGACAAGCCCGGCGACGAGAACGACGGCTTCCGCCTGAACGCCATCCAGTCCGACCGCATCACCCGTACCGGCTCCTACAGCACCCGCCTGACCAGTTCATTCGTCGCCCTCGACCTGCGCAACCTGAGCTACTACGGCTTTGCCGTGGAGACCCGCCCCACCCCACGCAGTGCGCTGGACCTGCGGGTAACCCAGCTCGACCTGCGCGACGCCGACGGCACCCTGCCGATCCGCATGAATGGCGACCAGCGCACCGAGCGCAACCGCGCCATCAACCAAGGCAGCAACGGCAACGGGCGCAATGTCGGGCAGATGATCGACCTCAACTACTACTGGAAGATGTTTCCGGTGGCTATCGACGGCAAGCACCTGGACGTCAACACGCTGGTCAGTGCCAGTTATTTCAATGCCGGCAGTGCATTGCAAACCGGTGATGACTACCAGCTGAGCGTCGGCGTGGTGATCAGTTACTAAGGAAGGGCCGTGCCATGATCTTCGCCTCCAATGTGTTCCTGTTCCTGTACCTGCCGCTGTTCCTGGCCGTGTATTTCCTGGCCAGGGCGCAATGGCGTTCGACGGTAATCGTGGCCGCCAGCTACATTTTCTACGCCTGGTGGCGGCCGGACTTCCTGCTGCTGTTCGTTGGCATCACCTACTGGAACTACTGGTTCGGCCTGCGCATCAAGGCACGCCTGGATGCCGGCGACAAACGCCTGGCCCTGCGTCTTCTGTGGATCGGCGTGGCCGGCAACCTGTCGACCCTGGGCTACTTCAAGTACGCCAACTTCGGCGCCGAGGTGCTGGCCATGCTGCTGGCGCCGCTGGGCATCAACACCTGGACGCTGGAAAACATCTTCCTGCCGCTGGGCATTTCGTTCTACGTGTTCCATGCCTTGAGCTACATCGTCGACATCTACCGCAAAGAGGCCACGCCAACGCGCAACTTCATCGATTTCGCCGCCTTCGTCGCGCTGTTCCCGCACCTGGTGGCCGGGCCGATCCTGCGCTACAGCCAGCTGGCGCCGCAGCTACGTGAGCGTACCCATTCGCTGGAGCTGTTCTCGCTGGGCGTGTGCCGCTTCATGCTCGGCTTCATCATGAAAGTGCTGATCGCCGACCGCCTGGCGCCGATCAACGTGCTGTTCGTCAGCGAAGGCACGCTGCAGTTCAGCGATGCCTGGTTCGGCCTGGTGATCTCGACCCTGCAGCTGTACTTCGACTTCGCCGGCTACAGCCACATGGCCCTGGGCCTGGCGCTGATGATGGGCTTCCGCTTCCCGGAGAACTTCAACCAGCCCTATGTGGCGCAAAGCATCACCGAGTTCTGGGCCCGCTGGCACATGACCCTGGCGCATTTTTTGCGCGACTACGTGTACATGCCGCTGGTGCGCAAGCGCGTGGCCGGCGCCTTGCCGGCGCTGATCTGGACCATGCTGCTGTCGGGCCTGTGGCACGGCGCGAGTTTCGCCTTCATCTGCTGGGGGCTGTTCTTCGGCGTGGGCATGGTCATCGAACGCAAGTTCAACCTGGCGACCAAGGTCGGTGCGCCCTACCACGCGGGCCGGCACTTGCGCACCGGCCTGCTGATCGTGCTGAGCATGCCGCTGTTCTTCACCATGGACCTGCGCCACAGCATCGACATCTACAAGGCACTGTTCGGCCTCAACGGCTTCGGCTCGCTGGAGCTGTACGTGCTCGGCGCCTCGAAAATGGCCATGGCCTTCGCCCTGGTGGCGCTGGCCTGGCTGGTGCTGGCCGGGATCAACAACCTGCGCTTCTACGCCGGCAACAAGGAAGGCTATTTCATGCGCCACGTCGGCGCGCTGCACAGTGTGCTGCTGTGGGGCGGCTTCCTGCTGGCGCTGAGCAGCCTGGCGGCCAACTCGTTCTCACCCTTCCTGTATTTCCAGTTCTAGGAGCGTGCCATGTACCCGGTGATGAATTCGGCCAGCAAGGCCAATGGCATTCTGTTCGCGGTGGTGCTGGCGGCGATGTTCATCTATTCGCTGCCGCCGGTGTTCAGCTTTGCCCGCACCTCGACCGACACCTGGAACCTGTTCGTCGATGGCAAGCTGCTGCGCAAGTTCGAGCAGGCCTACGACAAGCGCTTCTTCCTGCGTGAGCCGTCGGTGGAACTGTGGGCCGATGCCCAGTTCCACCTGTTCGGCGAAGGCACCAAGGGTGTCGTGCTGGGCAAGGATGGCTGGCTCTACACCAACCAGGAATACCGCGTGCCCAACGACCTTGACGCCAACGTCGCCAGCCAACTGGAGCAAATCGCCAAGGTCCGCACGCAACTGGCCGAGCACGGCAAGCAGCTGGTAATCCTGCCGTTGCCGATGAAGCTGGACGTGTACGCGGCGCATGCCGAGCATGCCTTCGACCCACGGGTGACCAGCCTCTACGATCATTTTGTCGGCGAGCTGCGAAACCGCCATCTGGACGTGGTGCCGCTACGCGCCGCGTTCCTCGCCAACCTCGAAGGCCCGCCGCTGTTTCTCAAGTCCGACACCCACTGGAGCCCGGAAGGCGCGCGGCTGTCGGCCTACGAACTGGCACGCCAGCGCCCGCAACTGCTGGGCGACCAGGTGTACGTGTCGCGCAAGGCCGGTGAGAAGAGCATCAAGGGCGACCTGATGAACTACATCCAGTTCGACCATGCGCGCCTGGCGCCGCAGTTCGGCCCCAACCCGATCGCCTTGTACGAAACCCTCAGGGCCGAACAAGGCGCTGACGACCTGTTCGCCGAGGCGAACCAGAGCCTGCTGCTGGTCGGCACCAGCTACAGCAAGATCGACGACTGGAACTTCGTCGGCTTCCTCAAGGAGGCACTCAACCGCGACCTGTTGAGCATTGCCGTGGAAGCCCGCGGCCCGTTCGAGGCGATGAGCCAGTTCCTTGCCAGTGACGAGCTGGCCAACACGCAGATCGACACCGTGGTCTGGGAATTCCCCCTGCGCACCTTGCTCGCCCACCGCCCCGGCTCGCTCAGCCGCAGCGCTGCGCCCCAGCATTTCTGACGATTCAAGGAGAACCTGATGAGACTTGCCCCACTGTTCACCGCCATCGCCTTGGCCGCAGCCAGCCATGCCGCCCTGGCCGCCGAAGGCAACGCCGACCTGTACGATGCGGTGGCCCCGGCCGACTCGGCGTTCGTCCGGGTGCTGAACCTGTCCGACCGCAACATCGACGTCACCCTCAGCGGCAAGGTCAACCCGCAGCGGGTAGCCGCCGGCCAGCTCAGCGGCTACCGCTTCACCCCTGCCGGCCCGCACAAGATCGCCGTCGGCAGCACGTCGATCGAACCGCAGCTAAAGGCCAATGCGGCCAGCACGGTGGTCTACGACGGCAAGCAGCTGAAACTGATCAGCGACAAGTACGTCAACGAGCCGAAGAAGGCGCAGATCGCGTTCTACAACCTGACCACCAACCAGGCCGCGCTGAAGACTTCCGATGGCAAGCACGAAGTGGTCGAGGCACTCGGCAACGGCGAGACCGGCACGCGCATGGTCAACGAGGTCAAGATCGACTTCGCCGCCTACCGGCAGGACACCAAGGTCGCCAGCTTCGACGAGCAGTTCCTGAAGAAGGGCCGTTCGTACAGCTACGTGCTGCTACCTGGCAACCGCAGCATGACCATCGCCAACAGCATCGACCCGACCGAGTGATCAAAGCCCTGCAAGGATGAACGGCACATGAAGACCCTTGTTCCTTTTGGCCTGAGCGCTGCCCTGGCCTTGCTCGGCCTGCCGGCCCAGGCCGCGCAGCCGGCTCCGGCTGCTCAAGTGGCCGGGCCTGGCTGCGAGAACCTGCAATGCATGGTTTGCCCGGCCTTGAGCGACCCGCAACGCTATGCCGAGGGGCGCATGAAACTGATGCGCGAGATCGTCCCCGGCAAGGACCGCTGGCTGTTCCGCTCGGCCGTCGACCTGACCAATGACTTCGGCATCCCCGCGCCGATGCGCCCGGAGTTCGCCCGCTTGATGCAGGCCTTCGAACGCCAGGGCATCCATGTGGCCATGGCGATCCAGCCGACCCGCGGGCTGATGCACCGCGACAAGCTGTTCGCCGACCAGTTGCATGGCTTCGACTATGCCCGTGCCAGCAACAGCCTCAGTGCCTACCTCGGCCAGTTGCGCCAGGGCGGCGCGGTGGTGGCGCCGATGATGCAGCTGGTGCAACAGCCGCCGAAGGGCGAGTACTTCTTCCGCCGCGACCACCACTGGACGCCCAGCGGCGCCGAGGCCACGGCGAAACTGATGGCCGAGGAGATCCGCCGCCAGCCGTTCTATGCCGGGCTGACCAAGAAGGCATACCGTACCGAACCGGGCGTGATGGTGCCCAAGGACGGCACGATGAACCTCGCACTGAGCAGCATCTGCGGCAACAACTACGGTTTCCAGTATGTGCGCGGCTACCAGACCATCCCGGTGGCGGCAGGCGCCGACGCGCTGTTCGACGAAGCACCGAACCCCCAGGTCATCCTGGTCGGCGACAGTAACGCCGCGGCCCGTGAGGACGAGAGCAAGCAGTTCAACTTCGATGGCTACCTGAAGCAGTACCTGAACGTCGACATCCTCAACTACGCCCTGCCTGGGGTGGGCGAGGATGGCTCGCTGCTGGAGTACTTGTTGTCGAGCGACTACAAGCCCAAGGCGCCGCCCAGGCTGATTGTCTGGGAGCTGCCGGCCAACTACCGGCTCGACTCGCCGCTGATGTACCGCCAGCTGGTACCGGCCATTCAGGGTGGTTGTTCGGCAAGCCGGGAAGTGCTCGGCGCGAAGCTGCAGCGCCCGGCCTTGAAAGTGGGTGAACGCATCGAGCTGCTGAGCAATGCCGGCAGCGGGCGCCAGGCGCTGTCGAAGGGCTTTCTCGACATCCGCCTGAGCGACAAGAACGTCAAGGACTTCTACATCATCGTCTATTACGACAATGGGGCGCGGGACAAGGTGTGGTTCCGCCGGGACGCAGTGGTGACGGGTGGCCAGTACTACCTTGAGCTGAGCAAGGCCCCGGAGTTTGCCGGGGCCAACCTGCTGTCGGTGTTCATGGAGCCGACCAAGCCCGGGACCACGGCGACCGATGTGGAGACTCGCCTGTGTCTTTGAAGACTGTATTGCCCTGCCTGGGAGGGCTGGCCATGGCGCTCGCCATCCCCCCGGCCCAGGCGGCCCAATCCATCTGGCCCGCCCATAGCACGCCGCAGTCGGCCATGATCGCCGACTACCGCACCCTGGCCTGCAGCCAGCAGCCGCCAGCGCCCTACACCGGCAGCCTGCACCTGGAAAGCAAGTACGACCAGCGCGATGCCAGCAAGTCGACCCTGCGCAGCAGCCCCGACGCCAACAGCGAGCAGATCGCCAGGCAGGTCAAGCAGTTCGTCGGTGGCCTGATCTATGCCAGCAAACGCTTCCAGCGGGCGAAGAAGCCGCAGGACGCCAACCTGGCACTGGCCTGCCAGGACCAATGGTTGCAGGCATGGGCCACCGCCGGTGCCCTGCTCAACCCCGATGCCAGCGGCACCGGCATGGCTGCCCGCAAGTGGTCGCTGGCCGCCATGGCCGGCGTTGTGCTGCTGACCCAGTCCGCAGCCGACGGCAAGCTGCAACTGAGCCCGGAACAGCGCAGCTGGTTCAGCCGCCTGGCCGAGCAAGTGATCGCCGAGTACGACCCCCGGCGCAGCGCTACCCGGATCAAGTTCAATAATCACGACTACTGGGCGGCCTGGGCCGTGGCCGCCACCGGCATGCTGGTCGGGCGCGACGACTTCATCCAGTGGGCCGACGGCAACCTGCGCCTCGCCCTGGCCCAGGCCGTGCGCTCCGCTGATGCCAGCTACGCCTATCTGCCGCTGGAAGTGGAGCGCGGCAAACTGGCCGCCACTTACAGCCAGTACGCGCTGGTCCCCTTGGTGCTGCTGGCGGAATCGGCTCGCGCCAACGGTTTGCCATGGAGCGCCGACGATCAGCAGACCCTCGACCTGCTGGCCAACTTCGCCGCCCGTAGCGTGCTTGCCCCCGACGACCTGCCCGAACTTGCAGGCAAATCCCAGGCGGATGTCGCCCCCTACAAGCTGGCCTGGCTGATCCCGTTCCTGCAGCGCAACCCCGGCCATGCCCTGGCGCGCCAGCTTTACGACAGCGAAGACGGCGAGGTGGACAACTACAGCCAGCTCGGTGGCCCGATCAAACCGTTCTACCCCCCTCTGCCCGGATCAAGGAGCTGACCCATGGCTGCCCTCGCCCGCTTTTCCCTCACCTGCCTGGCCGCCTTGTGCCTGGCCGGCGCTGCCCACGCCGCCAGCCAATCGCTGCCGGTCAACCAGACCGTGGACACCCTGCCCGGTGAGCAACGCCAGCTCAAGGTGGACCAGCTGCGCCAGCAGGTGCATCAGGCCGTGGCCTTCCAGCAGGCCGAGCGGCCACGCCCGGCCGGGCGCGCCAGCGTCAGCCTGCAGCCAATGTTCTCGTCCCAGGCCGGCAGCTGGCCGTTCGAGCCATTCGTCAACAATGGCCTCTTCCGCGCTATCGCCGGTTACCAGGCACACCACCCGCAGGTGGTGATGCTGCGCGCTGGCAGCATCACCCTGGCGCAGTTGCACGACGCCCTGAACGATCCGCGCATCCTCAAGCGCTACAAGGATGGCTACCTGCTCAGCTACCCGCTGATGATCGCCAGCGACGCCGGGCTGGTGCTCGAAGGCACCCGCCTGTACCTGTCGCGTTTTTCTGGCACGGCGCTGATCAACCAGGGCTGGCTCGGGCTCAACCAGTCCAGCCTCGAGAGCCTGGCAGGCGACAAGCCGGGCAGCACCGACAGGGCCTGGCGGCCGTTCGTGGTGGCCTGGGCCGGTAGCCATACCCAGGTGATCGGCTCGACGCTCAAGCGCCTGGGCTACAACGCCAATCTTTCCCGTGGCCTGACCACGGCCCTGAGCACCCAGCAGGCGGCCAGCACGCGCCCGGCCACGCTGATCATCCGCGACAGCCAGTTCAGCGAGATGTCCAGCGCGGTGGAGCTGCAACACAGCCAGGCGACCATCACCGGCAGCCAGTTCGGGCAATCGCAGCAGTACGCCATCGACGTGCAGGACAGCCAGGTCAAGCTGCAGGGCAACCAGCTGCGCGGCATCGACAACAACAGTGGCGTGCGCCTGCGTGGCCAGACCCGCGCCTTGGTCGAAGGCAACCTGATCCTCGGCGCGACCAAGGCCGCCATCGAAATCAGCGAGCAACAGGGCGCAGTGCTGCTGGCCGGCAACCGCATCGGCGACAGCCGGGGCAATGGCATCCAGTTGCGCAACCTGGCACCGACCGTGGCGGCGCCGCTGGTGATCGATGACAACTGGCTGGCCAGCAGCCAGGGCAGCGCGGTGGATGCCAGCGAGGTGAGCGCCGTGGCGCTGCTCGACAACCGCATCGGCAATACGGCGGAATATGCCATCAGCGTGCGCAATGCCACGCCGCTGGCCGGGCCGTTGCTGCTCAGCGGCAACCGCCTGGGCCGGGTCGACAAGGCGCTGGTGCGGGTGGAGGGAGTGCGCGACGTGCTGCTCGGGGGCAACCGCTTCGATGGCAAGCCGTTGCTGCAGAACCTGTTGATCGGGGACTTGTTGCCCTTGCAGGGGCAGTTGCTCGAAGCTACGGTTCGCCAGGGCGAGACTGTGCGGGTGAGGCAGCAGTGATCCAGCATTGCTGTGACTGCACCGGCCTCTCCGCGGGTGAACCCGCGAAGGGGCCATTGCAGGTCAACCGATAACGCGCTGCATCCTCACGAAGCACTCATCCTCACCCATCTCGACGAACCCGTGGCGCAGATAAAGCTGCCGCGCCCGGTTGCTCTTGAACACCATCAACCTCAACAGCGGCAGCCGCCGCTGCGCCGCCCAGTCAGTCAGCGTTTGCAGTACCCAGCTGCCCACCCCACGCCCACGCTGTTCCGGCACCAGGTGCAACTCACGAATGAACAACGCCTGCCGATCCTGGCTCAGGCTACAGTAGCCCAGCACGGTTTCGCCCTCCATCACCAGCCACTGTTCGCGCCAGCCCCAGGCTTCATCGAATGCTTCCTCGATCCACAACAGGTCGAACTCGCGGTAGTAGGGCAACATCGCCCGGCGCGTAAGGTCGCGGGCAAACGTGCGCCAGGCATCGCTCGCGGCGACCAGCACGCGCGGGCCATCTTGCTTGTCTGGCGCGTCGTAGACGCGTTTGCAGCGAATCATAGGGTTCTCCTGCCATGACCGTCTGTCTTGAGCCTAGGTAATTCATTGACCGAGGTCACGTCCAGCCGGGGAATTGTTTCTATGCTCAGAGCCACCCTCGCCGACGCCAATCGGAGCCCCCATGGCAACCCCGTCCCTGGCCAGCCAGCCGCCACTGGTCCACAGCGATGCTCGCCCGCAGCTTTCACACAAACCCGGGCGCGCCACCCTCGTGTTGTTCTTCGGCCTGCTGCTGGCCGGCATCGCCTACACCGCCTGGAGCCTCAAGCAGGACGTGGCCGCCAGTGGGACAGCGATCACTACTGCCACGCCGTTCCTGCTGCTGGGCCTGGCGCTGCTGATTGCCCTGGGCTTCGAATTCGTCAATGGTTTCCATGACACCGCCAACGCGGTGGCCACAGTGATCTACACCCACTCGCTGCCGGCACCGGTGGCGGTGGTCTGGTCAGGCTTGTGCAACTTTCTCGGCGTGCTGCTTTCCAGTGGCGCGGTGGCGTTCGGCATCATCGCCCTGTTGCCGGCAGAGCTGATTCTACAGGTCGGTTCCTCGGCTGGCTTCGCCATGGTTTTTGCCTTGCTGCTGGCGGCGATCATCTGGAACCTTGGCACCTGGTGGCTGGGGTTGCCGGCGTCCTCTTCGCACACGCTGATCGGCTCGATCATCGGCGTCGGCGTAGCCAACGCGCTGATGCATGGGCGTGACGGCACCAGCGGGGTCGACTGGGCGCAGGCCAGCAAGGTCGGCTATGCCCTGTTGTTCTCGCCGCTGATCGGCTTTGCCTGTGCCGCCATGTTGCTGCTGGCGCTGCGTGCGCTGGTCAAGCGCAAGGCGCTGTACCAGGCGCCGGAAGGCCGCACGCCGCCACCGTGGTGGATCCGCGGGGT
The DNA here is from genome assembly GCF_050280885.1 of Pseudomonas sp. NPDC086566. Taxonomy (NCBI): domain Bacteria; kingdom Pseudomonadati; phylum Pseudomonadota; class Gammaproteobacteria; order Pseudomonadales; family Pseudomonadaceae; genus Pseudomonas; species Pseudomonas sp. NPDC086566. The sequence goes on from NZ_JBNNWD010000009.1 coordinate 257,088, forward strand.
GCTGATCCTGACGTGCACCGGCGTGTCGTTCGCCCACGGCTCCAACGACGGGCAGAAGGGCATGGGCCTGATCATGCTGATTCTGGTCGGCACCCTGCCGATGGCCTATGCCCTGAACAAAACCATGCCCAGCGAGCAAGCCGTGCAGTTTTCTGCCGTTGCCGAAATCACCCGCCAGGCGCTGGTCGACACCGCGCCCACACCGGCCCCCGGCGACCCGCGCCAAGCATTGACCGCCTTCATCGCCGAGCCCAAGGCCAACCCCCAACTGGTACCAGCCCTGGCCGCGCTCAGCGGCCAGATCGGTGACCAGGTCAAAGGCTACGGTTCACTGAAGCGCGTGCCGGCCGAAGCCATGGCCAACGTGCGCAACGACATGTACCTGGCCAGCGAAACCATCCGCCTGATCGAGAAGAAACAGCTGGTGGCATTTGATGCCGATAACCGCAGCCAGGTGCTGGCGTTCAAGACGCAACTGGACGACGCAACCCGCTACATCCCGCTGTGGGTCAAGGTGGCGGTGGCCATCGCCCTGGGCCTGGGGACCATGGTTGGCTGGAGACGTATCGTGGTGACGGTGGGCGAGAAGATCGGCAAGACTCACCTGAGCTATGCCCAGGGGGCTTCGGCGGAAGTGGTCGCCATGTGCACCATCGGTGCGGCGGACATGTTCGGGCTGCCGGTGTCGACCACCCACGTGCTGAGTTCGGGGGTGGCCGGGACCATGGTCGCCAACGGCTCGGGGATTCAGAAGCGCACGCTGGTCAACCTGCTGATGGCCTGGGTGCTGACCCTGCCGGCGGCCATGCTGTTGGCCGGCAGCCTGTACTGGCTGCTGAGCCAGGTTTTCTGATCAGCCGGGGATTTTCAGGCCACGCTGCACCGCTGGCCGCTCGAGGAACTTCGCCAGCACCCGCTGCACGTCCTTGAACGCGTCGAAGCCCACCAGTTCACGGGCGTTGTAGCGCTCCACCAGGTTGCGCACCCAAGGAAAGATGGCAATGTCGGCGATGCTGTAATCGTCGACCATCCACTCACGCCCTTTCAAGTGACGGTCCAACACACCCAGCAGGCGCTTCGATTCGTTGACGTACCGGTCACGCGGGCGCTTGTCTTCGTATTCCTTGCCGGCAAAGAAATGGAAGAAGCCGACCTGGCCGAACATCGGCCCGATGCCGCCCATCTGGAACATCAGCCACTGCAGCGTCTGGTAGCGCTGGGCCGGATCCTGGCTCAGCAACTTGCCGCTCTTTTCTGCCAGGTACTGCAGGATCGCCCCCGACTCGAACAGCGGCAACGGCTGGCCACCTGGGCCGTTGGGGTCGAGGATCGCCGGGATCTTGTTGTTGGCACTGAGCGAGATGAACTCGGGGCTCAGCTGGTCATCGTTGTCGAAGCTGACCTTGTGCGGCTCGTAGGGCAGGCCGATCTCTTCCAGCATGATCGACACCTTGACGCCGTTGGGCGTGGGCAGCGAGTACAGTTGCAGGCGCTCAGGATGCTTCGCAGGCCATTTATGGGTGATGGGGAAAGCGCTCAGATCAATCATGGTCAACCTTGGGCTTGAATGGGAAGCTGTCACTCTAGAGACATCCCGGCTCGCTGGCCATCACCGGCCGTTGATCAGCTGGCTTGACCATGCGCCTTGAGCTTGAGTTTTTCGGTGTCCACCCGCACGAACACCGAGTCGGCGCTGACCGTCAGCACATCGCCTGCCCAGACCTCGCAGACGACCCGGGTCTTGCGCCCGACTTCACCTTCCACGCGCGCCTTGAGCAATAGCTCTACGCCCATCGGCGTGGGCTTGAGGTAATTCAGCCCGAGGCTGCCGGTGACACAATCGATGCGCGGCAGGCTGCCCGCTTCGCGGCCTTCGGCGCGGTAGTGGTAGGCCATGGCGGTCCAGTTCGAATGGCAGTCGACCAGCATCGCCAGCAGGCCGCCATAAACCAGGCCGGGCCAGCCGATGTAGGTGCTGTCGGGTGAGTGCCGGCACAGCAGGTGAATGCCGTCGGCATCCCAGTGGCTTTGCAGGTGCAGGCCGGAGGGGTGGGAGCAACCGCAGCCGAAGCAGGTGCCTTCGGGGGCAGCGAGGGCCTGGAGGGAAAGCGGGTTATCGTTCATACGCAGCCTTGTGCTTGTTGGAACGGGGGCGCGAAACGCCCCCATTAAAGCAGAAAGTTCAAGCCGGCTGGGCAACCACCTTGCCGCCCTTCTGGGTCAGCGACACCAGCAGGATGAACAGGGTCACGCCAGCGGTCATCAGCGTCTCGTAGCGGTAGGCGTCGCTGAACAGCATGTAGCCCAGGACCATGACGATGGTGCCTATCACCAGCCAGGTCAGCCACGGGAACAGCCACATCTTCAGCTCCAGCGGGCGCCCTTCCCGCTCGGCCCGGGCGCGCATGCGCAGCTGCGACACGGCGATCACCAGGTACACCAGCAAGGCGATGGCGCCGGTGGTGGACAGCAGGAAGCCAAAGACCTTGCCCGGCAGCACATAGTTGACGAAGCAACCGACGAAGCCTGCCAGGGTCGAGAGAAGCACCGCCACAGTCGGCACGCCAGCACCGGAGATGCGCTTGGTCATGCTCAGCGCCTGGCCGCGGGCACCCAGCGAATAGAGCATCCGCGAAGCCGTGTAGAGGCCGGAGTTCATGCAGCTGGTCACCGCCACCAGTACCACCAGGTCGACCAGCAGCTTGGCGCCCGGCACGTTGAGCACTTCCAGCACGCGCTGGAACGAGCCCACCGCTTTCAGGCCAGGATCGTTCCAGGCTACCAGCGACACCACCAGGAAGATCGACGCCAGGTAGAAGATGGCGATGCGGTACACCACCAGGTTGGTGGCACGGCGGATCTTGTCTTTCGGGTTGGCGGTTTCGTCGGCAGCAATGGTGACGATCTCGGCGCCGAAGAACGAGAAGATGGTGATCAGCACGCCACCGAGCACGGTGCCGAAACCGTTGGGCATGAACCCACCGCTGTCCCACAGGCGGCTGATGCCGGACACCTCGGCCAGCGGCCAGAAGCCGGACACGGCCAGGCTGCAGACCGCGATGAAGGCGATGATCGCGACCACCTTGACCAGCGCGAACCAGTACTCGAACGCGCCGAAGTTCTTCACGCTGACCAGGTTGCTGCCCGACAGCACCAGCATGATCAGGAAGGCGAACAGCCAGGACGGCACACCGGGGAAGTAGGCATGCAGGATGTCTGCACCGGCGATGGCCTCGACCGGAATGATCAGCACCCAGAACCACCAGTACAGCCAGCCGATGGTGAAGCCGGCCCAGGGGCCGATGGCCTCGGAGGCGTAGGTGGAGAACGAACCGCTGTTAGGGTTGGCGATGGCCATTTCACCCAGCATGCGCATCACCAGCAGCACCAGCAGGCCGGTCATGGCGTAGGAGATGAGAATGGCCGGGCCAGCCGTGGCGATGGCGTTGGAAGAACCAATGAACAAGCCGGCACCGATAATGCCGGCAATGGAGATCATGGACACCTGACGCGAGGTCAGGCCGTGCTGCAAGGAACGCTGTTTGTTGTTGTGTAGCGAAGCCATGGAGAACCCTCGAATGGGTCGGCCGGCGTGCGGCTGAAGTGCCGTCGTCGGCTGAAAAGTTGGAGCAGAATTCTTGTAGGTCGAGTTGCCGTTTTTTGTTGTTTTATGTCGCCGGTCGCGCAGTTACCTCCTCTTCGCCGTACCGGTTGTAATCGTTGATCGAGGTCAGTATTAATCTATAGGGCAAGGTCAACAAACGACCTTTTCGAAGCACATGATTCCAATACGGAATGAACTTCTTCCTTCTTTGCTCGGTACGCGCCTGCCATGTCCAAACGCCTGATGCCCTCGACCACCGCCCTGCAGTGCTTCGAAGCCGCCGCCCGGCACCTGAGCTTCACCCGTGCGGCACAGGAGCTGCACCTGACTCAGAGCGCCGTCAGCAAGCAGGTCGCGCAGCTCGAGGACATGCTCTCGCACTCGCTGTTCCAGCGTATTCGCCGGCGCCTGCACCTCACCCCGGCCGGCGCCCTGTACCTCACCGAAGTGAACAAGATCCTCAACCAGATCGACATCTCCAGCCGCTACATCCTCAGCTACGGCGACGAGACCGAGGTGCTGCGCATCGCTACCCAGCCGACCTTCGGCGCGCGCTGGCTGGTGCCCAGGCTCAAGGGCTTCGGTGACCGCCACCCGCGCATCCACCTGGATATCCGCAACGAGCTGGAGCCGTTCGACCTGGTGCAGGCCAAGGCCGATATTGCGTTTTTCTTCGGCCAGGGCACATGGCCGGGGGCCACCTGCATCGAGCTGTTCAGCGAGGAAGTGGTGCCGGTGTGTGCGCCCGGGCTGCTGGCCCGGCACCGTTTCGACAGCGCCGAGGCGCTCACCGAGCACCGGCTGCTGCAGTGCGCATCACGGCCGGAGGCATGGCACGAATGGTTCCTGGGCTTGGGCTTGCACAGCCAGAACAGCTACCACGGGCCGCGTTTCGACACGTTCTACCTGTGTATCCGCGCGGCCATTGCCGGCTGTGGCATTGCCCTGATTCCGCGCTACCTGGTGGCTGAAGAACTGAGCGAAGGCAAGCTGGTAGTGGCCTGGAACCACCCGGTGGCGAGCAATGGCCGGCATTTCATCGCCCATGCGGAACATGCTGCCGAAGTGCCCAAGGTCAAGGCCTTCGTGCAGTGGATTCGCGAGCGGGTTGCAGAGGGAGACTGAGCGCGAAGGAGCAAGTTCATGAATCGCAGGAATGACCGCAATCGAATAATTCGTTTGCGGCATACTACCGTGGCGCGCTTGGATAGTAAGAAACTTGAACAAGGTCCGCGTGCCCATGAAACTGGAAAGTATCAGTCAATCCATTGCCATCGTTCATCCGATCACACTTTCCCATGGCCGTAATGCCGAAGTCTGGGATACCGACGGCAAACGCTACATCGACTTTGTCGGCGGTATCGGCGTGCTCAACCTGGGCCACTGCAACCCGGCGGTGGTCGAGGCGATCCAGGCCCAGGCCAGCCGCCTGACCCACTACGCTTTCAACGCCGCGCCCCATGGCCCGTACCTGGAGCTGATGGAGCGCCTGCACCAGTTCGTCCCGGTCAGCTACCCGCTGGCCGGCATGCTCACCAACAGCGGCGCGGAAGCGGCGGAAAACGCCTTGAAGGTCGCCCGCGGTGCCACTGGCAAACGCGCCATCATCGCCTTCGACGGTGGCTTCCACGGCCGCACCCTGGCGACCCTGAACCTCAACGGCAAGGTCGCGCCCTACAAGCAGCGGGTCGGCGAATTGCCGGGGCCGGTGTACCACCTGCCCTACCCCAGCGCCGATACCGGCGTTAGCTGCGAGCAGGCGCTCAAGGCCATGGACCGCCTGTTCAGCGTCGAACTGGCGGTGGAGGACGTGGCGGCGTTCATCTTCGAACCGGTGCAGGGTGAAGGCGGCTTCCTCGCCCTGGACCCGGCATTCGCCCAGGCGCTGCGGCGTTTCTGCGATGACCACCGGATCCTGATCATCATCGACGAGATCCAGTCCGGCTTTGGCCGCACCGGCCAGCGCTTCGCCTTCCCGCGCCTGGGGATCGAACCGGACCTGCTGTTGCTGGCCAAGAGCATCGCCGGCGGCATGCCGCTGGGCGCAGTGGTCGGGCGTCAGGAGGTGATGGCGGCGCTGCCCAAGGGCGGCCTGGGAGGCACCTATTCGGGCAACCCGATCGCCTGCGCGGCAGCGCTGGCAAGCCTGGCACAGATGACCGACGAGAACGTCGCCACCTGGGGTGAGCGCCAGGACCAGGCGATCGTTGGCCGCCACGCCCGCTGGAAGGCCTCGAAGCTGAGCCCGTACATCGGCCGCCTGACCGGTACCGGCGCGATGCGCGGCATCGAGTTGGTCAATCCCGACGGCAGCCCGGCGCCGGTGCAGTTGGCCAAAGTGATCGAAGCGGCGCGCGCCAAGGGGCTGCTGCTGATGCCCAGCGGCAAGGCGCGGCACATCATTCGCCTGCTGGCACCGCTGACCATCGAGGCCGAGGTGCTCGAGGAAGGGCTGGATATCCTCGAGCAGTGCCTGGCTGAACTGAGCTGAGGGTTACAGGCCCAGTTCTTCAGGCGTGAGCATGTCGGACTCGAAGGCGATCCAGCCGCCTTCGAGTTCGGCGTGGCCGTTGACGATCGGGCCGTAGTAGGTAAGGCCGTTCTCCAGGGTCACGCAGATGTGCGTGGCGGTTTTTTCGGGGGCCGCGAGCGTACCGACGAAATGCACCTTCTTCAGGGTTTCGGTCACCGCTTCCAGGCCGACGCGCATGCCCGGGTTTTCCGAGGCTTCGGTGTCACCGCCGCGGTCTTCGGCGCTGATGGTCACGGTGGCGGTGTAAGGGTACTTGGTGCTCAAGCGGGGTTACCTCGAAAGGGTGTCTGGGTATTTGGGCGCGTAGAGTACGGCAGGTGATCTCTGTTGTCTCTACTGGCCTCTTCGCGGCGGTTCGACGCCTCGATGAGCCCGCGAAGAGGCCAGGCCTGCAAAAGCTGCCCCGATCTGTTAGGGTGCCCGCCGATGCACGCCACACCACACGAGGACACCTGAGTGAGCGCCGAAGAACCCCTGATCGCCGACCTGTTCGAGGTCGACAAACGCCTGACCCTCAAGCCCGTCGTGGATTTCAACAGCTTCCTGCGCAACGCCTTTGGCGATGGCCCGTGCTGCTGCCACCGCTGCGCCGAAGGCAGCGACCAAAGCAGCTACAGCCACGCCCACACGTTCACCTTCGAAGGCCGCCCGTGGCATCGCCGCTTTGCCAGCACCGCCGGCAGCGACGTCGCCCAGGTACTGAAAAAGGCCTGGCTGTCGTACACCAAGGCCGAGCTCACCCTGATCGGCGCACTGGACCTCACCACCCTCAAGACGTTCACTGAGGCCAGCCTGCACGAGCGACTGCTGGCCCTGCTGCCGGCCAGCGGCCTGGCCCGTGAAATCGACGGCCAGTGGATGCTGCAAGCCCAGGCTGACTGACGGCCCGGCGGTCAGGCAGGATTCCCCCGCTCTGCTACCGTGGGGGAATCCGCCCATCTGCAGGTAGTCCGTCATGGCCCGTACAACGCCCATCGAGCTGTACCGCAATATCGGCATCGTCGCCCACGTGGATGCTGGCAAGACCACGACCACCGAGCGCATCCTGTTCTACACCGGGGTCAACCACAAAATGGGCGAGGTGCACGATGGCGCTGCGACCATGGACTGGATGGCCCAGGAACAGGAGCGCGGCATCACCATCACTTCGGCAGCGACCACGGCCTTCTGGCAGGGTTCGACCAAGCAGTTCGCCGACAAGTACCGTTTCAACATCATCGACACCCCCGGCCACGTCGACTTCACCATCGAGGTGGAGCGGTCACTGCGCGTGCTCGATGGCGCGGTGGTGGTGTTCAGCGGCGCCGACGGCGTCGAGCCGCAGTCCGAGACGGTCTGGCGCCAGGCCAACAAGTACCAAGTGCCGCGCCTGGCCTACATCAACAAGATGGACCGCCAGGGCGCCGACTTCCTGCGTGTGGTCAAACAGATCGACCAGCGCCTGGGCCACCACCCGGTGCCGATCCAGCTGGCCATCGGCAGCGAAGAGAACTTCATCGGCCAGATCGACCTGGTGAAGATGAAGGCGATCTACTGGAACGACAACGACCAGGGCACCAGCTACCGCGAAGAAGCCATTCCCGCCGAACTGCAGGACCTCGCCGACGAATGGCGCGCGCACATGATCGAGGCCGCCGCCGAAGCCAATGATGAACTGACCATGAAGTTTCTCGAGGGCGAGGAGCTGAGCGTCGATGAAATCAAGGCAGCCTTGCGCCAGCGCACCATTGCCAATGAAATTGTCCCGACCATTCTCGGCTCGTCGTTCAAGAACAAGGGGGTGCCGCTGATGCTCGACGCGGTGATCGACTACCTGCCCGCGCCTTCGGAAATCCCGGCGATCAAGGGCACCGACCCCGACGACGAAGAAAAGCACCTGGAACGTCACGCCGACGACAAAGAGCCCTTCTCTGCCCTGGCCTTCAAGATCGCCACCGATCCCTTCGTCGGCACCTTGACCTTCGCCCGGGTGTATTCCGGCGTGCTCAGTTCAGGCAACGCCGTGCTCAACTCGGTGAAAGGCAAGAAGGAACGCATCGGCCGCATGGTGCAGATGCACGCCAACCAGCGCGCCGAGATCAAAGACGTGTGCGCCGGCGACATCGCTGCGCTGATCGGCATGAAGGATGTCACTACGGGCGACACCCTGTGCGACATCGACAAGCCGATCATCCTCGAACGCATGGACTTCCCCGACCCGGTGATCTCGGTGGCGGTGGAGCCGAAGACCAAGGGCGACCAGGAGAAGATGGGCATCGCCCTGGGCAAGCTGGCCCAGGAAGACCCGTCGTTCCGTGTGCGCACCGATGAAGAAACCGGCCAGACCATCATTTCCGGCATGGGCGAACTGCACCTGGACATCATCGTCGACCGCATGAAACGCGAGTTCAACGTCGACGCCAACATCGGCAAGCCGCAGGTGGCCTACCGCGAAAAGATCCGCAACACTTGCGAGATCGAGGGCCGCTTCGTTCGCCAGTCCGGCGGGCGCGGGCAGTATGGCCACTGCTGGATCCGCTTCGCCCCCGGCGATGAAGGCAAGGAAGGCCTGGAATTCATCAACGAGATCGTCGGCGGCGTGGTGCCACGCGAGTACATCCCGGCGATCCAGAAAGGCATCGAGGAGCAGATGAAGAACGGTGTGTTGGCCGGCTACCCGCTGATCAACCTCAAGGCCGCCGTGTTCGACGGGTCTTACCATGACGTCGACTCCAACGAGATGGCCTACAAGATCGCCGCCTCCATGGCCACCAAGCAGCTGTCGCAGAAAGGCGGTGCGGTGTTGCTGGAGCCGGTGATGAAGGTCGAGGTGGTGACACCGGAGGAGTATCAGGGCGATATCCTTGGCGACCTGAGCCGACGTCGGGGGATGATCCAGGATGGCGACGAGACACCCGCCGGCAAGGTGATCCGCGCCGAAGTGCCGTTGGGCGAGATGTTCGGCTATGCGACGTCGATGCGCTCGATGACCCAGGGGCGGGCGAGCTTTTCGATGGAGTTCACGCGGTATGCCGAGGCACCGGCTAGCATTGCCGATGCCATCGTAAAGAAGAACCGGGGAGAATAAGCGGTTTTCCTGTACCGGCCCTATCGCGAGCTGCGCTCGCTCCTACAGGGATCGCATACCCCCGTAGGAGCGAGCGCAGCTCGCGATAGGGCCAGTGCAGGCAGCCATTATCTTCAGTGCTGCTCACCAGCCCGCTTCAGCAGTTTCTTGCAGCGCTCGGAAAGGTGCACCACGCGCAGGTGCTTGCCCGCCTTGGCATAACGCTCGCGCAAGGTTTTCAACGCGGCGATCGCCGAATAATCGACAAAGCTCACATGCTGGCAATCGAGAGTGACCCTCTGCGGATCACCCGCCGCATCGAACTGATTGAGGAACTGCGTGGTGGAGGCAAAGAACAGCGTGCCATGCACCTGGTAATGCTTGCCCCCTTCCCCGTCCTCGTGGCTGTCAGCGTAAAGCTCACGGGCATGCTGCCAGGCAAAGTTCACCGCCGCGATGACGATACCGAACAGCACCGCCACGGCCAGGTCGGTGAACACTGTCACCACGGTCACGGCGATGATCGCCAGCACGTCGCTCACCGGCACCTTGTGCAGCACCCGCAGCGAGGCCCAGGCAAAGGTCTGCTGGGCCACCACGAACATCACCCCGACCAGCGCCGCCAGCGGAATGCGCTCGATCAGCGGCGACAGGAACAGGACGAACAACAGGATCATCAGCCCCGCTACCACGCCTGACAACCGCCCTCGGCCATTGGAGCTGAGGTTGATCACGGTCTGGCCGATCATTGCGCAGCCACCCATGCCACCGCACAGGCCGGAGACCATGTTGGCCGCCCCCAACGCCACGCATTCGCGGTCCGGGTAGCCACGGCTCTCGGTGATCTCATCGGTGAGGTTGAGGGTCAGCAGGGTTTCCAGCAGGCCGACCATGGCCATCAGCACTGCGTAGGGGACGATGATTTTCAGGGTTTCCAGGTTCCAGGGCACCGCCGGCAGGGCCAGCTGCGGCAGGCCACCGGCAATGTGCGCCATGTCACCGAGGGTGCGGGTCGGCAGGCCGAGCAGGTACACCAGCACGCCAACACCGAGAATCGCCACCAGCGCAGGCGGCACCGCACGGGTCAGTTTCGGCAGCACATAGACCACCAGCATGGTCAGCGCCACGAGGCCGATCATCAGGTACAGCGGTGCGCCACTGAGCCACTGCCCACCGTCCTTGAAGTGCTCGAGCTGGGCCAGGGCGATGACGATCGCCAGGCCGTTGACGAAGCCGAGCATCACCGGGTACGGCACCAGCCGCACCAGTTTGCCCAGACGCAGCAGGCCGAACAGGATCATCACCACTCCGCCCAGCAGGACGGTGGCCAGCAGGTATTGCACACCGTGCTGCACCACCAGGGCGACGATCACCACCGCCATGGAGCCCGCAGCACCGGAGATCATCCCCGGGCGGCCGCCGAACAGCGCCGTCAGGGTGCAGATGATGAAGGCGCCATACAGGCCCATCAATGGATTGAGGTGGGCCACCAGGGCGAAGGCGATGCACTCGGGCACCAAGGCGAACGAGGTGGTCAGGCCGGCGAGCAGGTCGGCGCGTAGTCGGGCGGGTTTCATGGGCATCCTGTGGTGCTGTCCGGGCGGACGGTACAAAAACAAGGGGCGCGATGTTACGGAATTTGTCTGACAGCAGCCACCGCAAGACGTGTCATCGGCCCGTGCGGGTCAGCCACTGCGCCATGGACGCGTCCTCCAGGGCATACTCGCCTCGGTTGGCCTTCCATACCAGTTCCTTGTCGCGCAGGGCATCCAGGGCCTTCTGTACGTTGGGCGTGCTGGCGTTGACGTCGGCCCCGGCCTGCTCCAGCTTGCGCGCGACCTCGATCAAGGTCTGCTCGGCGAAAGGCGAGAACGGCTGCCGGCCCTGGGCGCGTTCGGCCATGACTTCCAGCACCGCCTGTTGCAAGGGTGACAGCTCATTCCAGGCACTTTCGTGGTCACTCCATACCCCGGCCTGATGATTGAGCGCGCCGGTGCGCAACAACTCGCCCAGGTTGGCCGCCTCACCCAACCCCACACTGACCTCGGCCAGCAACTTGTTGAGCATTTCCGGCCGCCGCCCCACCAGCTCGAAGGCATATTCCAGGTCCTCGGCCTTGAACTGGTTGCTGTCGGCCAGGCGGCGGTTCCACAGTTCGGTGACGAAACCGACATACTCGCGCCCCAGCAACGGGAACGGGGTGATGCTGGCGCCGAAGAACGGCTGCTTGATCTTGAGCACCAGGTTGGCGAGCTTGTCACGGCTGGAGCCGGTGAACACCAGGCGCAGCCCGTCCGGCCGGTCACCGCGATTAAGATGATCCCGCGCTGCCTTGAGGGCGAACATCGCATTGAGGCCGTCCTCACTGTTGAGCGCGTGCTGCGCTTCATCAATGATCAGTACCACCATCTGCCCTGACACCTGGTGCAGCACCGCCAGCGCCTGGGCCAGGGTAGTTCCGGCGGGCAGCTGCGGGCGGGTGAAATCCCAGCTGAGGGTACGCAGCAGGTTGATCTTGTCGATGCCCGCTTTCTTCGCGGCCTTGGCCAGCGCACCCTCGAAACAGCCCAGCGCGGTGCCGATCGCGCCGCTGATCAGGTCGGCCGGGGCGGCATCGCGGTCCGACCACAGGTCGACATACACCGGCAGCCAGCCACGCTGCACGCACTCGGGGATGAAGTCATTGTTGAGGAAGGTGCTCTTGCCGGTACGCCGAGGTGCCGCCAGGAACATGCCCGAGCTGTAATCGACCAACGACTCGCCGGCAAGGTCCTGGGCCAGGGCTTTGGCCAGCTGTTCGCGACGTAGCAACGGACGGGAGGGTGCCATGCCATTATCCTCGATTATCTTCGCAACTATAATTTATAGCCTACAAGATAAAACACGATAAAACACCCTTTTCACCTTGCCTTGGCAGGTGTGCAGCTGTGATCCAGGCCCGGCAAACTGCCAACAAATTTGCCATCATGTTGATTCCACCTGCGGAGATCATGGACATGCCGCTACGCCCCCTCTTCACTGCCCTGCTGCTGACTGCCAGCCTCACCGCCCAGGCCGCCACCGAGGTAGTGCCCCTGCAGCACCGCAGCAGCGCCGAACTGCTGCCCGCCGCCCAGGCCTTCATTGGCCGCGACGGCACGGTGAGCGCTTTCGAGAACAAGCTGATCGTCAATGCCAGCCCCGAGCGTATCGATGATCTGCGCACGCTGCTGCAACAGTTGGACACCGCGCCCAAGCGACTGCTGATCAGCGTCGACAACAACGACAGCAGCTATCAGGACACCCGCGGCAACGGCCAGGTGATCCGCTACGGCACCAGTAATCGCGACGGCGGCTTGCAGCAAATCCAGGCCAGCGAAGGCCAGCCCGCGTTGATCCAGATCGGCCAGAGCATCCCGATCACCAGCAGCAGCACCGACGGCTACGGGCGCATCCAGAGCAACACCGAATACCGCAATGTGACCCAAGGCTTCTACGTTACGCCGAGCTTGAGCGGAGATACGGTTCGTCTGCAAATCAGCACCAATAATGACCGAATAAGCCAGGAACGCGCCGATGTAGTGAAAGTGCAAAGTACCGACACGACCATCACCGGCAGGCTCGGCGAGTGGATCACCCTGGCCGGTTACAACCAGCAGAGCCAAGCCGACCGCAACCCTTCAAGCCGTACCTACAGCACCCAGCGGGGTGAAAACATGACTTTGCGCGTCAAAGTCGACCTTCTGGACTGATCCCAGGCAATTCAAGGCTTCGACCAAAGGCCTTGAAACTGACCGCCAAGTCGCATTAGACCAAAGATGTAGTAAGTGAAAAAAACCACTACAAAACATTTGACAGGGTCTTTTTGCCAAGGGCATGATGGCCTCGCTCCCGCTAATCAGGGGCCCTGGCAAGGGCCTTCGAGGCGCACTCCTCCCACCCCTGGAGGCACCTCGTGTCTATACGGCCCACAAGGCGGTTCGACGGGATTGCGACTGCAACGAAGAAGTTGTCCCGAGGGACGGAAGCGCATCACCGCAGTTCTGGCAATCGCGTAGCACCGCAGCAAGGCAACCACGAGCCGACCTGCCGGAGCGCACCTGCGCCTGACCTGCACCTCCTTCCCCTTCGAGCCTTCGCGTTCGCCGCCGCATTCCCCCGGACAGGACAGCCGCCAGGTCCCTGATCGGCCCCGAGCATCAGCACAATTACCCCAAGATCGATGCGACGAGGTTTATTTCCATGGCACTGACACGCGAACAGCAAATTGCAGCCCTCGAAAAAGACTGGGCCGAGAACCCGCGCTGGAAAGGCGTGACCCGTACCTACACCGCCGCCGATGTCGTTCGCCTGCGTGGCTCCCTGCAGCCGGAGCACACCCTGGCCCGCCTGGGTGCAGAAAAACTGTGGAAGCTGGTCACCGAAGGTGCCCACCCGTCCTTCCGCCCAGAAAAAGATTTCGTCAACTGCATGGGCGCCCTGACCGGCGGCCAGGCCGTGCAGCAGGTCAAGGCCGGCATCCAGGCAATCTACCTGTCCGGCTGGCAGGTGGCCGCCGACAACAACTCGGCCGAATCCATGTACCCGGACCAGTCGCTGTACCCGGTCGACTCGGTACCGACCGTGGTCAAGCGCATCAACAATGCATTCCGCCGCGCCGACCAGATCCAGTGGAAAGCCGGCAAGAACCCGGGCGATGAGGGCTACATCGACTACTTCGCGCCGATCGTGGCAGACGCAGAGGCCGGCTTCGGTGGTGTGCTGAACGCCTACGAACTGATGAAGAACATGATCGAAGCAGGCGCCGCCGGCGTGCACTTCGAAGACCAGCTGGCTTCGGTGAAAAAATGCGGCCACATGGGTGGCAAGGTACTGGTACCGACCCAGGAAGCGGTGCAAAAACTGGTGGCCGCGCGCCTGGCTGCCGACGTATCGGGTGTACCGACCATCATCCTGGCCCGTACCGACGCCAACGCCGCCGACCTGCTGACCAGCGACTGCGACCCGTACGACCAGCCGTTCGTGATCGGCGAGCGTACCCGTGAAGGCTTCTACAAGGTGCGTGCCGGCCTCGACCAGGCCATCGCCCGCGGCCTGGCCTATGCCCCGTACGCCGACCTGATCTGGTGCGAGACCGCCAAGCCGGACCTCGACGAAGCCCGTCGCTTCGCCGAAGCGATCAAGAAGGAATACCCGGACCAGATCCTGTCGTACAACTGCTCACCTTCCTTCAACTGGAAGAAAAACCTGGACGACGCGACCATCGCCAAATTCCAGCGCGAGCTGTCGGCCATGGGCTACAAGCACCAGTTCATCACCCTGGCCGGCATCCACAACATGTGGCACGGCATGTTCAACCTGGCGCACGACTACGCCCGCAACGACATGACCGCCTACGTGAAGCTGCAGGAACAGGAATTCGCCGACGCCAACAAGGGCTACACCTTCGTGGCGCACCAGCAGGAAGTCGGCACCGGCTACTTCGACGACATGACCACTGTGATCCAGGGTGGCGCTTCGTCGGTGACTGCACTGACCGGTTCGACCGAGGAAGAGCAGTTCCACTGATCGTGGATTGCTGACTGAGGCCCGGGGCTTGCGAAAGCCCCGGGCCTTTGTTTTTTCTGTACCGGCCTCTTCGCGGCTAAAGCCGCTCCTACAGTGCTTTGCAGTACCTGTAGGAGCGGCTTTAGCAAGGGCCGCAACGGCGGGACGCTGGTCGGTAACAGTCACGGCCAGC